>JAGASM010000003.1 GCA_017621735.1 Clostridia bacterium | reverse complement strand
CCAGCGTTCATCCTGAGCCAGAATCAAACTCTTAAGTTTAATTGTTTAAAGCCGATACGGGACTAACCGTATCGACGGCTCTAACTTGAATAAATTCTCGTTATCTTTGCTGACTTTGTTTTGAGTACTATTTGTTTGCTCAAAAAAATTGACAGAAACTGCTTTTTGTGTTACAAAAAATCGTTTCTTTCTTATTCTATTTTTAATCTACGGAAACCGAACGACAGTTCGGCGCTGCCCGACGCTTTCGCGACAGTAGCCTAAAGATTATAACACATTGCCGTATTATAAGTCAAGCATTTTTCACAACTTTTTTCGAATTTTTTTGGAAATTTTCCGTTCATCCGATATTTTGTTGTGTCCCCTTTGGGACAGCTTGTACATTCTATCATATTCCATTTGGCTTGTCAACTGTTTTGATAAACTTTTTTGGAATTTTTTTAGAATTTTTTAAGCCGTTATTTGCTCGCCTTTGGCAGTTCGCCCGCCTGACAGCCTACGTATCTTAACACTTTCGAATTATAAAGTCAACTGTTTTTTTGCACTTTTTTTAACTTTTTTTCGCTTTTTTTGAAGAAATTTTACCACCCACAATATGTTGTGTTTTTCTTTTTTGTGTGATACAATTATAGTAATCTTTTCCATGGAGGTGCCCTATGGTTTCCGTTTTGAAACAGATATTTTGCTATCTTTCCGTTCTTTGCGTCGCTGCATCCATCGTGCTTGGTATTATATTTGGAATCGTTTGGTTTTTTGGAATCGTCGGCGTTGCCGCGCTGTTTGCCGGACTAATGTTTTGGATGAAACGGTTAGAAACCCCGAAAGCCCCGCCCAAAACGGATTTTATGAATTCCGACGAGGAAAATAAAAAGATTCTTGATGACGCCAAAAAAGACGAGTAACGCGCATTATATTATATGTCGCGCGCGTGCGCGCGTTAAGATGAGCGCAAAAATGATTTTTTTTCGACCGTCCGAAAATGCGGGCGGTCGTTTCGTTTGGCTGAAAAAGAGAACGTTCGGCGGAATAAGAGAACTACGTGCGCCACGGCTGAAAAAAATAGATTGCGTTTTTTACACCGCAAAACGGATACGTTTTTTGGGAGAGAGATTTTGGAAAATAAAGGATTGAGAACGATTTCCGAGAGCAGTGGGGAGCATGGCAGTTTCCACGCGGGTGGGAAACACGTGGCAAACCTGAAAAATTTTCCGCAGTAATTTTGATAAAACGTTTGGCGGGTTGGCGGGCAGGGAAAAATGTAACGGGGTTGAGACATCGGTCAAAGAAATCTTCTCGGGTAGGTTTGGAGAAAATACAGCGGGTTTACAAGATTGTTGGACAAATCAGGCAGTAAATACAACAAGTCGGTGCGACGGTCAAAGAGATACTCTTGGGGTAGATTTTTGAAAAATACCTTGGATTTACAAGATTGGTCGGCGGGTTGGCTTTCGGTCGTGTTTTTGCGGTTTCGGAGTAAGGGAGAATGCATGACGAAATTTTATAAGGAACGTCAAAAATTCTTTCGATAATATCCGTTCGACAAAAGGAAACGGCGTACGGAAATTCTGTACGCCGTTGTTTGGTTAAATTTTGATTGTGCTGTTTAAGTGAAGCGCCATGCCGCTTTGTCTTCCCATTGCGGTTACGGTAAGCCCCGCGACGTTTTGATCGTCCAGCCACGCGGGCATGACGACGCCGAGGTATTCGTCGCCGAACACGTTCAATCGGATATAATGCTTTCCGTACATTTCCCACGTGCCGGGATACGCCCCCGTTACGGTGCCGTCCGCGCGCAATTCAATCCGCTTTGCCGTGATGGAATCCGCCCCTTGCGTAAAGGCAACCGCCTCGAATTTTCCCGCGGTGATATTAAGCAGTTGATCCGCCGTAACGTCTTGCACCTCTTCTTGCGCATAGCGGTTTGCATTCATAACAGGCCACCCGTCTGAATTAAACGCATATTGCGAAAGGTATACGTAGTGGAAGTTGTTCGACCGACTTTGCTTTTTCTCGATGAAATAATTTGTTCGGCAATGGTACGAAATGAGGTTAACCCCGCTTGCCGTAACGTACATATCGTTGTGCCCGGGGCAGAAGAAGTCTATCTCCGCACCCTCCCAACGGAAGGATCCGAGCATTTTATTTCCCGTTCCGATATCGGTAGAGCAAATGAGTTCGTTGCCGTTGACGTCCACGTAAGGCCCTTCCGGCGTTTCGCTTCGTCCGCAACGCATGTTGTAAACGGAAGAAAGCGAGCCGTAAGAACACATTAAATAGTAGTAATTTTTCTTCGTCCAAACGCCGTTTTCAAGCACGTCCACTCCCTCGTGGTAGTGAACGACGCCCCCTTCGATAGAGCCGCTTGCGACGTGCGCGCCGTAATACTCGCGGAAGGTGCATTTTTTTGCGGAAAAATCGTCATACGTTCTTCCGTCCTTGCGAAGTCCCGTTTGCGGATCGAGTTCGATGACGTAAAGCCCCATTCCGTACGAGCCGTAGACGAGGAACGCCTTTCCCCCTTCCGCATGGAAGAACTGGGGATCGATGGCGTTTGGCGTACGCCAGCCTGCGGGCGACTGCACCAAAAGCCCTTCAAACTGAAAAGGACCTTCGGGCGAATCCGCCTTTGCAAGCCCGATGCACGATTTTGATCCGCCAAAATATCCCGTCAGGCAAAAATACAACCAAATTTTCCCATCCGCGCCCTTGACGCAATGAGGCGCCCAAAACGCCATCGTGCCGTCGCGTCGGGTGCAAATGCCGTAGCCGACTTCGCTCGGGTGAGTAACGCACCAGTCGTATGCAGGCTGCAAACCCCCGTAAGCGCCGTTTGCTTCCCTCTTTTTATAGTGGGGCGCAACGCCGTCCATGTGAAACGCCGAGCCGACGTATTCCCAGTGGAGAAGATCGTCGCTCTTTCGTATTTGATATCCGTTCGGAGCGCCGAAGGTATCCGTTGAGTAGACGTAGTACGTTCCGTTCCATTCGAAAAGAGAAGGGTCGTGTGCACAACCCTCCTGCCATTTTCGATAATCGGAAGAACGCATTTGTAATTTGTGAAAGCGTGGATTCTTCGGATATCGGAGTGCCATTTTTTCGCCTCCGCGTTACAGTTTATTCGCCCAAAGGCTTCTGCCCGTGTTGGAAACCGCCGTGAGCGAGTAACTTGCCTTGCCGAGCGCCGCGTGCCAAACGGGAGCAACAACCCCCTTGTAAACGACGTTGTCTACGGTGATATCTACGTAATAGTCGCTCTTCAACGTCCACGTGCCCGCTTCCGCCGTGCCTCTCATGACCTTGCCGTCCGCCGTAAGAGAAATCGCCTCGGACGCCACAACGCTGCTCGTCGTGTTTTCGCTGTGAAGGACAAGTTCGTAGTTTCCCGCAACGTCGCTCGCCGCAACCGTTCCGCGCGTTTCGCCCGCATAGCGTTGCGGGGACATGACGGGCCAACCCTCTTCGTTAAAAAAAAGTTGGTTGACTTGCACGTTGTGCCCGCCGCCGCTGATCGTCGACGTACCGTAACGGGTATGATAAACGACGTAGTACTGTCCGTCCTTTTTGACGACGGAGTTGTGTCCCATTGCACCGTAGCCTTTGCTGTCGGACGCAAACTTATAGTTGCCCGCAATCTTATTTCCGCGACCTTGATCGGTAGAAACGTCGTTGCCCGTTGCGTCAACGTAAGGTCCGTTCGGGCTCTTACTGCGCGCGACGCGCATATTGTACTCGCCGTTCAAATCCCCTTCGCTGACCATCAAATAGTAGTAATCCGTCTGCGCGTTGTAGAAAATAAACGGACCTTCAACCCCGCGCGAGAAACCGCGCTTCCAAAGAAGGGTACCAAACCCCTCTTCCTCGATGGGAAGCCCTGCGCTCTCCCCTTCCGCGTACAGTTCTTTGATGAAGATCCCGCCGTAGAAGGATCCGTAAACCATCCAAAGACGGTCTTCTTTGTCGTAGAAGAGTTCCGGATCGATCGCGTTGGGCGATCCCGTTTCGTAATTGCTCTTGACGATAACTTTTTCGTTGGCGTAAGGCCCTAACACGTTGTCCGCCTCTACTCTGCCGATTACCGACTTTGCGCTGCCGAACGCGCTCGTCAACGAGTAGTACATGTAGTACTTGCCGTCAATGTATTCGACGTCGGGCGCCCACGTACTGTTGATTCCGCCGCCCGTGCCCGCAAACGCGCTGCTTTCGGGAATGACCGAACGGAAATCGGACGTGCCGTACAAGCCCGCGGCGTAATTATCGCGATATTCTTGTTTCCACTTGATGAGGTCTTCCGAGGACGCCACCGCAAAGTGCGAGCCAAACGCGTAGTATTTTTGCGTTACGGGATCGAAAAATGCAGAAGGATCGTGCACCATAACGGGCGATCCGACGGTGGGTGCGTCGGGCAAAACGGCAGCGGACGTGGGAACCGCCTCTTCCGCCGTCATCCACTGTTCTTTGTCGTTCCACGCGATGCCGCCGCCCCCTTCAGGCGGTTCGTCGCCGCAAGCGGCGAGCGAAAAAGCAAACGCGAGGCAGAGCATTCCCGATACGACGGGAAGTAAAAATTTTTTCTTCATAATAACCCCTTTGCGCACAGTTGCGCTTGTTTGTTTTTTTAAGAAAAAAGACGGAGCGGTCGCCCCGTCTTTTCGTTTTTGTTATTCCTTGGAACCCGTCAACATCAACGAGCCGATGATGAGGTTCTGGAAGCATCCGAACAAGATCATGACGGGGACGATACAGATTACCGAGCCCGCGATGACGACGCCGAAGTCGCCCGAATACGCACCGTTCCCCGAGTCTTCCATGAGTTGGATTGCGTGAGGAAGGTTGATCCATTCGCCCTTCGGAATCATGATGAAGGAGCCCATGTAGTTGTTCCAGCAGCCCATGAAGGAAAGAATTCCCTGTGCCATGATGGCAGGCATTGCAAGCGGGAGAATAAATCCGCAGAAGATGCGGAAGTACCCCGCGCCGTCGATCTTCGCCGCCTCGATAATGGAGGTGGGCAACCCGAACAGGAACTGCCGAATGAAGAACGCCGTCATAATCGAGCCGAACATCCCCGGAATTACGAGTACCAAACCGTTCGTTCGCCAACCGAGTTGGTCGTACATGACGAATTGCGATACCATGATAGAAGGTCCGGGAACCATGATTGCCGCGAGCAAGAAATAGAACACTGCGTTTCTGCCGAACCAGTTGATCTTCGCAAACGAGAACGCCGCGGATGCGGACGTGATAACGCCGACGAAAACGGGAACGATAGAGTAAAGCAAGTTGTTGACAAGCGCTCTCCAGAAGGTGAATCCCGTAGCGATACGGGGGAACGCCTTGTTGAACACTTCTGCATAGTTACGGAAACCGCCTTCGGGATTGAGTTCCGCGTTGAACGTGGAGATCGAAGGCCACCAAACCATGCGGTTCAAAATGTCGTTACCCGTTCCGCGAATGTTCGTAAGAGCAAAGGAGCCTGCGACCATCCACCAGAAGGGATAGACCATGATGAATGCACCAAACAAAAGGACGGCGTACGTTACGATGTCCGCAACGAGTTTCGCGCGCTTTTTACTTGCACGGTGCGTACGGGTAGAAAGCCCGAAGAATGCGCAAATTGCACCCCACGCATAGCGAATGGAGGAATATTGCTTTTCTTCCGTTTGAGAGGTTACTACGTTTACGTTTGTTTCTTCCATATCCGTGCCCTCCCCTTAATCCTTCTTCCGTCCGTCCAGATAGAACTGGAACATCGTCAGCACGAAGATGATGACTGCAAGGATCATACCGTATGCAGCACCGCGTGCTTGGCTTGCGGAAAGTCCGTTCAAACCGTAACGCCAAATGAGCGAAACGTAACCGGACGTCATGTAATTTTCTTTGAATAAGAGCACCGGCTCCATGTAAATTTGCATACCGCCGATGACGGACGTTACGATATTATAGAAGATAACGGGATACAAATCGGGCATCGTAACCTTCCAGAAGATCTGCCAGCCGTTCGCGCCGTCGATTTGTGCCGCTTCCTTCGTCGCCGCGTTGACGCCCGAAAGACCTGCTACGTACAGAATGATCGTACCGCCGAGCCCCTTCCAAACTTGCATGACGATGATGACAATTTTTTGGAATAGCCCTTGACACCAGTACGGATCGTTATAGAATGCCCCCTCTTTGTTTGTGTTGTTGAGGGAGTTCCACGTTTCCGCTTCGTTCCCCGTCAACTGCAACCAGTTGAGGTCTATGTTCAAAAGTTGGTTGATAACACCCGTCGTTTCAAACAAGATCTTGAAGGTGTAAACGATCGAAATGGTGCTTGCTACGCAGGGAAGATAATACAAGACTCTGAAAATATTCCCGCCCTTGATGTCGCGCGACATACATACCGCGAAGAACATAGAAAGGACCATGCCGATCGGAATCCCGATCATGTAAAAGACCGTGTTAAAGAGATGGGCGCCCATCTCGTTCATTTTATAAGTGGTACCGATTTCGTAAGTGAACGCTTCTTTGTACCAATAGAAGGGCGACGCAGCCCCCGTCGCGGGATCTTTTACGATATTTTGGCTAAAGTTTCCAAGGTATTCCATCATGGAGCCTCTGTTCAACGTATAGTTGGTGAACGAGAGCATGAGCGCCATGACGAGCGCGATGTAAACAAACCATACCGTACCGATAATCAAAGGAACACAGAATGCCCAACCCCAAAGGTTATCTTGCAACTTTTGTTGGTTGATCGGCTTTCTTTGCTTTTTTTGCGGAATTTGTTCTTCCGCAACCGCAGCGGAGTTGACGACGTCCGATTCTGTTTCAATGACAGTTACTTCTTCCATCTTTCTCCTCCTTGTCAAATTCTTACACCTACGCGCATCCCCTTACGAGGATGCGCGGGTGTCGTTTTTTGGAAATTATTCGCCGAGCGCCATCTTTTCGTGGCTGATTGCGAGGTCGAGTTCCGTTTGTGCTTCTTGCGCTCTCGTAAGGCAGAACCATTGAGGCGTTGCAAAGCGGTTGTTCGTTTCGAGAATGTTTGCATCTCTTACGATGTCGCTTACAAGGTCGTGCGTAAGGTTACCGTTTGTGTCAAGAATCGATGCTTGCATCGTGTACGCCATAAGGAAGTTGTTTCCGCGTCCTTCCAACTTGGAAAGCCAACCCGTTTCGTAGGTGTACATGGAGGAATCTCTGACTGCGTTCAAGCCCGATTGCATTCTGAGGGACAAATCTCTGTCTTCCCACGTGTAGGTGGTCATGCAAAGAACCTTCATTGCATACGCGCGGTTTTCTACCGTGCTGATGCTGTCCGCTGCGAATGCTGCGTCGTACGTCTTGCCGGGATAGTTTGCTTCCATCCACGCTTGGATAGTATCCGTTGCGTTCGCTTGTTTTGCTGCGTACATCGCTTCGACGATGCCAAGATATTCGTTCCAAAGCGCCTTGCCTGCGTCGCCCTTCACGGTTGCGGAACCGTCGGGAGTGATCATGTCCTTGAAGGAAGCGTTTTCGTAGCCTTCTTCTTGATAGTTCAAGAATTCAACGCATTGCGATTTGAAGTTGGGAAGTTGCGCACCCGAGTAGGTGAGCGTCTTTTGAACGTCTTTGTTGATTGCGAGTTCCATAACGAGGGAAGCCGCGCCTGCTGCCTTCCATGCAGCCTTGCCTTCGAGTTTCTTCGTTTCCGCATTGACGCCGTAACCGACGGAGTCCATACGAGCGCCCCATTTATCCTGACGGATTGCTTGGTTTGCTTCGATTTCAGCCTGCGTGTAAACCTTCAAAGGATTGCCTTCTTCGTTGTAAGCGTATTCTTTGAGTTCGCTGCTGTAATTTGCGTCCTTTACCTTGGAGTACAAGGAGTACTTGTCGCCGACAGGTTCAGGCATTTGTCTGAATTCGAGATACTTATATTGCGATTGGTTACGCGTGGATGCGTCCCACGTACCCGCGCCGTAGAAGATACACGAACCTGCGCAGAAGAGGTCCCAACCGGAAAGTTTGGTTTCGGACGTGTCGCCTGCGTTGTTGGAGTTTCCGTTCCAGTCGGAGCCGTATGCAAGGAATGCACCGTACGTTTCGATATAGTTAGCGCTGTTGACGCCGTATTGAACGGTCTTGTCGGAAAGGTTGCCGTTGATGTCGAGCTTTTTGATCGTTTCCGTTTCCGTCCCGATCGCGTTTGCCGTCGAACCGTTGACGACCTTCGTCGAGGTGGAATCGATGTAGTTCGCGTCGTTACCGGCAAGCCAAGGGAGGAGATACAAAACGCCGTCGTACTGGTCGTTTCCGTAAACGTTCTTCCATTCGCCCGTTGCATTGATTGCACCGCCGTGCGCGTTCGTTCCGCCGAGAGGATCCGCTTGGTTGTTGTCCCATGCGAAGGTGTTGAGGTAATAGGTGAGCGCCCACGTCAACGCGCCGTATTCGGAGAAGGAATAGGTAATGTGTCCCTTCGTTGCGTCGTAGATCGCGTTTTCCGCTTGCATGTTTTCGGGCATATCAAACGTGTCGCCGGGGAATCCGGGAATGGTTACCGTGTAGCCTTCGCCGCCCGTAATATCTTCGACTGCGTTTGCCATCGGATCGCCGCCTGAAAGCGCTTCGTCGTAGTTGGAATAACTATAGAAGTTATAAGGCTTATACGTGGTAGGAATCCCGATGTTGATGATGGGAGCAGGATCGCCCGCTTCCAAAGGACCTGCGCCGTCGGGGTCGACCGCATAGGTGATAACTTCTTCTTCGTTCGAACCGCCGCGGTTGCTGATATCCTTCGTGTTGTATTCCGCACCCGCAACCGTACGTTCGTCCGTTGCCTTTCTCGTCGTGTATTCCTCTCTCATTCTTGCGGAGAAGAACTTGTTGTTGAAACCAAGACCGAAGTTGGAATAGTCTTTCGGGAGCCCGTAAACGCCCGTCGTAACGCCGGAAGCCGTCTTGAACGTGCCCGAATCTTTATCGTAAGAAATTCTTTCGCCCTGCATGTAGCCCGCTGCGTCCGTAAAGCCGTAGAAGCCGAGGGAGTCTTCCCAAATATCTGAAAGGGTTTCAGCCATTTCTTCCGTCTTTTCAAAATATTCGGTCAAGTCGAGAATACGGCCGAGTTTCGTCCATACTTTAACGTACTTGGGAGATACGTAGAAGATATCGGGCGCGTTGTTACTACCGATTTGGTTGGAAAGGTTGCTGAAATACGTTTCCGTATTGCTCTGCGAAGAGAATGCGATTTGAATTTCTTCCCCTTCTTCGAACGTTCCGTCGGCAACGAGTTTTTGCGTATACTCTTTTGCCCAGTTCTTACAAATGGCTTCGTTCGTGATCTTGTCTTGATCGTTACAGAAAATGCTGACGGAAAGCGTTAAATCGCTGTTACCGCCGCACCCTGCGAACGCGACTGCCGTTCCGCAACACATAACCGCGGAAAGGGCAACGAGAGAAGCCTTTTTGATGATGCTTTTCTTCTTCATTCCTTTTACCTCTTATTATATAATATAGTTTTTCGTACCCGAACGCAGTTGCCCGTTCCCCTTGCACTGTTTGGGGGAGGTGCGGAGAACGCACTTCTTTGTCCGTTTTTGAAAATGTCGACGCTGAAAGCCGTCAAAAAAGAAAAAATGCGCAGTTTTTTGTCCTCGGATTTTCTCCTATCTACAAAAATACGCGCGTTAAATCTCCATGACTTCTCCCCCTATCGTCATTTTACGAATGCCGTTATTGATTTGTCCTGAAAATAAAAAACCCCGTAACTTTTTCTTTGCCGTTCAAATGAAAAACGGCGCGCAAAAAAAATTTACGAGTTGCTTATTTCCATGACTCATCCCCCTATCGTCATCCTTGTACTGCTATTAGTTTATCACACACATCCCTCTTTGTCAATGTTATTTTGAAATTTTTTTTGTGAAATATTTCTTTTTTTTGTGCGATTTTTGGGCGTTCTCATCATTTTTTATCTAAAATTACCAAAGAATGTAATATGCGGTCGTTTTTCGCCGACGAAATCAATTTTCTCCCCTTCTTCCGCTTCCGCGGTTTGTTTTTTGATTTTTTAAGCCTCTTTGATCGCGCGGTTGTTCTTTATCGCCGTACGCCCTTTTGCCCCTTTTTTCCTCTCGTATTTTGCCCCTTTGGTTGTTTTCTATCGCCGTACGCTGGTTTGCCCTCTCGTTTTTTGCCCCTTCGGTTGTTCTTTATCGCCGTACGCTGGTTTGCCCTCTCATTTTTTGCCCCTTCGGTTGTTCTTTATCGCCGTACGCTGGTTTCTCCCCTTTGCTTGCGCGGTTGTTTTTCTCTCTTGTTCTAACCGTTCTCCTTCCGCGATTTTCTTTCTATCTCTCCTTTTACGCGCTCTTTCGCGCTTGACTTTTTCCAACCCTTTTTTCTGCTTTTCCATCGCCGCACGCAGGTTTGTTCCTTTGTTTGCTGGGTTGTTTTTCTTATCCCTCTTGCGCTATCTCTTCTTTTTTCACCTTTTCTTTGCCGTCCTCTTATCAATAAATTCCGCGCCGAGCCAATTTTGGCTCGGCGCGGACACCTCTACATTGCCGGCGTTTTATAAAAATAGAAATACGTTTCGTCCTCTCCGCAGTGTTTCATTCCCGCCGAAAGGAGCATTTTTGCCGATTTTTCGTTTTCGCGGAAACATTTCGCATCTACCCGCTCGATTCCAAGCCCGACGATCGCATAAGAAATAAGCGCTTTTACCGCCTCCGCGGCATAGCCAACCCCTTCCGCCTCGGGAAGAAGCCGCACGCCCACCTCCACGTCCTCGCGGTAGCCGAATCGGTGCAACACGCCCTCGCCAACGAGCGTTCCCTCGCGGTAGATCCCCAAAGACAGTTCGTTTTTGCGTTTGAAATCACGGCGCGGAATATTCAAAAACCACTCTCCGCTCGGAACGCCTTCCCCTCGGTAGTCGGCGCGGTAGTCGTAACCCCAAAAACGGTTGCGTTCCACGTCGCCCGCAAGGCGCGCGTATGCGTCCCCGTCCCCGTCCTTTAAGGGTGCAAGCGTCAAACGCTCCGTGGAAAGCGTCGGGGGCTTTTTTAACCTGTCGATGGCACGGTTCGGCAACAAATTATACTTGTCCGCAAGTTCCACGGGATGATATTGCAGTTTGGATTTGCGCAAGCCCCCGTCCCCGCCGTCGTCCATGCGATTGAGGAAACGCACGCTTTCATCGCAAAACGTCCGCGCGAACAGTTGCGCCACGGTAGGATACGCCCCCTCGTACTGGCGGAGCGCCTTTTCTACGTGCACGACGATCATATCCCCGCACTTTTCCCCGACGGAAAGGGCGACGAGTTTGCCGTTTACCCGCAAAAGTCCGCACAAAAAGCCGTACTTTTTCAAATAGGGTACGATCGCGTGCACCTCGTTCATTTCCGTTTGCGCAAGAAACGTGCCCTTTGCGCGCTGTACCTCTTCATACTCGCGCAAGAAGGCGACGATCTCCCCTTCGTCCCCCGCTTGGAAGGGGCGGAAAGACGCGTCGGGATAGGATTTTTTGAACTTGTTGACGTGATTGCGCTGTCCCGCGTATTTTTTTCCGGGATATTCGCAAAAGTCCTCCGCGCGATATAAATAATCCCTCCATTTCCGCGTATTGACCATCGTCAAGTCGCTCCCGTACCGCTCCGTCATGAGGGGGAGTCGGCTTTTGGGCACGTTTGTAAAGAGCAGGCGGGAATAACTGTCGCGGCAATGCCGTTCGATCTCGTCGAGCGCTTGCGCTTCTTCCTCCACCCGCCCTCCTTTGGAAAGGGGAAAGTGAAAATAGTATTTTCCGTCGTACTTTTCGCGAATGACAAGACAATTTCCCGCAAACGTGTAATCGGGCTTTAAGTACCCGTTCCACATAAACTGAAACCCGACGGAAAAATCGCTCATATGAAGCGCCTGTTCACAAAAATACGGCGCAAGTTTGAATACGTTTTTTTTGGTGATTTTTTTGAATGTCAGCATAGCAACGTCCGCCCCGCGTTTTGCGCGGAACGGACCATTCTCCTAATAAAATTTTGACTACGTTCGCGTTTTTTTGCGATTTTTTGTCCGCTTGCCGTTATTGACGGTCGATAATATCGAGCAGTTCGCTAATTCTGTCCAAATCGTCGCGGGTGTAGTAGTCGATGTAGATTCTTCCCTTCTTTTCCGTTCCGATCAAGGAAACTTTCGTGCGGAAGGTCGTACGCATTCTTTCGACGAGGTATTTCAGTTCCGCCCCGACGAGCGCGTTCTTTTCCTTCTTTTTCGCATCGAGCACTTCGGGCGGGTTCAAATACTGTTTGACCGCGCGCTCCATCTCGCGCACCGACCAACCGTTCTTCACGCAGTCAGCCGCAAGAGGGGGTTGCTCTTCTTTGGGAACGGGAACGAGCGTTCTTGCGTGCCCCGCGGAGAGTTTTCCGTCGCGAATGAGCGCCACGACCTCATCGGAAAGCGTCAAAAGGCGAAGGGTGTTTGCAATGGCGGGACGGGATTTTCCGAGCCTTTCTGCAAGCGCCTCTTGCGTCATCGCGTGTTCGTCCATGAGTTTTTTCATTCCGAACGCCGCCTCGATCGGGTTTAAGTCCTCGCGCTGCAAGTTTTCGATGAGGGAAATTTCCTGAATCGTCTTTTCGTCGTAATCCTTGACGATCACGGGAACGGCGGTAAGCCCCGCCATTTTCGCCGCGCGGTATCTGCGTTCCCCCGCAATGATCATATATCTTCCGTCCGGACGCACGTTGACGACGAGCGGCATGATGACACCGTGCTCTTTAATGGACGCCGCCAAATCGTGGAGCGCCCCCTCGTCGAACACCTTTCTCGGTTGATCGGGGTTGGGATAAATAAGGTCGAGTTCTACCTCTTGCGTGTTTCCCGTCTTATCGCCTTGCGCGAGTCCGTAAGCCTCTTCCGTATCGCTAAACAGCGCGGAAAGCCCTCTTCCAAGTCCTTTCGCCATCGTTTATTCTCCTTTTCCTTCCGTTTTCTTCAAAAATTCTTCCGTCAGCGCCGCATACGCCCGCGCCCCCATACATTTGGGATCGTGCAACATAATCGGTTTTCCGTGGCTGGGCGCCTCCGAAAGCCGCACGTTTCTCGGAATGACGATCTCGTACAACTTCTTCGTGAAAAATTTCTTAATTTCCACCGCAATTTGCTTGGAAATAAGCGAACGCCCGTCGTACATCGTGAGCACAACGCCCTCTACTTTCAAACTTTTGTTAAGGTGTTGACGAACGAGCGAAATGGTGTTCATCAGTTGGCTCAACCCTTCAAGCGCGTAATATTCGCTCTGAATGGGAATGATGACGGAATCCGCCGCGGCAAGCGCGTTGATGGTGATGAGTCCAAGCGACGGAGGACAGTCCAAAAGAATGTAATCGTACGCCTTTTTCACCTTTTCGAGCGCCGCGCGAAGCACTTTTTCACGGCTCTTTTTGTAAACGAGTTCGACTTCCGCCCCCGCGAGGTCGATGTTTGCGGGGAGAACGTCAAGCCCTTCGATCTCCGTTGCAAGCGTGTTGTCCTTTACCTCTTCCTCTTCGATGAGGACGTTATAGACGGACTTTTTTAACGTGCTTTTAGAAAATCCAAGCCCCGTCGTCGCATTCCCCTGCGGGTCCATATCGACGAGAAGAACTTTTCTCCCTTCTTTTGCGAGGTACGCCGCCATGTTGACGCAAGTCGTCGTCTTGCCGACGCCCCCTTTTTGGTTGGAAAACGAAATAATCTTACCCATATTCTCTCCTCAAAGGCTTATTCTTCCGTAGTTTCACCCGTTTGTTCCGCATTGTCGGCAGACGGCTTGACGTCGCCCGTCGGCTTATCTTCAAACAACGACGATCCGGGCTTTTTGTCGTTCTTTTCCATAAAGGAAAGCACCTCTTCGTAGGTTGCCCCCTTCATAAGCATATCCACTTCCGCCGTATAGATGGTTTCCCGTTCCACGAGCACGCGGGACATATTGTCAAGCACGCTGCGGTTTTCCGTCAAAAGTTTCTTCGCACGGTCGTATGCCGTCGATACGATACGCTTTACTTCTTTATCGATGAGCGCCGCCGTTTCTTCGCTGTACGTGTTGCGCTCTTCAAAATCGCGGCCGATAAACACGGGGCCGTCGCTCGCATAAGCGATCGGACCGAGCAAATCGCTCATTCCCCACTCCGTTACCATCCTACGCGCCATTTGCGTTACCTTTTTAATGTCGCTCGACGCGCCTGCCGATACGTCGTGAATGACAATCTCTTCCGCAACTCTTCCGCCCAACGCCATACAAATAAAATCGTTAAGTTTGTTAACAGTCATGTCGTTGTCGTCCGAATCGGGACGGGTAAGGGTATAGCCTGCCGCCATGCCGCGGGGAATAATGGAAACCTCGTGAACGTTGTCGTTGTTTTTGCAAAGTTTTGCAAGGATCGCATGCCCCGCCTCGTGGTATGCCGTACAGCGCTTATCCGCTTCCGTAACGACGCGGCTCTTCTTTTGAGGTCCCATGATAACCTTGTTGATGCCTTCGTACAATTCGAGATTGCCGATCATGCTTTTCCCTGCGCGCGCCGCGAGAATCGCCGCTTCGTTTAAGAGGTTTGCAAGATCCGCCCCCGAAAATCCACTCGTCATGCGCGCGACGACCTTGAAATTTACCTCGGGCGCAAGCGGTTTATTGCGTGCGTGTACCTTCAAAATCGCCTCTCTGCCCTTGACGTCGGGAAGATTGACGTAGATTTGACGGTCGAAACGGCCGGGACGGAGCAACGCATTGTCGAGAATGTCCGCACGGTTGGTCGCCGCCATGACGATGATCCCCTCGTTGGTATCAAAGCCGTCCATTTGCACGAGAATTTGGTTGAGCGTTTGTTCACGCTCGTCGTGTCCACCGCCGAGCCCTGCGCCACGTTGACGCCCGACTGCGTCGATTTCGTCGATAAAAATAATGCAAGGTTGATTGCGCTTTGCAAGATCAAACAAGTCCCGCACGCGCGATGCGCCCACGCCGACGTACATTTCTACGAAATCCGATCCGCTTACGGAGAAGAAGGGAACCCCCGCTTCGCCGGCAACCGCCTTCGCAAACAACGTTTTTCCCGTTCCGGGAGGGCCGACAAGCAGCACCCCTTTGGGAATTTTTGCGCCAAGGTCGGAAAACTTCTTCGGGCTCTTCAAAAACTCGACCACTTCGGCGAGTTCTTCTTTTTCTTCTTCCGCGCCCGCAACGTCGGAAAAGCGCACCTTTAAGTTGGTAGAAACCTTTGCCTTGGTTTTACCAAAACTCATCACCTTTCCGCCACCGCCGCTCGTCGCGCGCAGGAGCAAGAAGAATCCGACCACGCCGAGCACGAGCACCGCAATATAAATGACGTTCCCCCACATCGAACCCGCATTCGGATCGCGGAATTCGATTGTAACGCCTTTTGCAATCCAACTGTTGATAAGCGGAGAATCGGCGTTATAGTGTTGTTGCCCGACCGTGCTATAAGAATAATTCTTTGCACCGTCTACATAACCGTACATAGAGTAGCCGTCAATGACGACGCGCACGATTTGTTCCGTCTTATCATCGTATTCTTCGTTTGGATCATCTACTAATCTGATGAATTCATCGTAAGTGCGTTCTTTTTGTGCTTCCATTTGCGAATTGATGAGAAAATACGCACCGATTCCAAATACAAGGATCAAAAGAATGCTTACGATCCACTTTGCAGTTTTGTTCAATTGAATACTCCTTTTCTATTATTTACGCATACGCGATAATTTTGATATAGTATACGCATTTTACAGGGAATATTGTAACATATTTCTTTTATTTTATCAAGTGGTTGAGAAAAATATTCCCACTTTTTCATAATTCTCACACAAATTTCTTATTTTGGGGCATTTATGGCTGTTTTTTACTCGATTTTGCGTGAAAAACGGAGTAAATTGTTTCACATGAAACATTCCCAAGGATTTTTTTGGTTTTTGAGTGTTTCACGTGAAACATTTGGTGCAAAAAATTACACGTTGCGTTCGATACAACTCTTTCTCGTGAGAATGAAAGGGATTTTGCGCTCCGTTTTTCGCGAATGTTTTTTTGCGCCGTCTTGTTTGTTAAGTTTTTAACTTTACTAATTTTTCTATCTTTTTATGTTTTTTGTAAATCGCATGGCTCTCGTCGTACGATATAAGCGGTTTTTTCCTTTTTCTATGCGTTTTTCGTTGCGTTTCTTCTTGTTTTTTCCATAAAATTACTGTAAAATACCTGAAAACAAACGAAAACCGCCCCAAAAAGGGGCGGTTTTCTTAAAACTACGCTTTGTTGCACTTTTTTAGTTCATTTACGGTTGCGCCGTTAAAAATGCGTTCAACCATTCAAACGACACCACAAACTGCGTTGCGCCCGTAAACCATTCCGACCGATAAATTGCGCCGACGACCGTACTGCCGTCGATAAACGTTTGAACGGACTCGATCGGGAGCCAAGATGCGATCATCAATACAATAAACACGAGGACGCACGATTTGAGCAAGCCGAGCAATCCGCCGAACAGTTTGTTGAAAAATTTGAGCACTTTGATCTTTTCCACGGCGCCAGTCAAAAGTGCCGCCAAAATGACCGTTGCAAGTTTGATAAGGACAAAGAGCAGCACGACGGAAATCGCCATTGAGATCCACTTTGCAAAAAGAGGTCCCACGATCATTGCAAGCGTCGTTCCCTCGGGCACGTTTTGCGAAACGACCGCATCGACGACGACCTCGGAGGCGACGTTTCCAAGTCCCGCGTCGTCAAGGAGAACCAAGAGCGCGTCGTGTGCAAGCCCTGTCAGTTCCGTTTGGAAAAACTCCTTTTGCGATAAACTCTCCACGATCCCGTTTGCAATCGCCGTTCTCATTCCAAATGCGGAATCGAGAAAAGTTTCAAACGAAATACAAAAGAATAGAGCGAACGCAACTGCAAAGAGGGTGCCTGCAAGTTTGCAAATCCCTTTGATAAAACCTTTTTTTACTCCGAGCAGCAAGCCTAACAATACGACGGCGACAAAAACGACGTCCAAAACGACCGCTCCCGATACCAACAATCCGTTTAACATACGTTTATTATATCACTGTTTTTGCGAAAATTCAACCCTTCCCGTTATAAATTTTTTTTCTTTTGTTTATCATCAATGGGTGAGGTGCGCATGGATTTTTCTTTTCACTACTACAATTCTCTTGCAGAAACGGGAATTATGATGTCTTTGGAGCGCGTTTTAGGAACGCTTACCGCCCCGCCCGTCGTTTTGTGTATCGGAAGCGACTTGGCGGTGGGGGACAGTCTTGGTCCGATTGTGGGAACGTTGGTAAAACAATCGGTCTTTCCGCCTTCCGCTTACGTCTACGGCACGCTAAAAACGCCGATTACGGCAAAGGAAATGAAATACGTAAACGACTTTCTCCGAAAAACGCATCCTAACAGTAAAATTATTGCCGTTGACGCTGCCCTTGGAGAAGAAGAGGACGTCGGGCTCGTCAAAGTTACGTCGCTCCCTCTTCGCCCCGGCTCGGGAGCAAACAAACGGCTTGGAAAGGTAGGGGACGTTTCCATTCTCGGAATCGTCGCAAAAAAGACGGCGTTTTCTTATTCTTCTCTTAATTTAACGCGGTTGAATTTGGTCTATTCGATGGCGAGTTTAATTTCTTCCTCTCTATCTTCCCTTATCAATGAACAAATTCGTTTTTCTTTCACAAATTCGGAACGGAAAACACAACTTGATTGAACAATCAAAACAAAAAATGAACGGACGAAATCGGCCCGCTCATTTTATTGACTGTCTACTCTTCTCCGTGTAAAATATTCATACGAGAAAATTAAGGAGAAGAGGGCAATGGTAAAGACGATTTGCAAAAAGGTTTACGATACGGAAACGGCAACCATCGTAAAAAAGGTAACTTACAGCTTTTACGGCGATCCCAACGGTTACGAAACGACGATGTACCAAACTCCGGAAGGATTTTATTTCCTCTATACGTACGGCGGAGAAAATACCGCTTATCAAAAGGAAAAAATCACCCGTTATTCCGCAAAAAGAGCAGCGCTTTGGGTAGAAAACAACTAATTTCAATCCCCCTGTGTTTTTTATTCGTGGTCGGCAAACCACTTTTTATAACACAGGGGGATTCCTTTTTCTAAAGCTTTTTTATACCACCACTTGGAGTGGTGTTTTTTTTCGCATTATAACACAGGGGGATTCCTTTTTCTAAAGCTTTTTTATACCACCACTTGGAGTGGTGTTTTTTTTCGCATTATAACACAGAGAGATACCTTTTGCTAAAGTTTTTTTACCACCGCTTGAAAAGGTGGTTTTTCCGCTCAAAGGCTACAAAAGAAAACGCACGGCAGTCGCCGTGCGTTTTTATTATTCTTCCGTTTTTTCCGTCGTTTCCGCTTCGTCCTCTCTTGCGTTGCCGAGGAAGGTACCGAAAAATCCGTTGAACGAGCCTTTTTTATACCCGCTTCCCATCGAGAAGTCCTTTTTCAAACTCGTTCCCGACGATTGAGGGGTATCTTCCGTAGGAAGTTCGCGCTTGGGATAGGGTTTTCTTTCCCCGTACTTTTTGTCGGAATTGCGGAAGTCGCGCTTTCCTTTTCCGTCGCGGGAGCGGAATTTATCCTTCTTTTCGTAAGGTTTTGCGTTTTTGGGAATGATGACGACAAATCTCGCAGGTTCTTTCCCTTCGCTTTTCGTCATAACTTCGTCGTTTTCTACGAGCGCCGCATGGATGATTCTTCTTTCATACGGGTTCATCGGTTCAAGACGTACTTTCTTTCCGATGCGAACGGCTTTTGCGGCAAGTTTTTCCGCCACGTGACGGAGGGTTTCTTCCCGTTCTTCTCTATAATTTTCGCAATCGACGACAACTCTTTTATAATCATCCCGACCGGTGTTTGCAACCGCGCCTGCAAGGACTTGAATCGCGTCGATAATTTCTCCGCGTCTGCCGATAATTCCGCGCGTGCTTTCCGCTTTTAATTCAATTTCTACCCGTTCCGTTTCATCCTTTAATACCGGCTCCGCTTGTACGCCGAGAAGGGGGAGAAGTCCTTTTAAGAAGGTTACAGTGCGTTCTCCGTCCGAAAGCGCAACCGTCAATTTTACCTTTGCGGGAACGGCACCGATCCCGAACAATCCGCCTTTTTTTCCTTCTTCGACGACTTCAATTTTTACGTCGCTGCGGGAAACGCCAAGTTCTTTCAATCCCGCTTCAACGGCTTCTTCTACCGTTTTTCCGCTAAATACGTTGTTTTCCATCTTTTCCATCCTTATTAAGAATTATTTTTTCTTATTATCGTCCTTTTTTCTCATATATGCGGGAAGTTCTCTGGTGTACTTTTTCTTGACTTCTTCCGCTTCTTTTTGCGCAAAAATTCTGCCGATGACGACGTTCGAAATAACCGTTACCAAAATACCGATCACACTGCTCATCGTCATATAAAGGGAGAATGCCGACGAGTACATAAAGGCAAAGATCGCGTAGATAAGGGGCATCATGATCATCATGATCTTTTGCTGTTTCATGCCCGATCCGTCTGCCGTTTGGTACTGGTTGCTTTCCTTTTGGCTCTTCATCGTAATAAATTGAGAAAGAACCATAAGTCCGATCGAAAGAATAATCAAAACGAAATATCCGTTCGCCTGATCCTTTTCTTCCGTAAGTTGCGCCGTAATGCTGTTATAGAACTGTTCGGTTACAACCGATTTAATCTCTTTTTTGTCAATTTCCGTTCCGTCCGCCAAAATCATGTCGGAATTGAGTTGTCCGACAAATTTTTCATACGACTGAATGGGACTGTCGTAAGAAACGTCCGGATACCAAATGTTTTTGATCCAAAGGAAAGAAGGGGGATTGTTTCTATAACTTTCCGCCGCCGCTAATCCTGCGTTTTTAATGACGAAATCTTTACATGCCTGTTCAACGGAAAGGGACGTTTCAGACGCGGAAATAAGCCCGTCGATCGTTTCTTTTTCCAAAGCATACAACTTATCCGTATCGATTTTATAAATCATCGTCGGATTCGTTTCGCCCTTATTATATTCGATAAATACGAATTTTTCCGCCGCGCTGCTCTTGATGACGACAAACGTTTCTCCGTCGCGCGTTTCTTCCCAAATTTCACTTTCTTGCGCTTCTTCTTCCGTAATAGAATTAGAAAGAATATATGCGTTATACTCGTGCGCCATATTCTCGTACATCGCAAGGTTTGCATATTGAGAATAGGTATTGAGCGAACTGAACGCGACGATCAAAATAATCATCGAAATAATCATCGGAAGGCACGCGCCGAACATGCTGTACCCGTTCTTCTTGTACAGTTCCATCATCTTTTGACTGTACATATTCTTGTCGTTCGCGTACTGTTTTTGCAACTTTTCGAGTTCCGGTTGCATATTCCTCATAATCAGCGTTTGCTTGCGCATTTTTACCCTTTGATAAATATCGAAGGGGAGCGTAATCGCCTTTAAGATGAGGGTAAACACGATAATTCCGACGCCCGTAATGCCGATTCCTTCAATGAGGATTCGGATAAATTTTTCAAGCCAGCCCAAATCGATTGCAAAACCTTCTTGCAAGAGGGAGATTTCGACTGCTCCTAACATTGAAAGCATACGTTCATTCCTTCGGTCAATAAAGCCATCTGACCTTCCAATAAAATTCAGGTGCGGGATCAAGTCCCCCTTTCGAGAGGGGATTGCACCGCAAAATCCGCCACGTACCGAGTAAAATTCCGACCAAAACACCCCAGTTGTTGATGCAACGTTTGGTGTATTCCGAACACGTCGGCTCGTAAAGACAGGTATGGCGGGATAAATGCCTTTGATAAAATAAAATCATCCTCATACATAACATTTTAATATAAGGACGAAAAACCGAACGGCGTAAATACCTTCGGTTTTTTGCGGCGATTTCAGTTAATTTCATATTCTACGAGTTTTTCCCGCTTGAGAATTTTTTCAAAATCTCTTCGGAATGCCGCATAAGAATACGTTTCGGAAACTTTCGGCATCAGCAAAAAGGAATGAGGGATTATATTCGGGCAAAACGACCGAAACGCCTCTCTTAAAAGACGCTTGATCTTGTTTCTTTCTACGCTTTTCCCGTACCGTTTTCCCACGCAAACCGCCATTTTTATGCGGTCGGAAGGGAAGTATACGACGGTCAACGTCCCGCAATATACCCTTTTTCCGCCTTGTAAGATTTTCGTAAAATCTTTTCTTTTTTTAATGCGCAGATATTTCATTCAAATTACCTGCCGTTTTTTTCCGTTATGCGGAAATGTGCTTTCTACCTTTGTTTCTTCTTCTCTTCAAGACGTTTCTTCCCGCCTTGCTTGCCATTCTCTTGCGGAATCCGTGAACCTTACTTCTTTGTCTTTTCTTGGGCTGATAAGTTCTTTTCATTTTTATATACTCCTATTTCTTCTCTTTCGGTTTTTATCCGTTTCGTTTGATTATAAAGTTTTTCTTTGTTTCCGTCAAGCAATTATGCGGCGTTTCTGACGGGTAAAATTAAATACAGACTTTCTTTTTTCTCTTTATTTTGTAAAATAAAGGGAGAAACCGCTCCGTTAAAGGAAATTACGACCTCTTCTTCTTCCAACGCCTTGAGCGCGTCGAGCAAATATTTTGCATTCATTGAAATGGTAAGTTCCTTTCCTTCGATGTTTGCCATCACCGTTTCGGATACGTTGCCGTAGTCGGAAACGGACGAAAGACAGATAGAAGAATTTTTAATATCGAGCGTAACGAGGTTGTTTTTATCCCCGCGGATTAAAATGGCAGCGCGTTCCGCACTTTCGCAAAGATCTGCCTTTTTTACCGTAACTTCCGTTGTAAAACTGTTGGGAAGAACGTTTTCTTTGCGGATAAAATCTCCTTGATAGAGGCGAGAAACCAAAATCATATCGTCGTTTTGAACGAGCAACATTCCCCCTTGCGTATAGAGGGTAATTTCTTCTTCCTCACCCGTCATCATACGGGAAATTTCAATGAGCGTCCGAGCAGGACAAATAATGCCTTGCGCGCCGGATTTTGCAAGAATTTCCGCCTTGGAAAGCGCCAAACGGTATCCGTCGAGCGCGGTAATTTCAAGCGCTTCTCCAAATTCCATCAAACAACCCTTCAAAACGGGACGGGAATCGTCTTGCGCGCAGCAAAACGTCGTTTCCGCAATAATCTTTTTTAACGCGTTTTGATTCATTACAAAAGAATTTTCCCCGATTTCAAAATTGATTTTAGGAAAATCTTCCGCATTCATCACTTGAATCATCGATCCGCTTTCCCCGTAACCGATACTCATTCCTTTTTCGCTTGTAGAAATGACGATTTCGGAAGAAGAAAGTTTGGATACGAAGTCAGAAAAAAGTTTTCCGGGAACACAAACTTCCCCTTCGTTAAAAACTTCCGCTTTGATCGTTTTACGAATGGAAATTTCTCCGTCCGTTGCCGTGAAAACGACTTCGTCGTTTCCCGCTTTTATCTTTACGCACTCCATAATAGGAGCCGTCGTTTTCGTTGCGCATGCTTTGCTTACTTTTTGAACCGCTTCCGAAAGAACAAGACCATCACAAATAAATTTCATGGTTGACGTTTCCTTTGATAGTAAATTTATTATAATTATAATATAATAATAGTAATAGTCCGTGTGGAAAAGTGGACAACTTTTACAAGGACGTATTTGATGTATCTATTATAGCCGAAAAACACATATTTTTCAAGTAATTTTCCTACTTTTTAAGAAAAAAAAGAGGGAAGAAAACTGTGTACAAGGCTGTTTATAAAATGTGAAAAGAGGTGGACAAGAAGGGGTTGTAAACAGGAGAAAAAAATGGGGAAAATTGTCGAAAAAAAGAAAAAGAAGAAAAGAAAAGAGTTATAAACAAAGTTATTAACATTGTGGAAAAAGAAAAAAACAGATGTAAACAATCGGTTGAAAAGTTAAAAAATGTATGTTATAATTGATTCATGAGAATCGGAACGGAAGAAATCAATAGGGCGTATCAAGCCATTACAGGGGAAAAAAGGGAGAAATTTGAACTTTTTCGCGCTCTTTTGTTGGAATACAACCAAAAATACAATTTAACCACGATTTTAGAGGAAGAAGAAATGTTATACAAACATTTTTTAGATTCCGTTGTGGGAGAAAAGGCGTTTTTTAGCGGCGCAAAGGTCGTAGAAGTAGGCTCGGGAGCGGGTTTTCCCTCTATTCCCTTAAAAATAGTAAGGGAAGACTTGACGTTTACTTTGATTGAAAGCACGGGAAAAAAGTGTGAGTTTTTGAACGTCGCTGTGGATAAACTCAACTTAAAAGGGGTAACCGTGTTAAATGCGCGGGCGGAAGACGTCGGAAAACGGGAAGAAACGCGGGAAAAATTTGACGTTTGCTGCGCGAGAGCGGTTGCCCGCATGAATACGCTCGCGGAATATTGTATGCCTCTTGTAAAAAAAGGAGGTTTTTTCGTTGCCTATAAAGGGCTTGCGGAAGAGGAATTAAAAGAATCTGAAAAGGCGCTAAAAGTGCTTGGCGGAGGAAAAACGGAAAAAGTAAGTTATTCTCTTCCCAACGGATACGGTGAACGGACGATCATCGTCGTACAAAAGGTAGAAAATACCCCGCAAAAATATCCGCGCGGGAACGGAAAAGAACGGAAATCGCCGATTTTATAATAATAAAATTGCAAAATTTTGGGAAAAACCTTAAATTGTCCGATTGTGCGGAATCTTATAGGGGAAAAAAATGGAAGTAAAAAGATGCGCGTTGACGGGGCATCGGGAAATAGAAAAAAATTTTGATTTTAACCGGTTACACGACGCTTTGGAAGATCTCATCGAAAGTGGGGTAGAAGAGTTTTATTGCGGAATGGCGCGCGGATTTGATTTGATCGCGCTGCGAATGCTCGTAGAATTCAAACAGCAAAAAAAAATAAGGCTGATCGCGTGTATTCCCTTTGACGGACAAGAAAGAGTATTTGAAGAGAGGGATCAGAAAGAATATCAAACCCTCTTAACGTGGTGCGACGAAAGAAAAATTATTTGCGAACATTATAATTCGGGATGTTTTTTGAAAAGAAACCGCTACATGGTGGAAAATTCCGACGTCGTGCTGGCATATTTAAGAAAAAAGGGCGGTGGAACGTTTTACACCGTCGAATATGCGAGAAAATTAAAAAAAGAATTGTATTTGATTTAAGCAGCTCGAAATAAATCGAGTTGTTTTTTTATGTAAAAGGAGAAAAAAAGACAAAAACGGACAAACTTCGACAAAAAAAGGAGAATATAATAAAAGAAAAAAGGAAAAGAAAAATGGCTTACGAAAAAAGAATGTGTATTCTAAAACAGTTAAAGCGCGGGTTTACCGCCGACGGAGGGGTTTTAACAGGCGTCGTTCATGCGGAACGGACGGGAAGAAAAACGCAAATAATCCCCCGCGTGTTGGGACTTGTTCCCGTCAAGGAAGGGACGTATGCCCTTGCGGTAAAAATAGGAGAAAAGACGTTCGTAAGCGACTATCAAAAAGAAATTACAATGGAGGAAACGCCCTCCTTAAAAGACGGATTTTGCGTTCTCCTTTGCTACGTAAAAGGGGAAGCGGAGGGCATTGCGTTTGGAAGATGCGGACAGGATCAAACGGAGTATAAAACGCTGCTTTCTCTTTTTGAAAAAGGGGAAGAAAAACAAAAAAAAGTTAATACGTTATGTAAAAAAGAGGAAAAAAAGGGGAATATTTATGACGACGAAGCCATTTCAGACGTCAATTTTTACGAGCGAGAACGCGCTGTTGAAGATGAAAACGCTCCTTCTTTTGAAGAAGAAAAAGGAGGAGAAAAAGAAGGCGAACGTATCCTTGATGAAGATGAAACAAACGCTTTTTCTTTGCAACGCAAAACGCTTTCGTACTTTTGCGAAAACAGAGAAAAAATAGAAGAATGCTTAAAAAAATACCCGCCCGATCATCGGCTTAAAAAGGTATTTCCCTATTCGGAGTGGGTAAACAAAGAAGAAACGCTCTTCGGCGTGATTTACGAACACGGGGAGCCGTGTTTTGTGTGTGTTGCAATCGAAAAGGGAAAAAATATTCCTGCGGAAATGCAAGAAGAGGGGGTTTTTGTTCCAACCGATTATTTTGAAGAGGAAAAAGGGTTTTACGTTATTTTCAAAAGCGCGCACACGGGAGAAACGGTAAAAATGAAAAACAGTTAAAAAACGCTCTTTGATCAAAAAAAAGGTGCAAATTTTAAGAAAAATGAAAATTAAAAAAACTTTTTTGAAAAAGTTGCTATTCCGTTTATAAATGTGGTATAATAAAATGGGAAAAAAAAGGGGACCACCCTTAAAATTTTTATATACGGAGGATTTCACATGGCAAACAAACTGCCCACCGAAAACAAGAAGGTTCTTGATTTTGTCAACGCAAGCGCAGAACTTGCTCAACCGGACAAAATCGTATGGATCGACGGAAGCGAAGCACAACTCGAAGCGCTCCGCAAAGAGGCATGTGCAACCGGCGAAATGATTCAACTCAACCAAGAAAAACTCCCCGGCTGTTACTATCACAGAACGGCGGAAAACGACGTTGCCCGCGTCGAAGCGAGAACGTTTATTTGTTGCAAAAACAAGGAAGACGCAGGTCCTATCAACTACTGGATGGATCCTTCCGAAGCGTACGCCCTTTGCAACCAAATTGCAAAAGGAAAGATGAAGGGAAGAACGATGTACGTCATTCCCTATTCGATGGGCGTCGTCGGATCTCCTTTCTCTAAAATCGGGATTGAAGTAACCGACTCCATCTACGTCGTTTTGAACATGGCGATTATGACGAGAGTAGGGCTTGACTGCTACGACGCGCTCGGAAAGGACGGCGATTTCATCAAAGGGTTCCACTGCAAATGCGACGTCGATCCCGAAAACAGATATATCATGCACTTCCCCGAAGACAATACGATTATTTCCGTAAACTCCGCATACGGCGGAAACGTTCTTCTCGGAAAGAAGTGCTTTGCGCTCCGCATTGCGTCTTATCTCGGCAAAAACGAAGGGTGGATGGCGGAACACATGCTCATTTTGGGCGTAACCTATCCCGACGGAACGAAAAAGTACGTTGCGGCGGCGTTCCCTTCCGCATGCGGAAAAACCAACCTTGCAATGTTGATTCCCCCCAAGCACTATCTTGACATGGGTTATAAGGTAGAATGCGTGGGCGACGATATCGCATGGATCAGAGTGGGCAAAGACGGCAGACTTTGGGCGGTCAACCCCGAAAACGGATTCTTCGGCGTTGCGCCGGGGACGAACGTCAAGTCCAACCCCAACGCGCTTGCGGCGACGCAAAAGAACACCATCTTCACCAACGTTGCCATCAATCCCGAAGACAACACCGTTTGGTGGGAAGGGCTTTCGAAACCCGCACCCGAAAAACTCATCGACTGGCTTGGAAACGACTGGACGAACGACAGCGCAATCAAAGCGGCGCATCCCAACTCCCGCTTTACCGCGCCCGCAGTCAACTGTCCTTGCCTTTCCGACGCGTTCAATTCCAAAGAAGGCGTTCCGCTTGACGCGATCATCTTCGGCGGAAGAAGAGCAACGACGACGCCTCTTTGCTATCAATCGCGCGACTGGAATCACGGCGTGTTCGTAGGCTCCATTATGTCGTCTGAAACGACGGCGGCGGCAACGGGTGCAGTCGGCGTATTGCGCCACGATCCGATGGCAATGAAGCCGTTTACCGGATACCATATGGGCGATTACTTCCAGCACTGGATCGAAATGGGCAAAAAGGTTTCTAACCCGCCCAAGATCTTTAACGTCAACTGGTTTAGACAGGACGAAAACGGCGAGTTCCTTTGGCCTGGATTCGGCGACAACATGCGCGTGCTCGACTGGATCTTAAAGCGTTGCGCAGGCAACGTAGACGCGCAAGAAACGGCAATCGGCTACGTTCCTTACGCAAAGGATATCGACATCGAAGGGCTTGATTATTCGATTGAAACGCTCGAAAGCATTCTCACCGTCGATAAGGCGCGCTGGCGTGCGGAAGCGGAAGAAATCGGCGAATACTATAAGCAATTCGGCGACAGACTTCCCAAAGAACTCAGCGAAAGTTTGAACACCTTAAAGGAAAACTGCAAAGCATAAACAATAAGCCCGACGTTTTGTCGGGCTTATCATTCAAGGAGAAATTATGAAAAAAATATTTTTCGGAGAGGCGATGAAGGGCGCTTTTTCAAAACTTCGCGTAACGAAAAAATCACTTTTCATTTCGCTTGGCGTGATTACCGCGGTCATTTTAGGCGTTTCTATCTATTTCGGACTCGTTCCGTTTCAGTTTAAGTCGGGGGCGTTCCGCGTTCTTTTGACGGTGCTTTTGCTCGTTTGGTCCATTCCGCTTTTGTTTTACAAGCAAATTTTCCAAACGGAAAAGAGTTGGAAAAAAAGTTGGTTTTTAACCCCGCTTTTGCTTGCGGGCGCGTTTGTTTTGGCGAATACCGTTACGTCGTTCGTAACCTCCCCGCTGTTTATGTCCAAACATTACCGCGATCTGATCACCGTCGTCGATAACCACAGTTTTACGGACGACGTAGAAGATTATACGTCCATGCAAATTCCCGTCGTTGACAGGGCGCTTGCGGAAAAACTCGGCGACAAAAAACTCGGCGAAGACAATTTAGGCTCGCAATTCAACGTGGGAAAATATTATATGATTTGCCACAACGACAACTTATATTGGATTGCGCCCATTGAGTTTAACGGATTTTTCGAGTGGACAAATAGGGGAGTTTCTCCCGGTTACGTAATGATCAACGCAAACGATCCGTCCGACGTACAAATTATTAAAACGGAATTACGCTATACGGAATCGGCGTATTTCGGGGACGATCTTGCGAGAAAAAATTATTTTCAAAATATCACGGCTTGGCGCGCGGAAGACGCGCACCTTGAATTGACGGACGAAGGAGAGCCGCGGTTTGTCGAAACGGTCTATACGAATAAAATCGGTTATACGAACGGAACGGACGTCCTCGGCATCATCGTAACAAACCCGCAAACGGGGGAAAGCGAATACTTCGACTATCTTTCCGCGCCGACGTGGATCAACCACGTTTTGACGGAAGAGGTCATCGTTCGCCAACTCAACGACTGGGGAACGTACGTCAACGGATTTTTCAATTCCCTTTTTGCAAAGAACGAAGTGTTAGAGGTCAGCACGGGCGTCAATTACGTCTATTCTAACGGGAATATGTACCTGCAAACGGGCATGACGTCGGTCGGCTCGGACGAGTCTATCGTCGGCGTTATGATGGTGGACATGCGCACGAAAGAGGCGTTTTTCTACCGCATCGGCGGCGCGACGGAATATGCGGCGGCACAGTCGGCAATCGGCAAAGACCAAGAAAAACGGTATACGGCAACCGATCCGATCATGATCAATATGAACGGCACGCCGACGTATTTCATCATGTTAAAAGACGACGAAGGCTTGGTTAAGCGGTACGCATACGTCAACGTAAAAGATTACCGTTTGGTGGCGACGGGCGACACGCAAGGCGAAGCGCTCGCGGAATATAAGACGATCATCGGCGACGCGGGAACGAACGATTTGGAAGAAAGAACGGTCAAAGAAATCGTGCCGATCAACATAGACGGAACCACCTATTATTACGTAAAATTCGAGCGCAAAGAAGGGGATTCGGAAGCGTTTGAAGACGCCGTTTTCCGCGTTTCGGTAAAGACAAATTCCCGACTTCCTTTTGTAAAAGCAGGGGACGTGGTCAAAGTAAGATATACGCAAGCAGGAGACGTGTACGAGATCAACGAAATTCAAATATAGAAAAAAGGCTCCCAAGCAAGGGAGTCTTTTTCTTTGAAATAAATTTGCAACGGGGGCTTATCCAACGCACCCGCCCGTAGAAGAAGAGCAAAATTGACGAAATTCAAATATAGAAAAAAGGCGCCCAAGCAAGGGAATCTTTTTCTTTGAAATAAATTGCAG
Organism: Clostridia bacterium; assembly: GCA_017621735.1. Taxonomy (GTDB): domain Bacteria; phylum Bacillota; class Clostridia; order Christensenellales; family Borkfalkiaceae; genus Gallimonas. Next base: position 76,849 of record JAGASM010000003.1, on the reverse strand, counting down.
CGGCAGGGCGCTTATCCAACGCACCCGCCCGTAGAAGAAGGAAGAAATTAGGCAAGAGGACTCTCCAAACAAGGGTTCTCTTCTTTTACAACGCAAAAAACAAAAAAAGCATAACCACCGTTCTTAAAAACAAGCACAAAAAACGCCCCCGCAAACGCGGGGGCGTTTCAGTTTAGCCGATCAAAGCCATGAGATTGAAGTTGTGGAAGACGGCAACGCAAACGAGGGAAACGGTACTCATAATTTTAATGAGAATGTCGAGCGAAGGCCCTACCGTGTCTTTCAACGGATCGCCGACCGTGTCGCCGACGACTGCCGCGTCGTGTGCGGGCGAGCCCTTTCCGGCGCCCTCTACGCCGCCCGATTCGATATACTTCTTCGCGTTATCCCAAGCACCGCCCGAATTGCCCGTATAAATTGCAAGCATGATTGCAGACAGCGTTGCGCCGATGAGAATTCCTCCGACGAACAAAGAGCCGAATAGGAATCCGCAAACGACGGGGAAGGCAACGGAGATCACCGCGGGGACGATCATTTCTTTGAGCGCACCTTGCGAGGAAATGGTGATGCACGTCTTGTAATCGGGGCGTGCCGTTCCTTCCAAAATGCCGGGAATTTCGTTAAACTGACGGCGCACTTCTTTTACCATGTTGCGCGCCGCTTTTGCAACGGCGTTGATCAAAAGACCGCTGAAGAGGAAGGGGAGCGCCGCACCGAGGAGCGCACCGACGAGAACGTCGCGCGAAACGATGTTCAAAAGCAAGTTGTCCATAAACGAGTAGAGGTAACTGCTCATCATAGAAACGGTTGCAAGTGCTGCGGAGCCGATTGCAAAGCCCTTGCCGATCGCCGCGGTGGTATTGCCGACGCTATCGAGTTTATCGGTGATAACGCGTACTTCTTTGTCAAGACCGCTCATTTCCGCAATTCCACCCGCGTTGTCGCTGATCGGACCGTAGGTATCGACGGAAACGGTCGCCGCAACAAAGCAAAGCATACCCATAGCGCCGCAACCGACGCCGTACATTCCGCCGATCGCATAGCAAATGAAGATTGCCGCGCCCAAGCAAACGACGGGGAGCATGCACGAGATCATACCCGTTGCCATTCCTTGCGTAATGGTGAGGGCGGGACCTTCTTTGCTCGCTTCCGAAATGCGCTTGGTGGGCTTAAAGTCGTAACTTGTGTAGTATTCGGAAATCATACCGATGACGATTCCGACCAAAATACCGACCGCCGCCGCAACCCAAGGGGTAATCGCACCCAACTTAAAGCCTGCAAGTTCGAGTTGATCTTTCGCCTCTCCGCGGAAGAAGAAGAAACACAACAGGAATCCAAACGCCAAGGCAAGTCCTGCCGAAATCCAAGTGGCTAGGTTGAGTTCGAGGTGAGGATTGTCCGAAAGTTTTTTCTTGATGAGGGGGAAGGTGATTCCCACAACGCAAGACAAAAGCCCGATTGCCGCAAACAAGATGGGGAAGGTTACCATTTTTGCGTAAAGCGTCGTCGAGGAGAACGCATTGTGCGTGAAAATTTCGATTGCGAGGATCGCGCACGACATAATCGCGCCGACGTAACTTTCCAAAAGGTCGGCACCCAAGCCCGCGACGTCGCCGACGTTGTCGCCGACGTTGTCCGCAATCGTTGCGGGGTTTCTGGGATCGTCTTCGGGAATGTGCGCTTCCGTTTTACCGACGAGGTCGGCGCCCATGTCCGCCGCTTTGGTATAAATACCGCCGCCGACGCGGTTAAACATTGCAATAATCGAACAGCCGAGCGCGTATCCCGAAAGAATGAGCGAAAGGGTATATTCCTGTCCCGTAATCGGATTGACGTTCGCTTTGAGTTTTCCGTCTACGATCGTCATCATGCCTTCGCCAAGACCGAAAGCAAGGTAGACGATCAAAATACCGAAGAGTGCAAAACCCGCAACGCAAAGCCCCATAACCGAGCCGCCGCGGAAGGCAACTTTCAACGTTTTGCCCGTATTGCGCGTTTCGTTTGCTTCGTTTGCCACGCGAACGTTCGCATACGTTGCGATTTTCATGCCGACAAGGCCCGCCAACGAACTCATCACCGCACCGAGGACGAAGGCTACGCCCGTTTCCCAAGAAATGGCGAGGGCGAGCACCGCCGCAATGCAAGCGCCGATGATGGCGACGATCTTGTACTCGTACTTAATGAACGCGTTAGCACCTTCGCGGATTGCCGCCGCAATTTCTTGCATACGATCGTTTCCCTCTTTGAGTTTACGAACGAGGAAGAAATTGAGCGCGGCATAAGCCACGGCGATGATAACGGCGAACAGTACGATCAAAAGTAAGTAATTGTTCATACGTTCTCCTTTACGCGCAACGCGCGTGCGTGCGCGCATATTATAGATATGTAACGATTATAGCACGGAAAACGGACGTTGTCCATAGGCTTTTTTATATTTTTATGGAAAAACCGGTAATTTTTTACACAAAAAAGCATTGCGTTTATAACGATCCCCGTTTTTCCAAAAGAAAAAAAATTCCGCCCCCCAAAGGGAGCGGAATAACGACGTGCGTGCCGCAAAAGAGGCGGGGCGTACGGGGTGAGGTGCGTAACGCTTGCCATCTAACTCCGCTTTCCCAAAGGGCAAAAAAACTCCGCTCCCTAAAGGGGAGCGGAAAAAATCACATAACGACGATATCTTTCGAAGTAAACAACCGTTTTAATTCGGGCGGGAAGTTGTCGTCGGTAATCAAAACGTCGATATCCTCCACGTGCGCGAAGGTGTAAGGCATAATTTTGCCGATTTTGGAACTGTCCAGCATCATGTAAAGGGATTTTGCCTTTTTACGGACAAGGCGAAGGAGATCCGCCTCTACCTGCGATCCGCAAGAAAACCCGTTTTCGGGGGTAAACGCGGAGGCGGAAATAACGGCAAGTTCAAAGTTCGTATCCGCAAAATACTGTTTTGCAACGGGGGATGCGGTGGAAAGGTTGTCTTTCATTACCTGTCCGCCGAGCACGATGACGTTGAGGTTTTTCTTGTTAGAAAGTTCAATGGCAACGGCAAGCCCGTTGGTAAAGACGTTTACGTTAAAATCGGGCATTTCTTTGGCGAGATACATCGCCGTCGTTCCGCCGTCCATAAACATAGAACAACCTTCGTCGATGAGCGCCGCAGCCTTTTGCGCGATTTTAATTTTTTCGTCCGTGTGAATGGCGGTTTTTTTGGTGTAAGGCTCGCCCGATACCTTTTGTACTTCTTTGACGGACATGGCTCCTCCGCGTACGCGGATGATTTTTCCCGACTGTTCAAGTTGCAAAAGATCACGCCGAAGCGTCATTTGCGAAACGTTGGGAAAAAACACTTCCAACTGTTCCAGGGTAAGTTTCCCGCGCTTGTCTAAAAGTTCGGCAATTTCTTCAATTCTGTCCCGTTTCATAAAACCGCTCCTCCATTCTTTTTCATGTAAAATTTTAACACCGTTTGAAAAAAAATGCAAGCAAATTAATGAAATTGATAGAAAAAACCTGAAAATTCGGAGTTTTGCAAAAAAAGAGGAGAAAAAAACTGTTCGTTTTTTTCAAAACGCAAACGGGGCGTTTCAAAGGACAACGGCAAGCGCAAATGAAAATTAGAAGAAAGTGCACAACAGCGGGCTTTTTGCTTGCTTTTTTTCGCCGAAATATGGTAAAATTTTGGCATGAAAGATAATTACATTCTCGCACTTGACGAATATTTTTGCGCGAACTATTCCGATTACGTTCGTATTTCCGCAATCGAAGGGTATAAAATGCCCGAACTGCTCGTTGTGGGAAAGGACGGGAACATTTCTCGCCGCGATTCCCGTCTTATGCGCATTTGCCATCAAGAAAACGCCGCCGAAATCCTTCAAACGCTGAAAGAAGAGTCGGAAGATACCGATTTTACGTTCAGTTTTTGTTTCCGTTCGTTGCGCGATAAATTTCACGACTTAAAGGACAAAAACACCTTTTCTAAAATTTTGCCCACGGTGCTTTCTCACGTGGACGAAACGGTGGAAAGCGCAGGCGAAAAACTCACCGTCGAACCGCGGTTTTGGACGCTGATCGCAAAAGGGAAAGTATATCCCGAAAAGAACACCGTTTTGGCGCTTGCGCTCACGTGTCGGTTGAGCGTTTCGGATGCAAACAACTTGCTTGCAACGTGCGGATTTACCTTGCAACAGGACAGCATTCGCGACGTCGTCGTGGGGTATCTTCTCGAACAGCGTATCTTCAACGAGGAAATGCGCGATAAGTGCTTGCAAGAATACGGCATAAAGAGTTTGCCGATCAAACGGCAAGATGCGCCGACCGACTTCGACTAAAAAGAACGGCTTAAACGGCGCATGGGCGATAAGGCGACGTGCGCCGACCGAGATTGCCGATCAAACGGCAAGAGTCGCCGACCGACTTCGACGAAAAAGAGCGGCTTAAACGGCGCATGGGCGATAAGGCGACGTGCGCCGACCGAGTTTGCCGATCAAACGGCAAGAGTCGCCGACCGACTTCGACGAAAAAGAACGGCTTAAACGGCGCATGGACGATAAGGCGGCGTGCGCCGACCGATTTTGCTTAACGTTTTTTGCGCAAAGGGATAAAAGTTTGCGGCGAAAACCGCGCGAAATTCGCACGAAACCCGTTTGAGGTGCGCGCCTTTTTCAAAAAACAGTAAAATTGCTTGACGGAGAAAATCCGTCTATGGTAATATATTTGTATACAAAAGATGCCGAGAGGGAGAAAGAGTACCCTTTTCCGCCACGCAAAAGAGAGGAAAATCACAGGCTGAAAGTTTTCCGCGTAGGGCGCAAGGGGAAAGTGCGTTTTCCTCGTTTGAGGTCGGAGTAATTTCCGCGGCGCCCGCCGTTATCGGGCAAACGAGGGGAGTAATCCTAAAGTAAAGTGGAACAGCGTGAAAGATGCCTTTATCGACGAGGCGTCTTTTTTCTTTTTTTCGACAAAAAACGACAAACGCCAAAAGGAGGAACGATGTTTTTTTCAAGGCTCCGCAAGGATATCGCCGCGGCAAAACGAAACGATCCCGCCGCGCGCAACAAATTTGAAATATGGCTCACCTATTCGGGGGTAAAGGCGCTTTCGTGGCATAGATGGGCAAACTTTTTATACCGAATCCGCTTGCGCCTTCTTGCGCGCATTACCTCGCAGTTCGCCAAGTTTTTGACGGGGATCGAAATTCACCCCGCCGCCAAAATCGCCCCCGGCGTCTTTATCGACCACGGCGCGGGAGTGGTGATCGGCGAAACGGCGGAAATTGAAGAGGGCGTCGTCATCTACCAAGGAGCGACGCTCGGCGGAACGGGCAAAGAAACGGGCAAACGACACCCTACCATTCAGAAAAACGTTACCATCTCGTGCGGGGCAAAGGTGCTCGGCGGGTTTACGGTGGGAGAAGGCGCGCGCATCGGTGCGGGCGCGGTCGTTTTGCGGGAAGTTCCGCCTTACGCGACCGTCGTCGGCGTGCCCGGACGCATCGTGCGCATCAACGGCGAAAAGGCGATGCCCGACCTCATTCCCGAAAAGGAAGATCCCGTCATGAAAGAAATTACCGCGTTGCGCGAACGCATTGCGGCGCTGGAAGAACAAATATCCCGTCAAGGCGCGGAGGAAAAGGAGAACAAAGATGAAACTTTATAATTCGCTTACCAGAAAGAAAGAAACGTTTATTCCCCTCGAAGAGGGAAAGGTTAAAATGTACGCGTGCGGAATCACCGTATCGGGCGAAGCGCATATCGGGCACGGATTCCAAGCGCTCATCTACGATATTTTCCGTAAGTTTTTAGAAAAACAAGGCTACGATGTTACCTACGCCCGCAACTATACGGACGTGGACGACAAGATCATCGCCCGTTCCCACGAAACGGGCATCCCTGCGGACAAGTATGCGGAAATGATGATCGAAAAAATCGATACCGTCATGCGCGCGTTCGAGGTGGACGATCCCACCTTGTGGCTGAAAGCGACGTGTAACGTGCAAAACATCATCGAGTTCGTGCAAGCCCTCATCGAAAAGGGACACGCTTACGCGGCGGACAACGGGGACGTTTACTTTGACGTTGCGTCCTTCCCCGCATACGGACAACTTTCGGGCAGAAGCACGGACGAGGCGCTCGACGGAGTGCGCGTCGAAAACGACGAAAGCAAAAAGAACGCCTACGACTTCGCGCTTTGGAAGAGCGCGAAAGAAGGGGAGATCAGTTGGGATTCCCCTTGGGGAAAGGGGCGTCCCGGTTGGCACATCGAGTGCTCGGCGATGAACCGCGCCGCGTTCGGCGATCAAATCGACATTCACGGCGGCGGTCGGGATCTTATCTTCCCCCACCACGAAAACGAAATTGCGCAGACGGAAGCACTCACGGGAAAACGGTTCGTCAAATACTGGACGCACAACGGGCTCATCAAAGTCAACGGACAAAAAATGAGCAAATCGCTCGGCAACAGTCTTCTTTTAGAAGACCTCCTCGCCCGCTATTCTCCCGACGCCATCAAGTTTGCGCTCCTTTCTACCAATTATAAAAACGACATCAACGTAACGGACAACCTTTTCCCGGATGCGGAAGAACACCTCACCCGTTTTTATGCGCTCATCAAGGCGGCGGAAGAAAAATTCCCCGACGAAACGGGGCTGGAAGAGGAAATCGACCAAGCGTTCGACCGCGCCATGAGCGACGACTTTAACTCGGCGCGGGCGCTCGCCGATCTGTTCGGATATTTCAAGGAGGTCAAACGCCTTCTCGACGCCAACGATCAAAAGGCGCGCAGAATGACCAACCAGATCAAGGCGACGTATTCCCTCCTCGGACTGTTCAAAAAGTCGGCGGCGGAATACCTTGAAAAGTATCAAAAGAAGGAAGAAATCCCAGCAGACGTCCTCGCGGTTGCGGAAGAGCGCAAGCGCGCAAGGGAAGAGAAGAACTGGGCGCGTTCGGACGAATTGCGCGAAGTCTTAAAACAAATGGGATATACGGTGAAAGACTCCAAAGAGGGATATTCGCTCGTCAAAAACGGTTGACAACTGCAAAAAACCCCGCTAAAATTGTAAAAAAACGCAAATTCAAAGAATTTGGGAGAAAAAAAGTATGGCTATTACGTCAAAGCAACTGAGAAACAACTGGTTGAATTTTTATAAAGAAAAGGGACACGTCGACATCGGCGCCGTTTCCCTCATCGGGGACGGCAGCACGGGCGTTATGTTCAACGTGGCGGGAATGCAACCGCTCATGCCCTATTTGCTCGGCAAACAACATCCCGCGGGCACCCGTCTTTGCAACGTGCAAGGATGCGTGCGTACCGTCGATATCGAATCGGTCGGCGACGCGTCCCACTTCACCTTCTTCGAGATGATGGGCAACTGGTCGCTCGGCGACTATTTCAAAGGGGAGAAAACGGCGTGGACGTACGAACTGCTCACGAAAGTGTTTGGGCTCGATCCCGCAAAAATTTGCTCCACCGTATTCGAGGGGAACGAGAGCGCTCCGCGCGATGAAGAAACGGCGGCGCTTTTGCGCGGGTTGGGGATTTCCGACGACCGCATTTTCTTCCTTCCCAAGACGGATAACTGGTGGGAACTCGAAGGGACGGTCGGCACCCCTTGCGGACCGGACAACGAATGGTTTTATCCCGTAAAAGAGGGGGCTTCGCCCAAGACGTTCCCCGACGGTTACGTCGAAATCGGAAACGACGTCTATATGCAGTACCGCAAGACGCAAACGGGATACGAACCGCTTGAAAATAAAAACGTCGACACGGGATTCGGGCTCGATCGAATGCTGTTGTTCCTCAACGGGCTTACGGACGGATATAAGACGGACTTGTTCCTCCCCGTCATCGAAATGCTGCAACAGCTTTCGGGCGCAAATTACGACGAGGACGAAAAGGCGAGAAAGGCGATGCGCATCATCGCCGATCATACGCGCACGACGGTCATGCTCATCGGCGATCAAAACGGAATTTTGCCGTCCAACACGGGCGCGGGTTACATTTTGCGCCGCTTGATGCGCCGTGCCATTCGCTACGCGCGTTCCATCGGCGTTTCGGCGGAAACGGCAATGTGCGAAAGCGCAAGCCTTTTCATCAATCAAGTATACGACGAAGCGTACCCCTTCTTAAAGGAAAAGGAAGGATACATTCTCGACGAAATCAAAAAGGAAGTCGCGCGGTTTGAAACGATGCTCGCACAAGGCATGAAAGAGTTTGAAAAGTGCGTCAACGGGATCGTGCGCAAAAACGAATTCATGGCAAAGAACAACCCCGCTTACGTGCCCGAAACGGTCATCGGCGGCAAGCAGGCGTTCCGTTTGTACGACACGTACGGATTCCCCCTTGAACTGACGGAAGAACTCGCGCAAGAGCAAGGGTATACGGTAGACAAGGTCGGGTTTGACGCGGCGTTTAAGGAGCATCAAGAAAAGAGCAAGGCGCAAGCGGGCGCGGCAAAGGGCGGGTTGGAAAGCCATTCGGATATGGCGGTCAAATACCACACGGCAACCCACCTTTTGAATGCGGCGCTCAAGACGGTGCTTTCCCCCGACGTCAATCAAAAGGGGAGCAATATCAACGACGAAAGAATGCGCTTCGACTTCAACTTCCCCCGTCCTATGACGGCGGAGGAGATCAAGGCGGTAGAAGCGCTCGTCAACGAAAAGATCGAGGAAAACATTCCCGTCGTAATGAAAGAGATGAGTTTGGACGAGGCGCGCGCGCAAAAGTTTGTCGGCGTGTTCGACAATAAGTACGGCGACGTCGTCAAAACGTATTCCATCGGCGAATTTAGCAAAGAAATGTGCGGGGGACCTCACGTCGAACGCACGGGGGTGCTTGGAAAATTCCGCATCGCAAAAGAGCAAAGTTCGTCTGCGGGCGTCCGCCGCATTAAGGCGGTTTTGGAATAACCAAAAAAGGAAGGGGTTCTCCTTTTAGAAAAAAGGCGTTTACGGCGGACGCTCAACGGCAACGCCCGCCCTCGCTTTCTTATCAAAACAACGCCCCGCTCGTAGGGCGCACGGTTTCCCCTCACACGGGGAAGACATAACCGCAAACGCCCCGCTCGTAGGGCGCACGGTTTCCCCTCACACGGGGAAGACATAACCGCAAACGCCCCGCTCGTAGGGCGCACGGTTTCCCCTCACACGGGGAAGACTTAACCGCAAACACCTCGTTATAGGGGCGCGCGAATTCCCCTCACACGGAAAAACACAACGAGCATTCCCCGCTCGTAGGGCGCGCGGTTTCTTTCGCACGGAAAAACACAACGAGCATTCCCCGCTCATAGGGTGCGGATTCCCCTCACACGGGGAAGGCTTAACCGCAAACACCCCACTCATAGGGCGCGCGGATTCTTTCGCGCGCAATAATAATAGAATGAAAGCCGTCGAGCGTTTGTTTGGTTGGGCGTCGGGTTTCCATCGGCGAGTTGAACGGGGGGCGGGATCGCGCAGTGAAAATGCGCAAAAAAAATTTTTTGATAATTTCTAAAAAAAACTTAAAATTGCAACTCAAAACAACTTGACGGAACTTTTTTTATTGCCTATAATGAATGGGTAATCAACCGAAAGGCCCGAAATCAAGGCGTTTTCGGGTAAAAAAAGAAGATAACGGCAAGTTAAGGAGTACAAGATATGAAGACCTATACGGCAAGTGCTCAGACGGTAGAGAGAAAATGGTACGTCGTAGACGGTGCGGGCATCCCCATGGGGCGCCTTGCTTCCAAAGTCGCGGCGATTTTGCGTGGCAAAAATAAGCCTACGTTTACTCCCAACGTCGATACGGGCGATTTCGTAATTATTTTGAACAGCGATAAGGTTGTCCTCACGGGGAAAAAACTCGAGGATAAGTTTTACCGTTACCACACCGGCTACATCGGCGGCTTGAAAGAAATTTCTTACGGCAAGATGATGGCGGAAAAGAGCGACCTTGCGGTTTACGAAGCGGTTAAGGGAATGTTGCCCAAAAACTCTCTCGGTAGACAAATGATCAAAAAGTTGAGAGTATACAAGGGCGCGGAACACAACCACGCGGCGCAAAAACCCGAAGAGTTGAAATTATTTTAAGGTGAGGTATCGAGAACATGGCTAAGGCAAATTTGAAGAAAAAATTGCAGTTCTGGGGTACGGGCAGAAGAAAGAAGGCAATCGCTCGCGTCCGTCTTATCCCTTCCGGCAGCGGTGCAATCGTCATCAACGATAGAACGCTCGACGATTACTTCCCTATGGGTACCCTTCAGTACATCGTAAAACAACCTCTTGCGGAAATCAACGCAGAAGGCAAGTATGATATTTTCGTAAACGTCGTAGGCGGCGGTTACACGGGGCAAGCAGGCGCAATTCGCCTCGGCATTGCAAGAGCGCTCCTTCAATGTGAGCCCGATTGCAGACCTGCCCTCAAAAAAGCGGGCTTCCTTACGAGAGATCCTCGTGCAAAGGAAAGAAAGAAGTACGGCTTGAAAAAGGCTCGTCGTGCTCCGCAATTCTCCAAGAGATAATTTACGAAAGCATTTTTGGAGAGAGTTATCAACAAAAATCAAAAAGACAGGTTTTTACACCTGTCTTTTTTTGTTTTGAAAAATCAAAACTCCTCTATTCCTAAAATATAGTCGGATTTCACATCAAGAACTTTGCACAGTTTGGCAAAAGTGTCAAGTGCGGGAAAAATGTCCTCACACATATATTTGGATACCGTTTGAAAGGATACACCTATTTGTTTTGCTATTTCTTTTTGTGTTAGATTGCTTTGTTTAATTGATTCTCTTAATCTTGATTGTATAGTTTGTAAATCCATAAATTATCACCACCCTTACGATATTATTCTCGCATAATGTACGATAAAATACTTGACAATCGTATATTATGCGAGTTACAATATAGAAAAGGAGGATGTTAGATATGAAATGCAGTTATTGTGGAAAAGAAAATTGTAAAATTATAGAAGAGGAAAAGCCTACGGAAACTTGGCGTGTAGTTTTAGCGGTGCTGCTTTTTCCTATCGGGTTATTGTTTTTGTTTGTAAAGGGAAAGCAAAATGTAAAATATTGCCCTGATTGTGGAAAGAAAGAAAGCATTTAACAAAAAAAGGCGAAAAATGAAAAAACTTTTAACATTTTTTTTAATCTGTTTATTTGTTTTAAGTGGTGTAGGATGCGTTACGAGTTCTGATGAAGAATCAAGGCAACCCGAACTTTCTGTTAGTGAGGTTACAACAAATTTAGAAACGGGCTTGAATTATTATACACTTGAAGTAAGTGGTTATGTTGCAAACAATACGGTGGTTGATACAAACACCATAATTATAGAATTTACGATTTATGATGTTAATGGAGTGATACTTGGCACGGCGACTGATTATGTAAACAATGTTAGAGCAAAACAAACGGGAAGGTTTAGTTGTACATATATGGAGAAAATATCGTTAGGAAAACCAACAAATGCCAAATTGACACGATTAACCTATAGATAAAAATGATAACACAATGTAAAAGGTAAAAAAAAATTCCGAGAACGGTTTATTGCAAGTATGTTAAAAGGGGAAAAATAACCCGTTGTAAGAAACGTCAAAATATCCGCCCCCGCGCAGTTTTAGCGCGGGGGCGTTTCTTTTTTGCCGAAAAATCACTCTTGACAATGCAAAGATAGGGCGGTATAATGGAAAGAGAAAAAGGAGAAATGCGATGACTTGCAAAACGGTTGATTTGTACGAATATTTTCAAATTGAAAGAAAGGGCATGGACGGCGGATATTTGACTTCTTACGTTCCCGCGGTTTATACGGAGGTGCGCCCCAAAACGCACCCCGCCATTCTCGTCATTCCGGGCGGGGGATACGGGTTTGTATCCGAACGGGAAGGAGAGCCGGTTGCGCTTGCCTTTCTCGCAAAGGGGTATGCGGCGTTCACGCTCAAATATACCGTGAGCGACAAGCCGTATCACGAAATGTTGGCACGCGGAAAAATGGACGAACGCATGGTATTCCCCGGGCCGCTCGTCGAGGCGGTCATGGCGATGGCGTATATCCGTAAGAACGCCGAGGAATTCCGCGTCGATCCTGAACACGTCGCGGCGGTGGGCTTTTCCGCGGGCGGACACCTTACGGGCATGCTCGCAACGCTTTCGTTTCACTCTTCCGTGCGGGAGGTTTTGGGCGACGTTGCCAAATTAGGCCGTCCCGACGCCGTCATTCTTTCCTACGCCGTTTTGACGACGGAAAAGGGGTTTACGCACGAGGGAACTTCGGATACCATTTCGGGTGCAAACGAAAAGACGAGGGCGTTTCTTTCCTTGGAAACGCGCGTAACGGAAGAAAGCGCGCCCGCTTTCATTTGGCACACGGTGGAGGACGACTGCGTGCCCGTCGAGAGTGCATTCCGCATGGCGATGGCATATCGCAACGCAGGCGTTCCTTTTGAACTGCACGTCTTTGAAAAAGGGTGGCACGGAACGAGCGTCGTCAACGCGCACACGATGATAAACGACGGGGAAGAGGAAAAAATCGGACACCTTTCCGCATGGCATAATTTGGCGGAAACGTGGTTGAAAAAACGCGGATTTTGTATCCGTTGAGCAAATTTTCTTACAAATTAGAATTGTATCGCGTGCTATTTTTGCGTTGTCTATGAAGAAGACAAGCGAAAACGGTTGACGGAAAAACGCGCGGGATTTGTCAAACTCATAAAGTTTTTTCAAAACGCCCCCACCGCATGTTTTTTACAGCCTACGGAGAAGATTTACGCGACAACCGATGGCAAACAAAACGCGCGGTCTTACAAAAACTGTCGTCTTAATAAATTCCGCAAATAAAAAATCAAAGAGTTTGGAAAAAATCCAAACTCTTTTTTGCTAAAAACACACGTCGATTTAGCGCGATTGCCAAGTTAACGGGAATGCCCCCCCGCCGAAAACAAAGGGTTGATGCGGCGGCGGGGAGAAAAGTGAGGGGCATAGAAACAATATCCCGTATATCGTTGGTTGTTTTTGTGTGGCGGCGGGGTGTGTGTTTCCCGTTGCGAGCCAAAGGGAATCAAGGGCTTTTCGTACCCTGCATAAAATCGATTGTTCTTTGTTTCCCGTTGCGAGCCAAAGGGAATCAAGGGCTTTTCGTACCCTGCATAAAATCGATTGTTCTTTGTTTCCCGTTGCGAGCCAAAGGGATCAAGGGCTTTCCGTACCCTGTATAAAATCGGTTGTTCTTTGTTTCCCGTTGCGAGCCAAAGTCGTCAAGGTATTTTGTGGAAAACCTAAAAAAATTCTACCGTCTGTTGTTTTTGTCGATACGGCGAGAAATTTCTTCTTGACGGGCGACGAGGGAGGAAAAAGCGTTGTTTGTTCCCGCCAAAGGCTGTTCCCGTTCGGCGGGAGGGGGATTGTCTTGCGGAGCGTCGTCCGTCTTTTCGGGGGATTTTTGCGCGGTGAGCGCGGACAGGGTGTCGAGCAGTTCGAAAATCCCGAATTTTTCCATAAAAAACACCTCTTAAACTGAAAAAATATCAAAGAAAAGTAAAAGTTTTGCAAGTTTTTGATTGCGTAAAACCTTGATTTAGTATATAATAAAACATGTATCGTTAGAACTGTAATTTACGATCAGGAATAAGGAGTTCGGATTGTTATGCGCAAATATGGCAAAAAATTATTCGTATTATTGACGGCAACCGTAATGACGGCGAGCGTTGCATCTCTCGCTGCTTGCGATACGCCGTTTACCCCTCTTGCGGGCGACGTAACGGGAGAAGTTTCTTCGAACGGCGGATTCGTCGTAGAAAAGGGGGATTACGTCTACTTTATCAACGGGGTAGAAACGTACACGTCTGACAATACGTACGGCGACGTCGTAAAAGGCGCGCTCATGCGGATTGCAAAAGAAGATATCGCCGAAGGGGAAAACACGGCGGAAACGGTCGTTCCTTCCCTTATGGTTGCGGCGGACTATACGTCCGGTCTTTACGTCTACGGCGACCGCATTTATTATGCAACGCCCAACAACGTTAAAAACACGGAAGGCGTTGTCGAAAACGAATATCTCGACTTCAAGAGCGCGAAATTAGACGGCTCGGACGTCAAGAGCATGTTCCGCGTAGAAAACAACGCGACCGTTTACCGTTTTGTCGAAGTGGACGACGTCGTTTACAACCTCTACGTAGAAGGGAGCACCCTTTATTCGTACAACACTTCGACGGAAGTAACCACCACGCTCGTTAAGAACATGGCAAGTTACGTCCTCGACAGCACGGACAAGGAAAATCCTTACGTTTATTACACGATGAACGTTGTAGACGGCGACGATAAGGACAGCCCCAACCAACTCAGATACACGCAAATTTACCGCGTATCGGCAGACGCGACGGAAGCGCCTTACGAATACACCTACGATCAGGCTTATCTTGACGAACACGACGGCGAAGCGCCCTATCATAACTACGGCGAAATCATTCTCGACGGAATCGGCAAGACGGGAATCAAGACGCAATACACGCAACACACGGAAGACGCTTCCGCGGATGCGATTCCTACCATCGGTTACACGTACAGCCTGCTTTCTTATAATAACGACGGCATTTACTTCACGCGGAAAGACCTTGCTGCAGCGGGCACGACGACGGGAGAAACGGGTTGGCTTTACTACCTTGCGGAAGAAACCGTAACCGAAACGTGGAACTCCGTTACGGGCAATGCGGATAGCAACCTCGACGTCGTTGCGCAAGACACCGCCAAAGCATCTGCTTCCGCCGTCTTCTATCTTGACGGCGACACGCACCACTATATTTACGTGGACGGCGCGAATATTTACCGTGCGGACGTCGGTGCAAACGGCGTTGCAACGGAACAAAGAATCGCAACGAACGTATCGGGCGCAACGCTCATGTATCTTGACAGCACGTCGGACGATACGTACAAATACGTATACTTCAACCGTTCGGAAGGAAGCGGCGTTTCCGTAGAACGTGCGGTATACAACGGCACGGCGGACGATTACAGCAACCTTGCCGTTAAGGACGAATTCCAACCCGTCCGCGTTTTGAAAGCAGAACACGCGAACAGTTGGTATCCGTACGAGATCGTAGATAACACTCTCTTCTATGCGGATGCGGAAGCGCTCGGCTCCACCTCTTACAACTACGTTTCGGCGGTTAGTTTGAAGAATGCGGACGGCGACCTCATGAACAACGCGGAAGTCAAGGCGTTCAACGAAAAATACACCGAAGTAACCGATTATATCAACGACTTAAAGGCGGATCACGCAACGAGAGCGACGGCGATCAATTCCTATTTCTACACGGGATCGACGGAGTTCTTTGAGGACAACCTTCAAGAGGCGAAAGACGCGGGCAAAGACGACGAGTATTTGTACAACGAAGAAGACAAAGACGCAGTCTTTGCGTATGCGGAAGGCAAGGAAGGGGACGCCGACCTCGCGTTCAAAGATTATCGCGTAAGAAGCGCGTTCATTCTCACGCTTGGCAAAGTCAACGAATCGGATGAAACGGCGATTGCCGAACATTGGCACGGCGCAATGCAACGCTACGTTGCTCCCGAAGAAACGGACGAAGGGCTTCCCGTTTGGGCTTGGATCTTGATCGGCGTCGGTGCGGCGCTTGTCGTTGCAACGGCGATTGTCGTACCTGTCCTTCTTACGAAGGCAAAGAAGGCGGCGCAAGCGGCTACGGTGAAGAAGCCGAAACTCGTTGTCGACACGACGGACGACAAGAGCGTAGACGTCTACGCGGACGAAACGGCGGAAGTTGCGGCGGAAGAAACTGCAACGGAAGCGGTTGAAGAAGCAGTAGCGGAAGAATCCGTAGAAACGGAAGAAAAAGAATAAACGATCAAAATCCCGCGCGATAAGCGCGGGATTTTTTCAATAAAATTTTTGGTTTTGGTACTTGACATACAAAAATTGAGTGCTATAATATTGCAATAAACGCGAGGAGAAGAAAATGAAAGAAGAGATCGTTATTAACAAAGACAAGCAAAATGAATTTGCGTCGACCGTCGAAACGGTAAAGCGCGAAGCGGCAAGTTTAGAAAATTATTTTGAAGCGTTTTGCCAATTGAGAAAAAAGAACGACGATGCGTTTTCGGAAAGGTGGGTGGGAAGTCGTTTGAGGCGTCTTATGGCGTTTGAGATGGCAGAATTGGTAATGTATGACGATGAAAACTTGACGGCTCTTGAAAAAATTTTGAATCCTGTAAAGCGAATCGCGAAAGCGATTGCGGCGACGGAAAAAGAGTCAACGTGGAAAAATGACGCGGAACGGATGATAAAAGATATTTTAGAGTACGAGGATCGGTCAAAAGCATTGAACTTACTTTTCCCGCGTCCAAGAGACCGTGGGGAAGACGCGACGGTGGAAACGGTACTGGGGCTTCAAAAAGGTCTGTTAAGGCGACTTATGCAAATAAAAAAGAGAACGGCGGAACTTGTCGACGAGTACCTTTCTCAAACGGAAGAAAAAGAATAAACGATCAAAATCCCGCGCGATAAGCGCGGGATTTTTTTCAAAATGAAGTTGACGGTAAAGGCAGGCGCAAAGGAGCAAAAAATGCGGGGCGTCGCTTTTCAAACGGAGAAAATAAACGAAAAATTACCCGATCTTTTGGGTGATTTTTTTAATTTTCTCAAAAAAAAGAAAAAAACGAGAATTTTTTTGAAAAAGGCATAAAAAAACAGTTTACAAAAAAAATAAATACTAATATAATTTATTAGCCTAAAAACAAACGGAGGAAGGGAAAATGGTGCGTTATATGAAGTGTCCGCGTTGCGAACTCAATTATATCGACGCGGAAAAGCAGGAATACTGCGATATTTGCTTAAAAGAATTAAAGGGAATTCCTACGGAAACGGAGGAACTTGATTTCGAAGACGAAGACTTGGCAACGGAACTTTGCCCGATTTGCGGAGAAAACGAAATGCGCGCAGGAGAAAAGATGTGCGACGAGTGCCGCAAAAAGTCCGTCTACGACGACGAGGAGCCGGAAGACGAGGTGGAAGACGACGAGGAGTGGAGAAACTACCTCGACGACGATACCGACGTCGATTTGGACGAAGGAATGGAAGGAATCGACGAAACGTTCGACGAAGAATTCGATGAGGAAATGGAAGAGGAAGAGTACGTTTCCGACGACGAAGAGGATCTCGAGTACGTTACGGGGGACGACATTTATTCGCTCGGCGACGACGAGGACGACGAAGACGACGAACACGACGACGATTTTTAAGGAGATAAGGGGGGCGCATTGCGCCCCCTTTCATTGTATGAACTTTCTAAAACGAATCCCGCGTATATTCGAGCGGAAACAAAAGATCAATTATACTTGCGAAGGCTGCGGAAAAGAAGTGTTTTCCGAGGGCTACTTTTGCAAGGACTGTTTTGCAAATTTACCTTGGAACGTAGGGCCGTACTGTCCTCTTTGCGGACGCGCGGGGAAGGAAGACGGGGTTTGTTTGGAATGCAAGGAAAAGAGATTGTTCGCCGACAGAGCGCGTTCCGTTTGGACGCACGGCGAAATGACCGCAACCATCGTTTCCCGCTTGAAGAACGGGGCAAAATACTTGCGCTTTCTTTGTGCGGAACAGTTGGAAGAGTGCTATCTTTCTCATTTTACGGGGACGGATCTTTTGGCGTTCGTTCCGATGACAAAAGGAGCGGAAAAACGGCGCGGATACAATCAGTCGCGCCTTCTCGCGGAAGAACTTTCGGGGCGCGTCGGCGTACCGCTTTACGACGGCGTTATAAAACAACGGGAAACGGACGCGCAAAAGATTTTATCCCGTCGCGAGCGGGAGGAAAACTTGCGCGGGTGCTTTCACGTAGTAAAACGGAAGGAGTTGCGAGGAAAGACCGTATTGATCATTGACGATACGCTTACCACAGGCTCTACGGTATCCGAACTTTCTTATACGCTCAAACGTGCAGGCGCAAAAGAAGTAAACGTATTGACGTTAACGAGCGTACCGCGCAAGCCGATCGTGAAAAAAGCACCGAAACAGGACGAATCGGTGCATACGCATCAAGACGAAACCCCGACGGGGCTGTAAATAAAATCAACCGCTTGGCATCAAGCGCCCGCCGTGCATTTGCACGGCGGGCGCTTATTTTGTTTCGGTGCGTTTTCCGTTACAAAAGGGCGGAATAATCGTGCGTTTGACGCATACAATGAAAACGCGGGGAATCCGAGTTCTTTTTCCACCCCAAGGGAAATTCGACAAAAAAAGAGGAAGAAGGACAAAAGCGGTCAAATTCCCCGCGCCAAACAATGATAAGATACAGGTGTTGTCAATGAAACAAAAAATACATCGAAAATCGGTCGTCTTGGCGGTTGCTCTCATTATGCTCTTTCTCCTTTCCGCATTTGCGGCAAGCGCGACGGGCGCGGCGCAAGTGTATTGGAGCGGGACGCGTTCCCTTCCTATTTATTCGGTAGAACGGGAGGACAACAAAATTTCCATTTCCTTCGATTGCGCGTGGGGGACGGAACACACGGACGCCATTTTACAGGCGCTTTCGGCGGGGAACGTGCGCGCGACCTTCTTCATGGTGCAATTTTGGACGGAAAAATATCCCGACTACGTCAAAAAAATCGACGAAAACGGGCACGAAATCGGTACGCACAGCGCCACGCATTCGTATATGTCCAAGCAAAGCGAAACGGAAATTTTAGGGGAACTCCGTTCGTCTTCCGAGGCGATTGAAAAAATCACGGAAAAACGCGTTACGCTCTTTCGTCCGCCTTACGGCGATTACGACGACTTGCTCGTCGATACCGCCAACGGCATGGGGATATTTCCCGTGCAATGGGACGTCGATTCGCTCGACTGGAAGGATTTGTCCGCGTCCGATATCGCCGCGCGCATCGTCGAGCGGGTGAAAAGCGGATCGATCATTCTTTGCCACAATAACGGGTTACATACGGCGGACGCGCTTCCTATCGTCATTGACACGCTCCGTGCAAAGGGGTACGAGTTCGTCCCGATCGGCGAACTCATTTATCGGGAAAACTATACCATCGACGCGTCGGGAAGGCAAATTCCGTCGGCGCAATCTTAACGAGGGAAATTCATTTTGGAGGTTGATATGGATTACAATACGGAGAAAAACAATCGGGTGTACGTAGAAGGGGAAATCGTGTCGGAAGCGACCTTTTCCCACGAGGTGTACGGAGAGGGGTTTTATGAACTCTACGTAAAGGTGATGCGGCTTTCGGGGCAGGCGGACGTTTTGCCCGTTACCGTTTCGGAGCGGCTCATTCAAGGAAACCACCTCGGCGTGGGCAGCCGTATTTGCGCCGTCGGGCAGTTTCGAAGTTATAACAAGTTGGAAAACGGAAGATCCCGTTTGATGCTCACCGTGTTCGTGCGCGAACTCGTCGAGGGAACGGAAGAGAAAAATCCGAACAGTATCGTGCTTTCGGGCTACATTTGCAAACCGCCCGTCTACCGCACGACGCCGTTCAATCGGGAAATTGCCGATTTGTTGGTGGCAGTCAACCGCGCGTATAATAAGTCCGATTACATTCCCTGTATCGCTTGGGGAAGAAACGCACGTTTCGTTCAAAACTTAAAGGTGGGGGATAAGGTCGCCCTTTCCGGAAGAATTCAAAGCAGAGAGTATCAAAAGAAACTTTCCGAAACGGAGTCGGTAACCATGACCGCGTACGAGGTGTCCGTTTCTAAACTTGCCGCGTTTGACGAGGGGGAAACGTTCGACACGGACGGAGAATTCGACGTTTACGCTATGCCGTCCGGACAATATTAAACGGAAAACCGCCCGCGCACCCAAAGGTGCGCGGGCGGAGTTGTTTTGATCAAAGCGAGGTCGTGTTGAGGGCGCGCCGCGTTTACGGCGTTGGAAGTTTTTAAGCCTTTGATTGCGTTGGAGCGGGTGCAAACTGCAATCGGGAAGCGGAAATATTTTCCCCGTGCGACGAAAAAGGGTTGTTCGACGGAGAAGGGGCACAATAAGCACAGTACGCGCCGTAAAACAGTTTTTCTGCGCCAAGCACAACACACGCCGTAAAAACAGTTTCCCCGCGCCAAACACAACACGCGCCGCAAAACAGTTTCCCCGCGCCAAACACAACGCGCGCCGTAAAACAGTTTCCCCGCGCCAAGCACAACACGCGCCATAAACAGTTTCCCTACGCCAAACGCAATACGCGCCGTAAAACAGTTTCCCCGCGCCAAACACAACACGCGCCGCAAAACAGTTTCCCCGCGCCAAACACAACGCGCGCCGCAAAAACAGTTTCTCCGCGCCAAACACAACACGCGCCGCAAAACAGTTTCCCCGCGCGACGGAAGGGTTGTTCGACGGAGAAGGGGGCACAATAAGCACAACACACGCCGTAAAACAGTTTCCCCGCGCGTATCGCAAAAGCGAGCCGCGCGACGAAGAAGAGTATAATAAAACAGCGTTACAAAACTCTTTCATTTCTCGTTGCGACAAAAAAACAAGCGCGCACCGTACGGTGCGCGCCGTTTATTAAAAGAGAATTTTTTCGTTGATATATGTGATAACTTCGTCTACGGAAAGGCGAATTTGTTCCATCGTGTCGCGATCGCGGACGGTAACCGTACCGTCTTCGAGCGTTTGGAAGTCGATGGTCAAGCAGAAAGGAGTTCCGATTTCGTCCTGTCTTCTGTAACGCTTTCCGATCGAGCCCGCCTCGTCGTAAGAAATCATAAAATGCTTTGCAAGTTTCTTGTAAATTTCTTTCGCTTGCGGCGCAAGGTTCTTTTGGAGGGGCAATACCGCCGCCTTATATGCCGCAATAGCGGGGTGGAAGCGCATGACGTTGCGCACCTCGCCGTTTTCCAGCGTTTCTTCATCGTACGCCTCGGAAAGAGTTGCGAGCATCAAGCGGTCGGCGCCGATCGAGTATTCGATGACGTAAGGGATATAGCGGCTATTGTCGATGGGATCGACGTACAAGAGGCTCTTTCCCGAAAATTCTTGATGGCGCGAAAGATCGTAATCGGTGCGGTTGTGAATGCCGTTGAGTTCCGACCAGCCCATCGGGAAGAGGTATTGAATGTCGCACGCCGCCTTTGCGTAGTGGGCGAGTTTGTCGTGATCCTTAAAGCGCAGGTGTTCGGGGTTAAAGCCGAGCGCGGTCAAAAATTCCCACGCTTTTTCCTTAAATTGCACGTAATATTCGCCGTCCGTTCCCTCTTTGCAAAACCATTGATGTTCCATCTGTTCAAATTCAATGGTGCGGAAGATAAAGTTGCCGGGGGTAATTTCGTTGCGGAACGCCTTGCCGATCTGCGCGATGCCAAAGGGGACTTTTGCGCGCGTCGTGCGTTGTACGTTGCCGAAATTGACAAATTCCCCTTGCGCCGTTTCGGGGCGAAGGTAAATTTTATTTTGATTTTCGTCCGTAACCCCGCGGGACGTTTCAAACATCAAGTTGAAGGTGCGGATATTCGTCCAGTTAAATTTGCCGCAAATCGGGCAGTTGACGTGGTGTTCTTGAATGTACGCTTCCATTTCCTCGTTCGACATTGCGTCGGGATTGACCTTTCCCTTGGAATGCGCCTCGATGAGGTTGTCCGCGCGGTGGCGGCTCTTGCACTCTTTGCAGTCCATTTTCGGATCGGTAAACGAGGTGGTGTGTCCGCTTGCGTCCCAAACGCGGGAATTCATCAAAATTGCCGCATCGACGCCGTAGGAGTTTTCGCTCTCCTGTACGAAGCGTTTCCACCAAGCGCGCTTGATGTTGTTTTTAATTTCCACGCCGACGGGCCCGTAGTCCCACGTGTTGCCCATTCCGCCGTAAATTTCACTTCCGGGGAAGATGATTCCGCGCTGTTTGCACAGCGCAACGAGTTTGTCCATCGTAACCGCTCTTTTGCTGTCAGACATAGTTTTTCTCCTAAAAGGGATAAATTTTCGTTCGTGAATATCCTATCACTTTCTCAAAAAAGTGTCAAGCGTTCGCGCCGCGTGTGCGCAATCAAATGCGGAAAAGGCGGAAAAGTGCCTGCGCGCCCGCCGTTGCGCCTCCCGTCAAAAGAAAGTAGGACAAAAGACGGAACGCGTCCCCTTCCGGGAAGAGGAGAGAAACGAGGAAAACCGCGCCCGCCGCAAGCGCGCCTACGGGAATGCGTAAAAGCCGCTTTGGAAAGGAGGAGAGGGGCGGAGCAACGCGGTTTGCAATCGGCAAAAAGACGGCAAGTCCGCAAATCAAGCCGACCGATTGTAAACAGTCGTGCGGTTGGGTGAAAAAGAGGGGAATCAAAGAGGCGATCGCAAAGGCGCAAAGCATATAATATCTTGCGCCGTACGCCTTTTGATAGACGACCGTCCAAAAAAGGGCGACGAAAAATCCGATCAAAAACCCTGCGATAACGTCGGTGGGATAGTGCACGCCGAAATAAAGGCGGGAGAGCATGACGAGGAGGGTTACGAGCATACAGACAATCCAAACCCAAACCCTTTTTATGCGGAGGGAAAGGGCGGAGAGAAAACTTGCAACCGACTGCGAATGTCCGCTCGGAAAGGAAACGTGAGAACCCAAATCGGTCGTGGAAAGAAAGGCGTTATCCACAGGCAAAAGGGGGACGGTTTCCGCAACGTACGGGCGCGGGCGCGCAACGGCGACCTTTAACCACGTATTGAGGGGGAGCGAGGTAAGCGCGACGACGGCGATCCGTTCGCCCGTTTGCGGTTTCGTCAGCCAAAAACAAAGCAAAACGCCTACGACGAGGGGGATTCCTTCCCCTAAAAAGGAAAAGAACCCAAAGAATACGGTCAGCGCGTCGCAGCGGATGCGGTTGAAAAATTCGAGAAGAAAAGCGTCCATGCAAAAATTATAGCACAAATTTCAAAAAAATGCTTAAGAAAAGGTATCATTTCTTGATAAAATATGGTATAATCAAAAAAAATAGGGATAGTTTACGCTTACGCGAGAAAAATCCCACCTTTTAATCGGAGCAAAGAGTATGGTGGAAGCGAGCAATTTCATCGAGCAAATGATCAACGAGGACTTGGCGGAGGGCAAGGTAACCGCGATTCAAACGAGATTTCCGCCCGAACCGAACGGATATCTTCACGTCGGGCATGCAAAGAGCATGTTCGTCAACTTTGGAACGGCGGAAAAGTACAAGGGGAAGTGCAACCTCTTTTTTGACGATACCAACCCGTCGAAGGAAAAAACGGAATACGTCGACGCCATTCGCGCGGATATCCGCTGGATGGGCTATCAATGGGAAAAGGAAGTGTACGCTTCCGACTTCTTCCCCGTCATTTACGAGTTTGCAATTCGATTGATCAAAGAGGGGAAGGCGTTTGTGTGCGATTTGTCGGCGGATGAAATTCGCGAAAGCCGTGGAACGCTCACCGAGCCCGGAACGGAAAGCCCGTACAGAACCCGCTCCGTTGAGGAAAATTTACGTCTTTTTACGGAGATGAAGGAAGGAAAGTATGCGGACGGGGAAAAGTGCCTGCGCGCAAAAATCGACATGTCCTCTCCGAATATGAATTTACGCGATCCCGTCATTTACCGTATTTTACACGCGACGCATCACCGCACGGGAGATGCGTGGTGTATCTACCCGATGTACGATTACGCGCATCCTATTTGCGACTATTTACAAGGGGTAACGCATTCCCTTTGTACGCTTGAATTTGAAGATCACCGCCCTCTTTACGACTGGGTAGGGTATTCGCTTGGGTTTGTTCCCAAACCCCGCCAAATCGAGTTTGCGCGGTTGAATTTGACCAACCTCGTCATGAGCAAGCGGTACTTGAAAAAACTTGTGGAAGACGGCGCCGTTCACGGCTGGGACGATCCGCGTATGCCGACGCTTGCGGGACTTCGCAACCGCGGAATTCCCGTTCCCGCCATCAAAGATTTTTGCGAGCGGGTAGGGATTGCCAAGGCGAATTCGGAATGTGAAATTTCTTATTTCGAGGCTTGCGTGAGAGAATACCTCAACGCACACGCGCCCCGCGCAATGGCGGTGCTCGATCCGTTGAAACTCACCATAACCAACTACGAAGGCAGCGAAGAGGTTGACTTTGACGTCAATCAGACGGACGAAAACGCGGGCAAGCGGAAAATCCTCTTCTCAAAGAATCTTTACGTGGAAAAGAGCGACTTTGCGCTCAATCCCCCTCCGAAATACTTCCGATTAAAACTCGGCGGGTACGTTCGTTTGAAAAACGCTTACATCGTCCGTTGCGACGAGGCGGTACAGGACGAAAACGGAAACGTCGTCGAGGTAAAATGTACTTACGTGCCGTCCTCGCGCAGCGGAAACGACACGAGCGGAATCAAGGCGAAGGGCGTCATTCACTGGGTAAACGCCGAAACGGCGTCCCCCGTGGTCGTAAAACAGTACGACTATCTCTTAAAGGACGCGGAATATGCGGGGCAAGACTTTTCCGAACGCATGAACTACGATAGCGAACACCTTCTCTACGGAAAGGCAGAGCCTGCGCTTTTGGATGCGCCCGACGGGGAAGCGTTCCAGTTGATGCGGACGGGTTACTACAAAAAATGTACGGAAGACGGAATGCTTTGCCTTTCGGAAATCGTATCATTGAAGGATAATTTCAACAAATAAGCGGAGGCTTTATGAAAACGTCATTCAATTTACTTGCGTTGGGAATGCCTGCTACAATCGCCCTGATTGCGGTTGCGGCTGTCGTGGCGCTCCTCGTCGTGATCGGATTTATCCGTCGGTTTTCCAAGATGAGTTGGGTGGGCTGGCAGATTGCGATCGTCTTTTGTGCGACGCTTCTCATCGGTAAAATTCCCGTTTTGGAAAATAAACTCGCTTACGTCGCCATTTTGGCAGGCGGGTTGTTCGGCGTCATTGCAATCGTACTCATGCTCGGGGGGCTCCTTCGTGCGGGGTTCCGTGCGCGCAGAAAGAAGGCAAACTGGTTTTTCCGTATTTTAGACCGCGTTGCGGGCGCGCTGACGCTCGTCGTCAACGTCGTTGTTCCCTTGCTTGCGGTCGGCGGATTCGTTCTTTCCATTTTGTACCATTGTACGGCGCTCGACGAGGGAATTTTGTTTATCGTGTATAATATTTGCATCGGTGGATTCGACCTTTGGGCGATCTTCGGAACGTACGCAATGGACCTTATGATCGTCGCGTTCTTCGTGTTCGTCGTCAAGGGCGGTTATAAACTCGGATTGATGCGTACGGCGTGGACGGTCGTCATGATGATTCTCACCGTCGGCGCGCTCGCGGGCGCGGTGATCGTCGCAATCAAAGTCCCGTTTGTTGCAAACTTCTCGCTCAAACTGCAAGACTTGTTCGTCGCAAAGATGAATCCGACGCTTGCGATGATTCTCGGCTACGGCGTTGTGGCGCTCGTCGTGTTCATCGTCTTGGTGCTCGCCATCGTGCTTTTGAACTTGCTCATCAATTTGGGCGTGCGCGAACTCGATCACGTTAAGGTCATTCGTTTCTTGGACGGCGGACTTTTCTCCATCGTCGTATTCGTCATTGCGGCGGCGGTTGCATTCGGTATTTATTTTGCCGTTTCTTCGGCGGTCGGCGGGTATTTTGGAGAACTCGTTCAAACGTATACTTCCGGGTGGGGACTTGAAGAACTGTTCAGCGCATCTCCTCTTACAAAGATATTCTACGATCTCAATCCGATACTCATACTGATCGGTAGAGCGTAAAAAAAGCGGGGACGTCCCCGCTTTTTTAGCACAAA
Organism: Clostridia bacterium; assembly: GCA_017621735.1. Lineage (GTDB taxonomy): Bacteria > Bacillota > Clostridia > Christensenellales > Borkfalkiaceae > Gallimonas. Next base: position 51,172 of record JAGASM010000003.1, on the reverse strand, counting down.
CCTTTTTTTGGCGCCGCGTGCGTCGAGAATGGTCTTGACAAAAAAGGGAAATAATAGTAAAATCGGGGCATGTTAGATAAACGAACGGCAAGACTTTTGAAAAAAATTAACGAATTGAGCGCAGACGGCGCGTACAAGGTGGTAGAAGAGGAAGAACTTCTGTCTTCTTTCCCCGCGCACGAAGAGGGAAACGAGGCGCTTTTGCACCATTCGCTCAACTATTTATGCGATCATAAGTACGTGGAAATAAAATACGCGGAGAACGGCGTCTATTGCCTGTGTTCCCTTCCCGAAGGCCGTGCCTATTGCGAAACGGAGCAAAAGGAACGGGGGGACGTATTTCGCCGCCGCCGCGATATCATCGCGCTTTCTGCGGTCGGTGCGTTTGTAGGGGGCTTTGCGGGCGGAATGGTCGCGTGGCTCATCTCGTCGCTTTTATAAAGCGTTGCGGCTTGTTTGTGGCGTTGGCGCTTATCCCAAGTGCGGCTTATCGCCCTTGGGGCGGAATAGTCGCGTGGCTCATCTCGTCGCTTTTGTAAAGCGTTGCGGTTTGTTTGTACCGTTGGCGCTGATCACAAGTGCGGCTTATCGCCCTTAGGGCGGAATGGTCGCGTGGCTCATCTCGTCGCTTTTATAAAGCGTTGCGGTTTGTTTGTACCGTTGACGCATATCCCAAGTGCGGCTTGTCGCCCTTGGGGCGGAATGGTCGCGTGGCTCATCTCGTCGCTTTTATAAAGCGTTGCGGCTTGTTTGTACCGTTGGCGCTTATCACAAGTGCGGCTTGTCGCCCTTGGGGCGGAACGACAAACTTCGGCAATGCTCGCCGCACGAAAATAATTTCACAGCCGATTGCTTGGCATATTAAAAACAACCAGAAAAAAGTGTAAAACGTACGCGTTTCCGCGGAAAATAAACGAATTTACACGAAAACGCGAATAAAAAACTTACCGTAGACGAATACAAAGAATTGAGAAATTCGTATCACACGATAAACAAACAAGGAGGGCGCGGATGTTAAACGAAAAACTCAACCGCAAGGAAGAGGACGTCATGAACGCCGTTTATACGCTCGTCGGAGGCAAGGACCGCGTACTCGTTTCCCCGTCCGAAATTCTCGCGTTGCTGCCCCCCAAAGGGGGATACACCGAAGAATCGCTCGAAGGCATTTTGCGTGCGCTTGAGTTGGACGGTTATTTTGAACTTACTTCTTCCGACCGTAAGGGAGAGCGAATGTACGTCATTCACCTTCATGCGGCGGGGCAAGCGTACAAGCGGGCAGGCAAACAGCGCAAACGCGGGCTTTACATGAAAATCGGAATCACGGTGGCAACCGCCGTACTGTCTTTTGTCGTCGGCATCATTCTAAAGGCAATCTTTTCCTAACAAGTTGACAGGAAGGAAAAAATAAGGTACAATAGATGCAAACGAATGTTTGTGTCTATTTTTTCTCTTGGAGGGGGATATGGAGCATCACGAATATCAATTAAAAGCGCCCTTTTCTCCCACGGGCGATCAACCGCAAGCCATTGAAAAGTTGACGGAAGGGGTGTTGGACGGCATTCGCACGCAAGTACTCGTCGGGGTAACGGGGAGCGGAAAGACGTTTACCATGGCAAACGTCATCAAAAACGTGGGGCGTCCCGCCCTTGTCATTGCGCACAACAAGACGCTTGCGGCGCAACTTTGCAACGAATTTCGCGAATTTTTCCCCGAAAATCGCGTGGAGTACTTCGTTTCTTACTACGATTACTATCAGCCGGAAAGTTATATTCCGTCCACGGACACTTATATTGAAAAGGACTTGTCGATGAACGACGAAATCGACAAACTGCGCAACGCCGCCACCTGTTCTTTGGGGGAGCGGGACGACGTTATCGTCGTTTCTTCCGTTTCGTGTATCTACGGGCTCGGTGCGCCGGAAGAGTTTTTCCGCCTCGGCGTTTCGTTGCGCCCCGGACAAGCCCTTTCCCGCGAGGAACTCATCTATAAACTTGTGGAAATTCACTATTCCCGCAACGACGTCGACTTTAAGCGTTCTACCTTCCGCGTGCGCGGGGACGTGGTGGAAATTTTCCCCGCGTCCAACTCCGAAGTGGCGATCCGCGTCGTATTTTTTGGCGACGAAATCGACCGACTTGGCGAAGAGGACGTCGTAACGGGGAAAATCATCAATCAGTTAAAGCACGCCGTCATCTTCCCCGCAAGCCACTATGCGGTGGGAACGGAGCGGTTGCAGTCGGCGCTTTCCCTCATCGAAGAGGACTTGAAGGGGGAAGTCAAGGCGTTTGAGGATGCGGGCAAATTGCTGGAAGCGCAACGCCTTTCTCAACGCACCGAACACGACTTGGAAATGATGCGGGAGATCGGATACTGTTCGGGGGTGGAAAACTACTCCCGCTACTTTGACGGAAGAAGTCCCGGGCAACCGTCGTTTACCCTTCTCGACTATTTTCCCGATAACTTTCTCGTGTTTATCGACGAAAGCCACATGACCATTCCGCAGATCCGCGCAATGTACCACGGGGATTTGTCGCGGAAAACCAACCTCGTAGAATACGGGTTCCGCATGCAGTCCGCTTACGATAACCGTCCGTTGACGTTTGAAGAATTCGACGCGCGCGTTCCCCAACTCATTTGCGTTTCGGCGACGCCCGCGGAGTACGAACTCGGGCAAGCGGGACAAGTGGTGGAGCAACTCATCCGTCCGACGGGGCTTTTAGATCCCCCCGTGTTCGTCCGTCCGACGAAGGGGCAAATCGACGACTTGCTCTTTGAAATCCGCGCGGTGGTGCAAGGGGGCGGGCGAGTGCTCGTTACCACGCTCACAAAGCGCATGGCGGAAAGTTTGACCGATTACCTCAAAGAAAACGGGGTAAAGGTGCGCTATATGCACTCGGACATCGACGCCTTGGAGCGCATTGACATTGTCAACGGCTTGCGTTCGGGGGAATTTGACGTTTTGTGCGGGATCAACCTCTTGCGCGAGGGGTTGGACCTTCCCGAAGTCAAACTCGTCGCCATTCTCGACGCGGACAAAGAGGGCTTTTTGCGCAGCGAAACGTCCCTTGTGCAGACGATCGGGCGCGCAGCGCGCAACAGCGAAGGGCGCGTCGTCATGTACGCAGATACGGTAACGGGGAGCATGCAACGCGCGATAGAAGAAACAAATCGCCGTCGAGAAATTCAACGCGCATATAACGAGGCGCACGGAATCGTCCCGCGGACGATCGTCAAAGAGGTAAAATCTTCCCTCAACATCACGACGAAAACGCGTGCGACGGAGGACGTCCGCGTCAAAGATATTCCCGAAGAAATCGAAAAATTGAAAGCGCTGATGAAGGTTGCATCCGCACAGCTTGACTTTGAACGAGCGATAGAAATTCGCGAGGCGATTGCCCTTCTCCGCAAACGGATGCGGACGTAAAAAGGGGAACGTATTCGGTTTTTTGTGTAAAATGAACAGGTTCGGCAACTGCCGATAAGGAATAAACGGGCATGAAAGATACGATTTTCGTAAAAGGTGCAAAAGAGAATAATTTGAAAAACGTAGACGTAAGCATTCCGCGCGGAACGTTTACCGTTTTTACGGGGCTTTCGGGGAGCGGAAAAAGTACGCTCGCCTTTGAAACGATTTTTGCGGAAGGGCAACGTCGGTATATGGAAAGCCTCTCTTCGTACGCGCGGCAATTTCTCGGCATGATGGAAAAGCCCAACGTGGAGTTTATCGACGGGCTTTCTCCCGCTATTTCCATCGACCAAAAGACGACTTCGCACAATCCCCGTTCCACCGTGGGTACGGTAACGGAAATTTACGATTATCTCCGTCTTTTATATGCGCGCGTAGGAACGCCTCACTGCCCCAAATGCGGACGGGAAATTCGCCGTCAAACGGTGGATGAAATCGCCGACCGCGTTATGGAAATGAAAGAGGGGAGCAAAATTTTAGTCAACGCCCCCGTTGTGCGCGGCCGCAAAGGGGAATACGTCAAAGAATTGCAAGGGTATCGCAAAAGCGGATATGCCCGCGTCAAGATCGACGGCATCGTTTACGACTTGCAAGAGGAAATTAAGTTAGATAAAAACGTCAAGCACTCTATTTCCGTCGTCATCGACAGGCTTGTGGTAAAGGATGGAATCTTAAAACGCCTGACGGAGAGTTTGGAAACGGCGCTTCGGCTTGCGGACGGACTTGTCGTCATCGACTGCGAGGGGGAAGAAACGCTCTATTCCTCTCGCTATGCGTGCCCCGACTGTAATATTTCGTTGGAAGAGATCGAACCGCGCCTCTTTTCCTTTAACACGCCGTACGGCGCATGCCCGACGTGTACGGGGCTTGGATTCCGTCAAGCGGTAGACGCCGACCTCATTTGTCCGGACAAGACGAAAACGCTCCGCGAAGGCGCGATTAAAATCAGCGGGTGGAATCTCGATTCTTCCACCGTAACGCAAATGTATTTGGGTGCGCTGTCCCGCCATTACGGGTTTTCTCTCGACGTTCCCGTCAAAGACCTTCCCGAAGGGATTTACGACATGCTCATGTACGGAAACGGCGGGGAGCGGGTGCAAATGCAGTACGAAACGCGTTCTTTCCACAGCACCTATCAAAGCGCATGGGAAGGGTTTGCAACCAACTTGCAACGCCGTTATAACCAAACGGCATCCGATTCCGTCAAATACGATATCGAGCGGTATATGCGAACGAGCGACTGTCCCGACTGCGGCGGAAAACGGTTGAAAAAGGAAGCGCTTGCCGTAACCGTCGGCGGAAAAAATATCGCCGAGGTGTGCGCGCTCCCCGTCGGAAAGATCTTTGAATTTCTCGACGGATTAAAACTTTCGCCCGTGCAGTTTGCCATTGCGGGGACGATTCTAAAAGAGATCAAAGCGCGGTTAAACTTTCTCGTCGGGGTGGGGCTCGACTATTTGACGCTTTCGCGCGGGGCGGCGACCCTTTCGGGGGGAGAAAGCCAACGCATACGCCTCGCCACGCAAATCGGCAGCGCGCTTACGGGGGTGCTTTATATTCTCGACGAACCGAGCATCGGGCTTCACCAACGGGACAACGAAAAACTGCTCGCGTCCTTGAAAGGATTGCGCGATTTGGGGAATACGCTCATCGTCGTCGAACATGACGAAGATACGATAAAGGCGGCGGATTATATTGTGGATATCGGGCCAAAAGCGGGCGTGCACGGCGGGGAGATCGTCGCGTGCGGAACGCAAGAGGATATCATAAACGAGCCGCGTTCGATTACGGGGGACTTCCTTGCGGGGAGAAGAAAAATCGACGTTCCTACCGTAAGAAAAGTGTCGGACGGACGGTATTTCCGCGTACACGGGTGCCGTCAAAACAACTTAAAGGGGATTACGGCGGAAGTTCCCGCAGGACTGATCACCGCGGTTACGGGGGTAAGCGGATCGGGAAAATCCTCCCTTGTCAACGGGATCATGCTCCCCGCGCTCTCCAACCGCTTAAACGGCAGCAGGCTCCCCGAGGGCAACTACGAACGCGCGGAAGGGTTTGAGTATTTCGACAAGGTCATTGCCATCGACCAGTCCCCGATCGGGCGGACGCCGCGGAGCAATCCCGCCACGTACACGGGGGTATTTACCGCCATTCGCGAACTGTTCGCAAGCACGCCCGACGCAAAGGCAAAGGGGTATAAGGCGGGACGGTTTTCTTTCAACGTCGCGGGGGGCAGGTGCGAAAACTGCGCGGGCGACGGCATTATGAAAATCGAGATGCACTTCTTGCCCGACGTGTACGTTCCGTGCGAAGTGTGCGGGGGCAAACGGTACAACCGCGAAACGCTCGACGTGCACTATAAGGGAAAGTCGATTGCCGACGTTCTCGATATGACGGTGGAAGAGTCGTGCGGATTTTTTAAGAGCGTTCCGTCCATTTACGGAAAACTCTCCACGCTCAACGAGGTGGGGCTCGGATATATCAAACTCGGACAAAGCGCGACGACGCTTTCGGGCGGGGAGGCGCAACGGGTAAAACTTGCGACGGAACTTTCCAAGCGGTCAACGGGCAAGACGTTCTACATTTTGGACGAGCCGACGACGGGGCTTCACAGTTACGACGTGGACAAACTCATTCAAATTTTACTCAAACTGCGCGAGGGGGGAAATACGGTGCTCGTCATCGAACACAACCTCGACGTTATCAAGGTGGCAGACCATATTATCGACCTCGGCAAAGAAGGGGGCGACGGCGGGGGTGAGATTCTCGCGACGGGGAGCCCCGAACAAATCGCGCAAGAGAAAGAGAGTTACACAGGACGTTTTTTGAAAAAAGTACTTGCTTGTAAGGAGTAACTATGGTAAACGAAAGAATGAAGGGGTTGGGAACGGAGCGTTCCGCCATTCGCGAACTGTTTGAGTACGGCAACGCCCGCGCAAAGGAGATCGGACGGGAAAAGGTGTTCGATTTTTCCCTCGGCAATCCCAACGTGCCCGCCCCTCAAAAGGTAAAAGAGGAAATTTTACGCCTTTTGGAAGAAGTTCCCGCAGAAACGTTGCACGGGTATACCTCTGCGCCGGGGGATTTTTCCGTGCGCCGTTCGGTGGCGGAGTTTTTAACGAAGGAAAGCGGGGTAAACGTTCCCGCCGAACTCGTCTACATGACGTGCGGGGCGGCGGCGTCCCTTACGGCAACCTTGCACGCGCTGTGCAACGAGGGGGATGAATTCGTCGCAATCGCGCCCTATTTCCCCGAATACAAGGTGTTTGCGGAAGGAGCGGGCGGAACGCTCGTTTCCGCGCGCGCAAAAGACGATTTTCACCTCGATATCGACGAACTCGACCGCGTGATCGGCAAAAGGACGAAGGCGGTTCTTCTCAATTCCCCCAACAACCCGACGGGGGTCGTGTACGGTGCGGAAGAATGGACGGCGCTTTCCGCCCTTCTTGCCCGCAAGAGCGAAGAAAAGGGGGAGGCGATCTACCTCATTTCGGACGAGCCGTATCGCGAACTCACATACGGCGCGGCCGTTCCCTATCCGATGGCGTTTTATCCCAACACCGTCGTTTGTTATTCGTTTTCCAAATCGTTGTCCCTTGCGGGGGAACGCATCGGTTACGTTGCGGTCAGCCCTCGTGCGCAAAACGCGGAGGACGTATTCGCGGCAATTTGCGGCGCGGGGAGAAGTTTGGGGTTTGTGTGTGCGCCCGCCCTCTTTCAGCGGGTGGCGGCGGCGTGTTTGGGGCTTACGAGCGATCAATCGGTGTACAAAACAAACCGCGACCTTTTGTACGGCGCGCTGACGTCGTACGGGTTTTCTTGCGTCGAGCCGCAAGGCGCGTTCTATTTATTTGTCAAAAGCCCCCTTCCCACGGCGGAATTTTGTAAAAAGGCGCGGGAAAAGGAATTGCTCCTCGTCCCGTCCGACAGTTTCGGAATCGAAGGGTACGTGCGCATCTCTTATTGCGTTTCGACGGAGATGATCGAGCGTTCGCTTCCCGCCTTTGAGGCGCTTGCCAAAGAAATTTTTGTTTAACGCAATCAAAAACGCCCGCGCACCGAAATTCGGTGCGCGGGCGTTTTTTATCATTGCATTACAAACTGATGAGAAGAAGAACAAAAGGGAGGGTAAATATAGAGAGGAGCGTTCCCGTCGTGTAGGCGGAGGCGGCAAGGTCTTTGTCGCCGTCGTACTTTTCCGCAAGCGCCACAATACTCGCCGCGGGCGGCATTGCCATGGCGATGACGGGGGCAAGCAACACGTACGGCGATTGAGAAAAAAGCCCCGTCAGTTTGAAGGGAAGTATGAGCAAATAAGAAAGTCCAAACGAAAGCACGAGCCGAGCGAACGCGGCAAAATATACTTTTTTATCGCAAAAGAGTTGCCGAGGCGAAAGTTCCGCAAGCCGAATGCCCACGATCATCATCGAAAGGGGCGCGGTCATATTTCCCGTAAACACGACGATTTGTTGCAACTCTTTGACGGCGTCCATATGAAGGAAGTTGATTTGCGGAACGCAAAAGAGCAAAAGTCCGATGGCGGATGCGACGGAACTCGGGTTGAGGAAGGCTTTTTTCAAAGAAATTTGCGTCTTGTCCTGCGTGATGAGATACACGCCCGCCGTCCACATAAAAATATTAAACGCCACGTTGAATACGGTCAAGTACATCATCGCTTCCGAATTTCCGTCCGTGAACATGTCGATAAAGGGAAGCCCCACAAATCCGCAGTTGGAAAAGGTCGCAATAAAGGTGAGTACGTCGCGCTTGCGCTTTTCTTCCTTCAAAACGCGGAAGAGGAGGGAGCAAACGAGCATCGTCAAAAGGAGCGCGCCGACGGAGAATAAAAAGACGTATAAAAAGTTGAGAAGAACGCCTCCCGACGGCTCGATCGGGTTGACGGCAAACGCCTTGACGATCATCATCGGGGCGCAGAGGTAGAGTAAGATATTCGAAAGGGAGGGCATGCTTTCGGGACGGACGAGGTTCGTCTTTCGCAAAATAAACCCCGGCACGATAAACGCCAAAAGCGTTGCCATAATCAATAAAACTTTTACGATGATGTCAATCATAACGCCACTCTTTTGTAAAAAGGATAACACAATTATAGTCCCCTTTTGCAAAAAAGGCAAACGATATCCGAACGAAAAAGAAAAAACGGCGGTGTATTTCAAAACTCTTTTCGGGCATCAAAAAGGACGGTATGTAAAACGGAACAAATTTCCCCGTTGGACAAATAAAGGTAGAAAAAAATATGTTTGATACAAAAAACGGGGAACGTGTTTCATTGCTCGCCAAACCCGCTGTCCTTCCCAAAAAACGGAAATGCGTTTCATTGCTCGCCAAACCCGCTGTCCTTCCCAAAAAACGGGGAACGTGTTTCATTGCTCGCCAAGCCCGCTGTCCTTCCCAAAAAACGGAAATGCGTTTCATTGCCCGCCAAGCCCGCTGTCCTTCCCAAAAAACGGCGCGCCTTTGCGAGCGGCAAAAAGCGTCGTAACGCAAGGAAAGCATTAAAAAAACCTATTAGATTTTTCTAATAGGTTTTCTACTTTTTATTTTACTTTATAAGTAATAACAATGTTTTTTATCAACAAGGAAAGCGTTCGAGCGCTATAATTAAACTCACACTCGTTTAATCCAAACTCTTTTTCATTGCCGACGCTGTCGGTCAATAAAATTTTCGTTTGTCCATAATTGCTGAAATCAAACGTGGTTTGATAGGTAAATACTTCCCCATAGTAAAAGAACAGATCGGTGGCATCAATCGAGTCGCTATCACAAATGATTCTTATCTTGGCTTCTTGTTCCTCATATAAATCATAAGTAAGCATTTCATCGCCTGATTTTTGAACGGTATACGTTTTGAGAGGGGTTTCAAGATTTGTATCGTTTCCCGCATAGGTGGTGGCGGTTGTCCCGTCTTCTGAAAACTGAATGATAGGATTGCTTGAAAGGATAGTGCCCACAGCCCAATTTTCGATTGCCGTTTTCGCTTCTTCAACCGTATTGATATTAGAATTATGCGCAAGAGTTTCGATCATTTGACGGTCAGACTCGTAGAATTGTTCCACAAATTGCGCCAAAGACAACTCCGTAGCATATGCTCCGTTATCTCCCGATTCGATGCTCGTGATTGCAATGTTATTATCCCAATCGAGTTCAGCGGCGCCCGGTTGAATCACAATGGTTTTTCCCGCTAAATCTACAGGTCCGCTCGGAGGGGGAGTTTCCCCGCAGGCAAATAATGCAAGCGTGCCCGGCAAAATGAAACAAATTGACAAAATAAAACTCAAAAAATTCTTTTTCATCCTATCACCTCAATTTTTTTGCTGATACCATTCTACACCCCGCCCCGCGAAAAAGTCAAGTAAACGCGGAAAATTCTTCAAAAATGAAAAAACGGGGGAAGGCGATATGAAGTGGGCTTGTTTTTATTGCCTGCGCTGGGGAGGTTGAAAACGTGGAAAAACGGGCGGGGCGATAAGGCGCGAAGTTGTTTTTAGCGTGTCGTGGTGGGGGATTGCGTCCAAATTATGAAAGGGGCGAGATTTTTTATTGCTTACGCTGCGGAGGTTGAAAGCGGTAAAACGAGGGGGGGTTGTTTGGCGTTATGGCGGTTGAAAATACGGGGCGTGTCCGACGGGAAAAGGGGAGAGGGGGAGCGTGCTTCATCACAGTAGGAATGGGGACGAACTTCTTCCCGTGCGGTTTGGTGATAAACAGCGCCTTTCGACGGCATCGAGCGGTAGGAAATCCCGTTGGACGGCGAAACGCCGTATAAAAACAAAAGAGATGCGGATACTAACGGCAAGAAATAAGGAGAAAGAACATGAAAGCAACAGGAATCGTAAGGCGTATCGACGAACTCGGCAGAGTGGTAATTCCAAAAGAAATCCGCAGGACGCTTCGCATTCGCGAGGGGGATCCGCTCGAACTGTTTACCGATCGCGACGAACTCATGCTCAAAAAATATTCGCCGATCGCGTCCATCGAGCGATTTTCAGAGGGAACGGCAAAATCGCTTGGGGAATTGAGCGGTTACCTTGCCGTCATTTGCGATACGGACACAGTGCTCCATGCGCACGGGAGCGGAAAGCGCGCGCTCATAGGAAAAACGGTATCGGACAAACTCACGCAGATCATGCAAGAGCGGAGAAGTTATCTTGCCAACCTCTCGGAAGGGGGCGACATCGTGCCGATCACGGCGGAAGGGGACGGAAACGTTACGGCACAAGTCATCGTACCGATCGTGGCGGGGGGCGACTGTCTTGGCGCGGTTGCCGTTCTTTCGCAAGAAGAGGGTGCGAAGATGGAGTCGTTTGCGGTAAAACTTGCACGGCTCACGGCGGACATCATCGCAAATCAGTTTGAATCGTGAAGAAGGGGACGTTCTTAAAAAACGCCGCGCTCGTTGCGGTCGGCGGATTTTTGGCAAAGGGAATGGGCGGACTGTACCGCATTCCCCTCGCCAACCTCGTCGGGGGGTACGGCATGGGGTTATACCAAATGGCGTACCCTCTTTTTTGCGTTCTTCTCACCTTTTCTTCGGCGGGAATCCCCGCGGCGCTTTCACGCATCGTCGCGCGGGAATATGCAAGGGGGAAAGACCGTCCCGAAACGGTCAAGACGGCGCTCGCGCTCTTTTTATCCCTCGGATTTGTCGGAACGCTTTTGATGGCGCTTCTTGCCCCCGTCATGGGGGCGGTGCAAGGGGAAGAGGGACTTTACGGGTGCTATCTCGCGTTGGCGCCGAGCGTGTTTCTCGTTTCGGCGATCGCCGTTTACCGCGGGTACTTTCAAGGAAAAAACAACGTCGTCCCCACCGTCCTTTCCGAACTGTGCGAACAGGGCGTAAAGGGGGCGTTCGGGCTATTATTTTGCCTTTTGTTCCGCGGAAATCCCGTTCGTCAAGCGCAATCGGCGTTGTTTGCCGTTACCCTTTCCGAACTCGTTTCGGCGGGGTATTTGCATTTGCGCTATCGCGGGGAAAAACGGGGGATCTTTTTGCGCAACCGCATCGGGGTTTCGGGCGGTGAAATCGCCAAAAGCGCGCTGCCCGTCATGCTTTCCGCCGCCATATTGCCCCTTTCGCAAACGGCGGACAGCATCTTGCTCGTTCGGCTCATGGCCTCGTACACGCCCCGTGCCGTTACGTTATACGGGCTGTACACGGGTGGTGCGCTTTCTTTGATCAATCTCCCCGCGAGCGTGTGCTACGGCGTTGCCGTCGCCATCGTTCCCGTTCTTTCCGGCGCAAGCGATTCCGCCCGAAAAGAACGCGCCGTCGTTGCCCTTTTGCTGACGCTCGCGCTTTCCCTTCCTTGTGCTGCGGTGCTATTCCTGTTTGCGGAAAAAATCGTCGCGGTGTTATATGCTTCCCTCCCGCTTGCGGACGGGGAATTGCTCGTCCGCCTCATTCGGGCGACGGCGGTTTCCGCGGCGACGCTCTCTTGCGTGCAAACGCTTTCCGCATGCCTTACGGGAATGGGACGGGCGAAGTACGGCGCGCTCTCCATGGCGATTTCCGTCGCCTTGAAGTTTGCGCTCGAATGGTGGCTTGTGTCCAACTCCGCGCATTCCGTTTTGGGCGCCGCAATTGCGACGAACGTATGTTATCTGGTTGCTTTTTTCCTTCTTTTGGGGTATACTTTAAGTGCAAAATCTTTGAGGAAGGAAGAACATGATCACAATCGTCAGCCTTGGGGTGGAAAAAAACGACTGGACGGTCCGCGCAAAGGAAGCGGTGCTTTCGGCGGACAAAGTGGTGCTTCGGACGGGGCTTACCGCATCCGCGCAAACGTTGACGGAGGCGAACGTTCCCTTCGAAACGCTGGACGGGGTATACGAAAAAAGTCGTAATTTTGAAACGTTAAAGAAAAATCTTGCCGCAGAAGTGCTTTCCCGCGCGCAAGGGTGCAATCATTTGTGCTATTGCGTGGACGGCGGAGTGCATGAGGACGCAAGCGCGCGGCTTCTTCTTTCCCGCAAGGGCGTAACTTGTATCGAGGGGGTAACGAAGGGCGCGTACGCGGCGTCGAAGGCGAACGTTTCGGGGGGCGTGCAAAGCGTTTCCGCATACGATATCGCCGACGTAAAACTCACCCTTCCGCTCGTCGTGTACGATATCGACAGCCGCGATTTGGCGGGGGACGTCAAACTGCTTTTGAGCGAACGGTTCGGCGACGAGGCGGAAGCGTTTCTTCTCCACGGCGGAAACGGGAAGAAGATTTCCCTTTTCGAGGCGGACAGAGGGGAGGAATGCGATTATTCGACGATGCTCGTTTTATACGATACGCCCCTTTTGCAAAAGAAGAAGTTTGATTTGGACGACTTTATGCAGGTGCTCCGCGCGTTGCGCGCGCCCGACGGCTGTCCGTGGGATCGGGTGCAAACGCACGAGAGTATTCGCATTAACATGATCGAAGAGGCGTATGAACTCGTCGACGCCATCGATGCGGACGATCCCGATAAGATATGCGAAGAGTGCGGCGACGTGCTCATGCAGGCGGCGTTTCATACGCTCATGGAAGAGGAACGGGGGAACTTTACCCTCACGGATATGCTCACCATGCTGTGCGAAAAACTTATCACCCGCCATACGCACGTATTCGGAAAAGACGAGGCGAAGAGCGCGGACGGCGCGCTTTCCGTCTGGGATAAAAATAAAATGGCGGAAAAACACCAAACGACGTACGCGCAGTCGGTCAACGACGTTCCCGCGTGTTTCCCCGCGCTTTTGCGCGCGCAAAAGGTGGCGAAACGGGTAGAAAAAGGGGGCTGGGATCAAGACGTGGCGTCCGTTGCGGAAGAGCAACTTCTCGGCGAACTCAAAGAACTGCGCGAGGCGGTAGAAAGCGGAAACGCTTCCGCCGTGCACGAGGAACTCGGCGACGTTTTGATGTGCGTCGTACGGCTTGGTCGGGGCGTGGGCGCCGATTGCGAACAGGCACTCCTTGACGCGACGAAAAAAATTCAAGCGCGGTACGAGGCGTACGAAAAGAGGGTGCTTTTAGACGGGAAGGACGTGCATTCCCTCACGCAAGAAGAACGGGATGCTTATTACCGCGAGGCGAAAAAAGATGTGGAAAAGTCTTAACGTCGGCACCTTTCAAACGAAAAACAACGTTTTTTTAGCCCCGCTTGCAGGGTACACCAACTATCCTTTCCGCCAAACGTGCGAGGCGTTGGGGGCGGGGCTGACGTTTACGGAAATGGTCAGTTGTAAGGGACTGCGCTACAAAAACGAAAACACCGAAGAACTGCTCCTTTGCGGGAGCGAATCGCCAAAAGCGGCGCAAATTTTTGGAAACGATCCCGAAATTATGCGCGAGGCGTGCGAAGGCGAGGCGCTTGCGCCCTTCGATTTGATTGATATCAACATGGGATGCCCGATGCCGAAAATCGTAAATAACGGCGAAGGAAACGCGCTCATGGAAAATTTCCCCCTTGCGGAAAAAGTCATTTCCGCGTGCGCAAAAAGCGGAAAGAACGTCTCCGTCAAATTTCGCACGGGGGTAACGCGGGGGAACGTCATCGCAAGAGAGTTTGCAAAGTTGTGCGAGGGCGCGGGGGCGTGTATGATCACCGTGCACGGCAGAACGCGCGATATGATTTACGCGGGAGAAGTCGATTGCGAAGCGATTGCCCAAGCGAAAAACGCGGTAAAAATTCCCGTCATTGCAAACGGTGGAATTTTCAGCAAAGAGGATGCGGAAAACCTGATGCAAAAGACGGGTGCGGACGGCGTCATGGTTGCACGCGCGGCATTGTATAACCCCAACGTCTTTGCGGAAATTCTCGGAACGGAGCGAATGCGCGTGCGGGACTTCTTCTTTCCGCAACTTGAGCAAACGCGACGGTTGTACGGCGAACGGTTTGCGCTCGTTTATATGCGAAAAATGGCGACGTTTTACTTAAAAGGCAAAAAGGGCGTAACGGCGTGGAAAGAAAAATTTTACCGCGCGGAAACGACGGAAGAGGTATATCGCCTCGCCGAAGATGCGTTTTCGGACGACGAGTAAATGTAAGCGGGGGGGCGTCGTTGTCCGTCGGTGGAAAAAACTCCGCGCAGGGACGGAGGGGGTGTTTTCGGACGAAGAGTAAATGTAAGCGGGGTGGCGTCGTTGTCCGTCGGTGGAAAAACTCCGCGCAGGGACGGAAGAGGTATATCGCCTCGCCGAAGATGCGTTTTCGGACGAAGAAGAAAAGGCGGAGGCGCAATGGCGGGGCGTTTTTTAGAAAAACGCGTTAAACCGCTCTAAAAAGGAAAGGGTATGGGAGCATATCCCCCTATCGTAAAAAACAGTAAAAAGGCGTGTAGGCAAAATTACGCGCCTTTTTTGCGTTCAAGCGGGTAAAATTTATAAAAAAACCTTTCATTTGCTGTACTTTTTTTCGAAGGTGTGGTATAATGGTATCGGTAAAAATTTTTCATTCTTTTTCCGTCTTTTTCAAAGGGCGGAGCGGGGGAAATTCCCAAAGGAGCACGGTATGGCAGAAAAGGTAGAGGGCGTATACGGCGCGGAGCAAATTCAAGTTCTCGACGGCTTGGAACACATCCGCAAGCGCCCCGGCATGTACATTAGTTCGACGGACGAAAAGGGACTTCACCACCTTGTGCACGAGGTCGTCGACAATTCCATTGACGAAGCGCTCGCGGGCTACTGCGACCGCATCGACGTTACCGTCAATCCCGACGGATCGTGCACGGTAGAAGACAACGGCCGTGGAATTCCCACCGCAATTCACCCCAAAGAGGGAGTGTCGACGGTGGAAGTCGTCTTTACCAAAGTCAACGCGGGCGGTAAGTTCGGCGGGGACTCGGGGTATAAGGTGTCTTCCGGACTTCACGGCGTCGGCGTCAAGGCGGTTAACGCGCTTTCCGAATGGTTGGAGGCGGAAGTTTGCCAAAACGGGCACGTCTATAAGCAGGTGTACAACCGCGGGGTTCCGCAGCGCGCCCTTCAAATTGTCGGCGATACCGACCGTACGGGAACGAAGGTAACGTTCTTTCCCGATGCGGAGATTTTCGAAACGATTATTTTCAAGTACGAAACGCTCAAAACGCGCTTAAAGGAACTTGCATTCCTCAACAAGGGGCTTACCATTACGTTGACCGATTTGCGCGGAGAAAAGCCGCGGACGGACAGTTTTTGTTACGAGGGCGGAATTCGCGAGTTGGTTGCCGAACTCAATCAAGGCAAAGAAACGCTGTTTGGCGAACCTCTTTACTTTGAAGGGGTAGACGGGACGACGGCTTGTGAGATCGCCATTCAGTACAACGAAAGTTACAACGAGATCATCTATTCGTACGCAAACAACGTCAACACCATCGACGGCGGTACGCACGTAGAAGGGCTGAAAGCGGCGCTCACCAAAATCATCAACGACGTAGGCAAAAAACTCAACATCTTAAAAGAAAGCGACCGTTTAACGGGGGAAGACGTACGCGAAGGGGTAACGGCGGTCGTTTCCGTCAAACTCGAAAACGCGCAGTTTGAATCGCAAACGAAGGATAAACTCAACAACTCCTTTATCCGTCCTTTCGTCAATAAGTGCGTCGCCGATAAATTCGGAACGTACATGGAAGAACATCCCGCAGAGGCGCGTGAACTCGTGCTTCGCTGTATCACGGCGCAAAAAGCGCGCGACGCGGCGCGTTCGGCGCGTGAACTTACCCGCAGAAAGGGAATTTTAGAAACGACGACGTTGCCCGGAAAACTTGCCGACTGCTCGGACAAACGCCCCGAACTTTGCGAAATTTATATCGTCGAAGGGGATTCGGCAGGCGGTACGGCAAAACAAGGACGGGATCGTCGTTTCCAAGCCATTTTGCCCTTGCGCGGAAAGATCCTCAACGTCGAAAAGGTGCGCTTGAACCGCGTTTTGGAAAACGCGGAAATCAAGGCGATGATCACGGCGTTCGGTTGCGGAATTTTGGACGATTTCGACGAAAGCAAACTGCGTTACGACCGTATTATTTCCATGACGGATGCCGACGTAGACGGCTCTCACATTCGTATTCTTCTTTTGACCTTCCTCTTCCGCTACATGCGCCCGCTCATCGAGCACGGGCACGTGTATTCGGCAATGCCTCCGCTCTACAAGGCGAGCGTCAAAGGCAAGGAGGACGTATACCTCTATTCGGAAGAAGAGAAGATCGCATACGACGCACAAAACAACAACAAGGTAGAATATCAGCGGTATAAGGGGCTTGGAGAAATGAGTACCGAGCAACTTTGGGACACGACGATGAACCCCGCGACGAGAACGCTCGTCCGCGTCAGCATGAAAGACGCGATCGAAGCGGATAAGATGTTCTCCATCTTGATGGGCGAAAGCCCCGCGCTTCGCAGAAAGTTTATTGAAGAAAACGCGACGCTCGTAAAAGACCTCGACATTTAAGGAGAAAGGTATGGCGAAAAAGGAAACGAGTCCCGAACTCACCGAAGAATTTAAGAAAACCCTCGCGATGACCAAGATCCTCGACGTCGAAGTAGACGACGAGTTGAAACGCTCGTTCATCGCTTATGCAATGGCGGTCAACAAGTCGCGCGCCATTCCCGACGTGCGCGACGGCTTAAAGCCCGTTCATAGAAGAATTTTATACTCCATGCACGAAATGGGGCTTTACAACGATAAGGCGTACAGAAAGTGCGCGCGTATCGTAGGCGACGTGCTCGGTAAATATCACCCGCACGGCGACTCGTCCGTTTACGACGCGCTCGTCCGCCTTGCGCAAGACTTCTCCATCAACTTCCCCCTTGTCGACGGACACGGAAATTTCGGTTCCGTCGACGGCGATCCTCCCGCGGCAATGCGTTATACGGAGGCACGCCTTGCGAAGTTGGCGGCGGAAATGCTCAAAGACCTCGACAAAGATACGGTCGACTTCTTCCCTAACTTCGACGGAAACGAAATGGAACCCGCCGTTTTAACGGCGCGTTTCCCCAACCTCCTCGTCAACGGCTCGGACGGAATTGCCGTCGGTATGGCGACGAACATTCCGCCCCACAACCTTGCCGAAGTCATCGACGGGACGATTGCGCTCATCGACAATCCCGAAATTTCCGTCGACGAACTCATGAATTACATTCCCGCACCCGATTTCCCCACGGGGGGCATCATCATGGGGCGCGCGGGCATTCGCAAGGCGTATAGAACGGGGCAGGGGAACATCGTCATTCGCTCCAAATGTGAAATTGAAGAACACGGCACGGGCGGAAACGTCAGAAGCCGTATCGTCGTAACGGAAATTCCCTATCAGGTCAACAAGGCGCAACTTGTCGAAACGATTGCGAACATGGTTCGCGATAAGCGGCTGGAAGGCATTTCCGACATTCGCGAAGAATCGGGCAGAGAGGGCATGCGCGTCGTCATCGAATGCAAGAAGGACGCAAACGCACAGGTCGTACTCAATTCCCTCTACAAGCATACCAACCTGCAAATTTCCGACGGGATCATTCTCCTTGCGCTCGTAGAAAACGGCATGGAGCCGAAAGTGCTCAACTTGCGGGAAATTTTGTGCTATTACCTTGCGCACCAAAAGGAAGTCATCGTCAGAAGAACGCGTTTTGAACTCGCCAAGACGGAAGAACGCGCGCATATTATCGAAGGGCTTGTCCTCGCGCTTGCGAACATTGACGAAGTCATTCGCATCATCAAAGAATCGCGCGATAAAGTAGATGCGACGGGCAAACTCACCGCGACGTTTGAACTTTCCGAAAAGCAAGCAAACGCTATTTTGGAAATGCGCTTACAGCGCCTTACCAGCCTCGAAGTGGAAAAACTGCGCGAAGAGCACGCAGCCCTTCTTGCGCAAATCGCAGACTATAAGGACATTCTCGCCAACGAAAGCCGCGTTTTGGAGATCATCCGAAACGACCTTCTCACCATCAAGGCAAAATATCCTTCCCCCAGAAAGACGGAGATCTCCGTCGACTACGGCGAAATCGACGAGGCGGATCTTATCGACGAAGAGGACGTCGTCATTTCCATGACGCACTCCGGCTACGTCAAGCGCCTTCCCGTCGTGGAATACCGCGCGCAAAACCGCGGCGGCGTCGGCATTACGGGGCATAAACCGAAAGAAGACGACTTTGTCGAGCAGATGTTCGTATGCTCGACGCACGACGATATTTTGTTGTTCAGCAGTTTAGGGAAGGTGTATTCCATCAAGGGATACGAAATTCCCGAGGCAAACCGCACGGCGCGCGGACGGGCAATCGTCAACATCGTACAACTTAATCCGGGCGAAAAGATTGCGGCGATTCTCCCCGTTGCAGAACGCGGAACGGGATATCTTGCAATGGCAACCAAGCGCGGGCTGATTAAAAAGACGGCGACGAGCGAATTTGAACGCATCATGCGCAGCGGAAAGATCGCCATCAAACTTGCGGAAGGGGACGAACTTATTTCCGTACAGTTTACGACGGGCGAAAACGAGATCGTCGTTGCGAGCCGTTCGGGTAAGTGTATCCGCTTCCACGAAGGGGACGTTCGCCCGATGGGCAGAGATACGATGGGCGTTCGCGCCATCAACCTTTCCGAAGAGGACGACGTCGTGGATATGCTCGTGCTCAAAGAAGGTTACGAAATTTTGACCGTTTCCGAACTTGGCTACGGCAAGCGCACAAATCCTGAAGATTATCGCTTGCAGACGCGCGGCGGAAAGGGAATCAAAGCGGGCGTCTTTAACGAAAAGACGGGCAAACTCGTCAACATGAAACTCGTTTCCGACGCGGACGACTTGATGCTCATTTCTTCGGCAGGGGTTATCATTCGCATGCACGCGGAGAGCATTTCTCAAATCGGCAGAAACACGCGCGGCGTGCGCATTATGAACGTGCGCGGCGGAATGGTTGCAACGATCGCAATCACCGAAAAGGACGAAGAGGCGGAAGTTGCCGCACCGGAAGAAACGGCGGCGGATCTTCCTCCCGAAGAGATTGCGCCCGAAAACGAAGAATAAAAACGTACGCCGTCGCAAGTTGCGACGGCGTACCCCTTTTAGGAGAATACAATGGAAAAACAAAGCGGAGTGGGGCGGTTTTTTCGCGCGGTAGACCTGCTGTGGAAATTGTTTGCCGTCGGCGTTTACGGCACTTTCTTGATTATGAAGATCGCGCGCGGGACGGGGATTTTCGCAATCAACGTGTCTTTGCTTGCCGTCAACGGAATTTACGCGCTCGCGCTGTGCATTCGCGCGATCGCCGGCGGCGGAAAGGTGTGGAAAAAACGCATCGATTTGTGGTATCGGTGGGGAAAACTTTTTTTCTCGCTCGCGTCCCTTCTCATTACGGCGTACAGTATCGTAACGGCGGTTTCTGCGCCCGATCCCTTTGAAATTACCTTTGCCATTTTGAACGGCGCCGTCCTTTTTACAAGGATTTTCTTTGCCGTTTGCGCGGCGCTCGTGCGCGCAAAATTTGCAAAAAGGGCAGAACGGCGGCGGGTAAAGAGAGAAGAAAAGGGAAGTTCCTTGCAGAAAAAACGGGGCGGCGTGCTGAATCGCGCTTTGAAATGGCTTTGGTTCGGCGAACCGTTTTCTGAAAGAGAAACAGAGGGAGAGGAACAAAAAAAGAATAACGTATCGTAATTTTAACGACAAAAGCGGGGAATTGAGCAAGAACAGTCCCCGTTTTTTATTTTTTTCCGTATAAAAAAGGAAAAATCGGACGATGATCTATACATGATAAAGCCAAGAAGCGACCTCGGAACGGTCAAAAAAACAATTAAATCGTACTATCAAAAACAGGTGAACGTAACCGTCAATTTAGGAAGAAACAAAAAGACTTCCTTTTGCGGAGAACTCTCCGGCGTGTATCCCGCGCTCTTTACCGTGCGCCCCAACGAAACGGGATATCTCGGCAAGACGTCCTATTCTTATGCGGAAATCATGTGCGGGACGGTCGACGTCCGACTTTTAGAAGAAGAAAACCTCGCTTAAAACTCTTTTAAGGCTCGCCCGAAAAGTTTTTTGCATATTTACAACGGGTTTGGCATACGTTGTAAGGAAACGAAAAACGGGAGAATGAGTTTATGGCAATCAAAACACAGGCGGAGACGTTCCGTACGTATGGAAAGGTATGCGCGCTTACGGCGCAAACGGCGGTAGAATGCCGATTCGGCGGAGAGGCGGAGCGTATTCTTTCCGCACACGCAAGCGTGGCGCTCACGGGCGCGGAAGCGGGAAACGGCGAAGTTCGCTACTTTGGAAAGGTGTGCGTAACGCTCGTATATGAAGACGGCGAAAAGCGCGTATGCAGCGGGGAAAAGGGGGTGGAATTTACCGCCCGCGCCGTGGACGAAAGGTTGTTCCCTGCCCTTACGCCGGTTGTAACGCTTGCGGTAGAAACGGTATCGACGCGCCGAGAGGGCACGAGCATTTACGTTACCGCGCTCATCGGAGCGGATATCGCGCTGTACGGCGAACGGGCGATTACCTTTCTTTCGGGCGGGGAGTTTATCGGCAAGCACGAGCCCGTTTCCGTGTTTACGTCCCATTTGTGCAGCGGCACGGCGGAAGCGGAAGACGAGTTTGAAACGGAAGATTTGGGCGACGTGTTGTTGCACTCCGAGCGGGCGATCGTAACGGACGTCGACTGTCGCGGCGGCGTTTTGACGGTGGACGGCGAGATCAGCCTAAACGTTCTTGCCTTAAAGGGGGAAGGCGGGCTTACGTCGTTTGAACGGCTCGTGCCTTTCCGCGCGGAACTTGTGTGCGACGGGGCGGAGGCGGGAAGACTCGCCGACGTCAATCTTTCGGTAACGGACGTAAAATTACAGGTACTTGCCGATGAAGAAAAAGAAAAAAGCCGTTTGACGGCGACGATTTCCCTTTCGCTGTCTGCTTGCGTTACCGAAGAGGTGGTAATCGACGGGATCGTCGACGCCTTTTCTCCGCAATGCCGTACCCGTCTGTCTTATGAAGAATGGCAGGGCGTGGGGGCGGGCGAATATCGGCGCATCGTCGAGCGCGTTTCGGGAAAGGCAATTTTGTCGGAATCTGTAGATTTTTCCGATACCTTCCGCGCTGTAACCCTTTCCCGCGCCGAGGCAAACGTCGTCAAAGAGGGGGAAGGGTGCCTTTTGGAAGGAATTGCAACGGCAACGCTTTTTACCCTTTCTTCGGACGGAAGTCATAAAAGCGTAGAGATGAGTTTGCCCTTTTCTCTTCCCATAGAAGATTGCGGAAACAATCGACGCGTCGACGTGCTTGCATGCGGGATATCCGCGCGGCAAAGAAAAGAAGGGGAAGTGGATGGAGAGGTAACGCTCAAAATTACCGTAAAAGAGGAAAAGTCGCTTGCGATTCGCCTTTTGAACGGGATCGAAGAGGGAGAGGCGATCGTGCAGCGGGACAGCGCCGTCAGCGTATACGTTCCCCGCGCGGGCGACGGATTGTGGGAACTTTCCAAAAGCCTTCAAAAATCCCCCGACGAGGTTTTGGCAAGCAATCCCGACTTACAGTTTCCCATTCAAGAAGGGCAGCGCGTCGTCGTTTACCGCAAAAAAAGTTTGCAATGAGCAATAAAGGGAAAAACGCCCCGTGCGGTGGATAAGGCGGTTGGGCGTTGAGTTTGAGGTTGGGGGAACGGCAGGTTGTTTTATTGCGGTTACAAGCAATCGGTACGGTTTATAACCCTTGCCGTTCGAGCGAACGCTCTTGCCTTACCGTTTCAACCGTCAACTTTCTCGCAAAAAACGCCCCGCGCAATCAGCGCGGGGCGAAACTTTTTGCAGTTTGAAAAAATCCCTTGTCATTCCCTTAAAAGTATGATAAAATAAAGAAGATGAACACGGTTAGGTTGAACGCGTACGCAAAACTTAATTTGACGCTCGACATTACGGGCGAAGAAGGGGGGTATCATCTACTTGACTCCCTCGTTTGTTCGATCGATTTAAGCGACCGCATCGTTGTAAAAAAGCGGAAAGACGCGCTCGTAAACGTGTATATGCACGGCATGAAAAGTGAAGAAATCCCCCCCGAACAAAACAACGCCGTAAAGGCGGGCGAGGTATTCGTTCGGGCGTTTTCCACGTGCGGAGCGGACGTTCACGTTTACAAAAATATTCCGATGGGCGCCGGCTTGGGCGGCTCGTCCGCCGACGCCGCGGGCGTGCTTGCGGGCATGGCGAAACTGTACAACATTCCGCTTGAAAAAGTAACGGCGCTTGCCGCAACGCTCGGCAGCGACACCGCGTACATGGTGTCGGGCGGATTTGCCCGAATGCGCGGCAGAGGGGAGCAGGTACAGCCCTTAAACGGGTGTCCGCGGTTGTATTTTTTACTTCTCGCGCCGAAAGAAGGGGTGTCCACGAAAGCGTGTTTTGCGCGTGCGGACGAGGAAAAAGAAGGGCGTATTCCCTGCACGGAGCGGGCGATCGAAGCGCTTACGGGCGGCAACGCAGAGGCGCTTGGAAAGCGGTTGAAAAACGATTTATACCCCGCGGCGGCAACGCTCAATCAAAGCGTAGCGCTTGCCAAAAAAGAGGCGGAAGACTTTTCTCCGCTCGGCGCGTCCATGACGGGGTCGGGGAGCGCGGTATTTGCCCTCTTTGAAACGCGGGAGTTGTGCGAGTGGGCGAAAAGCCGCTATCGCGGAAAGGCCCGTGCGTACGTCGTACGTACGGTAGAGCCGAACAAAGAACGGAACGGTTGGCGCAATCCCTTCGTATTGAGCGAAGAGGAGCGCGCGTTATAAGGAGAATACAATATGGATGAAAGAATTTTAGACGACGAGGACGAAAGAATCATCAAAGTCAAAAAGACGAAAGAGGACGTCATAGAAGACGTTGTCGACGCGCTTGCCGCTTCTGCGGAAGAGGAAGAGGTGGAAACGGAAATCCAACTTGATTTTCCCGAAACGGACGAGTATGACGAAGACCTCGTAGGACTTACGCCCGAGCAGTTGCAGGCGGAATTAGCGCGGAGAGAAGAGGCTCGGAAAATGGCGGAAGAGAAGTGCGCCGAACTCGTTGCGGAAGGGGAAGCGCTCATAAACGAAGGGTTGTTTGAAGAGGCGGAACCCTTTTTTGTGCAAGCGCTCGTCTATGCGGACAGCGATTCGGCAAAGCGCGGCTTGTGGGCGGCGCGCACGGAAAACTTTGCAAAAACGGACGTGTTCTACCAAGAAGAAATTGCAACGGAAGTTTCGCAAACGGATGAGCAAACGCATGCCTTTTTGATGGAAAAAGTGGGCGAACGACTTCAAGCGGAGCGCCGTGCTTTGGAAGAGGAAGCGGCGCCCTTGCGTGAAACGGTAATGCAAAAGAGAGGGGAACGCCGTTCGGCATTCCGTGCAAATCGAAATTACTACGTCCCCCGTTTTTTCACTTGGTTTGCACTTTTTATCGTATCGCTCGCGGGCGTTTTCGTCGGGGTTGGAAATCTTGTTCGGACGCGGAGCGATTGGCCGCTCATTCTTATTTGCGTATGCGCAGGGCTTTGCGCCGTATTTTTGACGGGAACCCTTCTTTATACGAGAAAACTCGTCGTTGCGCAACGGTTGTGCCGTGATAACGAAAAACTTTCCGCAACCGAAGAAGGGGCGATTTTGCAAGAGATGGAAGAAAAAATCGAACATCTTACCCTCGTTTTAGACGGCGAACAAACGGAAGAATAATTAAGACACCATTTTAGGCGCGGGAAAAGACCGCGCCTTTTTTATTAGACGGAAAAGGGAAAGCGAGAAGAAAATTTTGAAAAGGTATTTACAAAACGTCCGCGTTCGGTTATAATAACGGCGGAAAATTATTGCGGGATAGTTCCCCGCGGATAAGGAGGACTTTATATGCAACTCATTTACCAAGGCGTCGGCAAAAAGGTATACCGCGACGGCGACAGACTCGTCAAGCAGTTTGACGAAACGTACAGCAAAGCGGATCTTTTGAACGAAGCACTCAACCATGCGCGCGTGGAAGAATCCTCGCTGAACGTACCCAAGGTACTCGGCGTTGTCGTTTCCGAAGGGCGTTGGGCAATCGAAAGCGAATTTATCGAGGGGGACACGCTGGAAACGCTCATGCAAAAAAATCCCGAAAAAACGGAAGAGTATCTCAATTTTTTCGTCGATTTGCAAATTCGCATGAGCAAGGAAAAAGTGCCCCTTTTGGGACACTTGCGGGATAAGATGCATGCAAAAATTTCGGCAAGTTCTTTTCCTGCGTCCGTCCGTTACGATTTGCACGTTCGCCTCGACGGACTTCCCCGCCACAATAAACTTTGCCACGGCGACTTTCAACCGAGCAATATTATTATTGCAAAGGACGGCACCCCGTATATCATCGACTGGTCGCATGCAACGCAAGGAAACGGCTCGGCGGACGCGGCGCGCACCTACCTGTTGTTTAAGTTAAAAGGGCAAGACGATTTGGCGGAAAAATATTTGCGCCTTTTTTGCGAAAAAACGGATACCGCAATTCAGTACGTGCAAAAGGTATTGCCGATTGTCGCGGCGTCGCAATCGGTCAAGCGGAAGCCGGAAGAAGCGGAATTCCTCAACAGTTGGGTCAACGTTTGCGACTGGCAGTAAGTTCGCGCTGCGTTGTGCGGAAAAGATTGTCGGGCAAACGGTATTTTCGGCGCGGGTTAGCAAAACGTTACGTTAATGCGGTTGTCCGTTGTCGGCGCGGTTTAACAAAACATGAAATGCAGTTGTCCGCCGAAGGGCGTTGCGCGGAAAAAGATTGTCGGGCAAACGGTATTTTCGGCGCGGTTTAACAAAACATTACGTTACGTTAATGCGTTTGTCCGTTGTCGGCGCGGTTTAGCAAAACATGAAATGCGGTTGTCCGCCGAAGGGCGATCCCGCGTGCAAACGAGCGCGCCCGTTAAACGAAACGAACAATAAAAATTTTAATCACTTCGCCCCTCCGTCCGTTTAGACGGAGGGGCTTTTATTATCGTAAAAAACGCCGTAATATTCAAGCAATCCGCCGATTTCGAAAAAGGAGCGGGAAAATCGGTTGACAAGAAAAAAATTTTTTCTTATAATATCGGTAGAAAAGGCATTGAACGGAACAGACGTGTCCACAAGGCAATTCAGAGAGAAAGCCCCGTAGGCTGAAAGGGTTTTTATTGTACGGATACGGTATTCCCCCGTGAGCCGCGCGCCGAAACGAACTTTAAGCGTCGCCGCAGTCCTGCGTTATCGGCAAACGAGGCGCATTTTATGCGCGAAAATAGGTGGTACCGCGAAATTTGTCGCCCTATGCACGTCGTGCATAGGGCGTTATTTTTTATCAAACAAGGAGAAAGTATGAACGATCTGACGCAATTACAAGAACGGGCGATCGAAGAGGCGAAGGCGGCGCAAAGCAGCCGCGCGCTCTACGAGATCAAGATGAAGTACCTCGGTAGAACGGGGGAGGTTACCGCCCTTTTGAAGAGAATGAAGGAAATTCCCGCCGAGGAACGCCCCGCTTACGGGAAGCAAGTAAACGCGCTTCGCGTTGCGCTTGAAGAACTGTTTGCCTCTTGCGAAGAGGCGGTGAAAGAAAAGGAACTCGCTTTCCGCATTTCGCAAGAAAAGGTAGACGTTACCATGCCCGGAAAGCGCGTCCGCAAGCAAAAGGGGACGCTTCACCCCGTTACGCGGGTAAAAAACCAACTCATCGATATCTTTGCGGGAATGGGGTTTGAAATTTTCGAAGGTCCCGAAATCGAGAGCGAGTACTATAACTTTACCGCACTCAATACGCCCGCCGATCACCCCGCGCGCGATATGCAGGATACCTTCTACGTTACGGACGAATTTTTGCTTCGCACGCAGACGAGCGCCGGGCAAATTCGGTTGATGGAAAAGAAGCAACCGCCGATTAAGATGCTTTCCCCCGGGAGAGTATTCCGTTCGGACGACGACGCGACGCATTCGCCGATGTTCCATCAAATGGAAGGGCTCGTCGTGGACAAAAACATTACCCTCTGCGATTTGCAAGGCATGCTTGACGAGTTCGCGCGCGTTATGTTCTCCGAAACGAGCAAAACCCGCCTTCGCCCGTCCTATTTCCCGTTTACGGAGCCGTCCGTTGAAGTGGACGTTTCGTGCGCGGCCTGCGGCGGAAAGGGGTGCTCTCTTTGTAAGGGAACGGGTTGGATCGAGGTGCTCGGTGCGGGCATGGTCAATCGCCGCGTTTTGGAAAACTGCGGGGTAGATCCCGACGAATATTCGGGCTTTGCTTTCGGCATGGGCGTCGAGAGAATCGCAATGCTCAAATACGGCATGAATAACATCAAACTGCTCACGGAAAACGACACCCGCTTTTTAGAGCAGTTCAAAGATTAAGGGGAGGGGAAGAACATGGTAGTACCTTTCAGTTGGTTAAAAGAATACGTAGACGTTGACGTTACCGCGGAAGAGTTGCAAGAAAAACTCTTCTCTTGTGGGTTTGAAGTAGAAGAACTTACCTATCTTGGAAAAGACGTTACGGGCGTCGTAACGGGGTTGATCACAAAGACGGAAAAGCACCCCGACGCCGACCGCCTCACCGTTTGCACCGTCGATTGCGGCGGGTTTGGCATCAAGCAAATTTGCACGGCGGCGACCAACGTATTCGTCGGAGCGACTGTTCCCTGTGCGCTCGACGGGGCGACCGTTTTGCACGAGGGCGGCATTCAAAAAATCAAAAACGGAAAACTGCGCGGCGTACTTTCCGAAGGCATGATGTGTTCGGGAGAAGAACTTGGCATCAACGACGATTTTTACGACGGCGCGGAAGTAAACGGAATTCTCATTTTGGAGAAAGGAACGCCTGCGGGCGAAGACATCAAAAAGGTCGTCGGCATCGACGATTATCTCTTCGATATCGCAATCACCGCCAACCGCCCCGATTGCCAAAGTGTGCTCGGAATCGCGCGGGAAGTGGCGGCGGTCCTCAAACAACCGCTTAAAATGCCCGCGACAAACTACACGCAAGTTCCCACCGACGTCAAGGTGGAAGTAGAGGTGCGCGAAGGGGAACTTTGTCCCCGCTACGTCGGACATTACGTTTCGGACGTAAAAATCGGCACGTCGCCCAGATGGTTACGCAGAAGACTTGCCCTTTGCGGATTGCGTTCCGTTTCCGATATTGTCGATATCACCAACTACGTCTTGCTTGAAACGGGGCAACCCATGCACGCGTTCGATTACAATTTCCTCGGCGGAAGTAAAATTATCGTCCGCCGCGCGGAAGAAGGGGAAAAAATCGTAACGCTCGACGAAAAGGAGTTTACCCTCACGCCCGACAACCTTCTCATTTGCGACGCAAACAAAGGCGTCGCGCTTGCGGGGATCATGGGCGGTCTGAACAGCGAAATTAAAGCGGACACCGCCTCCGTGTTCTTTGAAGCGGCGAAGTTCGCGCGCGATAACGTAAGAAAGACTTCGCGTGCACTCGGTCAACGTTCCGACTCTTCCGCTCGGTTTGAAAAGGGCGTAGACGCGTACACTTGCTCGTTTGCTATGGACAGAGCGCTTCACTTGGTGGAAGAACTCGGTTGCGGAACGGTTACTTCTTACCGCGCGGACGTTTGCGCAAACGACGGCACGGCAAAGCAAATCAAGACGACGTTTTCCGCCGTCAACGCCCTTTTGGGCATTTCCGTTCCCCAAGAAGAGGCGGTTGCAATTTTGCAGCGGTTATACTTCGGCGTAGAACAAAACGGCGACGAACTTCTCGTTACCGTGCCCCTTTATCGCGAGGACGTCGACGGCTATCCCGATCTTGCGGAAGAAATCATTCGCATGTACGGGTACGACCACATCACGCCTACCTTCTTGCAAAATGCGACGGTAACGCGCGGCGGACTGACGACGGAACAAAAACAAGAATTGAAATTGAAAAACACGTTGAAGGAAGAGGGGTACATGGAAGCGTTGAACTATTCGTTCTATTCCCCCAAAGACTTCGACCTTCTCCGCCTTCCTTCGGACGCGCCCGAAAGACGCGCGGTGCGCATTCTCAACCCGATCGGCGAAGATCTTTCCGTGATGCGGACGATCCTCGCGCCTTCGATGATCGCAAACGTCGTGCGTAACGTCCGTCGCGGAAACACCGAGGGGGCGCTGTTTGAACTTGCCAACGTCTATTTGGCGGAACAACTTCCTTTGACGGAACTCCCCTCCGAGCGCAAACACGTCGTCATCGCAACTTGGGGGGACGGAGATTTCTTCGCGCTCAAAGGGGCGGTCGAGGCGATCGCCGAAGCGTTTGACTTGCGCCTTACCTTCGAGCAGGGCGAAAAATCCTTCTTGCACCCCGGCATTACGGCAACCGTTAAAATGGGAGAAAAGGAAGTCGGCTGGATCGGCGAACTTCATCCGCTCATCGCGCAAGAACTTGCGCTCGAGAAAAAAGTGTACCTTTGCGAACTCGACTACGACGCCATGAAGAAAAAGTTTGCAAAAGATATCACCTATCGTCATCTTCCCAAATTCCCCGCTGTCGTGCGCGACTTGGCGGTAACGGTCAAAAAAGAGGTTACGTGCGGACAGATGGAATCGTGCATTCTCGGCGGAGTAAAGGCGGCAAAGAAGGCGGAACTGTTCGACGTCTACACAAACGACGCGCAACTCGGCGCGGATAAAAAGAGTATGGCGTTCCGCATTACCTTTGAGGCGGACGACAAACCGCTTACGCCCGAAACGGTGGATAAATTCTTCCACAAAATTTTGTCCAACCTTCAAAACAAACTCGGCGCGGAATTGCGTTAACGCAAGAGGTTTCCTCAAAAAGCACTGCGCGGAATTGCGTTAAGGCAAGAGGTTTCCTCAAAAAGCACGGCGCGGAATTGCGTTAACGCAAGAGGTTTCCTCAAAAAGCACCGCGCAAGCCGTAAAAACTCAAAACTCCCGCTTTGGCGGGAGTTTTTCCGTAATGAAAAAAAGAAATTGTTAAGGAATTGTTTATTTTTCGCAAAGGCTTGCTTTTCTTGCCGTGAAGGTGTATAATTTTCTCATGTTACTCTCTTACTTTGACAAGTTAAAAGAGAAGAAAGCGATTGCAGTCGTCAACGCGTTCTTGTATTCGTGGTATTATCCGATTCTTGCAGCGGTTACCATGGTATTATCCAACTTATTCGGGTTGGAACTTCCCGTTTACTATTTGTATGCGTTGATTCTTGCCTTTTGCGTACTGTTTACAAAAGATCTTCTTCCCGCGCTTCCGCTTACGTGTTGCGGATATATGACTTTTTCGGAGAAAAACAACCCCGCGCACCACGTTTACACCTCGTATTTTAACACGACGGCGGGGCGTGTTCAGTTGTTCGTCCTCGTCGGAATCGTCGCAACGCTACTTGTTACCCGATTTGTGTTCGACCTCATCAAACACCCCGAACGGAGAAAGATTCCCGCCCTCGCCTTTGGCTTTTTGGCGCTCGGAATCGCTTACCTTTTGGGCGGACTGTTCAGCGAATATTATAGCGGAAAGACCGTCTTTTTCGGGCTCGTTCAAATTTTAAGTCTGTCCTTCTTTTATTTTCTCTTTTTCTATACGATTGAATGGAAGGAAGTCCCTCACGGCTATTTTGGCATTGTCTTTACGTCGGTTGCGCTGGGACTTGTCGTCGAGGTGGTCGGAATGTACTTTGATCCCGCGCTTTGGGCGGAGGACGGTACGTTCATTCGCGGAAACCTCGTAACGGGCTGGGGGCTTTACAACAACGTGGGCGGGACGATCGCCATGTGTTTGCCTGCGCCCTTCTATCTTGCCGTCAAAGAAAAGAACGGTTGGATTTACAATCTTTTGGGGAACGTCGTCTTGCTCGGAATTATTTTGACGCAAAGCCGCAGTTCCATTCTCGTCGGCGGGGCAATCTACGCCGTTTGCGCTTTGCTCGTTTTACTCAAAACAAAGGGACGCGCGCGCATTTCTCATCTCATCGTATACGGGGCGATGCTCTTTGCCGTTTTGCTTTGTATCGTCGCGTTGCGCGATCGGGTGGTGGAAATCTTCTATTCTATCGTGCAAATCGGGTTTGACGATAACGGTCGGTTTGAAATTTACCGCAACGGATTGAAACAGTTTTTGGACAACCCCTTCTTTGGAAACGGCTTTTACGAATGTACGGCATGGCAACTCGGAACGGGGCATTTGGGCGAAGACGCATTCCTGCCCCCCAGATACCACAACACCATCGTGCAACTGCTTGCAAGTTGCGGAATCGTTTCCCTTCTTGCATACGTCTTTCATCGGGTACAAACGGGAATCTTGATTTTCCGACGCCGCACGACGGAAAAGTACTTTATCGGGCTTTGCGTTCTCGCACTTGTCATGGCAAGTTTGCTCGATTGCCACTTCTTCAATTTTGGGCCGGGGCTTTTGTATTCTTGCCTTCTCATTATGGCGGAAAAGGGTACGGCGGAAGAGGGGTCGGCGGAACGGGAAGATCGGACGGAAAAAGGAACGGAACAAGAAAATTCCATACAATAAAAAAGACGAGCCGCGAGCTCGTCTTTTTTCACGCCACCGATTCGGTAAAAGTTAAAACAGTTTATGCGGTCAAAAAAGCGGAATGCTCGTATTATTTATTGCGTAAGGGCGGGCATATAAAAACAATCGGGCTGACTCAATCGCTCTTTGAATGCGTTGATCTTCGTAAAAGAAGGTGGTTTATACAATAAAAAAGCGGAGTAAAGAAAAGCAATCGTCCAACTTGCACAAAAGTAAAACCCCCCGAAACTCGCGTTCCGAGGGGTTCTACTATATGATAAGGGGGAAAATGATGAGTGATTTGAAAATTTCGCTTTGGGATAACCCCTTCGCTCAATTTGTACCTTTATTATACTTGTTTTTTTGTCGAAAGTAAACAAAATAAAAAATTTTTTGTGAAAAGTTTTTTTCTTGATTTTTTGTTCATTTCATGAAAGAAAATCACAAAAACACAAAAAGGAGAGAAAAGTTTTCACAAATTCACAAAAAACGACAAAGAAAACACCCCAAAATCACAGTGATAAAATTGACGGTAAGCGCGATGACGACGGGGAGAACGGGTTTTTTCCCTTTGGCGGAAGAAAAGTAGACGGCGGAAAGGTAAAATACCGTTTCACTCGAGCCGAAACACACGCACGCACATCTTCCGAGGTAACTGTCCGCGCCGTGCAAAGAAAGAATTTCCGAAAGAAGCGCGGTTGCGCCGCTCCCCGAAAAGGGTTTCATGAGGACGAGTTTTCCAAGTTCGGGCGGAATGCCGAGCGCGGACAAAACGGGCGCGATCGCATTCGTCAAAACGTCGGAAAGCCCGCTTTGTTCAAAGAGGGCGGAGAGCATTAAAACGCCGCATAAATAAGGGAAGAGGGAAAGAATGAGGGGGACGGCTTGCTTGATGCCGTCGGTAAAGCAGTCGTAAAGGCGCACCTTTTTGAAAAGCGCGTAGGAAAAGAGGGAAAGAAATAGGACGGGAATGAGATAAGACGCAATCATGTTACAAACAGGCGGACGCAAAGGGCGACGGGCGGGGCAGAAAAGAGTGTGGCGGAAACGGGAGTGCCGAGTTATTTTACAAACAGGCGGACGCAGAGAGCGCCGAGCAGGGTAGAAAAGAGCGTGGCGATCAGCGTGGGGAGAAAAACGTCCGCGGGCGACTGTGCGCCGTATGACGCGCGAAGCGCGATGACCGTGGTAGGAATCAGTTGTAAACTCGTCGCGTTGAGTACAAAGAGCATGGACGCGGCGTACGCGTTTCCCGCGTTCATAAAGCGTTCCGTCGCTTGAATCCCAAGGGGGGTGGGCGCGCCCGGCAGACCAAGCATATTTGCCGTCAAATTGCCGCTTGCAAGAAAAACGGCGCGCTTGTCTTCCGTTCGGAAAAGTTTTTTACAAACGGGCAAAAAGAGGGTGGAAATGCGGGAAGAAAGTCCGCTTTGTTCCATCACGCGGAAAAACCCCAGCCATACGCAATAGACGGCGAGGAGGGAGAGGGAGAGCGTAGCCGCTTTTTGTCCGCCTTCCAAAAGGGCGGGCAAAAAGGAGTCGGGCGAAAAGATGAGAAACAGCAAAGCGGAAAGAAAAAATACCGCCGTAAAAATTCCGTTCATAAGCAATGGTGGAGAGGGATACCCAAAGGGGTGTTTGGTGCAACGCGGTTTTGTTTGATAGCGTAGCGCACTACCTTTTCGGTGCGCGGTTCGTTTTTGGCGCGTTGTTCGTCAAAAAAACAAATTCGCTCGGTGTAATATATTCCTCTTGAAGGGGGGATATGTCCCACAATTTCGACGACTTTTCCAAAGGGGCGGAAAATCATTTACAATTTATAAAAAATGCGATATAATAACAAGGAATAGTGAGGTAAATTATGGAACGCAAGCAATATTACGTAACGACGGCAATTGCATACACTTCGGGGAAGCCCCATATCGGCAACACGTACGAGGCGATTTTGACGGATGCGATCGTGCGGTTTAAGAAGATGCAGGGCTACGACGTGCGCTTTCAAACGGGAACGGACGAGCACGGGCAAAAAATCGAAGAAAAAGCGGCGGCGGCAAACACGACGCCCCAGCAATTTGTCGACGGCGTGGCAAATACCATTCGCACCCTTTGGGACGGCGTCAATACGTCGTACGATAAATTTATTCGCACGACGGATGAAGCACACTGCAAGACGGTGCAACAGATCTTCCGCCGTTTTTACGAGCAAGGGGATATTTATAAAGGGCATTACGAGGGCTGGTATTGTACGCCGTGCGAGAGTTTTTGGACGGAAAGCCAACTCAAAGAGGGAAAATGCCCCGACTGCGGACGGGACGTAAAAAAGGCGAAAGAAGAGGCGTACTTCTTCAAAATGGGCAAATATGCAGATCGCTTGATCGAGCATATCGAAAGCCATCCCGATTTTATCCAACCCGTTTCCCGCAAAAACGAGATGATGAATAACTTCCTGAAAAAGGGATTGCAAGATTTGTGCGTTTCCCGCACTTCGTTCAAGTGGGGGATTCCCGTCGATTTTGATAGCCGCCACGTCGTCTACGTATGGTTGGACGCGCTGACCAACTATATTACGGGGCTTGGATACAATCCTGACGGCGCGAGCGATCCGCTTTACGAAAAATATTGGAAAAATGCGGAAACGCTCCACGTTATCGGCAAAGATATCGCGCGGTTCCATACCATTTACTGGCCGATTTTCCTCATGGCGCTCGGCGAGCCGCTTCCCGACCACGTCTTTGCGCACCCTTGGCTGTTGCAAGCGGGCGAAAAGATGAGCAAGTCGCGCGGAAACGTCATCTATGCGGACGATTTGTCCTCCATTTTCGGCACGGACGCGGTGCGTTACTTCGTCTTGCATGAAATGCCCTACGAGGGGGACGGCACGATCACGTGGGAACTCGTCGTGGAACGGGTAAACTCCGACCTTGCAAACGTTTTGGGCAATCTCGTCAAGCGCACGCTTGCCATGACGAGAAAGTACTTCGGCGGAATCGTCGAGGACAAGGGCGTAGCGGAAGAAGTGGACGAGGATTTGAAAAAGACGGTCGTGTCCGTCAAGGAAAAGGTAGAAGAAAAGATGAACGCCTTCCGCATTTCGGATGCGCTCGGCGAACTGTTTACCATCTTCCGCCGCGCAAACAAGTACATCGACGAAACGATGCCTTGGGCGCTTGCAAAGGACGAAGCGAAGAGCGACCGCCTTGCAACTGTAATGTATAACTTGACGGAAAGCATTCATATCGGGGCAAGTTTGCTTGCGCCCTTCTTGCCGCAAACGGCGGAAAAAATTGCAACTTATCTCAACTTCCCCCTCCGCGCGTTGGAAGATACTAAAAAGTTCGGCTTATATCCGAACGGAACGGAAGTGTGCAGAGAAGACAACGCTCTTTTTGCGCGGTTTGATTGGAAAGAAGTCGCTCCCAAGGTAGAGGCGATTCAAAAGGCACAACGGGAAGAATACGAGCGCGAAACGGGCGCGGGCAAGGAGGAAACGAAAATGCCGGAAATCACGTTTGACGATTTTATGAAAGTGGAAATGAAAGTGGGCGAAATTATCGCTTGCGAAAAGGTAAAAAAATCGGAAAAACTCTTGCATGAAACGGTAAAGATCGGCGACGAGGTGCGCTCCGTTGTTTCGGGGATTGCAAAATTCTATACCCCC
Organism: Clostridia bacterium; assembly: GCA_017621735.1. Taxonomy (GTDB): domain Bacteria; phylum Bacillota; class Clostridia; order Christensenellales; family Borkfalkiaceae; genus Gallimonas. The sequence continues at coordinate 16,628 of JAGASM010000003.1, read as the reverse complement.
GAAGAAATGGTGGGCAAAAAGGTGCTTGTCGTTACCAACTTAAAGCCTGTAAAACTGTGCGGAGTCCTTTCCGAAGGAATGATCCTCTGCGCAGAAGACAAAGAGGGGAACTTGTCCCTGCTCACTCCCGAAAAAGAAATGGAAAGCGGGGCGTCCGTTCGCTGATGTATCTTGATATTCATGCGCATTTTGCCGAAGAGGGGTACGACGTAACGGAAGAACTCGCCCGTATCCAAGAGGCGGGGGTGGAAAAGGTCGTGTTGGCGTCGGACACTCTGTTGCATTCGCAAATGCACGCTCTTCTTGCAAAGGAAAACGCGCCCTTTTACTTTACGGCAGGCATTCACCCGTCCAGCGCGGGCGAATACGGAGAGGATGCAAGGGAGGGACTTTCTTCCCTTTTGACGCACCCCAAATGTATTGCGGTGGGGGAAATCGGGCTTGACTATCACTATCCCGATACGGATAAACCCGCGCAGTACAAGGCGTTTTGCGCACAACTTGCGCTGGCGGACGAGGCGGGGTTGCCCGTGCAAATTCACTCGCGCGACGCTTGCGCCGATACGCTTGCAATCTTGCAAGAACACAAAGACCTCTTAAAGAGGGGGTTTTTGCTCCATTGCTATTCTTACAGCCCTCAATCGCTCGACGATTTTTTGTCCCTCGGCGGGTACGTGTCTTTTGGCGGGGTAACCACCTTCAAAAATGCCAAAAAGGCGGTGGAAAGCGTTTTGGCTTGTCCGACGGAACGCATTTTGACGGAAACGGACAGCCCGTATCTTTCCCCCTTCCGCGGAGAAAAAAATACGCCCGCAAATATTCCCGTCATTCTCTCTCGCATTGCGCAAATCAAGGGCGTCGGAGAAGAAGGGTTAAAAGAACAAATGAAAAAGAACGCGTACGCGCTCTTTCCAAAACTCGGATAAAAGCCGTTTTCCGCGCGTCAAAAAACGACATAAAGACGGAAAAAACGGCAACGTTCGCGTTTTTTCGACAAAATAGAAGAGCCGCAAAACGGTTTACGGCTCTTTTTTTCTTACGTAAGGCGGACGCAGTCCGCAAAAAAAGTATGAGCAATCTTTCGCACGGTATAGGAGGAAAGGTATGGAAGATCTCCGTTCTCTTTTGAATCGGCACGGGTTTGCATTCAAAAAGCAATTCGGTCAAAACTTTATCAGCGATACCAATCTTCTCCGCGCCATTGTCGACGATGCGGGAGTAACGGAAAATACGACCGTCTTGGAAATCGGGCCGGGGGCGGGGACGCTCACGCGCGCTCTTTCCGAACGCGCCAAAAAAGTCGTGGCGTACGAAATCGACAAAAACTTGCAACCCGTCCTTGCCGATACGTTAAGAGGGTGCGAAAACGTCGAGGTCGTCTTTGCCGATTTTGCAAAGGTCAATCTCAAAGAGGTGGAAAAAGAACTCGGTCATTATACCGTCGTCGCCAACTTGCCCTATTATATTACGACGCCGATCGTCATGCGATTTGTCGAAGAGGCGCGCCTTTGCGACGGCGTTACCGTTATGGTGCAAGAAGAGGTTGCCGACCGTTTTTGCGGTAGGGCAGGCACGGCGGAGTACGGTGCGGTTACCGCGGCAATTGCGCGCAAGGGGATTGCGGCGGTTACGCGGAGAGTTTCGCGCAATATGTTTACTCCCCGTCCCAACGTAGACTCGGCAATCGTCAAAATCGACTTTTCACAAGGCGGGTTTTCCGTCAAAAGCGAAAAAACGTATCGCGATACCGTCCGTTGCGCCTTTTTGAATCGGAGAAAGACGCTGGAGAACAACCTCATGCAGTCTTTCCGCCTTTCGCGCGAACAAGCGCAGTCTATTCTCGTCGCGCTTTCTATTGATGAAAAGGCGCGGGGAGAAACGCTTACGCCCGAACAGTTGGGGGCGCTCTCCGATAAATTATACGAACTGTTTTGATTTTCCGCCCCGTTTTTACGGGGCGGTTTTATTGATAGAACGGACGGGTGGTTACAACCGACAGTTGGGGCGCTCGCCGATAAATTATACGAACTGTTTTGATTTTCGCCCCGTTTTACGGGGCGGTTTTATTGATAGAACGGGCGGGCGGTTACAACCGACAGTTAGGCGCGCTCGCCGATAAATTATACGAACTGTTTTGATTTTCCGCCCCGTATTTACGGGGCGGTTTTTAATGATAAAAAAAGCGCAACGATACGCGTATCGTTGCGCTCATTAAAATTCATCGAGAGGGAGAAGGACTTCCCCTTCCGGAGTGGGGTAGGTAAGAACGGAAAAGCCGACGCTGAAAAGTGCTTTTGCGCATTCTTCAAACCCGTTTGCAATGCGGTGTTCGTCGTGTGCGTCGGAAGAAATGCAAACCTTTCTTCCGCCCAAGGCACGGTAGCGGGAAAGAACGTCCAAATCGGGCAAAAACGCGCTCCCTGCCCCGCGCGCGGAAGTGTTTACTTCGAGGATTTTTCCTTTCTCGATTACGGCGGACAAAATATCGTCGTATAGATCGGGGAAGTCTTGATAGCGGATTTTAGCGTCCGCATAGGGCGCATTGCGCGAAACGTACCCAACGTGCGCGACGATATGGTAAGGATAAGGGGCGTCGAGGCTTTTTCTCACCGCTTTCAGGTAGTTGGAATAGGAGGTGGTTTTGTCTTTCCCTTCAAAGTAAGAGGAAAACCAACAATCTTGCCCGTCGCATACGTGGACGCTGTTCACAATAAAATCGGGCTGATATTTTTTTGCCGTTGCGCAGTAGTTTGCGAGCGTTTTTTCCTCCTCCAAAAACCCGAATTCCGCCCCTACGAAATAGCGCAAGGGGGCGTTTTTTTGCAGCGCGCGCGCGGTGGAAAAGTACGAGTCTTCGTCCAAAAAACGCCCGTTTTCATAAGTAAGACCGAGCGCTTTGTAATCGTAGTCGAAATGTTCCGCCGTGCCGAACGCGGCAAGTCCTTTTTTCTCGGCGGAAAAAAGCATGCGCTCCAAAGAACAAGCGCCGTCCGCTGAAAAGGTGGAATGGTTGTGGAAGTCGAAAAATTTCATACCCGTATTATAACACGGAAAAAGGGGAAAAGCAACCGCTCTTATCAAAAAGGGTGATAAAATTCAAAAAGACGGGCATACTGCAAACATGGCTTATTCGTACAAAGGGGCGATTGCGTTCGGGCTGGTATATATTCCCGTAACCCTTTCGCTCGGCGTAAAAGAACAGGATATCGGGTTTCACATGCTCGAAAAAAAGACGAAATCGCGCGTGCGCTACAAAAAGACGTGCGTCGATTGCAACGAGCGGGAACTAAAAAACGAAGACATCGTAAAGGGATATGAGTACGAAAAGGACAAGTACGTCGTATTCACGGAGGACGATTTTGAAAAGATCAAGACGCCAAAGGATAAAAACATCACGATCAACGAGTTTGTAAATATCGCCGAGGTCGATCCCGTGTATTTTCATAAATGTTATTACGTCAAACCGATCGGCGCAAGCAAAGCGTTTTGCGTGCTTTTGAAAGCGATGGAAGAAGAGGGGAAGGCGGGGATTGCCAAAACGGTGCTCGGAACAAAAGAAACGCTTGTATTGCTTTGGGCAAAAGAGGGGAGAATGCTCGTCAACACCCTTTATTTTTCCACGGAGATCGTAAAAGCGCCCCTCCCCGAACGGGCAAAAGTCCAAAAACAAGAGGTGGAACTCGCCAAAAGTTTAATCGGGCAAATGAGCGGGAAATTCCAACCGGAAAAGTACCGCGACGAATACCACGACAGACTGCTCAAAGCGGTAAAGCGAAAAATCGCGGGAAATGAAATCGTGCAAGCGAGCGCAGAAAAAGAGCCGGAAAAGGTCATCAATCTTATGGACGCGCTGAAAAAGAGTATCACGGCGGGAACGCCCAAACGGGCAAAGAGGGCGCAAGGGTGAAATTATCTAAATATAGGGAAAAGCGCGATTTTACCCGTACCGCCGAGCCAAAGGGAAGGGTGCGCGAGAAGGCGGAACTCCGATTTGTCGTGCAACTGCATAAGGCGCGGAGGTTGCATTACGATTTTCGCATCGAGCATGGGGGCGTCTTGTTGAGTTGGGCGCTCCCCAAAGGCTTGCCGTCGAAAACGGGGGAGAAACGGCTTGCCGTGCACGTAGAAGATCATCCCGTCGATTATTTGACGTTTGAGGGGACGATTGCAAAAGGAAATTACGGCGCGGGCAGCGTGGAGATTTACGATCGGGGAAGATACCGTTCCTCGTTTGACGTAGAAAAGGGGATGAAAAAAGGGCACGTCCGTCTTGCGCTCGACGGGGGCAGGTACGAGGGAGTTTACGATTTGGTACGCATGGACGGAGAAAATTGGCTTATGATCAAAGCGGACGCGCTGGAGGAAAAAAGGACGCGGCTCCCCTTTTCCGATTGTGAAGTCGCACTTCCCATTCTTGCAAAAACGTTGCCGACGGGCGCGGGGTGGATTGCGGAATTTAAGTACGACGGGTATCGGATTCTTGCGTTCAAAGAGGGGAAAAGCGTGCGCCTTCTTTCCCGCAACGGATGCGATTATACGGAAAAATTCCCCGCGATCGCCCGTGCGCTCAAAGAGATCCCGCGCGACAATTTTGTAATCGACGGGGAAGCCGTCGCGTTTGACAACGAGGGAAAAAGCGATTTTGCGTTGCTGCGCCAAGCCATGCGCAAAGGGAACGGAATTTTTTACGTCGCGTTCGATTTGCTCGCCTTGGACGGGGAAGATCTGCGCCCGCTCCCCCTCTTAAAACGCAAAGAAATGCTCGAACGGCTTGTCTACGGACAGGGGGACGCGCTCGTCTATTCCGCTCACGTAACCGATCTAAAGCGGTGTTTGGATTTTTCCAAAGAACGGGGATTAGAGGGGATCGTCGTCAAAGAAGGGGACGCGCCCTATCCAACGGGGAGAAGCGAACGGTGGAAAAAAATCAAAAACAGGGCGCGGAGAGAATTCGTCGTCGGCGGGTACACGCGTTCTCCCCAAACGGGGGAGATGAAAGCGCTTCTTCTCGGTGGGTATCGGGAAGGGAAATTATACTGCGTCGGTAAGGCGGGGACGGGCATGGACGGACGGGAGAAAGCGCAACTTGTGCGCTCGTTTCACGGCAAAGAGCGGAAGAGCAGTCCCTTTTGCGGGGAAAGCGAGAAAGGCGCCGTATACGTTACGCCGTCCGTCGTCGTCGAGGTGGAATATCAGGAAATGACAAAAGAAGGCCGTCTGCGTCAAGCGAGTTTTTTAGGGGTCCGTACGGACAAACGCGCCAAAGAGGTCGCGTTGGACGAAACGGAATGACGGCGGAAAGGGAAAAAGGGATACGAGGAGAAACCATGAAATTGAATTTTGCAATTACAAACCCCGAGCGGGTTGTGTTCCCAAAAGAAGCGATAACAAAAATGGACGTCATTCGGTACTATCTTTCCGTGGCGGATAAAATGCTGCCATTTTTGAAAAGCCGTCCGCTCAGCGTCGTTCGGTGCCACGACGGCATACAAGGCAGTTGTTTTTTTCGGAAACATCCCGAAACGGACGAGCACGTCGAAGCGTTTTCTCATCGGGGGGAACGGTGGTTTTACCTCAAAAACGCCTCGCAACTTGCCTATCAAGCGCAAATGGGAACGGTGGAAATTCATACGTGGAATGCAAAGGTAAAAAAATTCCATTCTCCCGATCGAATGGTATTCGACCTTGATCCGGATGGAGAGTTGCCCCTTTCTCGCCTTCGAGAAGGGGTGTCGGCACTCAAAGACCTCTTGACAAAAATCGGGCTTGTCTGCTTTTTGAAGACGAGCGGCGGAAAGGGGTATCACGTCGTCGTGCCCTTTTCCAAATGTAAAAGCGCAGAACGGTTTTATACGTTTTCCAAAGAGGTGGCGCAAACGGCGGCGGGAATGAACGGCGGACTCTTTACCGTAAATTCGCGAAAGGCGGAGCGAAAAGGAAAAATTTTTCTCGATTATATGCGCAATCAAACGGGCGCAACGTGCGTTGCCCCCTACTCGCTCCGCGCGCGGGACGGCGCGCCGATTTCCATGCCGATTGCGTGGGAAGACTTGCATCGCATTTCTCCCAACGCAGTTACGTTGTTCAATTATGAAGAATATCTCTCCGACGCTTGGGGTGATTTTTTCTCCGTCAAGCAGGAATTACGGTAGGCGTTGACTTCGCCTCGCGCCGAATACCGTTCCCAACGCAGTTGACCTATGAAATTACGGAGCGTGCTTGACCGACGCTTGAAACGGTATATTCAACGAGCAAAAATTACGGTAGGCGTTGACTTCGTCCCGCGCCGAACGGCGCGGGGCGATTTCGATTTTTCTCATTCAAAAAACCGCCGTGCGGAAAGATAGTACCCCCAACGTTTTTCGGAAATTTGTTCAATTTTTGCGTAATCGCTTGCCGTGTGTAATATGTAGTTGTCGCCGAGATAGAGCGCAACGTGTCCCACACGTTCGATTCCCTGTTTATAATAGCGGGAGGCGTTGGTAAAAAAGAGCAAATCCCCGCGTTTGAGTTTTCCGTTGACCGGCTCACCTTGCAAAATTTGCGTTCTCGTCGTCGTATTCAGCAAAATTCCTGCGCCGTGATAAAAGATGTATTGCATGAGGGAAGAGCAATCGAATTTTTTCACGGTAAATCCGCGCAAGAAATTCCCGTTTCCGTCGTGCAAGCGCACTGCGCCGTATACGTACGGAACTCCCAAAAGGCGCAAGCCTTCCTCGATGACGTTCTCCACGTCCTCTTGTCCTTTTTCAAGAAGGGTAACGGACGTGTACGCGCTGTTTGCGCTGATGTAAGCCGTGCGGTTTTGATAGAGCGTTTTGTACCAGTTTCCCGATTTCTCCTCAAAATGGAGAAGAACTCCTTTCTCTACCTGTCCAAGCGTGGCAAATTCCGTGCCCGCGCCCGTCCGCACGTTTAATCCGTCCGACTTGACGTAGACGTATTGCGCGCGCAACGGTTCTTGCGGCTCGTCTGGAACTTCGGGCGCGATCGGCTCGTTTGGGATTTCGGGCGCGTTCGGCTCGTCGGGGACTTCGGGCGCGCTCGGTTCGTTTGGGATTTCGGGCGCGCTCGGTTCGTCGGGCGTTTCCGGTTCGTTCGGTTCGGGGAAAATGGGCGGATCTTGCGGGGGTAGCGTTTCTTCGGGCAAAGTAGGAAAAGCGGGGATTTGCACCTCGGGCAAAGGGGGCGAAAATTCCGTCCGAACGAGAGAAAGCGTCCCTAGCGGTGCGCACAATAGAATTACCGCCAAACAAGTGGCGACGTATTTTTTCATAAGAAAAACCTCCGTGTGTTTTAGAGGACAGTGTAACAAAAAAAACACAACGGCGCAAGAATTTGCGATTAGTAACCGTTTGGAAAAGCCTCCTTAATTTTCCAACGCGGCACGAAAGGGGGCGGGATTTGCGTGCGTGTGGGAGTTTGAAAACGGGTGTGGGGATTGATAAAAAGGATCGTAGGTTGTCGAGGAAAAAGGTTTGGGCGGGGCTGGCAATTAAAAAGAGGCGGGATTTGCGTGCGTGTAGGAGTTTGAAAACGGGTCGCGGAGATTGATAAAAAGGATCGTAGGTTGTCGAGGAAAAAGGTTTGGGCGGGGCTGGCAATTAAAAAGAGGCGGGATTGCGTGTGGTGTAAATAAGCGAGGGGGTTCTTCGTTTCATGCGGGGCGGGAGATCATTTGCGAAAAAGAAAGAAGATTGCCGCAATGTTCCGCCGCCGAAAATTGCTTTACAATCCTTTTTCCCTTTGTTATAATATCCGTTGCGCCCAAGCGGGCAAAAGGTAAGGAACATGGAATTCGGAAGCAAAGCGGAAAAGAAAGCGTTTTTCAAATCGGTATGGCTGCTCGTCATTCCGATCGCGCTTCAAAATTTAATTAACGTCGGCGTCAGCGCGGCGGACGTATTAATGCTCGGCGCAATCGGCGACGCGGTACAGGCGGAAATTGCATTGTCTGCCGCCTCGCTTGCGGGGCAGGTAACGTTTATCTTCTCCCTTGCGCTTTTTGGGCTAAGTTCGGGGGCGGCGGTTTTAACCGCGCAGTATTGGGGGAAGGGGGATACCCGTTCCGTCGAGCGCGTCATGGGGCTTGCCGTTCGTTTTTCTTACTGTTTCGGCATATTGTTTTTCCTCGCCGCGCTCCTTCTTCCCGAACCGCTTATGCGCGTGTTTGCGGGGGACGAGGCGGTGATCGAAGAGGGGATCAAATACCTTCGCATCGTCGCGACGTCCTACCTCTTCATGTCGTTTAGCGTCGTATTTTTGAACGTCATGCGGAGCGTGGAGCGGGTTGTCGTTTCCACCGTCGTATACTTAATTTCCCTCGTCGTCAACGTGATATTAAACTTTATCTTCATTTTCGGTGTGGGGAAAATTCCCGCTATGGGGGTTGCCGGTGCGGCAATCGGCACGCTCGGTGCGCGCGCGGTCGAATTTATCATCGTCGTCGTTTACGCAACTTGCTTCCGTTTGCCCGTTCGGTTCCGTATCCGCAACGTCTTTCATTCGGATAAGCAACTGTTCAAAGATTATCTTCATTACGCATTGCCCGTTCTCCTTAACGAAATCTTTTGGGGGAGCGGCTCTTCTGCCGTAACCGCCGTTATCGGACATCTCGGCAACGCCGCGTCCAGCGCGAATGCCGCCGCGCAAGTCGTACGGCAACTCGGCACGGTGTTTATTATGGGAATCTCAAACGCCGCCGCGATCATCGTCGGAAAGACGATCGGACAGTCGCTTGTAAAAGAGGCGGAAACGTATGCAAAACGGCTTGTCAAACTATCCTTTTTGATCGGGGTTGCCTCAATGGCGGTCGTGCTTGCTTGTATTCCGATTCTTACGAATCTTCTCGACCTAACGCAAGCCGCGCGGGAAAACCTCATCATGATGCTCGCAGTGCTTTCCGTGTACATTCTCTTTCAGTCGCTTGCGTGCGTCATCATCGTCGGAATTTTGCGCGCGGGCGCGGACACCAAGTTTGGTCTTGTGCTTGACGTTGGGTTTTTGTGGTGCGTCGCCGTTCCCGCGGGTGCGCTTGCGGCGTTCGTTTTCAACGCTCCGCTTTGGGTGGTGTACGTCTTACTGACGTCGGACGAACTGTTAAAGTGCGTTCCTACAATTCTTCGGTTCCGCTCGAAGAAATGGCTGCACAACGTTACGCGGGAAATCCCGCCCGAGGAAGAAAACGCGCTTAAATTAGAATAAATCATTGCAGCCCCCGACCGATATCGGTCGGGGGCTTATTGACGGAAAGAGGGGAAATTAGAACGGACGTTTTTTCATTTGCTCTTGTCAAACGGAGGCGAACGTGGTATAATAGGTGCGGAGGGAAAATCGGATGAAAATAAAAAGTTTTGACGGAAAGGAAATTTACGTGCACGAATGGCTTGTGGACGAGCCGCGCGCCGTCGTTCAAATCGTACACGGTATGGCGGAACACGCGGGCAGGTACGCGCAATTTGCGCAGTTTTTGAATGAACGCGGCTTTGCGGTCGTTGCGGACGATCACCGCGGGCACGGCTTGACGGACGAAAAAACGCTCGGTTATTGCAAGGGGAATATGTTTTCCGATACGGTGCAAGACGAGTGGGAAATTCACAAGCACTACAAGGCGAAATTCCCGAATGCAAAATACTTTCTCTTCGGGTTTTCTTACGGCTCTTTTTTAACGCAAAGTTATCTTTCCCGTTTTGGGGAAGGGTTAGATGGTGCGATTATTGCGGGCAGTAGCCATAAAAAGGACGCCGAAGTATATGCGGGCGCGCTCGTCGTAGGAGTGCAAAACCTCTTTGGGCGAGCAAAAAAACCGTCGAAATTTGTCGAACGGCTCTCTTTCGGCGCATACGAAAAGAAATTCGACGATAGAGAATGGCTTTCTACAAACTTAAAGAGCAATCAAGCGTATCGTGCCGATCCGTTTTGTGGGTTTACCTGTTCCAACCGTTTTTATGCGGATTTTTTCAAGGGGTTGAAGAGCCTCTACACCAAACGGTACGTAAAAGGTTTGAAAAAAGATTTACCCGTTCTCCTTTTGTCGGGGGAAAACGATCCCGTTGGCAACATGGGGAAAGGAGTAAAAAAATTATACCGTTTTTACACGGAGAAAGGGGGCATGACAGGGGTAGAGATGAAATTGTTCCCCGCATCCCGCCACGAATTTTTGAATGAAACGGAGAATCGGGAAGAAAAATGGACTGTCCCCTTGCGTTTTTTCGAGGCGCACGGATAATCGTTTGGATCGATTGCGCATAAATATGTTCGCAAGGTGGAAAAATTAAAAAATACCGCTTGCTTTTGCACAAGAGGCGTACAATAAAAGTGCGCAAATAAGGAAAACGAAGTTTCGATTATAAAATCGCGCCCGCAAGGACTTGCACGGAAAACCAACGCGCGGAAAATATTACAAAGGACGCCGCCGCGAAAATGCGACTGTGGAGGGCGGAATCCTTTCTTTCGTTTTCTCGGCGTTCGCATAGGTGTTTTTTACATAAAACAAGGCGAACGAATCTCCGATCTTCACAATAAAAATCAAAGGGATAAAAAATCGCGCCCGCAGGGACTCGCGGGCGCGATTTTCTGTTCTTTCAGTTTTCGATTTGACAAAAACGGCGCGGACGTATTTGACCGTCGCGCGTTTGATTGTAGTTTTCGCAAAAACAACTATCAAGAATTAAAATGAACCCCCGTTGCAAAAGGCAACGGGGGGAATGTTTTAGTTCAAAATGGTGGGATCGAAGTTGAGCGTGTACTGATTTTGCCCTCTGTCGTCAGGGAAAAGGGTAGCGCCCGAAACGACGGGAAGGGTAAGCGGATTGATCAGCGCGTCCGCCGTCAAGTTGGTGATCGCCGCGCGAACGTAGGGGAAAATCGTTTCCGTTGCGTTGATCGCGAAAATGCGTTTATCTTCGTCCGTGGTCATATTTTTCACCTCAAAAACGCCGACAAAGCGTGCGAGCAAGTTGAACGGCTTGGGAGATTCTTCCGTGCTTTCAATCTTGCATTCAAGAACGACGACGTTAATTTTCGGATTCTCGTTCGATTGACGGATTTGACGGGAGAAGAAAGGCTTGATTTCAAACTTCGTATCGGGGGTTACTTTGAGCGGATTGACCTTAAAAGAAAGTTCGTCCGCGGTGAGTGCTTTGAGCGAATATTCAATCATGTGAGTACCTCTTATCGTTATTGCAAGTATTGTAGCACGAAAAGGGGATTCTGTCAATGGCGAACGGCAAATTTCATTGAAAAAAATGAAAAAAAGAAACAAAAATCACTACGTGATTTGTAAAAATAACATTTATGAAAAAATTTGCGGAAACAGTTGCAAACGCGCGTGCGGAAGAGTATCATTGTAGTACTTTTTTGTGCTAAAAGGGGTTACGCTCGATGAAAGACCTTACAAAGGGGAATCCGTTCAAACTCATTCTTCTATTTACTATTCCCACGCTCATCGGGAATATTTTTCAACAACTTTACAATATGGCGGATACCATTATCGTCGGCAACACCGTAGGGCCTGCGGCGTTTACGGGCGTCAGTTTGACGGGACCGATCACCTTTATGGTCAACGGGTTTGTCATCGGGCTTACGGGGGGATTTTCCGTTCGCGTTGCCCAACGGTTTGGCGCGGGGGATACGGATGGCGTTCGCCGTTCGGTTGCTATGGCGTATATGCTGACGTTTCTTACGGCGCTCGTCGTTTCCGCAATCGCAGTTCCTCTTTCGCCTGCGCTTTTGCGCTTGATGAAGACGCCGAACGAATATTTTGAATATGCCCGCGTTTATTTGATGATTATTTTTGCGGGATTGATCGCAATGGCGTTTTACAATATCGTCGCCTCCTTGCTCCGCGCAATCGGCGACTCCCGTACGCCGTTGTACTTTTTGATTATGTCCGCGGTTTTGAATATCGGGCTCGACTATTTGTTTATCGTCGCGTTCAAGATGCGGTACGCGGGCGCGGCGTCGGCAACCGTGTTGAGCCAAATCGTTTCGGGCGTTTGCTGCTTGCTCTATTCGTTGAAGAAATATCCCATTCTTCGCTTGACGAAAAAAGAATTCAAGTGGGACTGGAAACTTGCCGGCGGACATATTTACGTCGGGCTTCCCATGGCGTTGCAGTTTTCCATTACGGCAATCGGGAGTATCATCATGCAGTCGGCGCTCAACGGGCTCGACTTAAAACTCCCCGGAATCGTAACGGCGTTTGCCGCGGCAAACAAGTTGGACGCAATCGCGGTACAGGCGTTTATGGCGCTCGGCGTTTGTATGACGACGTACGTCGGTCAAAATTACGGCGCGGGCGATTTGGGACGCGTGCGGAAGGGAGTTATGGTAGGACTGCTCTATTCCGCTATATGTTGGGCAATCGGCTTTGCCTTTTGCGTTGGGCTGTGCGAACCGATTATGGGACTCTTTTTGAACGTGGAAACGGATCCGTCCATCATTCCGCTTTACGATAACATCATCTCTTACGGAAAGACGTATCTATTGTTCCAGGCGAGCGGCTACGGAATTTTGGCGCTCCTCATTATTTACCGCAATTCGTTGCAAGGGATCAATCACAGCGCGATTGCAATGGGGGCAGGGTTTGCTGAACTCATCGCGCGGGCAATTACGGCGTTTGTTTTCGTGCGCTATTGGGAACTCATCGGCGCTTGCATGTCGAATATCTTCGCTTGGTTTGCGGGCGCGGTATTCGTCGTGTGCGCATACTATATCGTCATGCACAAATATCCTTCTCCTTTGAAAAAGAACACGCCTCAAACGGAGCCGAGTCAAATTTTGGCGGAAGAACAGGCGGAAGTTATGGAAGAATAAGAAAAAGACGGCGTGCGCCGTCTTTTTTCATGCCGTTTGCACATAATACGGAACATGAACAAGTTGCTTTTCGACGTAAAAGCGCGCAAGGCGTGCACAATTTTTTTGCTATTCGTACTCTTTTCTTTCCTCGGGTGGTGTGCGGAAAAGGCGCTGTTTTTGTTCGCCTATCACGATAGGGCGGACCGCGGATTTTTAACCTTGCCCGTATGCCCGATTTACGGCGGCGCGCTCGTTGCCGTGCGACTCATGTTCGGATTGCCCGTGAAGGAAGGGGAGAAGTATCCTTGGAACGTATTGCGCCTTTTGGGGTACGCTTTGGCGTCTTCCTTGGTGGCGACGGCGGCGGAACTGTTTACGGGCGCGATCTTTCACGATCTATTCGGCATTCGGCTTTGGTCGTATGCGGGGTATCCGAATTCGTATAAAGGATACGTTTGCCTTTCGATGAGCGTTTGCTGGGGTGTTTTAATTGCGGGAATGATGTCGCTCGTTTGGGCTCCGCTCGAACGGCGGTTGGAAAACGTTCCCGTTCGCCGTACGCTTTTTCCGTGTGGGGCAATCGGAAGCGCGCTCGCGGTTGATTTTATCGTCAATCTTCTCCGCGTAATATAGGGCGTTTGCGCGATATGCCGTCGTATTCCGTTTGTTTTATAAACGCCCGTGCCGATTTTTTATTTGCGTTGAGTGGACTTTTCCGCGCCGCTTCGACGGACTATCGCAATCTTACTTTCAGCGACGGGAGTTCGGCGGCTGCGTTGACGATCGCTTACTTTGCAATAATTTTTAACTTACGGCGCACTGCTCCGATTTGTTTTTTTCGCCGATATGTTTCAACCGACCGGCAACGGCTCGTGCGTTTTTCGCGTTTGCTTTTTTTTGCGTTAAAGGGGAGGGAGTTGTTCCCTAACATTTGCAAAAAATCCGCCTTAACGCGCCCGCGCGCGAAAATATATGCAAAAATATGTACAAAAAATCAATTTTCCGCAAAAAAATCCCGTTAAGCACTTGAAAAATTTTACCGAATGTTGTACAATACAAAGTGGCTAATGTAAAAAATTAGGAGGAGTATATTTCATGGCTAAAAAGTATTGTTATCTCTTTACCGAAGGGAACGCAAAAATGCGCGAAATTCTCGGCGGTAAGGGCGCAAACCTCGCAGAGATGACGGGGATGGGACTTCCCGTTCCTCAAGGCTTCACGATTTCTACGGAAGCTTGCACGCAGTATTATGAAGACGGTAGACAGATCAACCCTGATATTCAGGCGGAAATCATGTCTTACATCGACAAGATGGAAAAGGTAACCGGCAAAAAGTTCGGCGACCTTGAAAATCCCCTTCTCGTATCCGTTCGTTCGGGTGCAAGAGCGTCCATGCCCGGCATGATGGACACCATTTTGAACCTCGGTTTGAACGAAGAAGTCGTTGAAGTTATCGCAAAGAAGTCGGGTAATCCCCGTTGGGCTTGGGACTGCTACAGACGTTTCATTCAAATGTTCTCCGACGTCGTTATGGAAGTCGGCAAGAAGTACTTTGAAAAACTCATCGACGAGATGAAGGAAAAGAAGGGTATCGTTTACGACGTAGACCTTACGGCGGACGATTTGAAGGAACTTGCAAATCAGTTCAAAGCAGAATACAAGGCGCAACTCGGAACGGACTTCCCCAGCGATCCCAAAGAACAGCTCTTCGCTGCGGTTAAGGCGGTCTTCCGTTCTTGGGACAACCCCCGTGCGAACATCTACCGTATGGACCACGATATTCCTTATAGCTGGGGTACGGCGGTCAACGTACAGATGATGGCGTTCGGTAACATGGGCGAAACGTCCGGTACGGGCGTTGCGTTCACGCGTAACCCCGCAACGGGTGAAAAGGGCCTTATGGGTGAATTCCTTGTCAACGCACAAGGTGAAGACGTCGTTGCAGGCGTTCGTACCCCGATGCCCATCGATCAAATGAAGGACGTATTCCCCGAAGCATACGCGGAATTCCAAAAGGTTTGCAACACGCTTGAAAACCACTACCGCGACATGCAGGATATGGAATTCACCATCGAAAACAAGAAACTTTACATGCTTCAAACGCGTAACGGTAAGCGTACGGCGGCGGCTGCAATCAAGATCGCTTGCGATTTGATCGACGAAGGCATGATCACCGAACAAGAAGCAGTTATGCAAATCGATGCGAAGAGCCTCGATATGCTCCTCCACCCTCAATTTGACGCAAAGGCGCTCAAAGACGCAGACAAGAACAACGTCGTCGGCAAGGGCATTGCGGCTTCCCCCGGCGCGGCGGCAGGCAAGATCGTCTTTACGGCGGAAGATGCGGTTGCAGAAGGCAAGAAGGGCGAAAAGGTTATCCTTGTTCGTCTTGAAACGTCCCCCGAAGACATCGAAGGTATGAAGTACGCACAAGGGATCCTCACCGTTCGCGGCGGACAAACGTCCCACGCGGCAGTTGTTGCACGCGGTATGGGAACGTGCTGCGTTTCCGGTTGCGGCGAAATCAAGATGCACGAAGAAGAAAAGTGGTTCGAACTCGCAGGAAAGATCTTCCGTGAAGGCGACGTACTTTCCCTCGACGGTTCTACCGGTAACATCTACGATTGCCTCATCAAGACGGTTCCCGCAGATCCCAACTCCGGCTATTTTGGACGCATCATGGAACTTGCGGACAAATACAAGGCACTTGGCGTTAGAACGAACGCGGATACGCCCGCAGATGCAAAGCAAGCGGCGGCGTTCGGCGCACAAGGAATCGGCCTTTGCCGTACCGAGCACATGTTCTTCGGCGAAGGAAGAATTGACAAATTCCGCGAAATGATCTGTGCGGAAACGGTTGAAGAAAGAGAAGAAGCGCTTGCAAAGATCGAGCCCATGCAACAGGCAGACTTCGAAGGCTTGTTCGAAGCGCTCGGCGGATATCCCGTAACCATTCGTTTCCTCGATCCTCCTCTTCACGAATTCGTTCCCACGGCGGAAGAAGACATCAAGCTTCTTGCAAAAGCACAAGGCAAGAAAGTTTCGCAAATTAAGGACATCATCGCGTCCCTCCACGAATTCAACCCCATGATGGGGCACCGTGGATGCCGTCTTACGGTAACCTATCCTGAAATTGCAGTCATGCAAACGAAGGCGGTTATCAAGGCAGCAATCGCAGTAAAGGCAAGACATGCAGACTGGAACATCGTTCCCGAAATCATGATCCCTCTTACCGGCGAAGTTAAGGAAATGAAGTTCGTCAAAGACATCGTCGTTAAGACTGCGGACGAAGTCATCGCGGCAGCGAACGCAGATTTGAAGTACGAAGTCGGTACGATGATCGAAATTCCCCGTGCGGCACTTACGGCGGACGAAATCGCGAAGGAAGCGGAATTCTTCTGCTTCGGTACGAACGACCTTACGCAAATGACGTTCGGCTTCTCGCGTGACGACGCAGGCAAGTTCCTTCCTTCCTACTATGCGAACAAGATTTACGAATCCGATCCGTTCGCACGTTTGGATACGACGGGTGTTGGCAAGTTGATGGATATGGCGGTTACGCTTGGTAGAAACGTCCGTCCCGATATGCACTGCGGCATTTGCGGTGAACACGGCGGTGATCCTTCGTCCATCGAATTCTGCCATAAGATCGGACTTTCCTACGTTTCCTGCTCGCCTTACCGCGTTCCCATCGCACGTCTTGCAGCAGCACAAGCTAATATCCGTAATCCTAGGGGCTAATAATTAACCCTAAAAAGCGGTAAAAATTCAATTTTTAATTAAAAAATAAGGTTTTAGTAGTCATTCTTTCAAGAGAGTGACTACTTTTT
>JAGASM010000035.1 GCA_017621735.1 Clostridia bacterium | reverse complement strand
TTTCTCGTCGTAATCAGCTCTCCCTCACGGGTGCTTGCCGCCGCACCGACCACCGCACTCGTCGCAAAAATCAAGCACAAAAGCAGTAAAAACGAAAAAATATGTATAAACTTATGTTTTATCCTCATAACCGTGTTCCTCCAAGTCCGATAAATCTATACCGTTTTTCTTACACCAAATTATGAGCTTTCCGATGGCTCTCGCCTGCGGCTTGCGATTTTCGCGCTCCCAACGGCTGACGGTTGAATAGGAAACGCCCACCGCATCGGCAAATTCCTGTTGACTTAGTAACCTCTCGGCTCTTATGTATCTTACCTTCTGTGACAAAGTCATGCGTTTTCCTCCATTATGTTTCTTAATATGTCATATTATAGCATATTATGTCAAATAAATCAAGTAAGAATTAAGGATGTAAAAAAATAAAGAAAAAGGGCTCTAAGAATGAAATCTTTATAAAATAGGCACAATTTATTAAAATTATCAGATTATTCATAGATAGTCCAAAGTCTCTTTTAGGGGATCACCTTATAATTACTAAACAAACGATACCGTAAACAACTATATAAGTCCAGTATAAAAGCGTGAAAATAGCAAAGTAAAAGACCGAATTAAATTCGGTCTTTTCACTCTATCTTATATTGTTTTTGTTTATGCAGTTTGACGGGACTTGATGTATAAATCTATATCGTTAACGATATATCTTGCTCCCGTAGTATGCAACACTTCATAAAAGTCTTGTATATATTCACATACTGAATATTTGTTGAACAAGGTCATAACTTCCTTTCCCGTCATTCCTTTTTGGTTTTTATATTCTTCAACACAAAGTACCATGAACGGTAATTCTTTACTCATAACTTACTCCTCTGGGAATACCACTTCTCCCGTTTCTTTTTCATGTTTCCACATTGAATATACTGTCATTGGACTAAAATGCCACATTTTCGTTTCTTCGTTTGCTAGCATTTCATACGTTTTTGAATGATAGAACTCATTCATAGCAGCGATATCGTCTAGTCCTTCATTCTTTACGATTAAGTCAACCGTCTGCGGTATAAGCGCAATACTCAAGATTGAATTAAATTTCTCATCCATATATTACACCTCCTCGGATTTAACAAACTTCAACAGTTTTATCGCTTCATTCGTTGCAAATACGTACTGGTTAAACAGTTTCTTAATCTTCAACGCTTCAAGCGCTTGTTCCTTTGTCAAAAGTCCCGCAGAATAAACTTGGAGCGTTCTATAAACGTCGTCGTTCGCAACTGCCCCTATAATAAGGTCAAATTGCTCTCCACTATACGTTCCGTTTCTATGCGCGGAAACAAAATCTAGCCATTCTTCGTTAGGCGCGCTGAAACGCTTTATTTTAAGCAACTCTTCGCCGATATTATCGTCAATTTCATAAATATTAACCGTAGGAGCTCCACCTCTACGAACAACGACCTTCTTTGCAAAACTTTCCGCTTGCGATTTATTCGTAGTCGTGTAAAACCCGTAACCAAAGTCAAGAAATCTGTTTTGTTCGATAAGCATAGGTTTTTCTACTACTGTATTGCTACCGTGATATAATATCATAACATAGCCTCCAACTTCTTAATTTGCGCCTTTTCTTCTTTTAACTTTTTTACTATTTCTTCTATCTGACTACGACGCGCAAGTCCTTCACGAATAGCAATCAAACTTTCTTCGTCTTTGCCAACGTATTTACTAACCACTTTTTTGCCGTCACGGTAGTACAAATAATAATACGTTTTACCGTTAACCGTTTTCGGCGTTATCTTTCCCTTTGGCAAAGTTTCCAGTTCTTTCGTATATTCGTTTATCATATTCTCGTTGCGCGTTTCTTCTCGAGAAATAATCGTCATAAGCATACTCATTGTTTATCACCTATTAGTATTATACCCAACTTTTTAGTTTTTGTCAATACTTTTGGTTGGTTAAATTCATTTTATGGCTTGTCTTTATTTTTTTGCTTTTGTAATACTTTGACCCATCATTCCCGAATGCCTCCTATCCCAGAAGAACAAGGCGGTAACATGCCTGAGAACGGGTGAGCAATCGCTTTGCCTTGGGCAAGTTGGTTTACGAGAACGCTTGTCGGCAAAGTCGACAATTAAGAATTGTCGAGCGGGGCGCGTCGCCAAAGACGCGAATCCGTTAGGTTGAAAGAAACGAGGCAGTCGGAGGTTCGTGCGAGGAGCGAGAAACGAAACCGTGCGGTTTAAGGGAAAATGTTTGCGAGCGACGACGCTTTGGTTGCTTTTGCAACCAAAATCCTTTTTGACGCGAATCCGTTAGGTTGAAAGAAACGAGGCGGTCGGCAGTGTAAAACTGTTGGTAAGAAAATATTAGAGTTTAGGTTAAAAAATATTAAGGGCGGTTGCATAGCAATCGCCCCTTTTCACTTTGCGAGAATACGTTAAAAAATTATGAAGGGAGCGGTTGCATGGCAACCGCTCCCCTTTTAGTTGTTATCCGTTACGTTACTTATGCAAAGCAATTATTCTTCGGTAGGCGTTGCCGTGTAAGCAAATCCTTCCAAAGGAATACCTGCCGCCGTCGCGTTGTCGTAACCGATTGCATTGCCCGTAAGCGTCGTGGAGCACGAATCGTAGATCACGTAACCCGTCGTTTCCGTCGTCGAATTTAATCCGACGTACACGCCAGCATAGGTTGCCGTAACTTCGCCGTTGCTTTGGCAATTGATCAAGGTCGTATGCGCTACGTCCGTTCTGCCGACAATACCGCCCGCATAGGTACCCGAACACGTTACAGTACCATTGTTGATACAATCCACAATCGTCAACGTATCGGCGTAAGGTCTACCGTCGATTCCTCCTGCGTAGTTCGTGCCAATAACCGCACCGTAGTTGATACAGCCGGAAATGGTACGCGTCCCCGACGAAGCACCGACAATACCTCCGACAAAGTTTCCTGCCGTTTCCGTTATGGTACCGTAATTGATGCAATCCGTAATATTCGCACCGTTTCGTCCTGCAATACCGCCAACCCATTGATCAGCCGTGATATTGCCGTAGTTGACGCAATTCTCGATGACTGCAACCGAACTTTCAGCACCGACGATACCCGCCGCGTAATCGCCCGTCAACGTAACGTCGCCGTAGTTGATACAATCGGTTACGGTTGCGTTCGTCAATTTACCGCCGACGATACCTGCCGAACGGGAAGTGCCCGTAATGCTGCCGAAGTTAACGCAACCCGTAATGTTACCGCCTGCAGTTCCTTCAGCGACGATCCCTGCCGTCTTTTGTGCCGCTCCCTTAATGTTACCGTAGTTGATACAATTCTCGATTTTAGCCGCTGCATTCAACCGCGAAACGATACCGCTTGCATATTCTTCGCCGCCGATTGCGCCGTAGTTGACACAACCGATGATATCGCCGTTGGTATAACCCGCGATACCTGCACCGTAGCGTTGCATATTTCCCGCCGTCGTCCCGCTTGCCACGGTAACCGAAACGTAGTTGGTTACGTTTTCAATCGTGCCGTAGTTATGACCTGCGATAACGCCGCTGAACTTATTGACGCGGTTATACTCCCCGTAGGTGGAAAGGTTGCTAACCTTACTTCCCGTAAGCAAGTATCTAAACAACCCGGTATATTCCTTTCCGGTCAACTCATTCGTGTTCAAGTTCAAAAGCGAGCAGTTGTTGCCGTCGAACGTGCCGCCGAATGCAACCGTTGCGCTCGTACCGATCATGAAACCGACGTTATTCAAATCGATGCTCTTGGTCATCTTGAAATACGTATCCGCAAAGGTGCTACCCGCGTTGACGCTTTGACGCAAGAGCGCGAGATCGGCCCCGCTTTGAATGAGGTAAGGATTTTCCGCCGTGCCTTCGCCGACGAACGTTTGAGATACGGACGTGCCGTCCCATACGTCTACTTCGCTGTAGTAGATAACTGCCAAAACCTTTTCGCCAACGTAGTTGTATTTATACGTTTGGTGAGAAGCCGTTAACCCTTCCACAACGGGAGCGGTGTAAGTTTGAAGACCTTGTTCTTCCAACGTGATCTTTGCCGCGTCGTACGCAACGAAACCGTCGATCGTTACGTGCGCAATGACTGCCGCATACGTATTTTGTTCGGTCATATACGTTGCCGTATACGTCTTATCCCCTGCTACCGCCGCAACTTCGCTATCCCAACCGTTGAAGGTGTAGACGCTTTCCGTCGTTGCCGCTTTGTAAGGAATCTTTTCGAATACGGGCGTTTCGCCGTATTCAAGCGTTTCATCATAGTATACCGTACCGTCGTCGTTTACAAACTTGATTTGGTACGATCTAACCGTTTGCGTAATGATATACGTATACGTTGCATCTTCGGTTACGGCTACAATTTCTTTATCCCAAGCGCCCGTGTATGCGTATTGCGCAGTATCTTCGGGAAGCGTAGGAAGGGTGCCCGTAAAGGTAGGAACAACGCCGTAAGCGACTTTGCCCGTTTGGAGTTCTTCGCCGTCTTCGTCTACAAAGGTAACCGTATATTCGTTATCCTTTTCTTCAAAGACGACCGTATACGTCGTTTCGCCCGTGATGGCAGCAATTTCAGGCGTCCAGCCCGCGAATTCGTATACCTTTTCCGTCGTCGCTTGTTTGGTAGGCGTTTCTCCGCCGTAGACGGGCGTTTGTCCCCACTCTACTTGCGTTTCGTACAAGACTTCGCCGTCTTCGTCTACGAATTGTACGGTGTACTTTTCGTACGTTGCCGTAATCACGTAAGTATAGGTTGCGTTTGCCGTAGCAGCAACAATTTCTTTATCCCATGCGCCCGTGTACGTGCAGTAGTCGGTGTTTTCGGGAAGCGTAGGAAGGGTGCCTTTGAAGACGGGCATCGTGCCTTCGTCCAACGTTTCGGTTTGAAGTACTTCGCCGTCTTCGTCTACAAATTCGATGACAAACGTTCTATGAATGTCCCCTGCCGGCGCGCCCAACTTCGTGTTTCTACCGATGTAGTACATGTTTTTGATGGTCGTCGAGCAGTTGTCTTTGATGTCGAGCGTAGACGGAGTATCGCTGAATTCGCCGACGAGTGCGCCCGGATATGTTGCAACGACCGCGCCGTTGTTGATACATCCGTCCAACGTCGCCGTTACGTTATCGTCCGTTTTGTTCGTTCTGCCAATACTGCCTGCGATACCGCCTGCGTAGTTGCCCGTTGCTTTTACCGTAGCCGTATTCGAGCAGTTTACATAGTTCAACACCCCGCCGTAAGGACGTCCGTCGATACCGCCGACGTAGTTTTTACCCGTTACGTTCGCGTAGTTGTTACAGTTTGTAATGGTACGGGAACCGTCGGAACTCTTATAGGACGCACCGACGATACCGCCGACAAAGTCGATCGAGCCGACGACTTCGCCATAGTTGTTACAGTCGGTAATATGGCATTCCGTAAGACCTGCAATACCGCCCATCTTTTGAGAGCCCGTAACCTTACCGTAGTTGTCGCAATTGGAAAGCGTACCGGTAATCGTAACGCCGCCGACAACGCCGCCCATATCGTACGTACCCGTAACGTCGCCACGGTTGTCGCAGTTCGAAAGCGCGCCGCCCATTTGGCCGACAATACCAGCCGCATAGTTGGAACGACCGGTAACCTTGCCGTAGTTGACACAGTCGGTAATTGCACTCGAACTCTTTCCGACAATGCCCGCCGCATATTTATAACCGCTTACTTCGCCGTAGTTGTCGCAACCCGTAATCGTACCGTCCGTCGTGTCTACGAACCCTGCAATACCGCCGACGTAGTTTGCGTTCGCCGTTGAAGATACCGTACCGTAGTTGACACAATCCGTAAGCGTTGCGTAACTGACAAGTCCCGCAATGCCGCCAACTTGGCTATCGCTGCTCGTTGCAGCCGTCGATGCGCTACCGAAGTTCGCGCATTCTGCAACCGTGCCGTAACGCGCAAATCCGATAATACCGCCCGCGCGGAAGCCCGTACCCGTAACCGTTCCGTAGTTGATACAGCCTTCTACTCTGCAAGCCGCATCGTCAGAACGCGACGCGATACCGCTTGCGTATTCTTCACCGGACATATTGCCGTAGTTGACGCAAGAGAGAATCGTCCCGCAGTTCCAAGATACGATACCCGCCGTGTAACGGTGAATTTCGCCTACCGATGCGCCCTCTGCAGGCGTAACGGAAACGTAGTTGGTACAATTTTCTACCGTACCGTAGTTAAAGCCTACGATAACGCCGTTCATTTTAACCGTTTGGTTGTATGCGCCGTAGGTGGAAAGATTTGCAACCTTACCGCCTGCGATCAAGCCCTTAAACAACGCCGCGTACTGCCCCGTCGTCGTTTCGTTGGTGGCAACGTTCAAAATGGAGCAGTTGTTGCCGTCGAACGTGCCGCCGAAGGTATTGGTCGACGCAGCGCCTGTCGTGGACGAACTACCGATCATGAGGCTTACGCCGTTCAAGTCGATGCTCTTGGTCATCTTGAAGTATTGACCTGCGTACGAATTGCCCGCGTTGACGTTTGCACGCAAGAGCGCGAGATCCGCACCGCTTTGGATGAGGTAAGGGTTTTCCGCCGTTCCGTCGCCGACGAACGTTTGAGATACGGACGTGCCGTCCCATACGTCTACTTCGCTATAATAGATGACTGCCAAAACCTTATCGCCAGCGTAGTTAAATTTATACGTTTGGTGAGAAGCCGTCAACCCGTCCAAAGTGGGAGCCATGTACGTTTGAAGACCTTGCGCCGCAATCGCTTGTTTTGCGGGAGCCGCCGCAACGAAACCGTCTACCGTTACGTGTGCGATAACTGCCTCATACGTATTTTGCGCGCTTGCATACGTTGCCGTATACGTCTTATCCCCTGCTACCGCCGCAATTTCGCTATCCCAACCGTCGAAGGTGTAGACAGTCGCTTCCGTTGCCGCCTTGTAAGGAATCTTTTCGAATACGGGCGTTTCGCCGTATTCAAGGTCAATCGTTTTGAGCACGGTGCCGTCGTCGTTTACAAACTTGATTTCGTACGTTCTAACCGATTCCGTTACGATATAGGTATACGTCGCTTCGCCCGTTACCGCTACGATATCGTTGTCCCACGCGCCCGTGTACTCGTATTCCGCCGTGTCTTCGGGAAGAGGTAACGTTCCTTCAAAGACGGGAACGGTGCCGTAAGGAACTTTGCCCGTTTGAAGCACTTCGCCTTCCTCGTCCACAAAGGTAACCGTATATTCGTTGACGTGGCGTTCGAATACGGGACGGTAGGTCGCCTCTCCGTCAACGGGAGCAAGCACGGGCGTCCAGCCCTCGAACGTGTAACTGTACTGTGCGTTGCCTTCGAGCGCGGGCGTTTCGCCACCGTAAACGGGAACTTCGCCGTAAGCCACCATGTCTTGGAATAAGACTTCGCCTTCCAAATCCATAAAGGTAACTTGGTATTCGTTGACAACGGGCGTATACGTCGCCGTATACGTCGCATTTCCCGTTACCGCTGCGATCTCGCTATCCCAACCGCCAAAGGTATAGGTGTTTTGTACCGTCGCCGCCTTTGTGGGCGTTTCTCCCGCATAGACGGGCGTTTGTCCGTATTCGATTTCACCCGATTGAAGGACAGTGCCGTCCTCGTCAACGAACGTAACCGTATACTTGTTGACCGTTTGCGAATAAGTCGCCTTATACGTTACGTCTTCCGTGGCGGGAGAAATCGCTTTGTCCCAACCGACGAACGTATAGGTGTACTGCGCCGTCGCTTCCTTTTCGGGATCCTCCAAGGTGTATTCTGGCGTTTCGCCTTCATTCACGGACAATTCGAGTAAGACGCTGTCGTCGTCATTGACGAATTTCACCGAATATGCCGTCGGTTCGCCGCAGGCGGCAAGCACAAAGGTACATACCGTCGCTACGAACAAGAGTAAAAACGTTTTCAGTTTTCTCATATATTTCCTCCTTCTATTGATTTTCTTTTATGCTCCGATCGTAGGATTTAACGGATCGGCAAAAGACAGTTCAAATTGCCCTTGCAGGTTGAATACCTTTTCGTGCATAGGCGAGTAGTAGACGCAGTTCATCGTCTTTTTCGTTTCGTTGACGTGAACCAACAAGAATACGTCGAGGCAACCCGCATCGTTATACGTCGAAACTTGTACGTCGCAAAGCATAGACAAAATCTTGTTGCCGTGAATGCCGTATTCGTATCTGTGGTACGGTTCGTCGTTGTTTTCGTGTCCGCCGACGCCCATGAAGACGTTTGGATGGTTGACCATAAACTCGTTGAAAATGGTGATACCGCCGTTGCCTTCGTTTGCAACGCTCGCACCGCCCGAGAAATCGCCCGCACCCGTCAAGTAGGAGTGGGTATTCATAATAATGCGGTGATCGGGATGCGCTTCCGCAATGACGTTCGCCCAACGCAATACGCTCAAACGGGGCTTATATTCCAAATTGATGACGAGGTATTTGATGCCGTTTCCGACGTCGAAGGTGTAGTAGTTGTTCGTCATCGTCCCCTCTTGGTAAGTTCCTGCAAACCCGGGAAGTTGACTGTGCTTGGAGTACGGGAAGTGTCTGTTAAAGTACACTTGATTTCTCGTACCCGCGTTGTCGTCGTAGTCGTGGTTGCCGGGAACAAAACAGTAAGGAATGACGTTGTCAAGTTTGCTCATTGCTTCGGATGCGATGATATACAAGTTTTCTCTTTGACCGTAGTCGGAGAGGTCGCCGACGAACATTGCAAACTGGACGTTCATTTCATCCTTTTTGTCGATCAGCCATTGAATTTGGTTATTCAAGCGCGTCGGGTTGAAATTCGTCATAATTTGAATGTCGGGGAAGATTGCAAACGTATAGTCGTAGTCGCCGAACGAATAGTCCGCATCCATAAACTTATCAAAGGTATGCAATTCCGCGACGGGAGAATCTTCTACCGTGGAAGAAACAAACCGCTCCGTCCAGTAATCGCCCATGTTCCAGTTGCCGAGAATTCTCGCCGTTCCGCAATCTTCGCTGACTTCGGGATTTTGCATATCGCTCAAAATGCGGTCTTGCGAAATTGCGCCTTCGTAGAAGGTAACCTGCTTGATGTACCCCTCTAACGGGTTTACGTAGTCGTATCTGTTCGTACTGCCGATGTTATACGTAATCGGATTTGTATTCGCCGTCGTCGTTTCTTCGTAAACGCCCTCTACTTCGCCGTCGAGATAGTACGTAAACTCCGTATCCGTGCGTACGAGCGCGATATGGTGCCATTCGCCGTCCGCCAAGTTTTGCGTATCGGCAAACGTATGAACCGCCTCGTTGTTCCACTTAAACTCGAATTTTCCGTTCAAGTTGATCCGCCAATAAATTCTCGACGAATAATCGGTAAAGATGTCCCCGCCGCCCGACAAAAGCGGAAGTTTTACCCACGCTTCAAAACTGTCGGGAGAGTCGGAAAGCTTGTCGCTCAACTGATAGAAATATCCGTTGACGGGCGTATAAAATTCGGACGGTTTTTCCGTTTGCGATTGCGCTTGCGGTTCCGTTTGTGCAACCGCCGTTTGCGGAGGCGGCAAAAGCGCAAGACTTCCGCATAAAACGCTCAATGATAATCCAAATGAAATCAATTTCTTTGTCATGCTTTTTTCCTCCTTATTCCGCCGTCTTTACGTTCGCCGTAATGTCTTTGAAGATTACTTCGCTACCTGCGGAGCATCTGATCCCGTACCCGTTGCCCGTGTATTGCGTCAAATCGACCGATTCGCCGTTTTGACCGTACGTGTAGGCAAGCGTGCCGTCGATATACGCCTCAAAGTAAGTGCCGTAGTCGCGGATCATAAGCGTTACCGTAATCTTTCCGCCGTCCGCCGTGCCGTTGTATTTGTCTTGCCACGATTGCGGGAGTTTTGTCAAACCGTAGTCCGCATTGTTGGGAAGAATGCGCGCCCAAGAGCCATTCAATACGCGGGAAATTCTAAACGCCCCGCCCGCGAACTGCACGGAAAGGTAACTCGTGCCCGCCGTTTCATACGTGTAGTCCATGCCGACGTTCATGCGGAAGGCAATTCCGACGGATGCCACGCCCTTGGTCATGGTGATCGTTTGCGAGAATTCGTGATAGGTATTCGCCGCGGGAACGCCGTGCTCCAACGTACCCAACACCGCTTCCGTCTTGGAAGTATAAGTATAAGTGCCGTTGCCGTTGTCCGTAATTTTGGTGTACGGCAAACGCCAACCCGCGTAAAGGGTAATATTTCCCGTCGGTGCGAAGTTGTTTACGTCAACGGGCTGCGTACAAGCCTCGTCGTAATACCAACCCGTGAAGATGTAGTTCATTCGCTCCGTGTCGGGCGTAAACAGTTTGCCTGCCGCATAGTTTACGCTGTCGCACGCCGTGCCGCCCTTCGTATTGAAGGAAACGACGACGTAATCGGTCGACCATTTTGCATACAGCGTAGTCGCTTTCGTCGGTGCGAAGTTTTCGTCGTCCACGCGCTGCGTCAACGCTTGGTCGTAATACCAACCTTCTAACGCGTAACCGTCTCTTACAAGCGTGGGAAGTTGAATGTCGCCGCAAAGCCAAGTGGTAGATTGCGCCGTCAAGCCGTCGACGCCCGTTGCAAACGAAATTTCATATCCGTACGAAACTACGGGGTTCCAAAGTTTGGAGGGAGTCGTCGAACTTCTCGCACCCAAGCCCTTATACGGGTAACTTGCAAGGTTGGTTGCATTCGTGTACGTATATGCCAAATCGTTGTCGATATAAACTTCAAACCACGTTCCGTAATCGACGACGGACATCGTCAACTCGATCAACCCGCCGACGCTCGTTGCGTTATACTTCTCTTGCCAAGCCTTCGGCAACAGCGAGAAGTCGAACGTCGCGACGAAATTGCCCCACGAACCGTTCAAGACGCGGGCAATGTACATCGTTCCGCTTGCAGTATTGATAACGGGGCTTAAATAATCGCATCCGCTCTCGTAATGATAATCCGCGTCGGAAACGCGCATTCTAAACGCAGGCCCGAACGCACCGCCGTCCCCTTTTCTGAACGACATATTCAAACTGTAAGCGTAAGGCTTGGAGGTGTCCACTTCGTCAATGAACAAGTGTGCGACTTTCCCCGTCGTGGTATAGACGTCGTTTTCTCTGTCGTAAGACAAATGTTCATCGGGCGGAACTTCGCTCTCATCGTAATCGGCTACGAGGATCAAGAAGTCCTCGTCAAGGGTAACGTTAGACACTACTTTGATATGCGACGTTTCGTCTACCCCTTGATACGCCCAGTATTCGAACGGGCAAATATGCTCGTCGCCGCGGTAGTCGGTGATGATGATAGATTCGGGCGTCATCAACGCGTTCAATTCGTCCAACGTGATGACCGTGTCCACGGGATATTCAAAACGCTCCCAGTCCATCTTCGTATCGCCGTAGAATAAGTAGAGATAACTGCACTTTTCCCACTTTGCATAAAGAGTTACGTCGCTCGTAGGATAGTAGAAATATTCGTCCACCGGTTCGCCCGTGAGCGCTTCCGTTTCATACCACCCCTTAAAGGTGTAGCCCCAATATTCGGGCGTGGGAAGGGACAGTCTGTCGTTGTCGAACAACTTGACGTCGGAAACAGGTTGCCCGCCGTTTTCTTCCAACGTAATAACGGTGCAGTTGGACGCCCAACGTGCATATAAGGTAACGTTTCCTTGAGGAATCAATTCCCCTTCGTATACCTTTCCGCTAAACTGTGCGTTGTCGTACCACCCCGCAAAGATTTCGCCTTCTTTTTCGGGCGTAGGCAAAGCGACCTTTTGTCCCGCCGTGTCGACGCGTTCGTACTCCGTTCCGCCGTTGGAAACAAAGAATACCGAACCCGTGATTACGTCCCACTTTGCATACAACGTCATATCGCCCGTGGGAACGATTTCGCTTGCAAGGCTTTCCCCTTCAAACGTTTCGCTTTCATACCATCCGCCGAACAAAAATCCTTCCTTTTTCGGCGTGGGAAGTTGCACCCGTTGCGCCGAGAAAGTCAAATCGTTATAACTCGTTCCGCCGTCGGATACAAAGACGATCGTCCCTTCGTAAGCGTCCCATTTTGCATAAAGGGTTGCATTTGCCGAAACGGTAAACGTTTCTTCCAAAGCGTCCCCGCTCAGTTCGGCGTTGTCGTACCAACCGACAAATTCGTAGCCCTCTTTTTCGGGCGTGGGAAGGGTAACCGTGTCCCCCGCTTCCGCGCGCACACTGTAATACATCGTCCCGCCGTTCGATTCAAACGTAACGTCGTATTTTGCCGCGGGCTCTTCTTTACACGAAGAAAGAACGGGAAGCCCCAAAAGGAGCACCGCTAAAAAGACAAGGAGTATCGGAAATCTAAATGCTTTTTTCATCGTCTTACCCTCCTTAATCTAACGTTACCTTGTTGGAAATCGTAATGTTGGAAATCGTTGCACCGACTGCGCCCGTGCGGATTCCCCATCCGGTACCCTCCAAAGGCGTATCCGTACGGTAGGATACCATCGGAACTCCGTCTAACGCAAGGACGATTTTATCCACGCGGTAAACGACTTGCAAGTGATACGTTTCTTTTGCGTCAAAGCCGGAAATATCGGTATACGCAAGCGACGCCCAACCGCCGTTGACCGTTCTGCCCAAGAATAAAATCCCTTCCCAACTGACGAAGGCGAAATAGTAACTGACGCCCGCGCCTTCCCAGAAAGAACTTACGTTTGACGACAAGCCGAAAATAAGCCCGCTGTCGCTCCCGTTGTTCATGACGTCCGCGCTCAACGTCCCGTACGGGAAGGGCGTTTCCGCATTCCTATTTGCATAAATGCAGTTTGCCGCCGTCGCGGTATACGCGCCCCCGCTGATACTGTAATTGCCGTTGCAGTAGACAAGCGACGCGTTCGTATAGTCGTATTGCGTCGAAAAATCGTATGCAACGTCCATATCGATGAACGGCTCGTCATCCTTTAAGTTGGGGATAAACGGCTCGTACGGTTCCGCTTCCGTTCCGCCTCCCGTAACAATTTGCGGCGTTAAAACCTCCGCACTGCTCCCCGCTCCCGCAACAACGGGCATAACCGTACTTGCACGGTTTCCTTCTACCCGTTCTTGAGGAACGTGATTGACTGCCGCGGCAACAATGAGCGCCGCCGTCGAACAACACAAAACCGCAGTTAAGGCAAACGCGGTTACCTTCAAAACAGCGCTCTTTTTCTCTTTGTGCATTTTCGACGTCCTCCTATTATTTTTTTGAATGAGGCGCGCTCTCAAAAGCGCGCAGTCCCCCATACTCAAAACCATTCTAACACTCACCCCCCCCCCCTTGTCAATACCAACCTCCGAAAATCTTAAACCAACTTTTTAGTTTTATTATAGTATAAAAACGAGAATTTTAGTTGACAAATTTGGGCGCGGAATTTATAATAATTTTATAAAACGCAAGGGGGAACAATCGATGAAATTAGAAAACACCACCGTTTTAGACATCGAAAACGAAGAAGATTTTGACAAAATTAGCCTTGTATGCGATGCACTCCGCGACAAAAAAAGGGGGAACAATCGATGAAATTAGAAAACACCACCGTTTTAGACATCGAAAACGAAGAAGATTTTGACAAAATCAGCCTTATATGCGATGCGCTCCGCGACAAAAAGCGGTTAAAAATTTTGAAATTATTGCAAAGTCCGCCCTATAAATATTCCACTCGCGAACTTTCAAACAAATTTCAAATGCCCGTTTCTACCCTCGTGCATCATTTGGACGTGTTAGAAAAGGCGCACCTCATCTCCACACGCTACCGCAACGACAGTAAAAAAGAAAGTAAGTTTATCCAACGCCGTTCGGGAAATTTTTACTTTACCGTTTATAAAGCGATTAAAAAGGTATATTCCACGCAAATGACGGACGCGCAAACGATGCCGATCGGAAGTTACGCCGATTTCGAGGGGGATACGCTTACCTACATTATAAACAATCGGGAGCACCACAATTTGTTTTCTCCCGAACGCTTTCAGGCGCAACTCCTGTTTACTCCGCGCGGAATCATCGAGTATCACTTCGGCAACTCGATTGCAAAGACAAAAAAGATAACGGGCGTTTCTTTCTCTTTGGAAATTTGCTCCGAATTCCCCTTTTACGACAACTCGCATCAGTCGGATATTACCTTTTGGCTCAACGGCGTAGAACTCACGACCTACCGTTGCGACGGCGACTACGGGGACAGGCGCGGAAACTTAAACCCCTACTGGTGGCCAAGCATCAATACGCAATACGGAAAGATCGTCAACGTTTCCGTCAACGAGCAAGGCACGTTTTTGAACGGGATTTTGTATAGCGACCGCGTTACCTTAAAGCGTTTGAAATTAAGCGACGGAAATAAAATTTCTCTCAAATTCGGCAACAAAAATACCGCGGAATTCCCCGGCGGGTTTAATTTGTTTGGAAAGGAGTTCGGCGATTATCCGCAAGATATTATTTTTCAGTTGCATTATCAAGAAGAGGAAACGGACGTATAACTCTCTCCCCGTGCGGTGCGCGAGGAGAAGAGAAACCCGCGCGGTGCGCGGGGTGAAGAGCAATCCGTGCGGTGCGCGGGGTGAAGAGAAATCCCGTGCAGTGCGCGGGGTGAAGAGAAAATCCGTGCGGTGCGCGGGGTAAGAAAAAAAGCAAAACGTAGATAAATTTTCCCGCCGTGCGAAACCTCGCACGGCGGGAAAAAGACAATATAAAATAAGGTACAAAAAGTATAAGCCCGCGGCGTTTCGCCGCGGGCTTTGTTCTTTTGTTGTCCTATCCGCACTTTACGGAAAGGATTTTAACTGTGTTATGCTTACGTAGTTACGTTGTGCCGTCCGACAATATCTCCCGTGTTGGAGTTACCCGAAACTTCGCCAAAGTTTTCACCTGCGTTTGCAATATCCGTTGCGGCACCTGCGTAGCCGATGAGTCCGCCAACTTGGCTTCCGCCCGAAATATTACCGTAGTTTTCGCATCCGCTCATAGAAGATGCGCTGGTCATATTTCCGATAATTCCGCCGAAGGAGTAGTTCGCGCCCGTAACGTCGCCGTTGTTGGTACAGTCGGTAATAATTGCGTCATTTGTGCTACCGCAAATACCGCCGACTTGATCGTCCGCCAAAACTGCTCCGTTGTTTTCGCAATTGGAAACGGTGCCCGACGAATAGCCGCAAATACCGCCGACCTGCTCCTCAAAATCGCCGACCGCAGTAACGTTCCCGTAGTTGAAGCAGTTGTCAACCAGCGACGTTGCACCGCTTGCCCAACCGACCACGCCGCCGATTGCAGTACCCGACGCAGTAACGTTTCCGTAGTTGATGCAGTTTTTCACTTGATAATTCGTATAACCGACAACACCGCCTACCCACTGATTCGTTGCTTTCGTAAGTTCCGCAACCGCCACAACGTCGCCGTAGTTGGCGCAGTTGGTAACCGTTCCGATTGCCGTATTCTTTACGTTCCCTGCAACGCCGCCCACGTACGTATACCCGGTAACCGTACCGTAGTTATCGCAGTAATCAACGCTATTTGCATTACCGGAAGTACTGTACATCTGCGCAACGATTCCGCCGAACGAGGAGCCCGTCGTCGTACTAAACCCGCTGACGTCGCCGTAGTTTTTACACATGGAAATTGCAACCGCGGCGTTTGCAAACCCAACGATACCGCCGCCGTTGTGCAACACGCCCGAAATATCGGCATAGTTGATACAATTCGTAACCGTTGTCGACTTCCCTTGTCCAGCAATTCCCGCCGCACGTTGAAGATCCGTCGTTCCGGAAACTACTCCATGGTTTGTACAAAGGTCGATCTCGCTACTCGTAGCCCCCCCAACGATACCGCCGACGTATTTTCCCGTCGTCATAGAAATCAAGCCGTAGTTGTGGCTGTTCTTAATCGCACTGCTCGTTTCACTTGTTCCAACAACCCCGCCGACGTTATTTCCCGTCGTCATAGAAATCAAGCCGTAGTTGTTGCAATTCGTAACCGTCGTCGTAACGACTTTGCCCACAACCCCGCCAACGTAGTTCGCGTTCCCGGACACCGTGCCGTAGTTGTTGCAGTTTGTAATCGTCGAATTTTCTGCAACCGTGCCGAGAAGCCCGCCGCTCCACGAATCTGCTTGGCTTGCTTGCCCGTTATGAACGTTGACAAATCCGTTGATGTTCGAGAAGGAGCTGTTGGCTTTTACCATGTATGCAAGCCCCGCAACGCGGTTCTTACCCGTAAGCGAACCTTCAATGGTCAAATTTGTTACGCTACCTGCGTCAATTCCACAGAAGAGTGCAACGCCCATGCACGAAGCATCAGAGTAATACAGTCCGCCTATGGTATAGCCGTCGCCGTCAAGGTTCCCACTAAAGTTTATCCACGTGTAGCTCGTCGACGAAGGCGTTCCACAGATAGGCGTCCAAGTGTGTCCCGCCAAGTCGATGCTCGTGGTGAGTTTATAATACTTACCCGCGCCGTATTGATCTACTCCGTTGGAGTCGTTAGAAAGGAAGGCAAGGTCCGCCGCGCTTTGAATGAGGTAAGGATCGAATTCGGTGCCTGCGCCCGAGAGGGATGCGGATGCGCTCGTTCCGTCCCAAACGCTTGCCGCAGAATAGGTAACGGTAACCGTAACGTCCTCTTCGATTCTTCCTGCAACCCAGTACAAGCTGGGAAGGTAACCCTCAACCGTGGGAGATTCAAAGTCGGTAACGAGTTCGTCCCCTACCTGTCTTCTGCCGTAGAGCGTGCCGTAGTCCGCTTTGAGCGTCTTGCTTTGCGCCGCGGTCGCACCGCCGTCGCGGTAGACGTAATTGACGGTAACGGTGTACTGATTGACGACCTGTTCAAATACCGCAATATAAACGGTTATGTCCGTAACGGTGGGAAGTTCGTCTTTTGCGTATTCTACACCCGTCGTTGCATTTTTCCATCCGCTGAATACGTAGGAATATTGCGCGTCGCCCCCTTGCGTGGGTTCTTCCCCTGCGTAAACGGGAACGGTGCCGTATTCGACTTCCGATCTTTGCAACGTTTCCGCGTTTCGTTCGAAGATGATCTCGTACTTGTTGGTGGTAACCGAGTATACCGCCCAGTAGGTGGTGGTATCGGTGATCTTTTGCTCTGCGAGGTTGATGATCTCGTCGCTGTCTTCCGCAGCCGCCCAACCGAGGAAGGTATAGGTGTACTGCTGGGTAACCATCCCGCTATTTACAGGAGCAACGGGTGACGTATTGCCGTTAACGGACGTCGTTTCGTATACTTCGCCATTCGACATCCAAGTAACCGTGAACTGGCGTACGCTTTCGTTGTAAACCGCCGTATAGGTTACGTCGCCCGTTACGGTGTAATTTTCAAACGAGGTGTACTCGTTTTCGTTTACATCTGCCCAAGCGCGGAAGGTATAGACTGTTTCGACCGTAGGTTCTTTTTCCGTCGAGCCCTTGAAGGAAGGAATTTCGCCGTACTTGTACGTTTCTTGCGTTTGCGCGCCGTTTACTACCCACGTTACCGTGTATTCGTTGAGGGTAGAGGTAAAACGAATGGTAAAGGACATATTGCCCGTTACTTCGGGAAGTGCGTCTTGCGCGGAATAGTCCACGTCTTCGCACGTCCAACCCGCAAAGGTATAGGAGTATTGCGCCGTTGCCTCTTTTTCGAGCGCGGTCGTTCCTTGATAGGTCGGAACGGTGCCGTATGCAAGCGCTTGCGTGTCGAGTACCGTTTCACCGTCTTCCGCAAAGAATTGAACGGTGTAGACGTTCGTTTCCGTACTGAAGATCGCGTAGTAAGTAACTTCGCCCAAGACGATCATTTCGTTCGAAGGAACGATTGCGCCGCCTTCCGTCTTCGACCAGCCCGCAAAGGTGTAGGTGTACTGCGCGTCCGCCTCTTTGGTCGGAACTGCACCCGCCCACGTTGCTTGCGTGTTGTAGGAAACTTGGCTCCATCTTGATTCACTTCCGTCGACCATCCACGTAACTTGGTAAGGTCTTGCGTATTCTTGATAGACGGCTTTATACGTCTTTTCGCCCGTTACGGAAGGAAGAATATTGTAGTCGTGTTGGCTGTTATCCGAAACGTCCAACCAAACTTGGAATTCGTAAACGCTGGAAACGGTTTGTTCTTTGCTCGGTTCCGCCCCCTTATAAGTAAGCGCGGAGCCGTATGCAAGCGTTTGCGAATCGAGAACGGTCGTGCCGTCTTCGTCCACGAACTTGATGAGGTAGACGTTCGTTTCCGTCGTGAATACCGCATAGTACGTCTTTGCGCCCGTAACCGTCATTTGGTTGGTTTCTAATACGTCGCCGTTTGCCGTTTCTGCCCAACCTGCAAAGGTGTAGGTGTACTGTGCGTCCGCCTCTTTGGTCGGAACGGAGCCGTAAAGAGCAACTTCGCCGTAGTTTACGCTTGTGCTCGACGTTTGTCCGTCGATATTCCACGTAATTTCATAGGAATTAACGGTGGGCGTAAACACTACTTTGTACGTTTGCACGCCCGTAACTGCGGGAAGTGCGCCCGTGTACGTTTCTTCCCCGTCCGTCCAGCCTGCAAAGGTGTAGGTGTATTGCGCCGTAGCCACCTTTTCGGGCGTCGTTCCTTCAAACGTGGGAACTGCGCCGTACGCAAGCGTTACGCTCGTAATCTCCGCGTCGTCTTCGCCCACAAAGGAAATTTTATAGGAATTGACGGAAGGCGTAAATACCGCGTAATACGTTTGTGCGCCCGTAACGGTGAGGTCGTCAACGACTTCTCCCCCTTCGGTGAGCGCCCATCCCGCGAACGCGTAACTGTATTGTGCCGTCGCCGCCTTTTCGGGCGTTCCGTCAAACGCCGCTTGCGCGCCGTAGTTGACGGTCGTCGTGCTCGTTTGTCCCTCTACGCTCCACGTAATTTGATACGCGTTGACCGTTTCGGTAAAGACAGCCGTATAGGTTGCGTTGCCCGTGAGAGCGGGAATTTCGTCCGCCCCATAGGTATCCGTGCCGTCCGTCCAGCCCGCAAACGTGTACGTATACTGTGCCGTCGCCGCCTTTTCGGGCGTCGTTCCCCCGTAGACGACTGCCGTGCCGTATTCGAGCGTTTCTTCGTACAACGTTTCGTCCCCGTTTTTGAAGATGACGTTGTAGGAATTTTTCACGCTGTTATACTTTGCGGTATACGTTGCGTTTGCCGTTGCATTCGGGAAGGAATCGAGAACGGTCCCGTTTTCGTCCATCCATCCTGCAAAGGTGTAAGTATACTCTGCGTCCGCATCACGGGTGGGTTCGTCCCCACTGTATGCGACCGCCGCGCCTTCGTCTACGGAGATCGTTTTTATTTCCGCTCCGTCGTAATCGACGAAGGAAATGGAATAAACTTCTCCGCATCCGACGAATGCCATTACCATGGTTACGCAAAGCGCAAGCAAGGTAATCAGTCGAGCAAACTTCGTTTTCATGCTTATCCTCCTTATATATTATAACAATTTTCCAAGACTGCGGTTTGAAGTTGCCGTTGACGTGTTTGTCAACTGCCCGCAGATTTGTCCAAACGTTGCGCCGCCGTAGACCGCGCCGTAGTTGTCGCACCCCTTGACCGTTCCGTAGCCGTAATTGCTCCCCGCAATTCCGCCGACGTACGTTCCCGTCTGCGCAAGGACTGCGCCGTAGTTGATGCAACCGTCGATGATTCCGCCGTTACATGCGCCGATGATACCGCCCGCAAAACCGCCCATGAGGGTAACGTCGGCATAGTTTTGGCAATTTTGCACAAGCGGATTGTATACGGTACTGCCGATGACCGAACGGTCGGTACGCCCGACAATGCCGCCCGCGACGGTGTTTCCGTCCGCCTTCGTCGACATTTCGCCGTAGTTGGCGCAATTTCTCACGATCGGCGTATACGGGGTATCCGCGCTCGCATTGACGCTCAAAGCGCCGATAATTCCGCCCGTCGACGTGCCCGTGTTGATAATTTTGCCGTAGTTGACGCAGTTTTCCGTTACGTCGTAAGCGACTCCCGCGATGCCTCCGCAATAGGTGCCTGCCGCGGTAATTCTTCCGTAGTTGGCGCATTGGTCAAACCCGCATACGGTTGATTTGCTCCCTTCGCCCATTCTGCCGACAAGCCCGCCGACACGGCTCGTGCCTTTTACTGCACCGTGGTTTTCGCAATATTTCAAATCGACGCCGCAAATGGTGCCTGCAATCCCGCCAACCCACGCTTTTCCTTCAACGGGCGCGTAGTTTTTTAAGCCTTGATACTCTAAATTCGTGCCTTGCGCGTAGTAACCGACGATTCCGCCGACGGAATCGGTATTCGAATACACGTAGCCGCGGTTTTCGCAGTTTTTTAAGGTAACCGAATTTTCCATTCTGCCGATGATGCCGCCGTTTTGCCCGGAGCCTACCGACACGTAAACGGAGCCGTAGTTGATGCAATTCGTAGCGGAAGAACCATCCGCATTGAGAAGCCCCGCGATTCCGCCGATACGGTATGCGCTTGTATTTCCGTTATCCCCGACGTGCGCGTAATTTTCGCAGTTGCTTATTGTGCCTTTCATAATTCCGACAATGCCGCCGACGTTGCCGTAGCCGTATACCTCGCCGTACGTCTTGCAGTTGTCAATGACGCTGTTCCCCGCACAGTTTCCGACGAGCATTCCCGTATAGCGCGCAACCGAACGGACGAACCCGGAAACGGAGAGATTTTGAATGGACGCACCGTTTATCGTGGAGAAAAGCCCGTTCCCTCTGTTTTCCGTAACGCTATCAGCACCCGTGTTGTCGTACATCAAACCCGAAATGGTAAAGCCGTTTCCGTCGAACGTCCCCGCAAAGACCTTGGAATTTGTGCCGATGGCGTTCCATGCAAGTCCCGCCAAGTCGATATTTTGCGTCATGCGGAAGTAATTTCCGCTATACTTCGTTCCCCCGTCTACGCTCGCCGCAAGGTAAGCAAGGTTTGCACCGCTTTGAATGAGGTACGGATCGTCTTGCGTTCCGCCGCCCGTAAACGCGACGCTGTCCCCTGCCCAAACGGCGGAAGGCGAATAGGTAACGACGAACGTTTCGCTCTCCGTAACCGTTCCCGAAAGATAAGGAACGTCGGGCGTATATCCGCTCTTTACGGGCGTTTGAATTTGATAACTGTCCCCGTAAATATAAGAATAAGATTTTGTATCGATTACGCTTCCGTCCGCCTTATATTCAACCGTTATCGCAAGCGAACGGGGCGTTTCTTCAAAGAACGCGTAATAGTTGATGTTTTCCGTTACCGCAGGGAGATCGCCGTAATACTTTTTGCCGTCCGCTTTCCAACCCTTAAAGACGTAGGAAACGCGTTCGCTCTCCTCTTGCGTCGGAGCGTTGCCGACGTAAACGGGCGTTTCGCCGTAGAGGAAGGTCTGTTCGGAGATCAAATCGTTTCCGCTATAGAAGGAAACGCTGTATTCCTTATATACTTCCGCGAAAACTGCGGTATAAGTAACGTTAACCGTTGCAGCGGGAAGCGTCGTGTACGTTTGTACTCCGTCCGTCCACCCCGCAAAGGAATACGTGCAAACGGAATTTCCGCTTTGGTAAGGCGTGCCGTAGAACTTGGGAATTTGATCGCGTACGACCGTTTCCGTAATCGATTCTCCGTTGACGACAAAGGTAACGGTAACCGTATCGCTCGGACGAACGACCGCGACGTACTCTGTATTTTCCGTTGCGGGCGTAAACGCCTTATTCCAACTCTTGATATAGTAATTGATCCCGTCCTTTACGAACTGTTCTTCCCCCGTATAGGAGGGCGTTTGTCCGTAAGGAACGCTGATTACCGTTTGATCGCCGTCAACGGTAAAGGTAATTTCATACTCGCGTACCGAACTTTCGTATACTGCGGTAAATGAGGTGTTTTCCGTAACTGCGGGAAGCGTTGTGTAAACCGTTTCCCCCGAACGCCAACCGACGAAGGTAAACGTTTCGCTGACCGTACTTTCTTTTACAAGCGCGTCGCCGCCGTATACGGGCACTTCGCCTACGACGATGGCGTCCGTATAAAGAAGGGTGCCGTCCTCATCGTAAAATTCGGCTTTTGCCCCGCGCGTACGCTCGATGACCGCTTGATATTTTTTATCTCCTTCTACGGGAGAAAGCGCACTGTCCCAACCGACGATTTCGCAGTAGTCGTCCCCGTCGATAAACTGTATCTCTCCGCTAAATGCGGGCGTTTGACCGTATTCAACCGACTGTACGTATTCGTCTTCTCCAACGAGGAAGGTAATCTCGTACGTGCGCAAGGTAGAAGTAAACGCCGCGGTGAAGGTGGTGTTTTCCGTTACCTTGGGAAGTTCGCCTGAATACACCGAGCCGCCAAGACTCCACCCCGCAAAGGTAAACGTTTCCGCCCTTGATTGCGATTGCGTCGGAGTTTCGCCTTCGTATGCGGGAACACCGCCCGATTGCACGGTATCGACGTAAAGAACGTTGCCGCTCCCGTCTACAAAGTTGACGGTAACGTCCGTACTGCCAACGTCGTCCGGCTTACACGCCGTCAGGCAAAATGCGGAAATAAGGAAGAAGAATACGACAACGGTTAAATTTTTTAATAATTTTCTCATTGTGCGATCGCCTCCTCAATCGATTGTGCGTCCGTTTGCACGCTCCACTCTTTCGCCGTCATTCCAAGGTTAAACGAGAATAAACCGATGGTCAAATCTTGCCCGTCGAGTTCGGAACACGAACCGCGGTAAACGACGGAATCGCCGAGTTTGAACACAATGGAATTTCCCGATTTTGCCACGGTGAAATCCGCGTAATCCCCGTTTGTGTACGAGAGATTTGCAACGGGCGTTTCCTTTGTGTCTTCCCAATGGTATCCCATATAGTCGCGTACAACCGAGCCTGCGTTTTTCTTGGTAAGACCGTCCGCATAGATAAAGCAGTAACGCACCGCCGCCTGCCCTGCGGCAAACATCCCGAATTTCGGATATTGATCCCCGTTATAGTGTCCCGTAACCGTAAGTTTTGCTTTGAAAACAAAATCTTGTCCGCTAAAATTCTTATAGTAAATGCGGTTTACGCCGCCCGTCGTAATCGAAAGCGTATCGCCGACGTGATTCCACGCCCCGATGGTAATAAAGTCGCCCGCGTTCCCCCACGTTTGACTCGCATCCCCTTGTACCGACGCGCCGTAATTCTCGCGCAAGACGTTAAACAAAAGGGCGTTGCCCGTATCGGAAAGCGTCGTCGTCGACGATGCGTAGAACGTTTGATTGAGTACGCCGTCGCGGTAGAAGTGAGAACAAAGATCGACAAAGCGTACGCCCGTTTGCTCTTCGATAAACTCTTCCACCATGCCGTTATACGCGACGACGGCATTCGGATCCGCTAACGCGGAAATGGTAGGAATCGCCGAAACGACGGTGAGCGTACAGTCCACCTTCTCTTGGAATACTTCGTAAAATTCTCTAAAATCAATAAATGCACGCAAAGGACTCATATTGACAAGATCGGTCGTCCCGCAAGAGAAGAGCACTTCCGTCGGCTCAAATTCCGCAATGACGTCGATATTTTCTTTCCAATAAGCCGTCGTTTGATTGTATTCCGTTACCGTAAACGTGTTGTTAAAGAGGGATTTGAGCACGCCCCCTTCCGCCGTTGCGAGCAACCCGTCGCTGACGACGAGCCGTTCCGCTTTGGCGAAAACGGAATGGAAGGTTCCGTCCGCTCCCAAAACAGGGTGCGTTAACGGATTGTCCCACGAGCAGTTCAACTCCGAATAACACGCAAAGTTGCTGTGATAATACGCCGTCGTATTGCGCATCGCAGGGCAAATTGCAAGATTTCCCTGCGCGCTTTGATACGTTTGACCGATTCGGCTGTAAGAGATAAGCACCGTTACTTCGTAGCCGTTAAATCCGTGCGTTTGAAGGGTGCAGTAGTTTGCGGAAATCGTAATTCCGCTATCGCCCGTCGTCTGCCAGCCGTTGCTGTAAAATTGAACGTAATAATCCCCGGCGGCGGTAACGAGTACCTTGATGTCGTTTGCGGTATAATCGGACGTATCCGAATAACTGACGATAAACTCGATATTGTCGTGATATCCGACCGTCGGTTGCAGTTCGCGCGACGTATAAAGGATCGGATCGTCAACAATCGCCTTTACTTCAAGCCCGTTTTCAAGATACCGTGCCATCCAGTAAGACGTCGCCTCGTAATAACTCGTCGTAACGGAGAGGGAAAGCGCGTTGTCTGCAATCGGCTTTTCCGTTCGCGCCGTTACGGAAACGTCCTTTGCGGGCATTTGGAAGGTATTCCCCTCGATCGCCGTCCCGTCTACTTCGTACTTTGAAAGCATGCGGTTATATGCAGGGAAAAACTGCAACGTTACCGTATCCCCCTCGTTCGCCTTTGCCAAATCGGCGATGAGCGCTCCGTTTTCATCCGCTTGCACGTTGACGGAGTACGCCCCCTCCGCCAAACTCGTATAGGAGATACTCACGACGACGTCGCGGGCGGGCATCGGGAAACTGTTCCCCTGAATTTTTTGTCCGTCTACGTATATTGCCTGTACGGCGTATCCGCGTTCCGCGTCCACGTCGACCGTAACGACGTCCCCCGCGTCCGCACTTGCCCGTACCGTTCCCTCGCCGTAACGGCTTTCCGCAACGGTAACCGAGTACGCGCCGCTTTGATCTTCGCAGCCGACGAAAGAAAGACACAGCGCGCCCGCGCAAAGGAGGCTTACCAAACTTTGAAACAATTTTTTCATTGATCTTTCCTCCTACGCTTCACTGCTACCGCCGTTACAATTCCCGCCGTAGCCGCAATCGCGCCAACGCCCAAAATCAATCCAAGGGATACGGGTTTTTCCCCTTCGGGGAGCACTTCTCCAAAA
Organism: Clostridia bacterium; assembly: GCA_017621735.1. GTDB lineage: Bacteria > Bacillota > Clostridia > Christensenellales > Borkfalkiaceae > Gallimonas. The sequence goes on along the minus strand of JAGASM010000035.1, from coordinate 72,230 downwards.
ATCCCCGCGCCTTCTGCCAGCGCTTTCAACGTTTGCTCGCGGGAAATCTCTTCCGCCGCCGCTTCTTCGTAATAAGTGCTCGTGAGCGGCGTTTTTCCCTTAAAACTGTACACAAACTGATTGTGGAAATCGTACAACTGCTTATGAATGGTACTCAAATAGTTGATATAAATACGTTGATTTTGTTCGTCGAAGTTAAAGAGTCCGACAAACGCTTCAATGCCGTTGCTTACGAGCGCCCACTGTCCGTTGAGCATAAAATTCGCAACGACGTTTCCGTGGTCGCCCACCGTTTCTTCAAGCGTAATGCTATCGCCGAGCACGTGCCCCGAAAGCGTCATGAAGATATTCGGATAATGACGCAGCCACTTGTCCCAAACTTCGATCGGCTCGTTGACGCTCGTCTTATTGAAAAATCCGTAACCGGCGTGAGAAGTATACTGCCCGTCGGGCGCAAGATGTCCGTGCGTTACGACGATAATGCGGTGGTCGGGATACTGTTCGGTGATGCGTTTCCCCCATTCTATCGTATCGTCGGAAGGTCCGAAGTCGATAGAGAAAATCAAATATTTCACCCCGCAGAGTTCGAATAAATAATAGGCATTGATAATATTGTCCGGATCTTGCGAACCGCCCCAGCAATCCCACTGACTGATCTCGGAGATCGGGAATGCGTTGTTCATATGCGTAAGCGAATGGTCGGTGGAACACTCGTTGTCGTAGTCGTGGTTGCCCGCGCAAACGACGTACGGCGTTACCGTGCCGATTTTTTCCATGACGGCGGAAATTTTATTGTACTGTCTGTCCCAGTCCTTGCCGTTTGTAATGCCGTCCGTCATATCGCCGACGGAAATGGTCGCCGCAATTTTCTTCTCCGCCGCATTTTCAACGATATAAGAAGAAATGGTATCGAGCGCAGGTTGATGGTGGTTGGTCATAACCTGCATATCGGGAAGAATTGCCAACGTATAATCTTTCGTTTCAAACGTTTCCCCTTCAAAGAAGAAATCGTTTGATGCGAGATACGCGTCGTTTTGATAGATGGAATTATCTTCTACCACGACGGACGAGGTTTGCAAAATACCGTTAAAAATCAAGTTTTCCCGCGTTTGACCGCTAATTGCGCCCCCGTTTTTATAATCGCGCATAATTTCGCCCGCGGAGAGCGTTTCCGAATAAATGGTAACCTGCGCAATCTTCCCGTGGAAGGGAACTTTTGGCGCATACGCAACCTGCTGATCGGCACCGATACAGTGCTCCATATAAAACTCTTCGATATCCGATCCTGCGCCTTGCGTGATCTTTTGTACGGACACACCGTCAACGTACATTTCAAACGATCCCTCGGACGGATTGCGCACGACGGAAACGTGTTCCCACTCTCCCGTGCGGAGATCGTAATTTTCAAAGACAAGATTCTTTTCGTAATTGTTCCAGTTTACCCGCAAGTTCCCTTTGTGGGTAACGGAGTAAGAAACGGTAGGCGTATCGATTTTTATTTCGTTACTGAAAATGTTCCCTACTTCTCCTTCCACGTCCTTTTCAATGAGAATGCGGCATTCAAACGTGTTCGGATTGTTTGCAAGCGGTTCGCTTAATTCGTACTTTATTACGTCGTTACGAAAATCGGCACCGTTCGTTTGCGCGTTGACCGCGATCGATTCTTTGCCCTCCGACGGGGGAATGACTGCGGCGACCGCAATGGCAAGCGGGAGCACGGCAAGCGTGCTTGTGATCACTCTCTTTCCTTTCATGCCTTTTTCCTCCTTTGCACCAAGAATGCTCCAAGTGCGATTCCGCCAAGTCCCAAAGCGCCGCCGCTTACGCCGAGCGCAATGGCAAGTCCGTTGTTTTCCTCTTCGGGGAACTTTTGCAAGTTGGAAACGCAACTGCGCAACTCGTACTCAATCGCATCCACTTCGCTTTGAACCGTTTCGTCCGTAACGGCGTATGCCTTTTTCAACGCATTGCGGAAGGCGATCCATCCGGAAGGAAGGTATTCCTCTTTGCTCCCTTCCCGCAAAATCGTTTCGGCAAGTTCGATTGCCCCGTTCAGTTTCGTCATGTCCGCTTTTTTCGCTCCGTTTTCCAACAGCGCGGAAAGAGCGTTGACGCAGGCGGTCATTCTCTCCGCCGAACTGTACTCGGTAATCAAGGACGCGTCGTAAAGCGCAAGACGGATTTGCTTATCCGTTGCCGCCGTGTAATTATTCTTCTCTCGTTCGTATTCCGCCTTTAATTCGGAAAGGGACGTGAAGTATTCTTCGTAATCGCCCGCCGTCGCGCACACCGACTGCACTTCTCCGATAAAGATATCGTCAAGAATGCAAGCCGTCGTACCTACGTTGACAAAATCGAGCGACTGCATGCGTTCGGGTGCCCGACGTGCAAAATATAAATTGCAAAGGAACCCTTCTCCGCACTCCGTTACGCTGATTTGCGTCCCGTCGACCGTTTGTTCTCCCGTACGCGCGATCTCAAACCGAATACGCTCTCCGCTTCTGCCCGAAAAGTACAGTTCAAATTCCCCCGTCCCGTTCGTAAAGAAAGAAACGTGATAGACGTTGGTCGTCGGCGTCCAGTTCAACAAAATGGACGCGGACGCCGTCGGTTGCAACTGCAAACCGTAATTTTGTCCGTCGATCGCCACCTTTTCTCCCGCAATTCCGAGCGTCGCGTCGTTGGATACCTGTCCGTTTAACGGATCTACCGTTGAGGTGGAAACCGCCATTCCTTCAAACGTGCCCGCAAGGTGCGCGTAGTTCAAATCCCCCGTTTGCGTCTTAACGGAGAAGTTGTCGATATCGACGTAAGTAGCCGTTTCGAAAGAGGCTTTCTCTTCCCCGAAAAATTGAAAGGAAAAATATTCCGTCGTCGTACGGCGCGTTTCCAAAATTCCCGTGTAAGTATGCCACGTATCGTCCCCTTGTTCGTTGACGGTCAAATCGGCGAGTTCGACGTAGCCCGAGTTGTTTGCCGACGACGAACGGGTGTCCATATAGAACACCGCGTCGCTTCCGCTCCGCTTGATTGCTTCTACGTCGTCGAGGTACAACCGATAGTCGAAGGAAAAGACGATTTGCGGAGTCGCGGGCATATTTTCTTGCTGCCCCGTCAAACTGTTATAAAAGTACATGACGAAGCGCGTCGCGTTCACCCCTTCTTTCGCGTTAAAATTGCCCATGCGGAGAAAGGTATTGTCTTCCGTCTCGTTGTACACGGCAAAGCAATCGCTTTCCCCCGCTTTGACGGACGTCGCCCCGCGATACGTTCCGTTGCTTCCGGAAGCGGCAAGGGGAGCCGCCGTCTTTCCGCCGCTAAACGTCGTTTTTTCCGTTTGCGAATAGACGGTATTCACTCCGTAGTCGATCATATCTTCCGCACCGAGAAGATATTCTGCCTGTCCTTCGCCCGTTTGGTAGAGGAAGGATTCGACGAGCGTCGTTTTATCGACGGTTGCAAACTCGAACGAACCGTTTTCAAACAAACTCACTCCGCCCGAAGTTACCGCAACGTCGTCGATATCAAAATAACACAAATCGTTTTGATAGGTCGCACCGCGTTCAAAATGATAGGTTACCGTCAATCGGTCGGCTGTAACCGACGGCGATACGGAAACCGTCTTTTCGTTCCAACCGCGGTTTCCCTGCGCGGAAAGTTGCAAATCGGCAAACGTCAGCGTCATCGCGCTTCCGCCTGCGGAAAACGTAAGTACGGGATCTTCGTCCGCATACCTCGTCTTTCCTTCCACAAAACGGTAGGAAAACGCTATGGCAAGCGCGCCGCTTTCAGACTGTGCGGAAAGGGAAAAATTGACGGCTGTTTGCTCGCTGTCCGCAATCCCGTCAAAATTTGCAAGACGGAGAAATTGATTTTCCTCCCCTCTGTCCTCTTCCGCCATGTAGTACACGGAACTTGAAGAAAGCATCGCGTTCGATTGCCATACCCCGTCCGCCGTATGAACGGGCGAAACCGATCCGCCCATCCATGCGTTGTACCCGTCTTCCGCAGCAAACGCGACGACTCCCGTAGCGGAGCCGACGAATGCAGTCAAAAGTGCGGTTGTTACGATGAATTTTTTCATAAAACCTCAACTGATTTGCCCTTTTGGTTGATTACGCACTCAAAACATCACTTCTTTTTTTGGCGCAAAAAGGCATTCTTTTAATACTAATTATATATTATCATACCCCCCCCATCTGTCAAGAAAAGCAATAACATTTATCTATCACAAATTATTTCACAAATTAGTTGACAAATAATCAACCGATAATTTATAATGTTTTTATGGCAAAAGAAATCAATTTTTCCCTCTTAAATCCCGACAACAACGAAAACATCGAAAGGGTTTGCAAAGCGCTTTCTTCCCCCGTACGCTTGAATTTTATCCGACAAATTCACGAAAAACCGATGACGATCGCCGAACTTGCAAAGGCAAACGGACTGACAAATTCTACCGTCATATTCCATTTGAACATTTTGTCGGAGGCAAATATCATCAGCGTCCGTTATCTTCCGAGCAAAAAAGGAATGGCGCAAGTCGCCTTTCTCTCTTTTAACAACATCGTTTTTACGCGGGAAGGCGGGCTTACCTATTCCGAATCGAAAATATTTGAGCAAAGCGCAAGCGTCGGATCGTACGTAGACGCAGACGTTGAGGGGCTCGGTTACGCAACGGAAGATGACTTTTACGATTCGGGAAACGCGCTCGCGTTTGACGAAAAACACGTCTTTGCACGGCAATTATGGGCGGTGGGAGGACACGTTACGTACGCTTTTGAAAACTCCTTTGCAAAAAACGGCGTACCCGATAAAATTACTTTTTCCCTAGAAATTTGTTCGGAAACAACTTGCTACCGCAACGACTGGAAAAGCGACATTTTTTTCGTCGTCAACGGCGTCGAAGTTGCGCATTATTTATCCCCCGGGGACTTCGGCGGTTCGCGCGGGCGTTTTACCCCCGAATGGTGGCCGCAAAACATGACGCAATACGGAAATTTAGTTGAAATCACTGTCGACGAAACGGGGTCTTATTTGAACAATCAACCCGTTAGCAAAGTAAAACTTTCCGATTTACGTCTCGACGAAGGCAACCGAATTGCGTTTACCGTGGAATGCAGAAAAAAATCCACCTATTACGGTGGATTTAACCTCTTTGGAAAAGGTTCTGGAAATTTCGACCAAGATATTCTCTTTTTCGCGATTTATCACGAAAAATGATAACGTATTTATTTTTTGATAACAAAACGAGCCGACCGCATTGCGGTCGGCTCGTTTCTTTTCTACTTTTAAGAGAGAATCGCGCGGTCGGACGCAAACTCCGTTCCGCTTACTTTTGTAAACATATCAAGCAAATCTTCAACCGTTAAACGGGATTTTTCTTCCCCTCTTACGTCGATGACAATGCGCCCCTCGTGCATCATGATCAAACGATTTCCATGCTTAATTGCATCTTTCATATTGTGCGTGATCATGAGCGTCGTAAGTTTCTTTTCTTCGACGATTTTATCGGTAATTTCAAGCACTTTCGCCGCGGTTTTCGGATCGAGCGCCGCCGTATGTTCGTCTAAAAGGAGCAGTTTCGGATCGTTCATCGCCGCCATCAAAAGGGTGATTGCCTGACGTTGTCCCCCGGAAAGCAGACCGACTTTCGACGAGAGCCGTGTTTCAAGCCCCAAATCGAGTGCGGAAAGCGCCTTTTTATATTCTTCTTTCTCCGCCTTTGTAACGCCCCATTTAAGTCCGCGCGCCTTTCCGCGACGGCGTGCAAGCGCCAAATTTTCGTCAATTTGCATATCCGCCGCAGTCCCCTGCATCGGATCTTGGAACACTCTGCCAAGCAACTTTGCGCGCTTATATTCAGGCGTTTTCGTCACCTCTTGCCCGTCCAAGGAGATACTGCCGCAGTCGACGCGATACACGCCCGCAATCGCGTTCATGAGCGTCGATTTTCCCGCGCCGTTCCCGCCGATTATGGTAACGAAATCGCCGTCTTCAAGCGTCAATGAAACATCGTTCAACGCGACTTTTTCGTTGATCGTTCCCGCGTTAAACGTCTTACTTACGTGTTTGAGTTCAAGCATTTATCTGCCCTCCTTCTGCTGCATCCTCTTGAGGCGGCGCTTCGGGCGGTTCGTTCCCCACAGTCGCTTTTGATTTTTTCGGCCGTGAAAAATACTGTTTTTTCAAATAGGGAATTGCAAGGAACACCGCAACGACGATTGCCGAGAGCAATTTCAAAAGGTCGGTGTCGAGTCCAAGCCAAATGACAAATTGATAAACAAGATAGTAGCACACTCCGCCGAGCGCACAACCGAACAGTTTGAAGGCAAAATTTTGCGTAAACAACGAAATGATCGTTTGACCGATGATGATTGCGGCAAGACCGATGACGATTGCCCCTCTCCCCATGTTGATATCCGCAAACCCTTGATATTGCGCAAGGAGCGCACCCGAAAGCGCAACGAGTCCGTTTGCAAGCATCAAGCCGAGGATTTTATTCCACTTTACGTTGATCCCTTGCGCGTTCGCCATTTTTTCGTTACTTCCCGTCGCACGGAGCGCGCATCCCATTTCCGTTCCGAAGAAGAAATACAATAACGCGATAATCGCGGCGGTGAACGCCAAAACGATGACGATGGCAATCGGCACGTCCAACGACGTGATGAGGACGGGCAACGTTCTCCCGCTCACAGCGACGTTCGCGCGGCTGCTCATAATTTTTAAGTTGATCGACCACAACATGAGTTGCGTCAAAATTCCGGACAAAATGGGCGGAATTCCCATAAGCGTATGGAAAACCCCCGTAATTAAGCCCGCAAGCGCACCTGCAAGGAAGGCAACGAGAAGACAAACCCAAACGTTTACCCCGTTGGTGATCAGCACGGCGCAAACACACGCACCCGTCGTAATCGAGCCGTCAACCGTAAGATCGGCAAAATCGAGCACTTTATAGGTAATATAAAGCCCGATCGCCATGATACCCCAAATCAACCCTTGCGCGATGGCGCTGGGGAGGGCGTTTAATAATTCCAACATAAAAACTCCAAACTTTCTTCTCGAAAATTAGTCCGCAAGCGCCGTTCCGTCAATCACGGTGAAATCGGAAGCGGGCGTAATCCCGAAGTGGTTTGCAATCGTCGCGTTGTACTTCTTCGTGGGCGCGGAATCGTAACGGATTGCCGTTTCGCGAATGTCGATTTTCCCAAGCAAGATGTCCGCAGCCATTTCGCCCGTTACGACGCCGATGTTATAGTAGCTGATGCTGAGCGTTGCAACGCCGCATCCTTTGCACGTCGACTCTTCCCCTGCAAATACGGGAATATTTGCGGGACGGAGAATATTGTCGATCGTCGCCGTATTCGAAGCCGCCGTGTTATCGGTGGGAACGTAGACCGCGTCGTGTCCTTCCCCGACGATTCCGTTGCAAACCGCAGCGATGTCGTTACTGTCAACAAACGTCTTGACGGAAACTTCTAACCCTTTTGCTTCTAATTCTGCTTTTACAACGTCCGATTGATATTTGGAGTTATTTTCCGCCGAGCAATACAAAATTGCAACGGAATCCCCTTCTTCCAAACCGAACAAATCGACCATGATTTCAGCCTGCTCATCCAAAGGCGCCAAGTCGGAAGTTCCCGAAACGTTTCCGCCGACAACCCCGTCCGTCAGTTCTACGCCGAGCGCAACGCCGTATTCGGTAATCGACGTACCGAGAATGGGAATGGTCGTCGTCGCACCGTATGCCGCTTGCAACGCATTCGTCGCATTCGCCATAATCAAATCGACGTCTTTTGCAACGAAATTATTTGCAATCGTCGTGCACATCGTCGTATCGTTACTCGCGTTTTGATAGTCGAATTCAACCGTTCTTCCCGCTTCTTCTAACTTCTCCGTCAAAGCGTCCTTAAACCCTTGCGTCGCCGCGTCCAACGCGTCGTGCGTAACGAGTTGAGAAATCCCGACGACGTAATGTTCTTTATCGGGATTGATTTTAATCTCATCTTCTCCGCAAGCGGAAAGTGCCGCCGCCGTAAGCCCCATGGTAAGTGCAAGAGCCGTTGCTACCTGTTTTTTCATAATCCACCTCGTGTTTATACAATTATTCACCCCGCCTGCATAACGACACACTTTCAAATGACAATTATGCAAAATAGGGAATTTTTATTAGTATATCATTTCTCCGTTCAAAAATCAAGTTCTTTTTCTGCATGATTGAAAATTGCACGGCGGATTCTTTCAATTTTTTTATAATTTTTATATAAAAGGTTTGCACGCACGAACACGAACGCAGCGCTCACGTCCGTTTCTGCTCTTTTTTAAGCGCGAGAGAAAAAACTCCGAACAACAGTATTTTGTAAAGACAAGGCGCCGTTCTTTCGTGAAATACGATATCCCCGTTTGCATTTAAGGTCCGTGCGCACGAACGTAAACTGATCCTTCACGTCCACTCCTCTCTTTTTTAGGCGCGAAAAGAATAAACTCCGAACAACAGTATTTTGCAAAGGCAAGGCGCCGTTCTTTCGTGAAATACGATATCCCCGTTTGCATTTTTTGTATCGGTAGCCTAAAAATATTACGCGCGCCCCATTCGCACACAGCGCGCCGATTCGGTCAAAAAAATACACCTCGAAGAAAACTTCAAGCGTACCATGGAACTGCGGCAGTTTTATGCCGCAGTTTTATGCCGCGACGGAACAGCGATCGGTCGCCGAATAATAAAAAAATGTTAGCGCCTATCCGCGATCGCGTCAGCGGCGACGCGATGCGAAATCGGTTTGTAGGTAAATGCCTATCATGCAATTTTTCGCATCGCTGTCGACGTGCAGTCCATCAGGACTGCACGAAAAAAGACAGGTGTTTTTACACCTGTCTTTTTTTGTATGGAGCTACTGGCCGGACTTGAACCGGCGACCTGCTGATTACGAATCAGCTGCTCTACCTGCTGAGCCACAGTAGCAAGCAACGCACTTTCGCGCGAATGCCTATTTATTATATGAAAATAGTAAATAAAAAGCAAGCGTTTTTCACTACTTTTTTCCTTTTTTTTATTTTTTATTTTTCGGAACAAAAAGTGCAATCTGTTGAGGCATCGCCTCGATGGTTACGTTTCCGCGAACGCCCTCTTCCCCGTCGAAATCCCACACGACGTCCTCCCCCGTGCCGATTATCAACTTCTTCCCGCTTAAGATAACAACGTCCTTTTTCTTGATACTGCAACCGAAGATAAACAACGACGCCAAAGAAAAAAGTGCGGCAATCTTTTGGAAAAAATTCGGCTTCCGTACCTGCCGAATAACGGCAACTTCCAACTTTCCGTCGTCCATTTCCCCTTTTTTATTGATTGGAAATCCCGCAACCGATTTCCCGTTCATAACCAAAATCAAAACGGCGTTTGTGCGGTATATTTGTCCGTCGAAATTGATTTGCAAGGGGAACACGTCCAACTTCAAGTTGTTTTTTACCGCCTCGAACGCATAGGCAAGCGCGCCGAACACGCGCTTTTTCGATTGCGGAGTCGTATAAGTCGCCCTCGTAAACGCCCCCGCCGCTGCAATATACATTGCATAATGCCCTTCGTTGATCTTCATGCAGTCAAGCGCGCGCGGTTCCCCTTTTAACACGACGGAAAGCGCACCGCGCAACGAACGCGGAATCTTTAATGAACGGGCGGTATCGTTGACTGTTCCGCTCGGAATGTAACCAAGCGTCGCCCGTTTTCCTTTTAACCCGTGCAAAACGTTGTTAAACGTACCGTCCCCACCCGAAAAAATAATCGCGTCGTAGCGCGTTGCGCTTTCGCAAATTTTTTCTTCAAACTCCGTCGCGTTATGCGCGGCGAAAAAATCCACTTGATCGTACTTTGAGCGCAATTTCTTTTCAATATAGGCAAGACGTTTTACAATTTTTCCCCGTCCGCTATTCGGATTGTAAAGAAAGATACATTTCATACGTTCATTATACACCCTTTTCTCATCTTTTGCAAGCGGGTCAAGAATAATACTTGGAAATTTGCGCTAGGCTTGAACAAAGTTGTACTTGAAAATAACGCACGTCTTTTGAAAACAAAATGCCAAGCGACAGTTCTTCCCCGCGGCGGACGAGTTCGCCGAGCGCAACGTTCCACCTTCCGTGCAACTCCTCGTCCCCGTAAAAGCCGCGCATAACCTTTGTTACCCCTTCGACTGCGGCAAGCCCCTCCTCTTGGGAAAGTATTCCCCGTTCTAATCCGTTTGCCGTATCATATAAAATTTGCGCGCATTGACGCCCCGTCGTTAAAACGTGTCCGACGTGCTCCGCGCACAGCGAAGACTGTTTTCCGTAAAAGACAATTTCTTCCGACGAAAGGGACATAACGCGCGTTTGCGTTCCCTTTTCGGCAAGCGTCGTTTGCACCGCCTCCGCGTCTTCAAGTGAAAAATAACAGGAGAGCGCAACCGACGTCTTTCCTTCGACGTTCATGACAAACCCCGCTCCGCCCGCACGGTACACGTCGCCCGACACGACGGACACGGACGTTTCTTCGCAATCTTTTACGAGAAAATAGTAGACGTTTTTCCCCGATACCGCAACCTCGGCGCGAGTATTCCAAAAGAAAATTCCGACAAAAAACAGGACGCATAAAAAAAATATTCCCAAAACGGCAAAAAATTTTCCCGTTCCCCCTTTTCTATCCGTCGTTTTTGTTATATAATAATGCATATTACAGTATATGAAGGGAGAAAAACTTGCATGCACTATCATATCGGCAACTTACTCGTTTATCAAGAATTTAACGGAAATTGCGAATGCCCCGTTTGCCGCATTCAAGCCATTCTCGAAAAGCGACTTGTCGACCGTTACTTAAACGAATCGGCAATGGCGGACGACAGGCGGCACGAAGTAAACGCCAAAGGGTTTTGCCGACATCATACGCAAATGATGTTCGCGCGGGACGGAAAACTCGCGCTCGCTTTGCAAGAAATTACCCGCATGATGACGCTTTGCGACCACCTCACCGCAACGGACGATAAAAAGGACGCAATGCAGCAAGCGGAATACTTTGCGCAATCTTCTAAAACTTGCGTCATATGCGATAGCGTCGACGTGAGTTTAATGCGCTATTACGCCACGATCGCCATGACGTACGAACGCGAAAAGAGATTCCGCGCGCAACTGTCCACCGTCAAGGGTTTTTGCCTTCCGCACTATGCAAAACTGCTGCAATATGCGGAATATGCGGGAAAGTCGGCGGGAGAATACGTCCGCACCCTGACGGAGATCCAAAGAAAGAGCATGGACGATCTAATTCTCGATTTGAATAAGTTTACGTCCAAATTCGACTACCGAAATGCAGACGTTCCGTGGGGAACGGCTTACGACGCGCTCCCCCGCACTTTTGTCAAACTACACGGAGAAGAAAGTAAATAACGCTTTTGTTTTTCTTGACAAACCGATCCTATTTGAGTAAACTAAAATGAAATACGTCATCGAGGTAATTTATGAGTAAGGTCATAATCCCCCAAGGGTACCGTTCCGCACTCGGCTTATACGATACGCAAACTGCGATCGGACTTTTGAAACGCACGTTTGAAGAACGCCTTTGTCTTGCTCTCAACTTAAAACGCGTAAGCGCCCCCTTATTCGTCGATCCAAACACCGGCTTAAACGACGATTTAAGCGGCGTTGAACGTCCCGTTCGCTTCGACTTAAAGGAAACGGGAACGGACGCCGTCGTCGTTCATTCGCTCGCAAAATGGAAACGCATGGCGCTCTCCGTCTACGGCTTTTCCGCAGGCGAAGGACTTTATACGGACATGAACGCCATTCGCCGCGACGAGGATATGGACAATTTACACTCCGTCTATACCGACCAGTGGGACTGGGAAAAAATTATCACAAAGGAAACGCGCAACGTTAAATACCTCAAAAAGGTCGTACAAGGAATTGTCGGCGCAATTTGCGATACGCTCGACTTTTTGAAATGCCGTTATCCGCAAATCGACGTAACCCTTCGCCGTACGGTTACCTTCGTTACTTCGCAAGAGTTGGAAAACCTCTACCCCGACCTCACCTCAAAGGAGAGGGAGAACGCCTTTTTGAAGGAGCATAAAACGGCGTTCATTATGCAAATCGGCGACGCGCTCGCATCGGGAAAACCGCACGATATGCGCGCACCCGACTATGACGACTGGTCGTTAAACGGCGACATTCTCTTTTGGGACGACGTCCTCGGCTGCGCGATGGAAATTTCTTCGATGGGAATCCGCGTAGACGAAAAATCGCTCGATAGACAACTTGAAAAAGCGGGGGCAAACGAACGCCGAGCGCTCCCCTTCCACAAAATGCTTTTGGAAGGCAAACTCCCCCACACGATGGGCGGAGGCATCGGACAATCCCGCCTTTCCATGCTGCTTTTGGGCAAAGCGCATATCGGCGAAGTGCAAGTTTCCCTCTGGGACGAAGAAACGAAGCGCATTTGCAAAGAAAACGGAATTACCCTTTTGTAATACTCCGCACCCGCAATGAAACGCAACGAATTCGAGCAAATGCTCATCCGAAAATACGGAACGCATCCCGAATACCCTTGGAAAAAATTCCCCACGTTTGCCGTCTTTCGCCACGCGCGCAACCGAAAATGGTTCGCCGTAGTTATGACGGTGGAGAAAAGAAAATTCGGAATCGACGAAGAAGGAAATATCGACGTTGTAAACGTAAAGTGCGACGAACGTATTCTTCCCTCCTTTTTGGAACAAACGGGCGTTTATCCTGCGTATCATATGAACAAAGCGCACTGGCTCTCCCTCGTTCTCGGCGAAACGTCAAACGAAAACCTTCCCTTTTTAGCCGATCTCAGTTATCATTTAACGGAAAACAACAAATCAAACGCGTAAAAAAAGACTTCGGAATTTCGAAGTCTTTTTCCTTTTACGTATACCATTTACACATACCATGTACGCGATCAATTAAAATCCACCATGTACATGAGTCCTTGCGCAAAGTCGCCGAATTTTTCGCCGAAGATATTCATGCCCCCTTTATGACGGGAATTTTCTTTTACGCCGATACGGAAAACGAAATAATCCCCCTCTTGCAAACGGAGTTTTTCAATGTTGTACGTACTGACAGGCGTCGCGTCCAAATAAATGCAATCTTGCGTGATGCGGAGCGTCTTTACAATCCCGAATTGCGTCGAGTAATCCGACCACCAATCGGGATTAAGCCGTCCTCTTCTCCCTCCAAAATCGCCGGGGGAAAGATACGTCGCCACTTCTACTCCGTTGACGGAAAACGCAATTTCACTCTCCCATTCGTTGTTATAGTTGGGCGCCTCGCTGCAAATTTCCATACTCAACGTTACTTCGTTGACCACTTTATCTTTGAGCATATAATTTGGTATGCGATATTCCAAATACCCCTTGGAAAACCAGATAATCTGCGCATCTACCCGTTGCGGACTGTAAAACGCTCCCGGCATATCGTCGGCAACGATGATTCCGTGTTCGCTCGCCATTCCGCACCCCGCCTCTACCTTTGCATCGGTAAAACTCCCGAGCGGAATTTCTTGCACGAACCGTTGCCGTTTGCTGACGCGCGATTCGGTAATAAAGTCGATCGAAAGGCGGTCGATTTGTCTTGAAACAAGTTTTGCATTCCCCCGCGAATTCCTCTTAACCGTCAACGTAATCAGTCCCGCTTTCTTCAAGATATTGATGTGAAAGGAAACGGTAGAAATCGGCAATTTGAGTTTACGCGCAAGCCCTGCAATCGAATAACTTGAAGAGCGTAAATAACTCATAATTTTCCTCCGCACGGGAGTACTTAACGCCTGTATTAACGCATCTAACTCCGATTCGTCTTCAATGAGCAAATCGTATTCTCTTTTTGCCATTTTTTCCTCCAACTACGCCATTTTGAACAGCCCTATTATAACACGGATTTTTTACTTTGTAAATAGCAACTTCGGAATTCGTCCCGTTTCCCTTACCGAAGAAACCCCGTCAAACCCCAACCGTCCGCAAGTTTGCGGGCGGTTAAATTGCATCATTTTATATTTGCAGTCATTCGGAATCTTCTTTTATTTTACTGTCTACTTCGGCGGGCGAAGAGTATATATCGTCGCGAAACTGCGTCGGCGTCGTCCCCAATACGCGCTTGAAGGCGTAGAAAATGTTCTTTTCCGTTCCGAAGCCCGACTCTTCCGCCACCTCCCGTATGGACATTTTCGTGTGCACGAGCAGCGTTCGCGCCTTTTGTATTCGGATATGCGTCAAATACTGTTTGGGCGTTACCCCTAATTCGTTGTGAAATTTGCGGATGAGAAATCCTTCCGTTACGTATAACCGTTCGGCAAGGTCGCTGATGGAAACCTCTTCCCGATAACGGCTATTCAAATACGCCGTTGCACGGTGAACGAGTTCCGATCCCCCGCGCAAGAGATGGCTTTGCCGCATGACGTCCATCATCATGATATACAGTTGTTCGGAAACGTAATAGGGATCGGGCTGTCCTTGATTGATTGCCGAATATACGCTTTCCACGCATTGAATAAACGTTTCGGGCACGAACCCGTCGATATAAAAACCGCTTTCCTCGACGAACGTTTGGTGAAATTCTACGATTTCAGAGCCGTAAATATGCGCGAAATAAATCTCCCACGGGGTGGACGGCGCTTCGATCAAACTGCTTTCCGCCAAATTGATAAAGAGTAGACTTCCCGGCATGACCGTTTGCGTCTTTCCGCGATAGGTCAACGTCGCCTGCCCGCTTTTGGTGTAGGCGATCAAATAGCAACTGCCCCCGCGGCGCTCGTGATAATACCCTTCGTAATTGTACTCGTAACCGACAAACGTCGCTTTGTACAGTATTTTGGGCAAAGTCGTGGAAATATCCATACTCGCAACGCGCGATTGCACGGTATACCTGTTATGAAATTTTGCGAAAAAATTAGCCTTAGACATACGTTCTCCTTAGGTTAATTTTTGGGAGTCGTTCAAACATTTTTCTCCCTCGCCCCGCCGTTTCCTATGTCATTATACCATTAAAAACTCCGTTTGTAAATAGCAAACGGGAAAATTTTGCAGTTTTTTAGATGAATTTCTCCACTTTGTTTATAAAATGAAATCTACAAGCCGTGTGCAATTTTTATCATTTATATCTTATAAAATGATAAAAAGCCGCCCGCGCATTTGCGCGGGCGGCTGCAATTCAATCAGTCAAGTTCCGAAATTTGTTTTTCGATCTTCTTTTTCATATCGAGATACTTTTCCATCTTCGCGCGTTCGTCGTCGACGAGTTTTTTGGGTGCCTTTGCAATAAAACTGTTATTCGCAAGTTTGCTTCCCGCGCGGGCAATTTCGTTCATAATGCGGTCAAGTTCTTTTTCTAACCGCTTCTTCTCTTCTTCCAAATTGACGAGTTCTCCAAGCGGAACGAAAATTTGACAAAGTTCGCTTACTTGCGAAACGGTCTTCCCTTCGACTTGCGAACCGTTCTCGACAAAATCGATTTCGCTTGCACCCGCAAGACGTAAAATCGCCCCCTTGTTGAGATTTACAAGGCGTTTTGCCTCCGTTACAAGGAAAAGGTGTACCTTTTTGGAAGGCGGGCAGTTGACCGCAACCTTCATAGCGCGTACCGTTTTGATGAGGTCGATCACCCCTTCAAACGCCTTCGCTTCCTTTTTATAAGAAAGTTTGGTATTGTAGCGGGGATATTCCGCCGTCATAATACTTCCTTTCGTCGTGGGAAGGTGGCTATAAATTTCTTCCGTTACGAAGGGAATCATCGGATGCAACAAGCGAAGTGCACTGTCAAGCACAAAGAAGAGCACGCCGAGCGTCCCTCTCTTGCGCTCCGCATCTTCCCCGTAGAGCGCGGGCTTGGAAAGTTCGATATACCAGTCGCAGAAGTCGTTCCACATAAAATCGGTGAGTTTGTCCGCCGCGATCCCCAAATCGTACTTTTGCATTGCAAGCGTCGCTTCGCGAATGCACGTTTGCAAGCGGGAGATGATCCACCGATCCGCCGGTTGCAACTTGATCTCCGAAATGGAAGGAATTTGCTTTTCGTTCGATGCATTCATGACGACGAACCGCGCCGCATTCCATACTTTGTTGATGAAATTGCGCGCCGCTTCCACCTTTGCATCCGTATAACGGGTGTCGTTGCCGGGCGCAACCCCCGTCAAAAGCGCAAGGCGGAGGGAGTCCGCGCCGTATTTTTCGATGACTTCAAGCGGGTCGATTCCGTTTCCGAGCGATTTACTCATCTTTCTTCCCTGCTCGTCGCGAACAAGTCCGTGAATGATAATATCGCGGAAAGGAACTTTTCCCGTATATTCGATTCCCGAGAACATCATTCTCATAACCCAGAAGGGAATGATATCATACCCCGTTACAAGCGCATCCGTCGGGTAAAAATACTTAAAGTCTTCCGTTTCGTTCGGCCATCCGAGCGTAGAGAAAGGCCAAAGCGCGGACGAAAACCACGTATCGAGCACGTCTTCTTCTTGCGTAAGATGGACGCTCCCGCACTTGGGGCATTTTTCGGGCGTTTCCCGCTCGCAAATGACCTCTCCGCAATCGTCGCAATACCATACGGGAATACGGTGTCCCCACCAAAGTTGACGGGAAATACACCAGTCGCGAATATTTTCCAACCAGTTGTAATAAATCTTTGCAAAGCGTTCGGGAACAAATTTCGTCTTGTTCTTCATAACCGCATCGATGGCAGGCTTTGCAAGAGGTTGCATTTTGACAAACCATTGTTTGGATACGATCGGCTCTACCGTAGAATGGCAACGATAGCAATGTCCGACGTTGTGCGCGTGCGGTTCTACCTTTACGAGCAGTCCTTGCGCTTCCAAATCGGAAACGATGCGCTTTCTCGCCTCGTAGCGATCGAGCCCTTGATATCTCCCCGCGAGTTCGTTCATCGAGCCGTCGTCGTTCATCACGCGAATGACGGGAAGATTGTGGCGAAGCCCTACTTCAAAGTCGTTTGGATCGTGTGCGGGAGTAATCTTTACCGCACCCGTACCAAATTCGAGGTCGACGTAATCGTCCGCAACGATCGGAATCTTCTTCTCCGTCAAAGGAAGGCAAAGCGTCTTTCCGACGAGGTGCGCGTACCGCTTGTCCGCAGGGTTGACCGCAACCGCCGTATCTCCGAGCATCGTTTCGGGACGGGTGGTTGCAACGACGAGCGATTCGTCCGATCCGTCCACGGGATAGCGAATATGCCAAAAATAGCCCGCGTCTTCCGAGTATTCCACTTCCGCATCCGAAAGCGCCGTCTTACAGCCGGGACACCAGTTGATGATACGGCTTCCACGATAAATCAGCCCTTTTTGATATAAGGTAAAGAACGCCTCTCTTACCGCCGAAGAACACTTTTCATCCATGGTAAAGGCAAGACGGGACCAGTCGCACGAAGAGCCGAGTTTTTTCAACTGTTCAACGATTCTTCCGCCGTATTTTTGTTTCCACGCCCAAGCGCGTTCCAAAAAGCCCTCTCTTCCAAGCCCCTCTTTCGTAAGACCTTCCGCCTTCATTTGATCGACGATTTTTACCTCCGTCGCAATCGAGGCGTGGTCCGTCCCGGGAAGCCAAAGGGCGCAATATCCCTGCATGCGCTTGAAACGAATAATCGTATCTTGCATCGTTTCGTCCATCGCGTGTCCCATATGAAGTTGCCCCGTAATATTCGGAGGGGGCATCATAATGGTAAAAGGCACTTTGTTCGGATCGATTTTTGCAGTAAAATAGCCGTTTGCAACCCAATCCGCATAAATTCTATCTTCGAATTCTCTGGGATTATACGTCGTTTGCATTTCTTTCATATTTTTCACCTAACTTGAATTCTTAAAAGTGTGATACGGAATTATTATATTCCTTTTTTCGTCCGTTGTCAATAAATCCCGTCCGTTCATACAATATATTATCTTAAATTTTATGGAGCTTTTTATGAAAAAAATACTCGTACTTACGGGAGCGCTCTTCTTTTCGCTCCTCCCTCTCTCCGCATGTAACGAAGACGACGGCGTTACGACAATTAAATTAAACGAAGTAACGCATTCCGTCTTTTACGCGCCCTTATACCTTGCCGACGAACTCGGATACTTCGCCGAAGAAAACATTGAAATCGAACTCGTCAACGGCGGCGGGGCGGACAACGTAATGGCCGCAGTCCTTTCCGAAGACGCCGATATCGGATTTTGCGGTCCCGAACCCGCCCTTTACGTACAGATCGGCGGCTCTACGGACGTCCCCACCGTCTTTGGACAGTTGACAAAGCGGGATGGTTCCTTCCTCGTTTCCCGCATCGACGAGCCGAATTTTGCTTGGACGGATTTGAACGGAAAGGAGATTTTGGCAGGTCGGGACGGGGGCGTTCCCGCAATGACCTTTGAATACGTATTAAACAACCATTCTCTCTACGACGGAGAAAACGTATTTATGAACTTCGACGTCGATTTTAATTTGATGGTAAGTGCGTTTGAAACGGGGACCGCCGACTATTGCACCATGTTTGAGCCGACCGCTTCCGAATATGAAAAGGCAGGAAAGGGTTACGTTGTCGCAAGCGTCGGAGAAGAATCGGGAGAAATTCCGTACACCTGTTTTATTGCCAAACAGTCTTGGCTCAAAAGCAACGAAGAAACCGTTGTCGGATTTTTACGCGCGATCTTAAAGGCGGTAGACTATGCCGTCAATACGGACGCGGAAGAAATTGCGACGCACCTTTACGCACAATTCCCCTCTACTTCGTACGCATCCATTTCGACAAGCGTAGAAAGTTATCAAAACATCGACTCGTGGCAAACGGATTTGATCATGTCGGAAGACAGTTTCGACCGCTTGCAAGACGTCATTGAAAATGCGGGAAAATTAGATCGACGCGGAAATTACGAAACGCTTGTAGACCATTCTTTTGTGCAAAAGGCGATCGATTCACTCAAATAAAACTCATTTTACACGGGAAAACACGCTCATGAAAAAAGAAATCTTACGCTTTCGCGACGTTAAACTCGTATACCATACTTTGCGAGGCGAAACAATCGCGGTGGAAAACCTGACTTTCTCGCTCAAAGAGGGAGAATTTATCGCCGTCATCGGACCGTCCGGATGCGGAAAAACCACTCTTTTATCGCTTGCAGCGGGACTTTTGCCCCCTTCGGACGGAGAAGTGTTAAACGACGGACTTTCGTTCGGGTACATGTTGCAAAAAGACGAACTTTTTCCTTGGCGAACGATTGAAAAAAACATTTTTCTTCCTCTTGAAATCAAAAAAATCAACACGGCGGAAAACAGAGAACGGGTAAAACTGCTTGCCGAAAAGTACGGACTTTCCGAATTTTTGCACAGTTACCCCTCTCAACTTTCAGGCGGAATGCGGCAACGCGCCGCGCTCATTCGCACCCTCGCCACCAACCCCGACGTACTCCTTCTCGACGAGCCGTTTTCCGCGCTCGACTACCAAACGCGCCTCAACGTTACGGAAGACGTTTCACAAATCATCCGTTCAGAGCGAAAGACGGCGCTTTTGATTACGCACGATATTTCGGAAGCAATTTCACTCGCCGACCGCGTACTCGTCCTCTCCGCACGCCCCGCCACCGTACGTTTTGCGCACGAACTTGACTTCGGCGACGTTGTCAATCCGCTCAAAAGACGGGAAGAAAGAAACTTTTCCGCATGGTTCGAGCGGTTATGGAGGGAATTAAACGGATGAAACGTCAAGGAAATTTTTCGCGCGAACACGCGCTCTTCTTAAAAAAATACAAACAAAACACTGCCGTCGTGTGGTCGTTTCGTATCGGGATCTTGATCGTCCTATTCGGCGTTTGGGAACTATTTGCCTCTTTGAATTGGGTAAACCCGTTTATTACGAGTTCCCCGTCCCGCATTGCAAAGACGGTATATTCTCTCTATCAAGACGGATCCCTCTTTTATCACATCGGGATTACCCTTTCCGAAACGCTTTTGGGCTTTTTGATCGCCGTTGTTGGCGGAACTGCAATCGCCCTCGCCCTTTGGTGGAGCGACACGTTACGGAAAATTTTAGAGCCGTACATCGTCGTTTTGAACGCACTCCCGAAAATCGCACTCGGGCCGCTCATCATTATTTGGTTTGGAACAGGCACGAAAGCCATCGTGTTTATGACGGTGCTCGTCGGCATTATCGTAACCATTTTACACATGCTCTCCGCCTTTATTGCAACGGACGGCAATAAAATGCTCCTTCTGCGTTCCATGGGCGCAAGCAAAGTGCAAATTTTGCAAAAACTCGTCATTCCAGCCGCTCTCCCCTCCTTTATCGCTATGCTAAAAGTAAACGTCGGCATGGCTTGGATCGGATCGATTATGGGCGAATACATCGTTTCAAAGGCGGGGCTTGGATACCTCATCGTGTACGGTGGGCAAGTGTTCAAACTCGACCTCGTGATGAGCGCGACGTGCATTCTTTGCCTTCTCGCGGCGTTGATGTATTTTCTCGTCGTGCTTTTGGAAAAGACGATCGTTAAAAATCCAAACCGCTAAAAGAGCATATCCGCACACCCCGAATACGGGATACAAATAAAATACGATTCTCCCAAGTCCCACGCGGGAGAGCAAAAACGCCGCAAGGAGCAATCCACCCCTTGCGGCAATTCTTTTTCCTTTTGAAAGGGAGGAAAACGCGTGCAACAACGGATAAACGGAGGAGATCAGCGACGTCAAAATAGCAAAAACGGACGCAATTTGAAAGAGGGAATGGCTGCGCATCGCGTAAAGATAAGGCATTTCCGCGCCGATGGCACTTGCGCCCTCTTTGTAAACGCGTCCCAAAATAACAACAGCGCACGCAAACACAATGGCAACGGAACAAAACGCCGTTAAAAAAGGACGCTTGCACTCCTTTCCCGCGGCCGTCAAAACGGGCAATGTCAAAAATGCGTTCAACCCCGCATAGACGCTCCCACTCAAAAACGCCCGTCCGTCCGTTTGCACAAACGGATAAGCGCACTCCCATTCGCCCGCAGTTGAAAAAATAATTCCCAAAATGATGGGAACGAGAAGTAAATTGCAAACGGATACCGCGCGCATTCCCCTCCCGACGAGAATACACGCAAGGACAAGCCCCGCTATAGACGGAAGCGGCAACGCGCACGCAATCGCTCCGTCCAGCGCGGCGAGCATCGCCGAACAAGACGTAAGCGATGCAACGCGGAGAAAAAAGGTAATCGGTCGGTATACCGCCCCGCCGAGTTTCTTTTCACATTCTGCCCCGTACTTTTTTCCAAAACAAAAGCACGCGTACGTGAACAAAAACAAAAGGAAAAACGAAATGAATAAAGCGGGCAAAAAATGATTTGACGGGAAAAAGCGAACAAGTTCCGCGCCTGATATAAAACCCGCGCCGACAAAACTTCCAACCGTGAGCGCTACAATGCGAATTGTATTCATATCTCATTCTATCAAAACGCTTGGCGCCGTATGACAACCGTTCAAAATTCCATTGAAAAAAAGACGTCCCCGCTTGACCGATTGTAAGTGCCACGATACGAATTGTATTCATATCTCATTCTATCAAAACGCCGTATGACAACCGTTCAAAATTCCATTGAAAAAAATAGACGCCCCCGCTTGACCGATTGTGAGCGCCACGATGCGAATTGTATTCATATCTCATTCTATCAAAACGCCGTATGACAACCGTTCAAAATTTCATTGAAAAAAATAGACGCCCCGCCTGCACGCACAAAACTTCGCAAGCGTTTCAATCGCGCGATTTTTGTTTTCAAATCAAACGTTCCCTCGCTTAATGCCCGCAATCTTTTATTTGCACGTTTGGCGGAGGGGCGCGTTTTTTCTTCAAATAATAGCAAAAAAAGGCCTATTTTTGCAAATTTTCGACCTTTTATGTCTGACATAGTACTTGGGGTATTGACAAAATCCGCCATTTGCGGTATACTGTAGGCAAGAATTACACGGAGGATGTCCATGAACGAAGAATACGATCGCTCTTTGGAAGAAGAAGTTGTAAACGAAGAGTCATCCAGCGGGGACAAGTCGATTAGTTCCGATTTGATCCGCGGACACATCAACACCATTATTCTCCGCTCCCTCTATGACGGAGATAAATACGGCTACGAAATCATTGCGGAAATCGAACGCAAAAGCCGAGGGCAGTATTCCTTAAAACAGCCGTCCCTTTACAGCGCGTTAAAGCGTTTGGAAAAAGAAGGTTACGTTACGTGTTATTGGGGTGGTTCCGTCGGCGGCGGAAGAAGAAAATACTTCTCCCTTACGGAGCAGGGAAAACTCATTTCCGAACGCAACCAGTCGGAGTGGGAATATTCGAGAACGGTTATCGACAGTTTGATTTCCGAAAAGGAATTTGACTTTTCTCAACCCGCCCCCACCCCCGTCGATATGCGCGTTTTGAAAAAAACGACTTCGCGCGTACCTACGGGCTCCGCTTCCGACGAGGAAGAGGAGGACGAGGAAAAGACGGCGCTGTTGCAAGAGCAAGAACGCTTAAAGGCGGAACTTGAAGAAGAGCGCGCCGCACTCATCTCCGAACGGGAAGCGATCGAGGCGGAAAAAGAGCGTATTCTTGCGGAATACGAACGGCAGACGGCGGAACGCGAACGCATATTAAACGAAGAAAGACGGGCGCAAGAGGTTGCAATCGCCGAGCAAGAACTGCGCATAAAAGAGCGGGAAGAATTTGAACGGCAAGTTGCAGAGCGCGAACGCATGTTGAGCGAAGAACGCATTGCACACGAAAAAGAACTCGCTGAACAAGAAAAACGCATTCGCGAAGAAGAGGCAACCGCTTACGCCTCTCGCGAACGTCAAATTTTACACGAAAATTACTTGCGTTTGATCAACTCCCCTCCCGCACAGCAGGCGGAAGAGAATACCGACTACAACTATTATACTCCCCCCGTCGCGGAAGAAACGCCCTCTCCCGTCTACGAGGAAGAACGCGACTACCGCACCGTTGTACAGTCGTTGTACCGCAACGCACTCTCGACGGAAGAACCTACGGAAGAGTTAAAGCGCACGCAACCGAGCCGTATGGACTTTTACGATTTGGAAACGCGCGCCGCGCAAGACGGCATTAAAATCAACGTAACGGGTGGGAAAACGGTCAAAAAAGACGAACCCGTTTCTGAAAACGTGGTACATAAAGGAAAAATCGTATTCCTTTGTTCCATCATCGTATTTCTCTTTTGCGTTGTGGAAGGCAGCGTCGTGCTCGCCCTCCAAAAATCGCTGACGCTCCCCCTCTTCTACCCTTACTTGATTTGGGGGGCAGGGCTTTCGTTCCTCTTGATTGCAGGTGTCGCGTACGCAAACCGCTACGGAGAAAACAGTCTAAAACGTGCGGGCATGACGCTCATCAACTGTATTGTTTCGTACGTTTTGATCGTCATCTTCTTCTTGATTTTAGCCCTCGCGCTCAAAATTGACTTTACGGACGCGAGTACGCTTGCCACCTACGTCCTTATCCCCATTTTCTTCTTCTTGAACGTCGTCGTTTACGGCATTGCCTACACGCTTCAAATGAAGTCGAAAAAATAATCGACATGAAAAAACGGTCCCTCATGAGACCGTTTTTTTTGTTATTTCAAGAAAATCGACTTTATTTTAACCGATCGACGGCATATTGCCCCGCGCCGTAGAGTCCCGCATCGTTGCCAAGGCTCGCGCATAAAATTTCAATCGGTGCATACGTTTGCGAAACGTAAATGTTCTCCGAAACGTATTTACGAAGGGGAACGAGTAACGCTTCCCCCTGCGCGGAAACGCCGCCGCCCAACACAATCGCTTGCGGGCGCAACAAATTGACGATATTCGCAATTCCTTCCCCCAGCGCTTGTACGTAGTTTTCTACGACCTTTTGCCCGCTTGCGTCCCCCTGCTCCGCCGCAAGGAACGCCGTCTTTCCGTCCACGTCCGAAAGAG
The DNA here is from genome assembly GCA_017621735.1 of Clostridia bacterium. GTDB lineage: Bacteria > Bacillota > Clostridia > Christensenellales > Borkfalkiaceae > Gallimonas. The sequence continues at coordinate 48,291 of JAGASM010000035.1, read as the reverse complement.
CGGGAGAAATATTCCACATCGCGCTTTCGCGGTTTTTTTGCATTTCTTCTTTCGTCATTCGCATGAGCGCCGTTGCGGACGCATATGCTTCCAAACAACCGCGACGGCCGCACGAACAGGGCTCGCCGTCCTTACAAATGACCGTGTGCCCAAGTTCCGCCCCCGCGCTTTTGTATCCTTCAAAGAGTTTTCCGCCTAAAATAATCCCGCCGCCGACACCCGTTCCGAGAGTAATGAGTACGGAATCGGAAAAGCGTTTCCCCGCGCCGTACTTTGCCTCGCCGAGCGCCGCCGCGTTGGCGTCGTTGGTAACGAAAACCGGCTTCCCGATTTTTTCGGAAAGCATTTTTCCGAGCGGAACGTCGTGCCACGAAAAGTTCGACCAGTGGACGACTTCTCCCTTTTGACTGTCGATAACGCCGGGGGAGCCGATTCCCACCGCCGTTACCTCATCGAGATTGCCCCCCGCATTGAGGACGACCTCTTTGCAAAGCGCAAACAAAGACGCCACCGTTTCTTCGATTGAATTTTGCGCGTTCGTCTTGACGCGCGCGCATCCGACGAGTTTTCCGTCTTGCAGTACCGCTCCCTTTGCGGACATTCCTCCAAGGTCAATCGCAATGATCATTCTGTTATTTTCCTTTTCCATATTTGCGCAAGATCGCGGAATGATTTGCCGACGAGCAAAGATCGGAAAGCATTTTCTCCCGCTCGTTTTCATCGGCATTACGCGCCTTTTGCGCGAACGCTCTTTCTTCCGCCGTCAAAAGCAAATCTTCCTTCTTCGTTTCCGAACGGAGTTCCACCCCATTTTGATTGCAAAAGATTTTGCAATTTTCCGTCCCGAGGAAACGTCTTGCCTCCTCATCGTCTTTTAAGATTGCGACGATGGTCAAACTGCCCCAATTTTTAATTTTGCGCGCCGCACCGAAAAAGCGCAAAGCGCCCGCCTCGTTTCCTTCCGTCGATTCATATGCACGGGCAAGTGCGTTGAGCGAATTGACCGCAAGAAAGACGTCTTTTCCGCATTCAACAAGCCGTTTTGCATAATTGAGCACGAGTTCCGCTTTCTTCACTTGTTCCGCGCGCGTTTCTTCAAACGTTGCGGAGAAAACCTCCACCCCAAAAAGATCCGTCTTAAATTCCGTTACTGCTTCGGGCGCAACGCCGACAAGATATACAAGAGAGGAAAATTCTTCCGTATTCGCAAAAGCGGCGGTAATTTTTTTCAATAACGTTTCTTGCGCTTCTTCACTTTTGGAAAGGATCACGGCGCGTTGTCCTTTTCCGATCGGTGCAAACATATCGACCGTCTTCAAATCGTCATCCCCGCTTCCTCCGAGCAAAACGCGTTCAGTCGGATAGTGCGCGGGCACCTCTTCAAACACCGTGCGATCTTCGTACGATCCGATGGACAGCCCGTTGACCGTTAACACTTCGCTTAAGCGCATTCCCTTTTCCGTTTCCGCAACGTGGCAAGAAACTTTATCCCCTTGCCGCAAGCGGTATTTGGCAACGTCGCTATCTTTTACAAATACGTCCCCTTTCCCCTTGCAGGCATGTAAAATGCCGTATTCACCTTTGGTAATTTCTAGAAATCCGCAAAATACGGGTAAATCGTACTCACTAAAACTCGGTTGACACGAGCCGACCTCTAAACGAATTTCTTCGTTTGCGGAAGCGCGAATTTCTTCCAACTTTTGTAAGATTTCAGGATCGACGTACGACTGTTTCGCCTTTGCCCCTTTTCCGTTCGGAGGCACGGGCGCCACCTCCCCCGTAAGCACTTTTACAAGGCCGTCGATTAACGGCTCCTTTTTGCGAGAGGTGGACTGAGGCACGCCGAATTTTCGCCCGATAATACGGAGCGTGTATAACGTATGCAAATTGAGATAGTCCGCATACCGTTCGCCTAAAGTCCGATATTCCATGTTATTTATACCGCTCCATCATAATCATTTTGGTACTTTCTTCCGAAACGTCGTCGCGGAGTAATTCGATTTCGCAATCTTCCACGTACTCCACTTCTTCATCCTCGAAAAGATCGAGGAAATCGTCCGGCTTTGCGATATCGAGCGTAAGCCCTTTCGTCTTATAATGCATCGGAATGACGATCGAGGGCATGATGCGGTCGACGTATTCTTTCGCCTGTTCCGAATCGATGGTATATTTTCCACCGACGGGAATGAGTAAGACGTGTACGGGAAGAAGCATTTCAATGAGCGAAGAGGAACATTCTTCCCCTAAATCGCCCATATGGCAAATATCCAACCCGTCCATACGGAATTTGAAAATGAGATTTTCACCCCGTTTTCCCCCGTCTACGTCGTCGTGATAAGACTTGATCGCCTCGATTTGAACGCCGCCGATCTCGTACGTCCCTTCCTTGTCAAGTACAATGGGAGATCCTGCCACGCCGCCCACGTTATTATGGTCGTGATGCGAATGGCTCACCGTTACGACGTCCGCTTTTACAGGCGGCAGGCGATAACCGATATTCCCGTAAGGGTCGGTTATTATGGTCGTGCCGGTACTTTCCGTCAAACAAAAGCACGAATGTCCCAAATATCGAATTTTCATGATTCCTCCGTGATATGTACGTTCACTTTTATTAAAAACCGTTGTCGATTATGCGGATACAACACTTCGTATCCAAGCGTTAAGCGCATAGATTGCGCGTTTATTTTTCTTTCGTACCTGTACGTGCGAATCGGAACGCTCCCCACGCCCCCTTCGTTCAAAACAAGTTGCGTTTGGCGCGCAGGACAAAACTCCATACGCAAACGCACCGCGCCGTTCCGCTCCATTGCGCACCCCTCTTCATCGAAAGAAAAGACCGTTTCATCTCCTTCCGTCCGATAAAAAACGTGCGCACGTTCGCAAGAAAACGCTGCCGTCCCTTGCGCAACGACGCGGGACGTCTTTCCTTCCGTATGCGTTACAATTTCCACACGACAAGCATTCATCAAACCTTATTATAAAGCAAATTATTTCGTTTGTAAATGAAAATCGGGTTAATCGGATATTTTTTCCCTCTTTTTCTTGGAAGTTTCATGCAAAATGCGCCCTTCCCGCAAAAGATCCTTCATTTTTCCTTCATCGTTTTGCGCAAGCGCGTCGCGATATTTTCCCAACCGTTCAACGAGCCCTTCCAACTCAAAAAGAAGATTTTCCCGATTGCAAAAATAAAGTTGCGTCCACATCGCCTCGTCCACCCCCGCGATCCGCGTCATGTCCTGAAAACTTCCGCCGGTGAACCCTCCGCAATCCTGCGCTTCATCGCTCTTTGCGTACGCGTTCGCAACGATATGCGCAAGTTGAGAGGTGATGGCGATTTTTTTATCGTGAACGGCTGCGCTGCATTCGAGAAGATATCCAAACCCCATTTGCACGGCAAGATCTTTTACCGTTTGAAAGGCTTTTTCATCCGTCTTTTCATGCCTCGTTAAAATGAGGTTCGCACCGCGGAAAAGGGTGGCGCTTGCCGAGCGCACCCCGCTCGTTTCTTTTCCCGCCATCGGGTGCGTTCCCACGTAGCGGTAATTACGCGGCTTGGAATAGACGACGTCTTCAATCAGCCCTTTTATTCCGCAAATATCCGCAACGATTGCACCGTCTTGGAAGATCGCCGTATCCAACTCGCGCATGGTAATATCGGGCGGAAGCGCCAAAAAGACGACGTCCGCGTCCTCGTAAGTGGTCGCCTCCCCGTCGATATACCCGTGTTCAAGCGCATATTCAAGCGCGTCGCGCCCTCTGTTTTTTCCGTAAACCGTATACCCCGCCGCGCGCAAAGAAGCGCAAACGGACGCTCCGATAATTCCTAACCCGCTTACTACGATTTTCATCTATCAACTATCCTTTACAAACGTTCTCGCAAAAGCGAACGGAAGCCATTGCGTCCTTTCCGTACCCGTCCGCCCCGATCTTTTTTGCGTATTCTTCCGTTAAAACCGCACCCCCGACGACCACTTTGCACGCAGGATATTCTTGGTGCAAAAGCGCGATCGTCTGTTCCATCATAGGAACGGTCGTCGTCATAAGGGCGGAAAGCCCCACCACTTGCGCGCCGTATTCTTTTGCACTTTCAAGCACCTTTTCGGGCGGGACGTCCTTCCCCAAATCAATGACGCGGAAGGCGTAATTTTCAAGAAGCGCTTTGACGATATTCTTTCCGATATCGTGAATGTCCCCTTTGACGGTTGCAAGCACGACGGTCCCGCGCTTTTCCTCTTTTGCACCCGTCGACGCAAGATACGCTTTGATTTTTTCAAACGCAGCCTTCGCCGCGTCCGCACTCATCAACAGTTGCGGAAGATATACCCTCCTCTCCTCGAATCCTTTCCCCACCTCGTCGAGCGCGGGGACGATATGCCCGTCGATGATCGCAATCGGCGATTGCGTTTTAAGAAGTTCCGCGCAAAGAACGGACGCGCTTTCCGCCCTTCCTTGTGCGATCGCACTCTTTAACGTACCGTCCTCGATCGCTTGTTTCCTTCCGCCTTCCGCCACCGCGGACGGCGTGTAGAGGGAAGCGAACGAAACGTACTTTTCGCAGTTTTCATCCTTTCCCGTAAGCGCGAGATACGAATAATACGCCTTTTGCATTTCGACGGAGAAGGGATTCATAATCGCTGCGGAAAGCCCGCAAGTAAGTGCCATCGTAAAAAATCCCGCCGTGATCACCTCACGGTTGGGAAGCCCGAAGGACACGTTAGAAACCCCGAGTACGGTGTTTGCCCCAAGTTTTTCCCGAATGAGTTTTAACGCCGCAAGCGTTACGCTCGGCGCACTCGGATCGGCGCTCACCGCCATTGCAAGCGGATCGAAAAGGATATCCTTCCTTTCTATGCCGTATTTTTTTGCCTCTTTCAAAATACGGCGGGCGATTGCGAGCCGTCCTTCCGCCGTTTGCGGAATCCCGCTTTCATCCAACGTCAGCGCAACGACGACTCCCCCGTACTTTTTGACAAGCGGAAACACGGCGTCCATCGACTCCTGTTTTCCGTTAACGGAATTGACCATCGGTTTTCCGTTATAACGGCGCATCGCCCCTTCGAGCGCGGAGGGGGAAGAACTGTCAAGCTGTAAAGGAACGTCCGTTACGCTTTGAATGGCGCACGTATACTTTGTGAGCAACTTTTTCTCGTCAAGCCCGGGGACGCCTACGTTGACGTCCAAAAGCGAAACTCCCTTTTCCGTTTGGGAAAGCGCCTCGTTGAGGACGTACTCCGTATCCCCCTCCGCAAGCGCTTGTTTTAACCGTTTTTTCCCCGTCGGATTTACCCGTTCCCCGATGAGAAGGGGTATTTTTCCAAATTCCACGGCATGCGTGTACGAGGTAACCGCGCAAATCTCCCGTTTGCAAACGGGAAGTGGAGCAACGCCGTTTATCGTATTTTTGACACGGCGGATAAAGTTAGGCGTCGTTCCGCAACATCCGCCGACGATGCGTGCGCCCTCTTCTACCATACGCCGAACGTTTTTTGCAAATTCCTCTTCGCCCTCTTCAAAAAGGGTTTTTCCGTCCTCTTCGCGGGGAAGTCCCGCGTTTGGCTGAACAATAACGGGAAGGGAAGCACGCGCATAAAATTCCCCCGTCAATTCCGCCATTTGCTTGGAACCGAGCGAACAGTTCATTCCGATTGCTTGCACGCCAAGTCCTTCGAGCATGGCGACCATGGTGGGAATATCCGCACCCGTAACGAGTTTTCCGTCCGCGCCGTATACGTTGGTAACAAAAATGGGAAGATCGCTGCATTCCTTTGCCGCAAGCACCGCCGCCTTCGTTTCGTAGCAATCGTTCATCGTTTCGATTAAAATTGCATCCGCGCGGTTTCCGACGAGGGATAACGTCTTTTGAAAGAGTTGAACGGCGTCTTCAAAATCAAGGTCGCCGTACGGCTTTAAGAGCCGTCCGCACGGTCCTACGTCAAAGAGAACGTACCCCTTTCCCGCACGCTTTACCGCGCGCTCGGCGCACGCAAGCCCCGCTTCGACGACGGAAATAAGTTCTTCCTCCCCGTAGTGAAGAGCGTTTGCGCCAAACGTATTCGTCGTAACGGCATCCGCACCCGCTTGGAGATATTCCAAATGAATTTGTTCGATGACTTCGAAATGCGAAACGTTCCACCGTTCGGGCTTTTCGCCCGCGGAAAGCCCCCGCCCCTGCAAGAGCGTCCCCATTCCCCCGTCTAAAACGAACGGATTTCGTTTGATTGCTGTTAAAATATCTTTCATCACTTTATATCCTTGCGGTAATCGCAGTCTTGCATTTGACAAGACGCACACCCTTTTTCCGTTTTCGGCGCTCCCCAACCGACGATTGCCGTAACCGATTTACTCGGCGACATCAAAAGGGATTCGTTGAGCGTAAGTCCGATTGCCCTTTCCGGTGAGAGCAATGCAAAAATTTCCCGTTGCGCCTGTAAAGGAAAATCCCCGTACCCGGGAGAAAACCGATCGCCCAGCGCTTCTTTCCGATTTTCTTGCAAGAACGAGCAAAACGCATCGCAAAGACTTTCCGCATACGCCGCGCCCACCGCTTGCAACAGCGCGCATTTGAACGCGTCCGTTTGTCCGTATTTGGATAGCAGTCGGTCTATTCCGATTCCAAGCGTTGCGGCGAACACGACGGCACGGCGGCATCCGCTCAAAAACCGCCCCGCACTCTTCTCGCCGACGAAAATTCCGCCGACGCAATTTCCGCAAACGTCCGCCTGCAAGTAACATACGGACGGGGCAAGAACGGCTTCCGCCTCTTTTTTTACTTCTTCCAGTGCGGAGTGCGTCCGTTCGTCCGCCTCCGACTGTCCAAACCGCAAATAGCGCAGCGCTTCCCGCTCGCAAAAATCAAGTTTTTCAAACCGCTTTATCACGCTCATTTTCCGATAATCGCTCCGAGTGCCGTCTGCAACGCGGCAGCGATGTACGGCTTATTCATCGAATAGACGTGCACGGCGTTGACGCCGTTCGCGTAAAGGTCGATAATTTGTTCCGCCGCATACACGATTCCCGCCTGCGCCATTGCCTCCAGTCGATCGCCAAACCGATCGACAATTCGCTTAAACCGCTCGGGAAGATACGTTCCGGAAAGACTGCAAATGCGCGCAATTTGCTTTGCGTTGGTAACGGGCATAATTCCCGCCACGACGGGAACGGTAATCCCCGCCTCGCGGATTTGATACAAAAAATTATACAGGACGTGATTGTCGAAAAACATTTGCGTCGTCAAAAAATCAACGCCCGCCTCCACCTTAATTTTAAGATTTGCAATATCTTCGGCGCGGGATGCGCATTCGACGTGTCCCTCGGGATAACACGCTCCTCCTACACAAAAATCTCCCGTTTGCTTGATTTTACGCACAAGGTCGGAGGCATGCAAAAACGCGCGCGGAACACGTTCCCCCTCGCTCGGAATATCTCCGCGGAGCGCCATGATATTTTCAATTCCGTTTTCCTTCATTCCGCGCAAAAGTCCGTCGATCTTTTCTTCGGAAGAATTGACGCACGTAAGGTGCGCAAGGGGCGTTACTCCCTTTTGTAAGACGTCTTTCGCAATGGAAAGAGAATATTCGCTCGTCGTACCCGCCGCGCCGAACGTTACGGACATAAAATCGGGCGAAAGAGCACAAATTTCCTCTACCGCGTGCTCGACGGAAGAATACGCGTCTTGCGTTTTGGGCGGAAACACCTCAAACGAAAGCGTTGGTTTTCCCTGTTTCAAAATTTCCGAAATTTTCATGATATCCTCTTATAACACATTCATCCATGCGCCGTTTTCTTTCAACCGCTTGCGACGGGATTTCCAGTCGGGCAAGATCGCCGAAACAAGCGCCCAAAACTCCGCGCCGTGGTGAAATACGACGGTGTGGCACAATTCGTGCACCGCGACGTATTCGGCAAGTTCGAGCGGAAGAAACGAAATGCGAAAAGTGTAAGCAATTCTCCCTTTCCGATTGCACGATCCCCATCGCGTGCGCGCGATAGAGGCGCGTACGCTCTCGTACGAAAACCCGTACGCAGCCGCAACGATATGCGTGATCTCTCCCATCTTTCGCGCGGTCAACCTCTTCAAAAAGCGAACCATCGCTTGCTCCCGTCCTTCGCTTGGGAGGTATAAAATCCCCTTCTCCGCCCGCGTTTTTCCCGTAGAAAGATGGTATTCCTCTCCAAAAAGACGGACCGTTCCCCCGTCTGTAAGGGCAAGGGTGGAAACGTTCTCCCGTTCGCGAAGTTTTTTCGCCAACCAATCGGTATGTCGAAGAACAAACCGTGCGACATCCCCGCTCGAAAGGTGCGCAGGCGCCCGAACGAGAATTTCCCCGCTCCGCTCCACGGACAAAGATACCGTCTTGCGCTTACTCCGCACGATACGGTACTCTCTTTCGATTGTTTCCGTTCGAAGAACGGAACGTTCATTCGGCAATTCCACGGTATTTCCCTCTCTCCGTTTTATAAATTATACCATGTTTCATGTCCGTTTTCAAGAAAATATCCCCCTGTTTTACGCGAGAAAGAAATTTTTCTTGACTTTTTCTCCCGTTTTGATATACTGTTTCGTATGAACGTTTATGCAGTAAAACGGCTTACGCCTTCTAATCAAATTATCGACGTCCGCGTCCCCGCCTCAAAGAGCATCTTAAACCGCGCCATGCTCCTTGCCGCGCTTTCGCAGGGAGTCGTTCGCCTCGAATGCGGGGCGTTTAGCGCGGATACGCGTGCGTTTTTGCGTTGTTTGAATGCGCTCGGCATTCAAACGGAACAGGACGGCGAAGGCGTTACCGTGCACGGATGCGGAGGAGATATTCCAAATAAGACCGCCCGTTTGAACGTAGAAAGCGCAGGGACTGCGGCGCGCTTTTTAACCGTTGCGCTCGCATTTTGCGGAGGAGATTACACGCTCGACAGTTCCGAACAAATGCGCAAGCGCCCGATGAAAGAACTGCTCGACCTTTTGCAAACACTCGGCGTTTGCGTCGAATATTTGCAAGAAGAAGGAAAATTCCCCTTCCGCTTAACCTCAACGGGAATCACGGCAAAAAGCGCCGCCGTCGATACGGAAAAAAGTTCGCAGTACGCGAGTGCGATCTTGCTTTCCGCAAGCGCGCTCTCTTCCCCCTTCACGTTGACGTTGACGGGTGCGCGTACGAGGGGAAGTTACGTACAAATCACCCTCGATATGCTCGATGCGTTCCACGTCCCCTACGCAAGAAACGGAAACGACGTAACCGTTTTCCCCGCACAAGGCGCACCGAACGAAGTATCCATTGAGCCAGACCTTTCCGGCGCTTGTTATTTTTACGCCCTCTCTCTTTTGTTTCGCACAAAAGTTCGCGTACACGGCGTGCGCTCTACATGTATGCAAGGCGATAAAAAATTTCTTTCTATTTTGGAAGAAAAGGGCGTCCGCTTTACCGATACGGAAAAAGGACTTCTCGCCGACGGAAGCGGCGTTTCGTCTTTTAGCGGATTCAACGTCGACATGCGCGATTTTTCCGACCAAGCGCTTACCCTTTCCGCGATTGCGCCGTTTGCAACCAGCCCTACCGTAATTTTGAACGTCGGACACATTCGCCTACAAGAATGCGACCGCATCAACGCCATTTGCGAAAACTTGAACGCGCTCGGTATTCCTACAACGTCAAACGGAAACGACGTCTTTATCACGCCCGCACAAATTCAGGGCGGAACGGTACGCACGTTCGACGACCACCGCGTTGCAATGGCGTTTGCCCTCATCGGATTAAAAACGGGAAACGTCGTCATTGAAAACCCCGAATGTTGTCGCAAAACTTTTGATACGTATTTTGAAATTCTTGACAAATTGACCAAATGAGAAAGCACGGCAAACTGCCGTGCTTTCTTTGTTTTGTTTACTTTGTGCCGAACAAGCGGTCGCCAGCATCCCCAAGACCGGGGAGAATATAGGCGTTTTCGTTGAGTCCGCGGTCGAGCGTCGAAACGTAGATGGGAACGTCCGGATGCTCTTTGGCAACCTTTTCCACCCCTTCGGGTGCACCGATGATCGCCATAAATTTAATCTTTTTGCACCCTCTCTTTTTGAGTGCGTTGAGCGCGTCGCAAGCCGATCCGCCCGTCGCAAGCATCGGATCGACGAGGAACACCGTCTTTTCCGCAATCCCGTCGGGCAACTTACAGTAGTATTCCTTCGGTTGGAACGTTTCTTCGTCGCGATACATTCCGATATGCCCAACTCTTGCCGTCGGGAACAGGGTATGAATGCCGTTTACCATGCCGAGTCCCGCGCGGAGAATGGGCACAATGACAACGCTTTGTTCGGGAATACGGTACTGCACGGTCGTTTCAAGCGGCGTTTCCACTTGAACGGGAATCATTTCGACGTCGCGCATACTTTCGTACGCCATGAGCGTCGTAATCTCTTCGATGAGTTCTCTAAATTCTTTCATTCCCGTTTTGACGTCGCGCAAAATGGAAACCTTATGACGAATGAGCGGGTGATCGAAGATAAAGACGTTTTGATACTTATTCATCCTTCTCCCCCTCTTCTACTTCTTCTTGTTGAGGCGCCGCCGCTTCTGCGGGCGTTTCTTCCACCGCCTCTTCCGCCTCTTCCGCCTTTTCCGTCTTTTTCCAAGGCTTTAAGAGAAGATTCGTCAAGATACCGAGAACAAGCGCCGTCGCAATCGAGGTGATTTGAACGGGACCAAAGTTAAGGACAAGGCCGCCGATCCCCGAAATGAGGATTGCGCTGACGACGAAAAGGTTGCGGTTGTCGTTCAAATCGACAGGTTGCAACATCTTCAAACCGCTGACCGCGATAAATCCGTAAAGCGCCAAGCAAACACCGCCCATAACACAGGAAGGAATGGTGTTGATAAACGCTACGACGGGGCTGAGGAAGGATACGATGATCGCAAGGCAAGCCGCCGCAAAAATGGTAACGACGGAAGCATTCCGCGTAATTGCAACGCAACCGACCGATTCGCCGTACGTCGTGTTGGGAGCGCCGCCGAAGAAACCGCCGACGATACTTCCTACGCCGTCGCCGAGCAACGTGCGGTGCAAGCCGGGATCGGTAATGAGGTCTTTTTCAATGATCGAACTGATGTTTTTGTGGTCCGCAATGTGTTCGGCAAGAACGACGAACGCAACGGGAGCATACGCAACGAGAACGGAAACGAATTCCGCGCCCGTGATATCCCATTCATGCAAGAATGTAAATTGAGGATAATCGAGGAAACTTGTAAATTGAACGTTTGTGAAATTATCGACAAGCGCTTGATAGTTGACGATCTTCAAATAATCGACGTTTGCCGCAAACCCGATTCCCGTAAAGATGGAAGCGAGCGCGTAGCCTGCGAGAATTCCGATGATAAACGGAATAAGTTTCATGCACTTCGTCCCCTTTACAGAGCAGAAAACGACGACCGCAAAGGTGAAAATTCCGCAAAGAATCGCGATGAGATTGTAAGAGCCGCCCGCATCGGTAGACGCCTTCATGACGTCGCCGACTGCATTCCCCGCGAGGGAAAGCCCGATCAACGCAACCGTGGGGCCGATGATAACGGGAGGAAGGAGTTTGTTAACCCATCCAGAACCTACAAACATGATAATGAGCGCGATCACGACGTAAACAAGCCCCGCTACGACCGTACCCATAATAATCCCCCAATAACCGCATGCAACCGCCGCCGTCATGGAGTTGAGGAAGGCAAAGGAACTGCCAAGGAATACGGGACTCTTTCCACGAGTGAAGAGCAAGTACACAATGGTACCGAGCCCTGCGCCGAAGAGCGCCGCCGCAGGATCGAGATACATCTCGATGCCCTGTTTTGCCGCAGCACCGTTGACAATGACGGGAACGACGATCGTCGCCGTGATAATTGCCAACAACTGCTGGATTGCGAACAACACGAGTTGTCCGAACTTTGGTTTGTCGTTTACGCCGTAAATCATCTGCATAATACAACTTCTCACTTGTAATTTATTTCAACGGTTGCCCGCTGATTGCAAAAAAAATACTTCCGCAAAAGCGGAAGCGCCCTCCGCCCCATACGTTTTTGTCATTATATCACATTACACGACAAATTTCAATCCCCTTTTGAAAATTCTTATGCCGTTTTTGCAAAATTTTTATCTTGACAACGCGCTGTAATTCCGTTACAATAAATCAAAATGATTTGCGAGGTTTTTTATGATAACGTTTAACCATTATAACGTCAACGTACTCAATTTGGAGCGGAGCATCCGCTTTTACAATGAAGCGCTCGGCTTGACAGTCCAAAGTGAAAAGGTTGCCGAAGACGGCAGTTTCCGTCTTGTATTTTTAACGGACGGCGTTACCTCCTTCCGCATGGAACTTACGTGGCTGAAAGACAGAACGCAACCGTACAACCTCGGCGACGAAGAATTCCACCTCGCCTTTCACGTAGACGATTACGAGGCGTTGCACGAAAAACACGAAAAAATGGGGTGCATTGCCTTTGAAAACCCTTCCATGGGCATTTATTTTATTACCGATCCGGACGGATACTGGATTGAGATCGTCCCTGCAAAATAACTGCTTTGCGGTAATAGTCCAAATAAACCGCCTTTTTGTACAAACGGAACTAACGTGTTCGATTTACGTTCCCCTCTATTTTTTATGAAAAAACCCGACGGATAGTCGGGCTTTTTTTAATGCTCTTGATTAAATTTTTCCAAGACGGCAAGGACGTCTTCTGAAATAACGTGCTCGATTCTACAAGCATTTTCTTCCGCCGAATTCCGTTCCGCCCCCATTTTGACAAGCACTTCCGTGATGACGCGGTGGCGTTGATAAATATCCGCGGCCTTCTTTTTGCCTTCTTCCGTCAAAGTGATATCTCCGTTTCCGTCGATGGCAATGAGCCCCTTCCCCGCAAGCAAATTGACCGCGCGGGACACGCTCGACTTTGCATAGCCGAGTTCGGTTACAACGTCAACGGAACGAACGGTTTGCATCCGTTCTTTTAATAGGAGAATCGTCTCCAAATACATTTCTTCCGATTCATGCGTTCTCATTTGTTTCCCTCTTATTCCTATTATAAACCATTTTGAGCCGTTTGTAAAGCCCTATTTTATCCGAGCGCAACGTCGAGAATCATCATGACGAGAAACCCTGCAACGACGCCCCAAGTTCCAAGGTGCGGATGGCGGGAAACGTGTGCGTCGGGAATCAGATCTTCGGCAACGACAAAGACCATTGCCCCTGCGGAAAAGGCGAGAAACCAAGGCTGCAACGAGGTGAGCGCCGCCGCGAGGAAATATCCGACGACGGCGGACAAAGGCTCGACAGCCCCGCTTGCCGCGCCACACAAGAACGCCTTATGGCGGCTCCCCAACGACTCCTTTAACGGGAAGGTTACCGCAGCGCCTTCCGGGAAATTCTGAATCCCGATTCCGACCGCAAGCGCGAGCGCCGAAACGTACGCCGCCGTTTCGCCAAGCGCAGCCGCCGCGCCAAACGCAAACCCTACCGCAAGCCCTTCGGGAATATTATGAATGGCAACCGCAAGAAAGAGTTTGATCGACTTTCGCATTGCAACGTGAGGACCTTCTTCCTCTTGCGTTCCGCTATGAAAGTGGGGAATAATTTTGTCGAGCAAAACAAGGAACAGCGCGCCGAGCAAAAAACCGACCGCAGCGGGCACAAAACTCCATGCTCCCCAAGCCTCTTCCGATTGCTCCATCGCGGGAATTAACAGCGACCAAACGGACGCCGCGATCATAACCCCCGCTGCAAACCCCAAAAAGAGGGTGTTGATCCGTTCGGAAATCTCCCCGCGAAATAAATAAACGAGGGCAGCGCCGAGCGTTGTCATCGCAAATAAAATGAAAAACCCAAGAATGGTCATGAGCGTCGGATTCATATTATTTTCTCCTTATATGTGTTAGTTTTCCTTTTCGCCGCCGTACACAACAAAGCACGGGGCGGGTAGTTTTTTACTTTTTCGTACCGCGTTTTCCGTCAAGCGATTCCTTTTCGTCGCCGTACACGGTGAGGAAAGAACAAAGCCGCGCGCTTTCTTCCCGATCGCTTCCTTCGACCTTTACGGTAACTACGGTATACGTCTTACCGAACGCCTTCTTCCGTTTTACCGCGCGATTGATTTGCGCATCGGAAAGCGGAATTTCGCGCACATATTCTTTCTCCTCTTGCGCGTACAACAAAACTTCGTCAAACACGACGGCATCGCCGACTGAAATTTTTAGCGGTTTGAAACTATCCTCCGCGCGCAAACGAATGGAAAGGACGTTTTTCTTATGCGCATCTACCGCGACGTCATAAGCAAAACATCCCCCCGCCTTTGCAAATCGGTACGTTCCCTCCGACGTTACGCCGACGGAATCCATTTCGCGCATCGCGTGCAATTCGTCGCTTTCATACTGACCGTACCCCACTTGAACGACGTCCAACACGGGGCGTTCGCGACGTTCTTCCGCACGGCGATCCCCCTCTTTTAAGTACCAGTAAATTCCGTACCGCTCACGGTAACGTTGGTAATGAAGCCCAAATTGAAGGGGCAGATCCCCCTCCGTCAAACGGAGTATTTCCCCCTCTCGCCTAAAACATACGTCAGGCGCGGACGTTATCCGCTGCAAGTCGTCGAAATAAATTGTTTCCGTTGCGCATATTTTTCGTTTCGGAACGGTTACGATAACGCCCGTTTGTGCCGTTTCCATTTCTTCACGTCCCAAATCGGCGCTCAAAACGTATCCGCCGTAGCAAAACGCAGTTGCGCTCTCATCGTCCGAAAGCAGATGCAACGTGATTCCTTGCGTAATTGTAACGGCGATCCGATCCCCTTCCGCAACCCGCACTTTTTCGTATTCGCCCCCTGTAGACAGCAACGCCCTTCCGTTTACGGAAAGTTTCATTTCCCCCTTTGCCCAGTCGGGGCGGCGGAAGCGGAGATCTACGGGCTTTTCCGCGCGTTCCACTTGAAATTGCGCAGTTTCTTCCCAAGGAAAATTCGTCGTTTGCACGAGGGTAACCTCTTCCGTTTTTAATCGGGAAGAGAGGTATAACTGTACGGAAATCCCCCCGTCGAAACGGGTATAAATCCCGTCGCCGAGTTTGGTAAAATTTTCCATTCCACTTCCCGTGCAACACCAAAACTTATCGAACGGCTCCCCGTAAACTTTGAAAAAACCGCTTGCCATCGGCTGAAAATACGTTGTCATGCCCGTTTGCGGATTTTGCGAAGATAATATACTGTTCAAATACGTCCGTTCGTAAAAATCGGCGTATTCCTTCTCTCCCGTCAAAGAAAATAATCCGCGCGCAAGAAACAACATATTATATGCATTGCACGTTTCACAATTACAGTTGGTGCGTTTTCGGTCTAATATTCCGTCCTCTCCGAAATGTTCCCATTCGGAATTTCCACCCGTAACGTAGGTATGTTTTTCGACGACCGTATGGAAAAACGTTTTCGCAACTTGCAAATAGCGCTCCGCGTCGATCATCTCCCCGCAGAGTTCCTTCCCGTGTAAAACGCGATATCTGTTCAACGCGCCTAAAATCTTCGGAATGGTCGTATTTGCGTGCTTTCCCTTTAATACGTTCGGTTGCCGCGAAAGAATTTTATCAAACAAATCCTCCTCGTCAAACGCATGCGCGCAAACGGCAAACGACGTTTCCCCCGTTATTTCGTACAAGTCGTATAAACAGTCGTTCATCCCGCCGTACTCGATGGATAAAACGGTCTTTCTCGTTTGCTCGTCCCACCTTGATACCCGATTTACAATCCATTTCCCAAGACGGACGGCAACCGTTTTCGCCCGAACTTCCCCCGTCAAGCGGAAGCAAACGATCAATCCGCTCAACAATTTATGCACGGTATACCACGGCACCCACGACTCTTTGACGATATTCGACTTCCCCTCTTCTACCGCGTCAAATTGCGATTCGATTCGCCCCCGTTCAGGCAGGGTTGCCCCCCAAATCAATCCGCTCCCCAACGCGCGCTGACATTCGTCAAACCCGTCTAAAATGCGGGAAATTTTTCGTCTAATCTTCTCTTTTACGCACTCCGTTCCGTTTGCGTGAACGCTTGCTTGCGAAAGCGCGGTCAAATAGTGTCCGATCGTATGCCCGCCGATGAGGGAATTTTCCCAACCGCCGTATCGAACGAACGGAGTCTGAATCCCCGCGTTTTGGTAAAAGCCCGCGAGAAGCCGTCCTTCTTCCAAAGAAAGAAGGTATTCTATCTCTTTTTCAAATGCGTTTTTAGAATACCCGTCGAGAACTTCTATGCTCCCAAGAGGAAAATAGGAGTTTCTCACGTCAAATCCCTCGCGTTTTCTTTTCCTAAATAGTCTAACAATGCGTTACACCCCGCTAAAACGTCGTTAAAAGTCGCGTCGAAATTGCCCGTATACCAAGGATCGGCAATCGCGCGGGGCGTATTTGTAAAATCAAGCAAACGGAAAATTTTACCGTTACATTCGGAAGGAAGAATCCGACGGATATCCCGTACGTTCGCATCATCCATTCCAAGAAAATAATCGTATTTTCCGCCGTCGTTTGCGGTAAGTAGGCGCGCGCGGTGCGGAACGAGCGGAATCCCCTCTTGTTTGAGTTTTTCCCGTGTGCCGTAGTGGGGAGGATTCCCGATCTCGTCCGTATGAGCGGCGGCGGAAGATACAACGATCTCCCCGTCAAGCCCCCTCTCTTTTACAAGATACGCCATGACGCTCTCCGCCATAGGAGAACGGCAAATGTTTCCGTGACAAATAAAAATCAACCGTATTATTTTTTTCATCCTCTTCCCCCTTTTGCGCGGCATCGTTTTCTTTCAATCAGAAAAAAATTTTTTTGAGAAATTTTATAAATATTTTGAAAAGCCCTTGCCATTCTTTGTGATAATCGTTATAATATACGCATGAAGATTTTTTCCGAACGACTCATGGAACTGAGAAAAGAACGAGGCCTTTCACAAGCGACTGTAGCGAGGGATCTGGGTGTCAGTCTTGGAATCGTCTGCTATTGGGAAACAAACAAAAGTGACCCAACCGCGTCGAACGTCGCAAAGGTTGCACGTTATTTTAACGTTTCCGCCGATTATTTACTCGGTCTTGCGGAGGAGTAAAACTCCCTACAACTTCATACTCGCTTTTCACGGCGTTCTCTTGCCGTTTCACGCCCATAAATCGGCGCATCTTCGTTTGTATGGAAAAGTTCTGCTTTTGGCAGAACTTTTATTTTTTTTCAATTCTCGCAAGATAAGCGCGCTCCATTTCCGCAATCCCGAAAAGGGGCTCTTTTTCCGCTTGTCCCAACGCTTTTTCTATAAAATCTTTCTTTTCTTCCTCTTGTACGGAAACTCCCGCCATCGCGCGCAAGTAAGCGAGGGTTCCTTCCGCACCCTTCAAATACGGAAAATATGTGTTAACGCACGTTTTATCTTGCGCGATACAAGAAAAGGCAAAGACAAAATCGCACGCGACGTCCGCTTGAATTTGTTCCGGAAGTTCTTCGTAAATGTCGCGCATTCGGTTTAGTTTTTTTATCCCCTCTTCATCCCTTCCGCAATAAAACAAATAGGAATATTGCAACTGCAACAAAGCGGGATAGGACGGATCGTCTTCGCGAACGACGGGAACGTCGAAAAGAATCCCTTCGTCAATTTGATCAAACGTACCGCGGTGCAACAATCCTTGCGCCGTCAAAACTCGGAGGGTTACAATGGCACTCGATTCGCCTTTGATCAAGTCTTTGACAAGGCGCCCGTCCGTTTTTCCCGTCGGAGTGTCCGCGGGATAGAAACTCATCAACCCCTCGAATAAATTGAGCGGAACGAACAGTTGAAAAAAGAAAAGCAAAGGCGAAATGGGAACGAGGAAAAAACACGTCAAAAACGCCGCGGCATAGAGGACGTTAAACGCCCCCCCGCCCAGCGCGTAAAATACCGTTTTCCCGCGCATTTTGTTTGCGTTTTTCGGAAACATTTCACTCGATCCGACCACTTCGCTCCGACGGAGAAAACGCGCGTGAATGTGTTTCCCCATGCGATAAACGCGCAATCTTCCAAAGCGTACGGAAGAAAACTTCATTCCCGCAAGCCAACCGAACACGAGATGCCCCACCTCGTGCACGAACGCATTCACGGGCAGAAGGATCAACGCGACGAGTGCAAGCGCAAAGGAAAGATAATATCGCCAATCCTCCTCAACGTGGCGAACGCCGCGCATGGCAATCAATACTGTTCCCGCAACCGTCAAAAGGAGAAGGATTGCCGTCGTTATGCGATATAAAATTTCTCTCGTGCGTCCGCTCACCCCAAACGTCTCCTTATCAAATACCCTTCTAAATTATCTCGATCGGAAAGAGTTATTTCCGTTAAGTTCATTTTTTTCATCGCGCAATACAGCAAAAGCGCTCCGCCTGCAATGATATCCGCCCGCTTTTCATCCAGCCCCTTTAAGGCGCGGCGCTGTTCCACCGTCATAGAAAGCAACCGATCGGAAAGGATTCGCACGTCGTCCGTTTTCATACGGTAGTCTTGAATTTTTTTCGCGTCATACACATCCATTTGGAGGAGAATGGCGGCGACCGTCGTAGCAGTCCCGCCGACGGCATACAAGTTGCGGTACTCCCGCTCCCCGTCAAGTTCCTCTAACGCATGATGGATGACGGACAATAAACGTTCTTTGTCCTCTTTACACGCATCGTGTAAGCGTACGGCGCCAACGGGAAAAGATTGCGCGTAAACGGTTCTCCCTTGCTCGCGCAAGCAAACCTCCGTGCTTGCCCCGCCGATATCCAAAATTCCACCGTCCGAATCGCCGAGCACCCCGTCAAGAGCAAGGTGCGCTTCCTCGTCGCCCGAAACGACGTCAACGGTAAGCCCGCACCTCTCTTTTACGCGAGCGCAAAACTCCCCGCCGTTTTCCGCAGAACGGACGGCGGCAGTTGCAAACGCATAAACGGAATGCGCTCCGCTTTCAAGCGCCTGCCGATAAAAGCAGGCTACGGCGGTTACCGTGCGTTCGATCGCCTCTTCTTTTAAGAAGGGAGAAGTTGCAATTCCTTCCCCTAAACGGGTCGTACAAAGTCTCTTAAATATAGTTTTTCCGTCCGCCCAAAACATGAGACGAACGGAATTTGACCCGATATCGATAATTGCTACCGCTTTCATATTAATTCTGAGGGGGATTGACGCACCCGTACTCCCGTGCAAGTTGTTCCAAATAGAACGCGCTGCTATAGTACTCCAAACTGTTCTCGTTATTTTCAATCTCTTGTTCGAGTGCGTTGATTTCTTCGGTGAGCCGTTTTTTCTCCGCCGAAAGCACGCCGATGCGAACGAATTGATAAATCATGACGATGAGAAGAAATACGAGAAGTACGACGCCCGCGACGGTCGCCCCTTGAATGATACGTTTCGTCTTCTCTTCCGGATTCGGCATAAATGCGTTTCTCCCTTTGTTTTGTATGAATAAACCTATTATACACCTTCTTTGAAAAAAATGCAACTATTCCGTGAAAACTTTTCACATAAAGAAATAATCCGAATAGGCAACCGAAAAGCATGTACGCCCTAACGTTTGGCAAACCAAACGTTAGGGAGAGAAACACGTAGAGCAACGCGAAAAACAAAAAGAAACAAACGTCGGTTACAATCGTTATTATACGCGCACGAAAAAACGTCCGCACCAAATAACCCGCGTCGTATATGATTCCGCTCGCAATCCCGCACGTTATACACACGAGAAAGATAAAAATAGGACTCGTTTCACTCATTCAAGCAATTCCTTCTCTCACGGTTTTCCGCCTATTCGCAGCCCCACGAGAAAGATGAAAATAGGACTCGTTTCACTCATTCAAGCAATTCCTTCTCTCACGGTTTTCAGCCTATTCGCAGCCCCACGAGAAAGATAAAAATAGACTCGTTTTGTTCAGCGGAACAATTTTGAAACGGAAAGTTTGGCGCCGTATTTCACCGCGTGCACCTCTCCGCTCGCTACAAAATTTCCACTCCCTTGCGAAAAAGATAAAATTTTTAACCGTGCGCCTTCAATTTTGACTTTTTTTCCGCCGACGGTAACCGAGAGAAGCGTGTCTGAAAAACTATCGACACTTGCCACCCCCGTCATGGTAATTTTTCCCGCCGTTTCCACTGTTAGAATACTGTTTTGTGATAACTCTTGCATAATTTACGGTATGCAAGAAAGCGTCCGTTCATGAACGCCTTGACGAAAATAATATTTTGTTTTATAATGATTGTATGGACGAACTCTTTTTTCATCGAATGGATGACCTTGCGCGAAAAAGTTTCCGCGACGGGCGCGTGCTTTTTTCCGATTTTTTAAGCGAAAGCGAATGCGCAAGATTGCGCGCGGAAAAGGCGCGCTTTTCCTTTTGTCCGCCCGAATTATTCGGCGGAGCGGAAAACTGCGTGCGTTGCGTTGCAAAATTTGGAAATGCGTACGAAGCCGCATTCCCTATCGCTTGCGTTTGCATTACGCCCAAAAATAAAAAATACGTATCGCATTTTTCTCACCGTGATTTTCTCGGCGCCCTCTCCCTCGGTTTGGAACGGAGTGTAATCGGCGACGTCGTTATTTTTGACGACGTGGGATATTGCTACTGCCTTGCTCATATTGCGCCCTATTTGGAAGAACACCTCACTTCTATCGGAAAAACCGCTGTCGTTTGCAAAAGGACGGAAGAACGCCCCTCTCCCGTTCGCAATTATCGGGAAGAAAGCACGACCGTTTCTTCCTTGCGGTGCGATTGTATCGTTTGCGCCGTCTTTCATTTTTCCCGTGCGGAAGCGTTGGAACTGTTCCGTAACGAGAAAATTACCCTCAACGGGCTCCCTTGCTCGGAAAACGCAAAAGAATTAAAAGAAGGCGACTGCGTAGCCGTTCGCGGAAAGGGAAAATTGATTGTAAGCGCGGTTGGCGCACTTACCAAAAAAGAGCGTATTCGCCTTTGCTATAAACTCCCCGAATAACAACATTTTACTTTTTTACATGAAAAAAACCGACTTTACGTCGGTTTTTTCTTTATCCGTTATTTTCCGTTTCTTTTTGCAATTTCTTCCAACGGAACTTTCGGCGAACGATCGGGATACAAAAGCCCGTTCACCTCTTGTTCTACGTCGGTAACTTGCGTATAGCAATATCCGCTGATATTCATCTTTTCGATGGCGCGAATCAACCCGCCGAAACGGTTTAAGTAATCCGTATCGTCTTTGACGCCGATTCCGTACCCCCAACCGTTTGCCTCGTCGCGCACGTACGCCGTTCCGCCAAACTCGCTCATGACAATCGGCTGTCCTTCATAGCAATACCCTTCCGCAAACGGCAAGAAGTGGGAAAGCGTCCCCTTTCCTTCCGTTAACTTTTCTATGCTATCGTATACGGAAAACAATTTTTCCCCGTTTTGTTCGTAATGATGCAAGCTCAAAATATCGCTTTTTGCATGCACCCAGCCGTCGTTCGACACGACGGGACGCACGGGATCGATGCTCTTCGTCAAATAATAAAGCCCCGTTGCAAGATTTTGCTGTTCTGCACTTTGCGCAATATTTCTCACGCCCCAACTTTCATTGAAAATAACCCACGTAAGCAAAGAAGGGTGATTGTAATTTTGGCGGACGATTTCAAGCCATTCTTTGGTAATTGCGCAAGAAGCGTCGTCGCTTACCCAATGGTTGGAAGGAAGTTCACACCAAACGGCATATCCCATAACGTCGGCATAGTAGAAGAAGCGCTCGTCTTCTACCTTTTGATGTTTTCTCGCCCCGTTAAAGCCCATCGCCTTGCAAAGTTCAATGTCTTTTACAAGCGCTTCTTCCGAAGGGGGCGTAATTCCGCTTTCCGGCCAATACCCTTGATCGAGCACCAAGCGCAAATAATAAGGCTGATTGTTCAACAAGAGTTGACCGTCTTTTGCCTTAAATTCCCGCAAGCCAAAGTAACTTCCAACGCTGTCTACCAGTTTTCCGCCCTTGTATACGGTTACGTCGACGTCGTAGAGGTTTGGATGGTTCATTCCCCAAACTTCCGCCTGATAGGTCAGTTTATCGCTGTTTAAGCGGACGGAAACCGAATTTTCCAAGTCGCTTACGCAAACGCACGCCGTTTGCACCCGTTTTCCATTAAACGAAACGTCAAACCGCACTTCGACGTCCTCGGACGGCGCGTTGACGCTCACGTCAAAACGAACGCTGTAATCTTGCAAGACGGGAGTGATTTTTAACGCCGTCAAATAAACGTCTTCAACGTACTCCATCCAAACAGTCTTGTAAATACCCGTCGTTTGTACGTACCAACATCCGAAGTTTTCTTTTTCCCAACGCTGTTTTCCGCGCACTTGTGCGGGATGATCGGGATCGACGCAACGGACGACGAGAAGATTTTCCGCTTTCGTCAAATATTTGGTTACGTCAAAAGAAAACCGCGCGTAAGCCCCGACGTGTTCCCCCACCCGTTTTCCGTTAATCCAAACGGTCGTTTGGTAGTCCGCACCGTCAAAGTGTAAAATCGCCCGTTTTCCCTTTTTTCCACAAATACTCTTTGAGTACCAAACGGTTTTATGCGACGTTTCATCGGCAATTCCGCTCAATTTCGTTTCGTAAGAAAAGGGAACGTTGATGACGCGGGAAAGATTCCCCTTTAACGCCTCCGCCTCCGTAACCTCTTCGCCAAAGGCGAACGCCCACTCGCCGTTCAAATTCGTCCAGTCGGAGCGAACAAATTGCGGACGGGGATATTCGGGAATGTAGCATTTTGTGTGTTTCATAGATCGTTTCCTTTTTGCTTCAAATTTTTATCTATTTTATCATATCACACTTTTCCATAAAATGGAATAGCCTATCAAAAAATTTATAAAATTATTTTTCATCCCCGCAACTGAAACCGAAAATTCTTAATTTCCACCTGTCCGTTATCGACGAAAATGCCGAATTTTCCATAAAGGAAGGCGTTTGGATCGACGGCTGTAAACTGTTTCTCCCCGTCGACGAATACGGTAATCGCATTGCCTTCCGCCGTGATTTTTACTTGATGTTCTCCGCCGTCCAAAAGCCCCGCCTTCCGATTTGCCGAAAGGGTAATTCCGCTATAATCGTAACGGCTCAACGCGATAATTTGAGAGGAAACGGACACGTAATACCCCCGCCAAGACTGCGTCGGTTGTGCGGAGTGATAGGAATAGTCGTTTGCACGGACCATAAACCCGAACTCCGTCGTGCCCTCTTTTGCAACGAAGTCAACTTCCACTTCGTAGTCGGACATGCCGCGCCCGCCCCAAATTGCAACGCCGTCGTTTCCAAAATCCGTCGTGCCGCTCACCGTTAACGTTTCGCCTTGCGCCTCTACGGCGCCGTTTAAGCGAGTAAATGCCGCCAGCGATTCGTCCGCGTTTCCTTCCGCATCTCCCTGCACGTCAAGCCAAACGAGGTCGATCTCTCCCGACAAAAGTTCTACCTTCATCGTGGTAACGCCCTCTTCGCACGCCATCGTGCCGAGGGAAATATTCTCCCCTTCGCGTGCGGAAAACGCGACCGTATGTTCTTTGTTCCCCACGGTGATTTTAAGCGATCCGTCCGTACTGCTTGCTACGCGGGCGGAAAGAGAATACTTTTCGCTTGCGGGAATATCGACCGCATATTTCACCCAATCTCCTTGCGTCGAAAGGCGCACCGCATACTCCGCGTCCTGCGTTTTGATCAAGTTTTGTTTTTCTCCGACGCGCAAACCGCCCTTGACTTCTTCCGCGTCGGCGATGGAAAATCCGCGGTTTTCCCCTTTTAAGTAAGCCGTCGCGGGAAACCGCGTCGGGAAATTTTTTACCGCCTCAAAATCGGACGTTCCAAAAACGTCGTTGGTAAAAGCAGTATAGAAAACGCCGTCCTTTTTCGCGTATCCAAGCAAAGATGCGCGTCCGACAGGATCGTAAGAAATAAGGCGCATTCCGTTGAGGTACACGTGCCCGACGCCGTCGCCGCTTTCTACGCGCACGGTATTGAGTTTGTCCTTTGCGTAATATGCGTCTTTCGACGTTTGGAGGGCACCGTCTTTGTAAAGGGCGATCCCGCCTTCCGTAAGCCGAACGGAATAGCCGTTGCCAAAAAAGAGTTCTTGCCCGTCGCACGGAATCAAATTAAACTCCGCCGTAAAGTATTTTCCCGCTTCGCCAAGGCAATACATGCCCCCGCTGTAGTCAAGTTCATCTCCGTTCACCGCGGACATGGTAGGCTTGTTTGGCATTGCCACGGGGCGGTGCGTTACGCCGTTTGCCGTCAAAAGCGAACCGCTCGCAAGGTATCTATCCAAGTTGTAGCGGCGCGCGGGGCCCCTTCCCACCAAACTGTGATACGCTGTGTAAATGGAGTCGAGGTCGGGCCCGTTAAAGTTGCTGCTATGTCCCAACCCATAGTGTTCGTCCGAAGTGTCGATGATCGTTACGTTTTCGATCGGTTGTACAAAAGAGGAAAGATCGCTCAAATTTTCCGCGTACGAATACGCAATGCGGTATCCTTTGGACGTAACGTGATTGCCCGTATACGTCAAATAACTGACGTCGCCCCGACGGATTATCCCCGGCCCCTCGATCCAATGATTGAGGTTTGCGTCGCCCAGCGTTTTCGTTCTTCCGACCGTTTCTACGCGGACGTCGTTGACGTCGGTAATTTCATTATACTTCAATCCTGCGGGCGTACTCGTATGGAGAAGGTACAATTTCCCGTCGTCCGAAACGTAAAAAGCACCGTCGATTCCCATTCCGAGATTGCCGTAATCGATATCCTCTTCGTTCCCGCCGTCCGTCTTACTGATGAGTGTAAACCCTTCCGTCGGGCTTTCCGAGCGGTAAATATAATGCCCCTTTCCCGCGCGGGATTGACACATGTAAAAATAACCGTTGTAGTAGACGACCTCCGGGGCATAAGCGCCGTGTACCGTTCGTTCCGATTCCGAAACGGCAAACCCCTTATACGTCCAGTTCACCATGTCGTCCGACTCAAACACTTTGATCCCGTCGCACGGATCGGACGTAGACGGATACAAATAGTACTTTCCGTTGTAGCGCATGACGAACGGATCGCCGATGCCGTACTGACCGTCTGCGCCCGTCGCCGCGGAAGAACCCCATTGTCCTTCGATTTCAATATGATTTTGATAACGTTCGCCTACGGTAGGATTCACCTCAATTTCCTCCCCTCTCTGAAACGGCGTTTCTTTACACGCGCTCGCCCCGAGCATTGATACTGCCATAACTGTACAAATTAGCGATTTAACTTTCATTTTTCTCCGAATAAAGGAGATGCGGAATAGTAACACCATTCCGCATTTCCACGTCGATTAGGTACTGATTTTCAAATTGCGGAACACGACCGCCGCACCGTTGGTATACAAACCGATTTTTCCTGCGGTAAACGCGAACGTATCCGTCGCTTCGATGAGTTTCGTTTCTCCCGACCATACGGTGTACGTATTTCCGCGCACCTGAATTTTAAGAGGAACGAATACGTCGCTCGTTGCAAAGGGATTTCCTTGTACGTACGTGCCGATAAATCTCGAATCGTCCGCATAGTTTAAGCGTTCCAACACGATTTGGTTGTTGTTGATGCTCAAATAATACCCTTGAATACTCGTGTACCCGTCGTGAGAGGACGCCGCATAGTTTTGCGCATGGAAGACGATCCCCGCCGTAGACGTGCCCGTCGCGCCTTCTAACTTCATTTCCACTTCAAGCGTGAAATCGGTCAACTTGTTATCACCGAAATAGACGAGTTGTCTTGTCCCCGCTTTCGCGTAATGACCGCCGTCTTTGATCTTCCAAATCGTCTTGTAGTCCGCGCCGTTTTCTACGTATTCGTCGAGCGTTTGCTCAAAATCAGGCGTAACGGACGAAACGGGAACAAAACTCAAACAAGCAAAGGTGATTGCTTCGCCGAGGTTTTCCGTACGCACCGTCGTAATGCCTGCATCTACGTCAAATTCGCCGACGATCGCCTTGACGTACGTTTCGCCGTCTTGCGTTTCAATTTCGGGAAGCGTACAACGGTATACCGTGCCGTCGGCAACTTTTACGCCAATCTTCTTTCCGCCGTCTTCCGCCTTATAGGTGAGTTCCAGCCCGTATCTTCCTTCCTCGTGGAAGTTGAGAAGATAAGAAACGTAATCGCCGTTTCCGCCGAGCGTAAGCGCCTTTGCGCCGTCGAGCGCCGAGCCTTCCGCGATGACGGAAAGACCGCTGTCCTCGCCAAGTTTGGTTGCTTGGTTGTACGTGTTTTCGTAGAGGTAGTTGGACGAACCGACAATCCCTTCCGCTTGTTTTGCTTCGCGCTCGTCGCTCATGCCCATTGCGACGTTACTGAACGCGGTATAGCCGATTTCCGCTTCGCCAACCGACTTGTAGCCGATTTTACCCGCGGAGATGTCAAGTTCCGCATCGTCGATCTTCGTCATATTGTCGAATACGACGTCCACTTTCCCACCGCGGTTGGAAACGCGTACGGTGTGAAGCGCGTTTGCGTCGAATGCGTTGACGAGCGTCCCCGCTCCCTTTTGACTGCTTTGTCCGCCCTTTACTTCGTTGAGGACAACCGTCTTTTCCGTCAAGTTAACGACGACGCTGACGTAGTTGCTCGCATCCGTATAGCCGACGACGTATTCTGCCGTGCTTGCGCCTTTCAAGTTAAATTCCGCCGTGAAGTCGTCTGCCGTTTCGCTGGAAGAAAGAAGGAACGTATCGCTTTCGTCAAACTTTTCTTCGTCCGCTGCAAGCGCATAGAATTCGGGAAGCGTAGGCGTTACGCTATCGGTAAGCGAAGGCGATACGGACATTTGCTTTCCGTTGAAGAGCAATCTGTCGACGCCAAGGCTTCTGTTCGGTCCGCCCGAAGAGTTGAGCATATGGTACGCAAGATAATGCGAATCCATATCCGGTCCCATGACGGTGGACGAGTGCCCGATCCCCTTTAATGCCGTTTCCGTTTCAAGCGCAACGGGGTTGTTCCATGCGCGCGTCCATGCGTTTCTGTCAATTCCGCCCGCATTCGTCGCGATGTTATCCGCCGTTGCATATGCGATGCGGTATCCCTCCGAGGTAACGTGGTTTCCCGTATAGGTGAGATAATAGATCCCGTCCCTCTTTAAGATGTAAGGACCTTCCGTCCAACCGCCGATGGACGTGCCGTTGAGTTGCGGAGTAGCGCTTGTGTTGACGGTGAGCATATCGTCCATCTTTGCCATACGGATACCGCCGCTCGAAGCGTAGGTGAACCACATACTTTCATCGTCGTCAATGAGGACGGAGCCGTCGATCGACATACCGAAGTTATTCGTCGCCTTGACGAACGGACCTTCGGGGCTCGTCGCCGTCAATACGTAATGCCCGTTGCCGTAAGGCGAAGTATACATGTAGAACGTGCCGTTAAAGTAGTACACTTCGGGAGCGTATGCGCATCTCGATACGGGATCTTCCGTAACGTACCCTTCCCGCAACCCTTCGCCCGTGATGGGCGTCCAGTTAACGAGATCCGCCGATTTGTAAGCGCGAACGCCTACTTCGGTGTCAAGCGAAGAGCAGTACAAGTAGTACGTGCCGTTATAGCGCATGATGAACGGATCGCCGATGCCGTACCCTTCCCATTGATTTTCAATGGTCGTTTCTTCGCCTAATAAATATTCGTTGTAATTTTTGTTATCGTACTTGGTGAATACGGTATTCGGATCGGTGTACTTTACACCGTCTCCGCCGGGAGTTCCGCCTTGGGGATCGCCGTCGCAGGCAACCGCCCCGACAAGGAACAAGGTCGATAATGCTACAATGGAAATTTTATGCAATTTTTTCATTTCGATTTACCTCCCTTTTCAGTTTCCCGCTACGTTGTCGTTATCTTGATACAACGTGCCGTCCGCCGATACGCGAACGTATTGACTGCTGTTTGCCGCGTCGATTCTCGTCCCTTGATAGTAACAATCCCACCAAGGTTCATAAATCATCATGTCGGCGTCGTTATCGCACGCTTCGCGCATTGCCACGCCGAATACGTCGTTTTGTGTAATGCCGAGCGTTTCGTAGGTTACGGTGTACTCGAAGGTGATCACGCCGCTGTTGTTGTTGATTACAACCGTTCCAAGCTGCGTTTCGTTCCCTCCGACCTTCCACCAAGGTCCGCCCGCCTTTCCGACGACCGTGCCGTCCGAATAAATACGGATCGTATAATCGATACCGTCCCATCCGTTAACCGTTGCGCCCGTATCGAAGTAGATGACGACGAATTCTTTCGCCGCTCCGTTCGTTCCGAACGCGCCCGTCGTGATGAAACTGAACGTTACGCCCGTTTCGTTTCTTTCGGTAACCTTTGCGTAGAAGTTATCGGGATTCGAGCCTGCGTTTCCGTATGCGCCCGTTGCAACGTCGTTGTTTTCGCCCGTAGCAAAGTGAATATCGTACGAGGTGAAATCGACTGCCACGTTGCTTGCAAGCGCGTACAATTCGTTGTGCAAGCCGATACGGATATAATCTTGCGTCCATTCGGGTTTGACAAACGAATTTCCGCTAATGCCCGCGTGTGCAAAGTCGTCCCAACCGTCCCAGTCGCCACCGCCGCCGTTTGCCGTCGTCGACCATTGCCCGACGGAAATACCGATGATATCCGTCGATTCGATACCGAGGAAAGCATAAGGAAGGGTGAAATACGCTTCGGGAGCGGACGCTGCGTTGAGTACCGTAAATTGCATTTGCGCGTGAGGCGTTTCGTTTCCGCCGCCCGCCCAGTTGACGATGGTAATCGTTCCGTTCGAATTCAAGTTGAAAAGGTAATCGCTTGCGTCCCGCGCGTTGTCTGCGGAACTTGCGCCCGTGTCGACGAACAACTCGATGCGCCCGTTGAAAGCACGGGAGCCGATAAACTTAAACTCAAAACCGACGTTCGAGCGGGTAACGTATCCCTTCCATGCGGCGAAATCGTCGTTTTTATCCGCGATGATTCCGTTAAGCGCCGCATATTCGAGAGGCATATCCGCCGTTGCGAGCGTGTATTCCGCTGCGCCGTCGCCGACGTTTTCCGCCACGAATGCAACCTTCGTCGTCAAATATCCCGCCTTGGTGAGAATGAGATTCGCATCGAGAACGGGGAAGTTTTCAATGGTAAATTCGCCGTTTGCATTCGTCGTTGCGGTAAGATCGGGAGTTCCTTCTACCACAACCGTAACCCCTTCCAAGTTGCCGTTAAGATTAGAAACGGTTCCCTTTAAGGTGATATAAGTTACTTGATTGGTCGAAACCATTTGCGCATCGACAACGTGCGTAGCCGCATCGTTGAGTTCGGTTGCCGTTTTGCTCGCGTCGGGAGCAGTATAGCCGTCCAACGTAAAGCGTAAGGTGATATCGGAAGCCGCACCTACGGAAAGCGTATACTCACCGTTTGCATTCGTCGTCGCGGAAACGTCCGTTCCAACGACGGAAACAACGACTCCTTCAAGTCCTTCGCCCGTTCCGCTTTCGGTTACCGTGCCGCTGACGGTTACCGTCTTTTCTACAAGCGTAACGGATTCCGCCGTATACGTTCCGCCCGCAAGGTCTGCAAGTGCAACCGTTTGCGTTTGCGTTTCGTATCCGAGTTTTGAATAGGTGATTTGCAAGTCGGAAGTAGGCATCGAGCAAACCATGCTCCACGCACCGCCGTTCCCGCTCGTTGCAGTAAATCCGTTGAAAGAAACGGTAACGCCCGACATCGCAACGTTGCCCGAAAGGGTAACTTTTTGTTCGTTTTGCGTATGACGGAATACGGTGTTGTTCGAATCCAAACGGACGTAATTTGCACCGTTTTCGGGCGCCACAACCACCAACTCGTACATCATCGGATCCCAGTCGCTGACTGCCGTCGAGAAAGAGCCTGCCGTTACACCGATGATATCCGTCGGTTGAACGCCGAGGAAGGTATACGGAAGGGTAAGGTAAATTTCCGCCGCCGTGTCTACGTTCTTTACTTCCCACGTGAGCGCGGAAGTAGACGTATTCGAACCGGTATAATGATTGACCGTAAGCGACCCGTCCGGTTGGAAAATCAACTGATAATCTCTCGCGTTGTTTGCCCCGATATCCAAGTAGAATTCGAGGTTTGCGCCTGCAAACGCGCGTTTCCCGATCATCTTAAACTCAAACGCCGTTTCCGTTCTCGTTACGTAGAAGGTAAATCCGGGGAATGCGTTGCGTACCGCATCCGCAATCTTTTCTTCAAGTTCCCCAAAGACGACGTAATCTAATACGAAGTCGACTTCTCCCATCGAATAAGAATCCGCGCCTTGCGCAAGGTTTTCCGCCTTGTAGGAAAGCGTCTTTTGAATGTAGCCGTCCTTTGTAATGACAATCTTGCTGTCGACGCTCTTGAAGTTTTCAATCGTCCATTCGCCGCTTGCGTTCGTCGTTGCGGTGTACTCCGTCCCCTCTACGGTAACGGTTGCCCCTGCCACCGCGCCGTTGACGTTCGTAACCGTACCCGAAAGGGTAATTTCCGCCACTTGTGCGTTGGACACGAAGGAAACGTCCAAATCGTGCGTTGCGCTTTGAGCAAGATCCGCCGCCGAGATATCTTTTTGTTGCGTCGCGTAACCCTCTTTTACGAAGGTGATCGAAACGTCGCCAAACGTAGAAATTCCGCTCAACGTATATTCGCCGTTTGCGTTCGTCGTCGCAGTAATTTGCGTTCCGACAACGGTAACCGTAACCCCTTCTACGGGATCGCCCGTTACGCTGTCCGTAACCGTACCGCTGACGGACGCCGACTGTTCTTGCATGGTAACGTTTTCGCTAAACGCGTAATGCGTATCAAAGTAGCCCGCTGCAATTTGCGTCGTCTGCGTTTGATATCCTTGAATGGAGTAAACGAGGTTGATTGCGTTTGCCGTCGCGGGAATGCGCATATTCCAAGCGCCGTTTGCGCCCGTCGTAACCGCATAATCCGTACCTTCAACCGAAACGCGCACTCCTTGCATGCCGACGTTCCCCGAAAGGGTAACCATGGAAGCGTTGCTGTCCGCTCTGTAAAGTTCGTTCGTCGCGCTCAAGCGAATGAGCGTTGCGGGCGTTTCGGGCGCAACAAACTGCCCCGCAAAGCCCCAGCCGTCCCAGTCGTTTGCCGTCGTCGACCATTGACCGAGCGAGATTCCGAATACCTCGAAAGGCGTAATGCCCAAATAGGTATACGGAACAAAGAAACGCGCGGAATAGCCCGTCGAATCGTTCTTTTCAAGGGTGTATTCAAGTCCTTCCAACTTAAATACGCCGCCTGCGTAGTGGTTGCCCGAAATTCTACCGGTATCTTCGAGGTTGAAGCACCAGAAGGAAGTATCGTTGTCGCGGTGGGACGCACAGTCTTTCGTATCGACGTAAATTTCGATATGTCCGCTCAACTGACGGGTACCCGTAAGGAGGAATTCCACGCCCGTAAGCGTACGGGAAATTTCCATTGAACTGTCCGCAAAGTTTGCATTCTTTAAGCCGAACGCACCCGTTTGCGCATAGGGAAGGTTGATGTTGACGTCGCCGACTTCCGTTTCGCCGTTCGATACCAAACTGTCGCTCTTTACAACCGTCTTGCTCGTGCCGTACCCTGCTTTGGAAACGGTAAGCGTAACGTCTTCTCCCGCTACAACGGGAACGTCTGCAATGGAGAAAGTACCGTCTGCGCTTGCCGTCGTTTGCATCGTCGTGCCTTCGATGCGGACGGTTGCCCCGCCGATCGCTCCGTCGACAACGTTCTTTACCGTACCGACGAGTTCCGTTCTCGCTACCGTCGATTCGTTCAAAACGGAGATGTCCTTTTGCACTCTTCCGCCGTTTGCCGCGCGGAGTTCCGCACGCGTATACGTTACGGAATTGCTGATGTAACCGTCCTTTTCGATGACGACGGTGTAAGTTCCTTCCGGATCGACGTCCGCAAACGAGAAGAATCCCGCCTCGTCCGTCGTGGTCGTTTGTTCGCTTCCTCCGATTAAGACGGAAACGGTCGCGCCCACAATCGGCTGTTGCGTTTGCCCGTCGGTAACGTACCCTGCCATTTCCGCATTCGGGCGCTCTTCTTCATCGCGCGACATCAATACGTTGTCCTTATCGAGAAGAACGTAGTTGTCGGGCGTTTGCGGTTCGGTGGGCGCACCCTTGTAAAGCCACGGGTACCAGTCCCAATCGCTTCCAGCAGCGCTCCCCGGCCCCGCCTTGTCTACGTGGCCGAAAGAAATCGCAATCGTATCGTCTTTTTCGATATTGATTTGCGCATAAGGAATCATAACCTCTACGCTATAACCCGTATCGCTTGCATCCGTTCCGTCGTTGAGGGTGCCGTCGAGGAACACTTCGTAGTCGATGAGTCCGTTCCAATTCCCCCATCCGCTTCCCGAGCCTTGCATGATACGCGTTTTGCCGTGAATGCCGAGGTTGATTTGATAATCGTCGTTTTGCGGTTTAGATCCGCCGTCGGCGAGCGTGTCGAGATAAAACTCGATACTGTCCGAACGGGTAACCGTGTCGTCGTTTGCCGTCCCTTCCGTAAGGAGAATAGTATCCCTTACTTCAAACAGGAAAAACAACGCGTCTTCCCCACGGTACGCCTTGACGGTCGCCGCGTCCCCGTGTCCGAAAGTTGCAAGCGGCTCGGTGATTGCAAGCCACTCTGCGTCTTCCCCCTTCCCGTCCATGTTGAGTTCGGGAGCAGCATAGTTTCCGGGATAATCGAACGAGTCGTTCCCCGGTTGTTTGGTGGAAGTATAATCTTCGTACGTATCGCCGGGATTGCCGCCTACGGGCGGTTCTTTACACGCCGTCAACGCAGTAAGCGACAGCAATGCAACCGCGATACACGTCCACTTTTGTTTCATACCTTTTTCCTCCTATTTCAATTAACCTTTTACGCCGGAAATTGCCAACGATTCGATAAAGAATTTTTGACAGGTAATGTAGATGACCATCATCGGGATACTCGAGAGCACCGCGCCCGCCATGATGAGCGGAAGATTCGTTCCTCCCGAATTGTTGGAATTGATGCGCGCCATCATCGGTTGCAACGTCATCGATTCGTCACTCTTCAAATAGATTGCAGGTGCAAAATAGTCGTTCCAAATACCGATGAACCAGAAAATAACTTGTGCCGCGATTGCCGTTTTGACCATCGGGAACATGATGGTGAGGAACATCGTCATATACCCCGCACCGTCAAGTTTTGCCGCCTCGAAGAAGGAGTTGGAAATCCCCTTCATGTACTGAATGAGGAAGAACATCATGGAAATGTTCCCGAAAAATCCGGGCAAGATGAGCGGCCACAGGGTGTCGAACATCTTTAATGCGTAGAAGGCACGGAATTGCGGCATCATGAGCGCCGCATAGGGAACCATCATTCCGCTCATCAAGAAGAGGAGCCAAAACGTCTTTGCGCGTAATTTGAGTTTTGCAAAACTGAACGCCGCAAGCGTCGATACGAACGTACCGATGACGATGACCGAAACTTCGACGGTGAGCGTATTCAAAACACCGCGCATAAGGGGAACGATCGTCCAAATCTTTTTGTAGTTTTCTACGTGCCAAACGTCGGTCGGGAACAAGACGAGAGTCAAACTCATCGCCTCGTAATCGTCCT
Organism: Clostridia bacterium; assembly: GCA_017621735.1. Lineage (GTDB taxonomy): Bacteria > Bacillota > Clostridia > Christensenellales > Borkfalkiaceae > Gallimonas. The sequence goes on along the minus strand of JAGASM010000035.1, from coordinate 14,686 downwards.
TAAAGGACGTAAGGAGCATCCAAAGATACGGGAATACCAAAATCGCCGCGCCGAGCACCAAGATCACGTAAGTAAATACGCGAAGCGCGATTTTCCCGACGCTTGCCGTTCCTCCCTTCTTTTTGTCGGCGTTGATGGGTTGTTCGGGTTGTTCTAACAAAATCTCTTCCATTTCCGTTACTCCTCGTAAACCCACTTATTCGACAGTTTGAACTGCACGAGCGTAATCGCCATAATGACGATTGCAAGCAACACGGACGCCGCCGACGCCAAGCCGTATCTGCTTTGATTGATCCCTCTGTTCCAAATGAAGTAGACGATCGTTTGCGCGCCCTGATTGCCCGCCGCAAAGACGTCTGCATCTGCATACGATTGAAGTCCGCCGATAATCCCCGTAATGAGGAGATAGAAGGTCATCGGCGTAATGAGCGGGAAGGTGATGGAGATGAACTGACGGAATTTACCCGCCCCGTCGATATCCGCCGCCTCGTAGTAGTCCTTGGGGATATTGAGCATTCCCGCAAGATACATGATCATTGCGCCACCCATTCCGTTGAGGGAATTTTTGAAGATGATTGCAATTTTAATGAGCGTTTCATCGCTGAGCCAGTTGATCTTTACGCCGAGAATTTGGTTGATAATTCCGAACTCGTTGTTAAAAATATAACGCCAAACGATGTTCATTGCAACCGCACTCGATACGGCGGGAAGATAATACAAAACTTGGAAGATCTTCGCCCCTTTGATGTTGCCCAAACGCAAAAGCCCCGCAAGACCAAGCCCCAACATCATGCTAAGCGGGGTGCTGATCAAAAGGATAAGCGTATTTCCGATCGATTGCAAGAAGTTTTTGGAATAGATGATATGCGTAAACAAATCGGTGTAGTTTTTTAATCCCGCGGGAGAAGATTCTCCCGTCAACATGTTATAGTCTTGAAAACTGTAAATGAAGGAGAATGCCATTGCACCGATGGTAAATACGCAAAAGCCGATGATAGGAAGGAGAATAAACAAAAATGCAACGATATTCTCCTGCCTGTCTAATTTACTTTTCCGTTTTTTGGAAACGGGCGTGGGAGCCGCGGGTGTTTCTTCCACCGCAAACGCGCCGTCCGATTGCAAAATTTCTTCCGTCATACGTTACCCCAAATCTGCTTGATACGTATCGAGATACGCTTGGAACGTTGTCGCAAATCCTTCGCATGCCGTTTTCGCCGAAACGGCGCCGTCCCACATGTCCACGTTGCCGAAATGCTCGGTCAATGCGTTATACCAGTCGGAAGAATATGTATAGTAGCGTGCGCGCACCTTTCCGCCGATCTTATCCGTTGCGCTCGTGCCGTTGATGGTATCTACCCATACGCTTCTCGAAGGAGGATTCTTTTCGCCAAGGATGTTTTGCGTATCGTTGACGTATTCGCCCGTCGCCATCGTAATGAGGTTAGGAACTTGTTGTCCGAGTTCGTAGAACTTGCGTTGTGCGTCCTCATTCATGCAGAGGTATTTTGCAAGTTTGATTGCCGCCTCCACCTTCTTCGTTTGATTTTTGATTTTAGAAGGCATGCAGTACCCCATCGAACCAACCCACGCGGTGCTTTGCGCGTTGGGGTTTGCGCCGTTGTAGGGAACGGGAACGACGTCGTAATCGAAATTGACCGTCTTCCAGAATTCCGCGCAGTCCCAAGGTCCCATGAAACTGAAGATACAGCCTTGCCCCTTAAAGCGTTGATACCCGTTGGTAGAAACTTGGTCGTCCGCAGAAGGCATAACGTTATGTTCCGTCGTCAAATCGACGATAAACTGTACCGCGTCGTAGAAGTTAGGATCGGTAATCGTCTGCGTAACCGCACCTTCGTTGAAGAAGTCCGCGTCGTTGGAGTATACCGCCGCTTCCAACTCGTAGTGCGAAATACCGTAAACGTTATCCGCACCGCCGTCGGGATCGACTTGTTTCAAAAGCGCCGTAAATTCGCTCCACGTCATCGGATCGGTCGCGCTCAACTGCGCATAGATCGCGTCGCTATCCAAACCGTATTGTTCGATTTTTGCGTCAAGCAACGTCTTATTGTAGACGAGGGTGAAGGGACCGAGGTCCTTCGGAAGTCCGTAAATGCCCGCGTCCGCGCTCTTACCGAGTTTCATCGTGTTCATATCAAAATAATATTCCCCGATTGCCTCCGGCCAAATTTGAGAAATTTCCTCGTCCGTAAGGTACGGCGACATATCCATGAGCGTGCCGTTCGCAACCCATTCCAAAAAGTCGTAGTCGGGCATATAGAACAAATCGGGAAGGTTGTTCGCGCGGTTTTTGAGCGTCGTCATATACGTCGACGCGTTTTCCGCATCGTAAACGACGATAATATCCTCGTTTTCCTCCATAAACTGATTGCAAAGCGTTTGATAGTTTTCTTGCTCCGCGGTATCCCCCCATCCAAAGAACTGAATGGTTACTTTCCCGTCGGCGCCTACGCCCGCGTTGGGATCGTTCAATGCGGGATCCTCTCCGCAAGCCGTCATGCCGAGCGCCATCGCCCCCGCAAGCACTACGCAAAAAATACCTTTTTTCATGTGATTTGTTTCCTCCTCATTTTTTCAAATTGCCTAATATGAAAATGTCCTATCCTATCATATAATGATAGACATTTTCTCGTTTATCATTATAACACTCGCCTTCTTACGTGTCAATAGCGTTATGAAAAATTGTTAAAATAATCGTTTTAGTAATATGAAACTCGTTGAAATGCCCTTTTGCTTTTGCAAAAAGAAAAAGGTTTCGCCTAAGCGAAACCTTTTTAATTCAGTTGTAGAACGAATCGCTTTCCGTCGGGACTCCGCGAAGAAAGATTGCGTAGTTTACAAGCGTTTTTGTCGGTTTCCCGTGCTTTTTAACGTTTTTGGCAAATCGTTTCCGTCAGTCGGTTTCCCGCGCTTTTAACGTTTGCAGCGAATCGTTTCCCGTCGGTTTCCCGCACTTTTAACGTTTGTCGCAAATCGCTTTCCGTCGGGACTCCGCGCTTTTTTCGTTTATAGCGATCGTTTCCTCCGTTTCCCGCACTTTTTAGCGTTACCAGTTGTAGAACGGATCGCTTTCCACGTTGGGCGGTTGCACTTCGCTAACCCCCGCGATACGCGCATATTCCGCCACATTAAAGGTTACAAGCGTTTCTCTTGTAATTTGCTCGTTTGCATCCTTTCCATCCGTCGTATAATCGTAATAACGGAAGACGACCTTAAACGTAACGGTTGCGTCGATATCCGCACGCAAATAGTAACGGAAAGACCCGTTCGGAACCTTTTTGATTGTTGCACCCGTCGTATCGTCGACGATCGAAACGCTGATCGTTCCCCAGAAACGGCCTTGGAAACGCCCGAAATCTAAAAGCAATCCCGCGACGTTTTCCGACCGCAACGTAATCTCGGTGCTCAAATTTCTTCCGTCCCTCGTCCACATGGAGTCCGTGGGATCGATAGGAATGCTATAATACCCTTCGCTTCCCCCCACCGTGATCTTTGCGTAATAATGATTCGTACTGGATGCCGTCAGCGAATATACGCCGTTCCCCTCTTCCGTAAACGGATATTCAGGGGATTCTTCACTTCCCACGTTAATCGTCGCGCCCGTAACGGGATTCCCGTTTTTATCTTTTAACGTAAACGAATACTTCGCGTCTGCCGAAAATTCCAAAAGATAACACCACGCGTCCCCGACTTTAACGATCTCCTCGAATCTTGAATACGCATAGACTCCGTGCGACAACTCAACGTTATCCCACATAGAATAACCGGGGAGGCTTTCAATTACCCCGTTGACAACGGGATATTCCACTTCGCTATTATGAGGGAACGTAACGCTCTCATACTCCGTCGAAATTTCCTTAAACACCTGGTCGTATAAAACAAACGAAATATCGAGCGTCGCCGACGCAAAATCGGCTAAAGCGATTGACGTTTGCCCGTTGTAATCGATCTTCTTTTTCTCTTCCGAGCCCTTTTCACCGCTAAAAAGCCAAATCGCGTTAACGTTTTCATCGCTCCGTGCGGAAATATAATAGTGTTGCGATTCCCCGTTCCAATTCGTTTGAACGTACGCTTTGCGCAATTCCGTTTCCGTTTCGATCCACAACGTTCCGTCGATTCTTTGGTTGGGATCGTACCCCGTTCCGTCATCGATCAAATCGCTAATATAAATCTCGTTTGAATACCAGTCGCTATTCCCCGTTTCCACCTCAACGACGTTATCGTACTGCGTCATATCCGCCGATACTTCAACGCGCGCCAAGACCTCGTTCATACTTCTAAAAAACGTGAGAGAACCGCTGTAAGCCTCGTCAAGTACAACGCGCGCACCAACGACGCGCTCGCCGTAGTTCGGCGTCAAAGTCGTAATGGTCGAATAAGGAATAAAGTTTAATTCCGCATCGAGCAAAACGCCTTCCAATGCGTAGCCCATGATTTCGAGAAGGCGTTCGTTTTCCCCGATAAGAAAAATCTCTTTTTGCAAATAACTGCCTTTCATTTCCTCATCCGTAAACGTAAACGTATACGGCGCCGCGCCGACTGCCGTGGCGGTAATTCCCTTTGCGAGCGATTCTTCGCTCAAATCCGCTTGATACGTGCCGCTCTTTGCGGTAAAGGTTACTCCGTCGCAAGTAATTGCGACGTCATCCGTAATTCCTTCTACCGTAATGGCTACGTTTTTCTTCAACAGTTCATTCAAGACGATCGTCGCTTCGTGCGATCCGTCTGCAATATCCGCAACGGAAACGTTGAGGTTTACCGTCTTGTACCCCTTTGCCGACGCGGTTACGGTAAAATCTTTTTTGATATCAAGCGTAACGGTATATGCGTTTCCTTCCCCCGTTACCGTGCCGTAAGTACTTGCAATCGTAACGTCCGTCGCCTCCGTTTCCACGGTAAGGGACACGGTCGCACCCGTCTTTAAGTCGACGTTATCCCCGCATGCGGCAAGCGCGCACGCAGAAGTCAATACAAGCGCCGAACCTAAAATTTTAACAATTAATTTTTTCACGTTCGACCTCCTTACTTATCGTCCGAGAGCACTTCCAAAATGCCCTTTCTCGTTACGGACAAGCACGCGACGCGGCTGAATATAAACGCGATCGCAAAGATGAGAACAAACACCACGCCGAGCGCCAAGAAGAAATATCCGAAATTCAAACTGAGCGTGGTCCCCAAAAGCATCGACGCCTCACTCTTGAAAAGCATATCGATAAGCGCCTTGATTCCGTATGAAATCCCGCCCGAAAAGATGAGTACCCAAATGAGGCTTCGCGCAAAGATGAGTAGGATCTCCACCAAATAAAGGCGAGGAATGACGTCTTTCGTCGCACCGATCGCGCGCATCATGCCGATGTAATTTCTCCGCGCTTGCACCGAATAGTTGACGGAGTTGTACAAATTGAGCAAGGTTGCAAAGAAGATAATTCCGCCGAATACGTACATGACGACCATCACGTAACCGCCGATGGTATGGAGCATGGAGAAGTTTTCAAACGCCTCGACCGCGCAGTAAGACGTTGCGTAACCGCCCATTCCCATATCGGAAGAGTCTTCCCCCGTCAGGTTGGTATATACGCCGTCGATGATCCCGACAACGGTCGATGCCCCGTCGTAGTCTTTGCATTGCACCGATGCCATGGTAACGGGTGCCTCAAAATAGGCATCCCAAACGTAAAACTCACCCCCGCACCAAGGCGTCATTGCGGGAACGGCAGGGAAAAACATCTTCTCTTCCGCCGCCTGTTGCATTAAGTTCATCACGCCCTCTTCGCCCGCTTCCGGATAGGTTACAATTTGATAATTGCTCGTACTTCCGGACGTCGATTCTTTGGAATGCGTTTTCAGTTCGGGGAGATATTTGACCGTCCGCTCTCCCCCCGCCGTTTGATATACGGAAGCATCCGTAATCCAAACCTGCGGCTCGTGGAAGAGCGCGCTGTTGAGGGAGAAATATTCGTTCGAAATAATGCCGACGATTTCAAACTTTGCAATGACCGCCGCGCCAAAATTAGGCACGACGCCGTCCTCCGAAACGGAATAACTGTTGTTGGGGTTTGTATCGTTGTCGAGAAAGTACCCGCTGACGTATTCTTGATTGTAGTAATGCGGTTCGTTGAACGACAGTTGCGACAAGAGCGAAAATTCCTTTCCGATGGCTTCGCTCGGATCGATTCCGTACTTTTGAAGAACGAGTTCGGAAATCATGACCTCGCCTTTTCCGCCCTCTTCAGAAAATCCCTCGCCTGCGGATAAAACGGTTTTCCCCGCCTCTTCCAAGTCTTCGACGATACCCGCAGGAACGGTCTTTCCGCCGCTGCGCGTAATATCTACCACTTTGACGTTGAGGTTGGGCATTAAAATATCGCTGTAATTTATTTGCCCGCCGTAATTGCCGTTTCCGGTGATTTCGGAATATTGCATCATTTGCTCGTCGATGATCGCATATCCGTTCGTATTTGACCGATCGCTTCCAAACGCCCAGTAGTCGGCGTATACGACTTCTTCTACGGCGTCTGTCCTTTCGGTAATACGCGCCATATCCGACGCGCCGAAAACGATAGGACTGTTCGAGTTGTCGCCAAGCTGAACCGTCGCCGATTCCGCCCCTTCCCCGTGCGTCAAAACGTTTACGATGGAAATATTTCTCGTATCGTTGATCTTGTTCGTCATGTCAACGTTAAACGCAAGCGTAAAGAATACGACGGGAATTAACATAATCAGTCCAAACGAGATCCCGCGGACGGTATTTTTCGTCGATTTCTTTCGGCTCTTAATGCTGATCTTACCAAGTCTGATATATTCTTTTAACTTCATTAGGACACCTCGCTAATCGTACTGATGACGTCCTGTTTTGCAATCTTTCCAAGGCTTCCGCGTGAGAACAGCGTCGCAAACAAGAAGAAGAGAAGAATGGTTGCAATCGGAAGATAGAACGGAACGGTAACCGAAAGGGCGATTTCCACCGCAAAATAAGAGAACATCGACTCAAACATCGACGCAAGAATGGTTGCGATCAACGGACGGATCGCAAACAACGCCCCCACCGCAATCAAAACGCCGATTGCGATTTGCATAATCGATTCGCACGTAACAATTTTCTTTACCCCGTTTTGGTTCAGCCCCATCGCCTTCATAAGCCCGATAAACTTACGGTTTTTATCGACGGAAATAATAATCGTATTTGCGACCGACCCGACGGAAAGAAGGAGAATGAGCACGGACAAAAGCACGATAACCGCAAGAATGATCGCGCTCATCAAAACGGTCATTTGCATATCCTCTACGTACGAGCAGGTAAAGCAATCCCGCTCCGTCGAATCGTAACGGTTGGGCGCGACTCCCGCATTGAGTTTTTCCTCAAACGCCTTCATGTCGTCGTATACGGCGTTATAGTTGTACTCCGTTTGAGGGGGCGCATAAGTCATTTGAATTTCAGAATAAGAAACCTGATCTGAAAAATCTCTAACAAAAGAATCAAGATCGACGAGCATCGTTATCGTGTCGCCGTACTGTTCTTCCCCGCGCAATACTTTGGCGTCGAAAATTCCCGCAAGCACGTAATCGTGCGCAACGCGCGTTTCCGAATCCATTTTATTTCCCCAAGTGGAAGCCATAAACGTTACGTTATCCCCCACGTTGAGCGTAACCCCTTGCGTTACAAGCGTTTTTATGTAATCTTCCGCAAGCCAAACTTTATTTTGCCCGGCATCCGTCGCCGACCAAATACTCCCTTGAAGAATGAGGTTCTCCTTTCCGTAATCGCACATTTGCGTACGGATAAACCTCGTGGACCACATATTCATCGACGTATTATAATTAGACGACGTATAAACTTTGTCCGCGTCCGTACCAAATGCAACGGAAAAAGAAGTTGAAACGTAATCGTTCGTGTTTGGATCGTTGTAATAATACGACTCCAATCTCGCCTCAAAACTGTCGATGATGTGCGCATATTCATCCGCCGTAGAAAAAACGTGTTGCATTTCTTCCTCGGTATACGGACTTTGCTGATTGTCGATATTGCGGCTGTACGCGTAGTAGCGCGTTCCCTGCTCGTTGAAAATATCTTTGTTGACGTCAATTTGGTTTTGCATAAAGTTGATGCCAAACAAACAAAGCGTCATAATAAGCGTACTGACGACCATAACGATAATGACCGTCAAAATCGTACGGCTCTTATTGTACCAAAGATTATGCAGGGCGATTTTGAATACGTCCCTGAGTTTCATCCGTTCGCCTCCGAATTTACGGCGTTGCCCGACTTCATTTCCGCGACGCCGTCTTCGATGAAGATGATGTTATCCGCGTTTTTCGCGTCTTCCATGTTGTGCGTAACGAGCACGACGCTCTTCCCCATATTACAAATATCGCGAAGAAGTGCCATGACTTCCGCGCCGTTTTGCGAGTCCAAGTTCCCCGTCGGTTCGTCCGCAAGCACGATATCGGGATTATGTACGAGCGCGCGTGCAATGGAAACGCGCTGTTTTTGCCCGCCCGAAAGTTCGTTTGCTTTTTTGTTGATCTTGTCTTCAAGTCCAAGTTGCGTCAAAACCTTGATCGCCTTTTCTTCCCGCTCTTTACGAGGCATGCCCGCAATGATAAGGGGCATCGCGACGTTATCGAGTACGCTAAACGTCGGCTCCAAATAGAAAGACTGGAAAACAAACCCCGTCGTCTTGTTGCGGTATTCCGCAAGCGCGTTGGGGGACATTTCCGTCAAGTTCTGTCCGTTTGCATATACCGTGCCGTTGGTGGGAGAGTCAAGCGCCCCGATGATGTTCATCAGCGTAGACTTTCCGCTTCCCGATTTTCCGAGAATGGCGGTGAACTTTCCGTCTTCAATGGTAACGCTGACGTTCTTCAACGCGTGAACGGCACCGTCCCCTTTCCCGTAAATCTTATCGACGTTTTTTAATTCGATCATGATATTACCTCTATACAAAATTTCCGCATGATATAATTCTGCGATGATAATATTATAATACACCCCCCCCCACGCTTGTCAATGAATTTTTGATGAAAAATTTTCCCTCGAAATTGTCGGCGTTTAAAAGAAATAACGGTTCCCGCAGATTCCGTAAACTTAAAAGCAATTAAGACAATCAAGAAAACGGATAAAGTCATGACGAATCCTCCTGTGTTTTTTATTTGTGGTTGTCAAACCTACTTTATTATAACACAGGAGGATTCCTTTTGCTAAAGTTTTTTTATACCACCACTTCAAGTGGCGGTTCGCTAAAGGCTACAAGTAAAGGCAACGGCTTGAAGCTAAACCTTTTTGCCACCATGGTGGTTTCTGACAAGCGCGAGTTCCCACTCGCGCTTGTTTTCTGTATAAAGAAAGAAACGCAGGAATTTTTCCTGCGTTTCTTTGCTCTTTCCGATTTTGATAAGCGCGGTTTAACCGCCCTTTTTCTTTGCCTTCTTTTCCTTTTCGCGGAGGCGCATTTCGGTAAAAAAACTCGTCAAGCAAGACGCGCATTCCTCTTGCAGTACCCCGCCCACCACTTCGACCGTGTGGTTGAGTAAATTCGCGTTTGCGATCTCGCTCGTCAAACTTCTCCCCTTTTGCTCGTACGCGCCGAAGTAAACGCGGTCGATCCGTGCGTTTAAGATTGCGCCCATACACATCGGGCAAGGCTCTAACGTAACGTAAATTTCCGCCTCGGGAAGACGCCACGAACGCAGTTTTTTGCACGCCATATCGATTGCGCGCATTTCGGCATGTGCGCTCGCCATTTGCAATTTGGTACGGAGATTATACCCCTTTCCGATTATTTTCCCGCGGTAAACGACGACCGCGCCGATCGGAACTTCTCCCTTCTTTTTCGCCTTTTCCGCAAGGGCAAGCGCCTCGCGCATAAAACGTTCTTCCATGTCAATATTCCTCTAACAGTTTGTTCAAATCGTTTTCGTGTTTTTTACAAAGCAACGGCGCATATTCCTTTCCGATCAGATGCGACCATTCCCGCAAGGGCAAGCGCCTCGCGCATAAAACGTTCTTCCATGTCAATATTCCTCTAACAGTTTGTTCAAATCGTTTTCGTGTTTTTTACAAAGCAACGGCGCATATTCCTTTCCGATCGGGTGCGACCACCCGTCCGAGCCGACTTCCACCGTAAACGCGGGGATTTTCAACCGCTCGATGCACCAGTCTTTATACCCGCCTGCGGAATTTTTTGCGCGTTTCAACGGGTACCCCGTCGTCTTTTTTAAGACGCACGCAAGCCGTTTATCCCGCATTTTTCGGAAAAACGGTTGGTAAAACTCCCAGTATATTTCCTCCCCCTTTGCGTGATAACTGAGGGTAAACTGCGGACGGACGGCATAGGTTACGTATTTTAGCGTTCGGCTTTCTTGTGCCGAACACGGACGTTTTCCGATATAATTTTCGGGTGCGGGATGGAATACGTTTTTCTCTCCCGTGCCCCAACGCGCGTCGAAATTGACGTTTAAGTCGACGCCCCGCGCGTTTGCCTTCCAAAGGGAAAAATCCTTCCCGCCGTTTAAGCGCAGCAAACGGTTTTTCGTCCGCTCTTGCGCGACGCTCTCAATTCCCACTTGAGAAAGCAACGCGCCGTCGGGATTCACGAGGGGAATCACCCACGCGCCCCCGCGAGAAACCCCGCGCGCAATTTGCGCCAAACCGATATACGCGGTAATCCATTCGCGTGCGTGAATGGCACATTGACAAATTGCAGTCGGAGCAGTATGCGCCCCTACGAAGAAAGCGAAAATTTCCCGACCTTCCTCACTCTTTCCGACGATTCTTTTTTCGCCCTGATATTGTTGATAAAAAAGTTTTACTTCTTCAAAGACGTTCACGCGCTATTATACGCAAACGCTATTTGTGATATTCCGCCCCCGCGTTGATCATAAACGCGCGGTACACCTGTTCGGCTAAAATCACGCGCATGAGTTGATGAGGGAATGTCATCGGCGAAAAGGATAAAAGTTCATTCGCCGACTGTTTTACGCTCGCATCCAACCCGTGAGAAGAGCCGATCAAAAAGGTAATCTCTTCCCCTTTGTCGCAAAGAATGCGCAACTTTTTTGCAAGCGCTTCGGAAGAGTGTTCTTTCCCCTCGATGGCAAGCGCGATGACGTACCCTTTCGCCGCGCGGAGAATGTCTTCCGCCTCTTCTTTGAGCGACGCGCGTTCGGGGAGTTCTTTGATTTCCAACTTGCAAAAGCGGGAAAGGCGTTTTTGATATTCCGCAACCGCTTCGCGATAGAAAGATTCTTTGATTTTTCCAACGACGACAAAGTTTACTTTGATCATAAAATTCCCCCGATTAAGACGGAAATCCAAAGGATCAATGCAACGGCAATCCCCACCCCTGACCCAAAGAAAAAGGGTTTTGCCTCGTACATGCCCCGTACGGGTTGCTCTTTTTTATCTAAAAAGGCGAGATATCCGACAACGCCTAACAGGACGAGCCCCGCCGTAAGATAAAGAGGCAATTTGACCGCGGAGGGATAGTCGTAAATTCCGCAAGACGCCAAAATGATGATAACGGCGTTATTCAAAAAGTGAGAAAGGACGGTGGGAAGCATACTCCCGCTCCGCATCGCGACAAGGGCAAAGCACGCTCCGCAACAAAACTGATACGCCGTTTGCGCAGGGTTGGTATGGAAAAGCGCAAACATTCCGCCCGAAAGAAGTACGACGGGGAGCGTCCCCCATCCGCGTTCTCGAAGATCCCCTACGAGAATCCCGCGGAAGAGCGTTTCTTCCATCACGGAAGGAAGAAGCGCGATGACGAGCAATACGGGTACGACGCGCCACCCCGTTAAGTCGGGAAGAATCGTCCCCGTCTGTTCATAGCCGAACGTCGATAAGAATTTCAAAAACAGTCCGTTTAATTCACTGAGCGAAAGCAACCCAAATTGCAACAGTACGGCGATCAAAAAATACTTGGGGTGGCATTTTTTGCAAACGACGTGCTTGACGGGCGTTTTCGTACGGAAAAAATAAACGGCGATCGCAATCAAAAAGCAGATTTGCGGCAGCAAATAAGAAAGATAGCGATACGCTTGTGATTGACTGTCGAAAAATACCAAAAAAAGCGATAAAAGCACGGGCAAAATGCACGCGATAGAATAGGCGATCCCCGTTTCAAACGGAATCCCCTTTCTTAAGTTTTCGGTCTGTGCTTTCTTCATACGGCTATTATATCCCAAAACGGGAAAAAATCCAAATAAAACATTGCTTTTTTCATAAAATTATTATATAATAATGACGAAAATCAAAGCGTGGTTTTCCCGTTTTTGGAAAACCGCAACCGAGAGGAACGTATGCGCACCGTTGATACGCAAGAAATTTCCAACTGCATCTATCGCCTTGCCCGTCGCGCGGGCACAACGCTTACGGGCGCGTGCCGTTCCGCCATGCAAACGGCGGCGATCAAAGAGGAAGGCGCCGCGCAATTTGCCCTTTCTACCCTTCTTGAAAACGAAGAAGTCGCCCGTCGGGAATCTATGCCCGTCTGCCAAGATACGGGAATGAGCGTCGTTTTAATCGAACTCGGTCAAGAGGTGTTTTTAACGGGCGCCCCGCTCAAAGAAGCGGTGGACGACGGCGTAAGACGGGCGTATCACGACGGAAACTTCCGCAAGAGCATTTGCGATCCGCTCACGCGCGTCAACACGGGCGATAACACCCCCTCTCACCTTCACGTAGACGTCGTCGAGGGCGACCGAATTTATATTACCTTTCTTCCTAAAGGCTTCGGCAGCGAAAATATGAGCCGTCTTTATATGCTTACCCCCGCACAGGGAAGAGCGGGCATCGTTGACTGCATCGTGCAAACGGTGCGCCTTGCAGGCTCCCGTCCTTGCCCGCCCGTTTACGTCGGAGTGGGAATCGGCGGAGCGTTCGACTCGTGCGCTTTCCTTGCAAAAAAGGCGTTGACGCGGGACGTCGGCAGCCGTAATCAGCGGGAAGACGTCGCCTCGATCGAAGAAGAGGCGCTTGAAAAAATCAACGCGCTCCAAATCGGCGCGCAAGGGTTTGGCGGAAAAGTAACGGCGCTCGGCGTCAGTTGCGAAATTGCCCCCACGCATATTGCGGGGCTTCCCGTCGCCGTTAATATTCAGTGCCATTGCGTTCGGTGCGAAAAGGAGGTACTGTGATGAAACGGCTTACCCTCCCCCTTGATAAAGAAGAGATTTTGTCGCTCAACGCAGGGGATTCCGTTCTCCTTTCCGGCACCGTTTATACCGCGCGGGACTGTGCGCATAAGCGCATTTTTGAGTTGTTAGACGCGAACATGCCCCTCCCCTTCCCCTTAAAAGACGCATTCATTTACTACGCGGGGCCTTGCCCTGCCCCCGAGGGAAAGGCTTGCGGCAGTTGCGGACCGACGACGTCCGCCCGCATGAATTCTTTTGCACCCCGTCTTCTTCATTTGGGGCTTGGCGGCATGATCGGCAAGGGGGAAATGAGCGATGACGTCGTCGACGCGATCGCAAAAAACGGCGCCGTATATTTTGCCGCAATCGGCGGAGCGGGCGCTATTTACGGAAATGCGGTGCAGTCGACCGAATGCGTCGCTTTCCCCGACCTTTTGAGCGAAGCCGTTCATAAAATGACGGTAAAAGATTTTCCGCTTGTCGTCGCAATCGACGCAAACGGAAAAAGTATATATCAAAAATAAGGAGCCATGTATGAAAATTTCCACAGAAATCGACGCGATTGCGAACCACATCGGACTTGGAGAAGAAAAGGCAATCGAACTGGTTGCAAAAGCGGGATTTGACGCTTGGGACTGTTCGCTCTTTGAAATGGGGAATCCCGACTGGGCAAACAAGCGCATCAAGGCGACCGAGCATCCGCTCTTCAAAAACCCGATTCCGTTTGTCCGCAAATTAAAGAAAATCGGTTTGGATAACGGCATCGTGTGCAATCAGTCGCACGCGCCCTTCCCTTCCAGCTTCCCGGGAATTCGCGACCTTTTGAAACTTGCAATCGAATGTACGGCGGAAGCGGGCGGACAGTATTGCATCATCCACCCCGATAACAATGCGTCGCCCGAAGAAAATGCGGAAATGTTTTTTGAACTTCTTCCCACGGCAAAAGCATGTGGGGTGAAAATCGCAACGGAAAACATGTGGAATTACGACCACGAGAAAAAGCGCGTCGTCGCAGCGGCTTGTTCTTCCCCCAAGTCCTTCCTCGATCACATAAATGCCGTTGGCGATGAATATCTCGTCGCTTGCCTCGATATCGGCCATGCGGAAATGCAAGGTTGCGAAACGAGCGCCGTCGAAATGATTCACGCGCTGAAAGGACATTTGCAAGCGCTCCACATTCACGATAACGACAAGATCGACGACTCCCACGAAATCCCCTTCTCCATGAAGATCGATTTCCACCCGATCGTAAAAGCGTTGAAAGAAGAGGGCTATAACGGATACTTTACCATGGAATCGCCCAAATTCTTGTATCCCGTTGCCAAAGAGAACGCGTTTGAAGCAATCAAGCGCCTTGCGGACGCTGCCCGCTCCCTCGCCGATGAATTTGAATCTTTATAAGAAAAACGCCCGCGAATCCGCGGGCGTTTCTTTGCCATATAGTAACTTGGCATAACCGCGCTTTTAACGTATAGGTTATGCACCCTGCCCGCGAATCCGCGGGCGTTTTTTTGCCGTATAGTAACTTGGC
>JAGASM010000034.1 GCA_017621735.1 Clostridia bacterium | reverse complement strand
TTCGGTTTGAGTCAGGTCGGCTTCCTTACCTTTTTGAAGTAGCTCTTTAAAACACTTAAACTCGCTAAGGATACGCCCTTGACATTGAATCTCCCAAGCCGCCGGATTCAGGTAACGCTCAAGTCTTCTGAGCGTTCGACTAAGCTCTTGAAGGCGCTCGCAAGCGTCGGCGCCAAAAACCTCGGCGATTTCTCTGTCGTTTAAACTCGTCTCCAATAGAGCTTTATCGCGCGGCGACAAGAGCTTCGCAAGTAACTCCGCGATTTCCGGCTCAAATCGTTCATTTATTATCATTGTTTTCCACTCTCAAAATAACGTCGCGGGCCTAGCTTAGCGGTTGAGCGCCACTCGCGCGCCAAGCGACTTTCGGGACGGGTAGCCGGTCGCCTCGAAAGCGTTTGTCGCCCGCGACGTTTTCAGCTTGTTGTCAATCCGTCTTCAGTGTTGCTAATCCTTATTTTCCTGCGGTTTCGCGTCGAACTTCATCCGTTGCATTCCTCCGACCAGATCGAGCGTCTCTGTAAGCAGTTTTTGCGCCGTTTTGAAAAACTCTCGCAAATCGCAGTCGTTCGCCTTACTCTGGATTGCAGCTAGAATCCCTTCGAGTGCCGCGATTTTTGTGCCAACATTTCCTAAAAAAAACCGAAAGTCGTCGTCGGTATGATCGCAATAATTAGGCAATATCCAACCGCTCGCCTCGAGTTGCGCCACCGTGTAAGGCGAATCGTTCGCAAAAACCGTCGTTGGGCACGCCGGTATTGGCTTGCATGTCTGGAGAGTGCCGTCGCGTCCGATGAAAAACACTTCGTTATTCTCGCCGTCGGGAGCCGCAATCGCGTACACCCTTTTTTCTCGCATTCGCGTCAATGCCTCTGAGTACTCATACAATCTCGGCATCTTTTTTTTCCTTTCTACTTTCCTTGATAAAGCGTCAAGCGACGCCTCAAAATCAAAAACCGGGGCGGGACTCGAACCCGCCGCGCCGATGGGGCAACGCAACCGTTCCGGCTTCCATAGCGACCGGGACTAGCTTATCGGCGGACTGACGCCTTTAAGCGTCGACGCTTGCGGTGGAACACGGCGCCGCTTGCGTCGACGTTGTCTCCCGGTCGCTATTATTGCGACGGCTACTCCATCACCTTCATCGCGGTGTAGACGCCGTCAACGTAGGCCTCGACAAGCCTGAATAGGTTCTCGTTCAAGCCTCGAATCTTTTCGATAAACGTCAGTTCTCGTTCTTGCTCGTTTTTCATTTCCCACCCTTTCAAAACTAAGAGCCGCAACCCAAGCCCTTCGCAGACACCACTCAACTACAGGCAATCTCAAAAATCCGGAGCTGTGCGGATTTTCAAAATTTTCGTCGGTTGCGGCTCTCTTTCCCTCTTACGCCCTCAATTATACCGATTTTCGGTATAAATCAACCGGTATCCAGTATTTTTTTTAAGATTTCTTGTTTGTTTACCGGTTTTCGGTTTTCTGGATTCGGATATAATAACGCCTATAGGAGGGCTTTGCTTATGGAGACACTTGCAAAACGGATACAGAGATTGCGTAATACCCTTAATCTCAACCAAACAGACTTCGCTGGTCGTATTGGTCGTAAACAGCAAACAATCGGGGGCTGGGAACGCGGCGACCGTGTCCCCGATTATGCGATTGCCGCGCTTGTACAAACGTTTGGAGTCTCGGAACGTTGGCTCCGCACGGGCGATGGCGAAATGTTCGAGGCAAGAGCAGACGTAGCAGCGGCGTTCGCCTCCCAAACCGAACGAACGCTTGCCGAGCAGTTTTTGCTCAAAAAATTTCGCGAATTGTCGCCGGAGTTACAAAACGACGTCCTCGGCTTCTGCGCGTTCTTGATAGATGAGAACGCTAAACATTTAAAAAAATGTCTCGATGAAGTCGCTGACGCTTCTAGCGAGAGCGGCAACGTCGGAGACGATTCAACGCCTTAACCGCCAACATTAACCCCTTCACCACTAACATAAACGTTTGCCGTCGCAACACCACCTCGCGGCGGCAACGGGAGCTGTAAAATGATTGATGTTAATATTTTTCTTGCATTCACGGGCGCAGACAATGAGTTAAAAAAACTTGCCGCTCAAAAAATTACAACTTGGAATAGTACCCATACGCATCTTGGTTATCATTTTCACCCCCGTGACTGGTTAACCAACTCTACCCCAGAAACAAGTGCAGAACATCGGGATGGCCAATTCTTCATCAACAAACAAGTTATCGATAAATGCGAATTAATGTTTGCGCTTATAATCAATGGCGTCGGCACCCCCTATATTTGCGAAGAAAAACGTTATCCTTGCGCAGTACTCTACGAGGTAGATTACCATCGAAAGAACGGAAAACGAGCTTGCATTTTTTTAAATAACGACGAACCAAGGCAAGAACACTTCCAGTTTGCGCGTGACAATGGAATGGGCTTGTTTTGGTGCGGAAACGAACCTCAATTTAAAGAAATGATTTACGAAAAAATCGATCAAATTTTAATGGAGTATACAACCCAAGAATTTCAGCTCGACCCTTTTTGGGATAAAAATGATACTATCGCCCAAAATGCTAAAAAGGTCGTTCTCGAAGCATATCGGTTTGGTATGAGTTTTACCGTTGTAAACATCAGTTGCATAAATAAAGCCTTTTATCTTGCCGGAAAAGAGCAAAAAAAATTTTTTGAATGCGATATTAACGAATCGACAGAAATTCTTATGCGCCTGAAAGAAGAAGAGTTGATTCAAAATTTAGTCAGTGTTGAACCCAACGATGAGTATGCGCTTATCCTACGTGATCTAGGGTATTCTGGACTCAAAGAATATTACTACCACAAATACGGAAAACCTGTTCGTATTGGTTCGAGCGCGCATCGGGTAACCAAGATTGGACGTTTGTATTGTCAGAAGTTTGGGGACGCCAATAATTCAAAGCAATGACCGCCAGTTCACTTGAATCTTAACTTAATCTAAAAACCGCCGCTTTGTCGCCGCAACACCGCTTCGAGACGGCAAAGCAAGGAATCGCCAAAATGAATTTGAAAAACGTCGGGAGCGTTGCGCTCTCGCTGGTCGCCGTCGCGTGTATTGCGCTCGGCGTTGGGTATAACGCGTCAACTTTGGGAAGCGACGGCGCCAAGGTCGACGCCGCGCAAGAACCGCCGTCGACAAACGCAACCGCGCAACCGGAAACGCCGCCTGCGCAAGAAGCCGCGTCGTCGGAAACGACGTCAGCGGAACCCCAAAAGCCCCAACAAGACGACGAAACGAAATTTCAATGGTCTTGGAAGACTATCAGTTTCTTGTCACTCGGCGCTTGGCTTCTTGTAGACTTCATTACGGCGTTCTACTCGCAACTCCGCGATCGCGCGGTTATAGGAATAATAGGTTTTTTAATGAAATTTGGCCCCTCAATCGTCAGTTTTTTGAATCCCGCTCGCGCAAACTCTCAATCGTTAAAAATCGAGCAACTTTCCGACGCGGCTCTTGAGCTGTTTCTCGCCGCGTTAGAGCGTCACGCCGTTCGAATAACGGCTACCGCGAACGACTTCGTTTTAGTAAGAGACGGAGATTCCTCAACAGATTTTTCACCGCGCAATCTTAAAGATGAACCGTCCCGCGTTCTTGCGGAACTTGAAACGGTTCGATTAGTCGCCCAAGAATCGAAAGGTATTTTCAAGGTTGAAGAACAAGATAAAGAAATTCTCAAAGCGTTGTCAGACGAAATCGACTTGCGCGTCTATCGCGAAATCCTCGCTGACAACAGTCTGCGCGAATTTTTCGAAAGAGTCCAAACTCCCGACGCGCTATTAACAATAAAGTTTGGGATTGCGCCTAAACTTCACGGGATTATCGCCGAGCGTCCCGAAAACCGCCGCCCGATATTGCAATTTCCACTCCCGCTTGGCGAAGTGTTGAAAATTGGCGTATTTTTACAAAACGCTAAGTTAATCGAAGGGTGGTACGAATCCTTTCCAGGAACTAACCAACGGATGATATGCAAGCTCCCGCAAGTCGATCCCGACGCTCCGGGGATACGGTTTGTCGAAGAACTTCTCGAACTCGACCAGTTGCCGCAACAGTTAACCGGCGCGTTTTCTGAACGTGGAAAGATTATTTGCCGGATGTTTCAAAAGTAATCGGTTGACGCTCAGTCCACCAAACGTTCGAAAAATAATCTTGTGCAAGTACTTGCCTAAAACGCCGAACGACGTTAAAATAGACGTAGTCAAATCGCTCAATTTCACCCCCTAAACCTCGCTTCGTTCGTCGCGCGCCACTTTAAGACGAACGAAGCCCAAAGGTAGCTAAAATGACGGAAGAAAAACGTAAAGACAACGCGCCGTCCGTTACTTGGGCGGCGATTAAAACGGAGTTTAAAGCAGTGTGCGCGCTTGAATCCTATTTGCTAAAATCCGACTTCCTGTTACCGCTCGTCAGTCGCAACGACCGCGATATATCTTGGGACGGGAAAATCAACCTTTTTGCCAACCCTCAAATGAGAGCGCGCGATTTCATCGGAAGCGCGAGCATCCAAGTAAAGGGACAACGCGTTCGCCAATTTCCCAAAGAAGGTTCGACGCCGAGCTTCCAACTCCGCGTCGACGACCTTCGAAATTATCAAAATAACGGAGGCGCTATTCTTTTCAACGTGCGCTTTGTCGGCGACGATTTCCGCATTTACTACGCCCTTTTGTTTCCGTCCCTGATTAAAAAACGGCTTCGACAAAAGCCTAACGCCAAATCATTCGCTATTAAATTAAAAGAGTATTCGGAAGACCCCGGAATTCAAAAACGACTTATCGAATATTTTTTAGAGCATTCAAGCAAGCAAGCGTTGTTCTACTCTCGTTTTGCATCCGAGTTCGATGCGAATGAAATCTTAAAAAACGGCGAGTACAATATTGAACTCCGATGGTTCGGCAAGAACCAAGGCGCCGCGTTCCCCTATTTTGCCGAGGACGTCCTTGTTTACGCGGTCGATAAATCAACCGGACTTTGGATTCCGCGCGACGAACTTGAATGCGTTAGCGTAACGACTCATTGGACAAGCGCGATCACCGTTGGTGAAGAAGAATTTTTCTCCTCGTTCGCCCTCAAGGAAACCCGCGACGAACAAGAGTATTTTATCGGCAATAAACAAATCCGTTTCAAAAACGGCGCTCTCAACGCCGACTTTGACGGCCCGCTCGCTCAATCGATTTTAACATTGCGTTTTATCATCGCATTTTTCGAAAACGGAGGTTTTACGCTCGGACGGCATTTAAAGGGACAACTTAATCGCGTCGAGGGACGCGAAGAAGAAATCGCGCGTCTTCGTCAATACCTTGAAATTCGCGAACGCGCGGCGCAACTTTTTAACGCGTTAAGACTAGACGTCAACGCGGATACGACAAAGTTCACTTCCGAAACTTGGTATTCAATCGATGTATTGGCGACGGCGCTTATAGACCGGCGTCCGGTTTTCGGATTAAAGCCTGAACCGCAAGGCGCCGCCGTTCCAGTTTGCTTTGAACTTATCGGACAAGAAATTGCGTTGCGCGCCGAACCAACGGAAGAAAGCGGTTACTACCGGCTTTTTGACCTTTTCGCCCCAGATTCGAACGTTGTGCGCGCGGCGGCGTTTTTCCTACAACTTAAAAAAGACTTTTGGGTTCGGTGCGCTAATTTTAATTGCGACACGCTTGTTTCAGCGTTTCACGAAGCGTCCCTTCCCACGATCGCCGATAATGTCAACAATTTACTATTAGAACTTCTTCTCGCGTTCGACGAATGCCAAAAACTAGGAGACGAGGCGCGAGCGGAAGCGTTGCTAAAGGCGGCGCAACGCCTTAACGAATGGACGCTTGCGCAAGATAAATTCAACGCTATTTACCAGCTGAACCGACTTCAAATTATCAAGCGTCAACGCGCTTTAAATCCGGAAGAGGAAGCGTTGGCGCTTGAAATTTTCGACGCGGCTTGCGACTCAATAGCGCATTTAACCCGAATCGTCGCATCCGCTCTATTGGACGACAAGGCGCGCGTTCGAAAATGTTGGCGCGATTTGTCCCCGGCGGAAAAAAGAGATTTTCGAGGTTGGCCGATTTCTCGTTTCGTCGACGTCAAAGAACTTCCTCTCGAAGTCGACGACGCCGAAACAAACTAACTTAGACGACAACTTTTGTTCCCTCCGCTAAGTCGCGTCGGCATAAAGGGACTGAAGACACAAAAGATTTTAAACCGGGAAGAAAAGAGCTAATCGCAGGCGTTTTAGCAGGTCGCGAAGACTTCGCGTTTGTTTTTACGAAGGTTTAACCCCCCCTAGGTCTCTAAGCGAAAGGGCTTTCGAACGCTCGGAAGTCCTTTTTTATTTCTTGCGACGTCCTTCTCCAAGAGTTCGGCGCCGCGCCGCCCGGCGTCCCCCTTGAAAATTTTTCGCGGTCGGGGATAATAAAAGCGCAACGTTTTAGCGGTCGCCAAGACAAAAAAGGAGTAAAAGATATGGCGACGCTTATTAAAAAAACAAACAAAAAAGGCGGCAAACGCTTCGAAATTCAGTTCTACTGGGACAGTCGCCGTCGAACGGTCGTTCTCGGTTCGCGGTATTCGGAGCGTCAAGCGGGCCTCGTCAAGTGTCAAATCGAGCGTTTAATCGATTGCGCCGCGACGAACCGCGACCCCGACCAAGCGCTCGAAGCGTGGAGCGAAACGCTCGACGACGCTTTGCGCGAAAAACTCGTCGCGCTCGGCTTGCTCGCCCAAAACGAGCGGTTGACGCTCGGCGAAGTTTGGGAACGGTTCGTCGATTCGCAACGATTCGCCCGATTCGCCGACAACACGGCGCGAAATTACCTCGCCGTCCGGAAGCGTTTTTTCGAATTTTTCGACGAACGCGACCCGAGCGACGTCGTAACGAAAGTCGACGCCGCCGAGTGGCGCGAATCGATGATCGCCGAAGGTTTCGCCGAAGCGACGGTCGCGGGCGCGGTAAAATGCGTCCGAACGGTCTTCCGTTGGGCGGTCGACGCGACGTTGATCGAATCGCATCCGTTCGACGCGATTCCTCGCGGCTCGTTCGAAAACAAATCGCGGGAGTTTTTTATTCCGCTCGATTGGTACGCTCGACTTCTCGACAAGTGTCCCGATCAAGAGTGGCGAACGCTTCTCGCGCTTTGTCGAATCGGCGGGCTTCGCTGTCCTTCGGAGACGTCGGCGGCGCGTTGGGAAGACGTCGATTGGGAGCGCGGAACGCTTTTGGTTCGCGATTCCAAACGGAAGAGAACGCGTTTGATTCCGCTTTTTCCGGAACTTCGGCAAGAGCTGGACAAACAGTTTTTCGAGACGCAAGGCGACCCGAGCCCGTATATTATCGCACGTCGACGCGGGCCGTCGGCGAACTTGCGAACGTCGTTCGCGCGGATTGTGTTTTGGGCGGGGCTTCCTCAATGGGAGCGGCTTTTTCACAATCTTCGCGGTTCGCGTTCGTGCGAACTTTTTTCGGCGTACCCGGCGCACGTCGCTTCGGCGTGGATGGGCCACGCGGAAAAGGTGGCGAACGCGCACTACCTTCACCCGACCGACGACGATTTCGCAAGGGCGAACGGGCGCGCCACCGACCGCGCTTCGGGCGCCGGAACAATCCCCCAAGACGCGCCTGCAGTCGCGGGTTTTACGCCTGCTAAAACGCCTGCGACGCCCTAAGGGATTCCGGCGCAAACTAAGGGATTTCGCGCGTCGACCCTCTCGGAAAAACGCGCGATTCAAACATATTTTGAACGCTTAACCCCAATAAAAAAGGGCTTTAACGACGAATCGTTAAAACCCTCGAAAACTATCGGTAGTACCCCCTAGGGTTGGGACTGAGTTTCTGTTAGCCGTTGAGGTTGCGCAAGTTAGCGCGGCTCTTTCTAAGCTGGCTACTGTACGTTATACGGTGTTTCGCGAAATTGCGGAACGCGTTTTTCTCTATTTTTCTTCTTGCAAAGAAGAAAAACCCTCTTTGAATTTCTCTTTGCCGCCCCCTCCGTCGCCGTTTCGGTCGCTCGCCCAAAAGGCGCGAGAACGATTTTGACGACGCAACGTTCAGCGGAGCGCCGCAAAATTTGCGCGACTCAAAAAAAATCAAAATTTTTTCGCGAAAAAATTTTTAAGGCGAAGCCGCTTTTTTTTGACCAAGCGGAAATTTTGTAGAGCGGAGCGAGCCGCGCCCGGGCGACCGAAACGGAGACGGAGGGGGCCCCCCTCTGTTGTTGGCGAGGGAGCGGAAAACCGGCAAGCGCGAACCGCCGAACCGCTCCGCGCCGCCTTCGGGGCGAATTGGAAAGAAGAATTTCAACAGGCTTAAATCTATTTAAAGGTGAAGTAATGAGAAAAGGCAATAAGATTTTTGTAGCGTTGAGCGCAAACTTCGAACGCGCTAACTCTCCGTTTTGCATTGGTTGCGTTAAGCCGGACGAATCGGCGGCGCTCGACGAACTTTTCGCGTTTCCGGAAACGATAACGCTTCCCCTGTTAGACGTCGACGCGCAACAACTGCGCGACGCCGCGACCGGCGCGGCAGTAGTCCCGCGGGCTGCGTC
>JAGASM010000033.1 GCA_017621735.1 Clostridia bacterium | reverse complement strand
CGGATATTACCAAAGAAAAAGCAATGCAAAAGCAAAAAAGCGACTTCTTTGCAAACGCTTCGCACGAATTAAAAACGCCCGTTGCCGTTATGCAAGGTTTGTCGGAATTACTTCTTTCAAAAGATACGCTTGACGACGGCTCTAAAAAGCAAGTGGATAGAATACACAAGGAAAGTTTACGCCTTGCTTCGCTTATTTCCGATATGCTTAAACTCAGCAAACTTGAAAACGGCGAAGATATTGATATGATTCACACTCCCGTTGACGTGAAAGCCGTTGCGGATGAAGTTGCGCTAGAGCTTGCTTCTGAATTAAAGAAGAAAAATATAACTTTGGAAGTGAAAGGCGCGGGAACGGTTTTAGCAAATAGTAAAAAGATTTTTGAAGTGGTTGAAAATCTTTGCTCGAACGCAATCCACTACAATGTGGAAAACGGTAAAATTACCGTTTCAATTAGCGAAAATGAAGATGAAACGAAATTATCCGTAGCCGATACGGGAATCGGCATTGAAAAAGAAAATATCCCACGTCTTTGTGAAAGATTTTACCGTGTAGATAAATCTCGTTCTAAAAAAACGGGCGGTACGGGATTAGGTCTTGCAATCGTAAAACATATATGCGCCCTTTACAATGCCGAACTTTCCATTGAAAGCGAAATCGATGTTGGCACAACAGTTACAATAACTTTCGACAAAAACAATTAAAAAACTTTCAAAAAATAGGCAGATGCTCAAAAACGTGGGTATCTGCCTGTTGTCTTTATAACTTAATATATTCCCTATTTAGGCGAGTAGATTTGTTCTACTTGCCTTTTTTGCGCCCAAAAGAAAAATTTTTTACATTTAGTCCGCCAAGTTTTGCTACAAAATCGCCATTTTAAGTGAGGGGTAAAAATTTTTACACTAAAAATGAAGATTTTGACCCCATAAACGTCAAAAAATCGCCCTTCTATATGGAGAGAAAAAAAATTTTTTTTAAGAAATTTTGAATTTTACCTTTACTTTTTGCTCTAAAAAGCCCTTTTAAGTGAAGGGGTTAAATAAATTAAGAATTTTTTGATTTAGGGGGTACGGTTTTAGTCAAAAATCACCCTTTTAGGTGTAGGATAATTATTAGGAGGAAAAATAAAAATGAAATTTTATAACTTTATTCACCCACCATAGATTTAACTTTGATAAGTGTAGCCCACTACACTTTCACTTGAAAGTGGTGGGCTCTGCGAGGCGAAAAGACAACCAAAAAATAAAGCGAAAAATACCAAAATCCTAAGCAGGTTAAGAAAACCGCTTAAAAAATTATTTTGTTGCAATTCCACCGCTTTTTCAAAGCAGGTAAAAGGAATTGCCAAAATCGCGCTTTTGACCTATCTAAACAATCGGGACACCCGATTTTTATTCTTCTACCAAAATTAAAATTTGTGCTCAAAACAGCTTGACTATTCCGTGTTAATACGATACAATGTTTACAATAACGTATAAAGGAGAAACAAGCAATGAGACAACCGAGAGCGGTAACAGACAAAAGGTATGAAGAGAAACATAAGGAAGAAAGAAAAGCAAAGAGTTTGGTTTGGGGAACGAGTGTTCCGAGACAGTTTGCGGAAGAAATCAATGAATTTCTCTCTCAATACGGCTATACAAAGGTACAACTAATCGAAGCAGGATATAAAGCATTGCTTGACGAAGCCACTGAAAGTAATTTAGAGCTTGCCAAAATTATGGACGGCTATGATGACTTTTTTGAAACGGAGAAGAAATAACGTTCTCTAACCCTCTTTCTTCCTTATAGGCGAGAATGATACTTTTTTTTAATTGACGACAAAGCAGTATCAATAACCGAAAGGCAACTCGACTTTCATATAAGGAGGATTATTATAAGTAAGAAAATTAAGAAAATAGTAGAACCTGTCGTAGATAAAATTGTACATTACTACGACGACGAAAACGGGAATTTGGTGAGAAGCCGACAAGTCAAAATCAGCAAAACTATTTACACGATAATATCCCGTGAGAAACCTAACGCCAAATCAACGGCGTTTGATATAACCAAGAGATTGATTGAAAGTCAAGCGGAAAGTTTGACAGACGATTTATCTATAACAACAGAGTCGCTTGAAGGTTGCAATTCGGGAGGTAAAAAACAATGAATTTGCAATCGAATAGAAAAATAAAACATTTAGATGAGCAGTACACAGCCCTTTATTGTCGTTTAAGTTCAGATGACGACCTTGAGGGCGATAGCAACAGTATCAAAAACCAAAAGTTATTGCTTTCGGATTATGCGAAAGAAAACAAGTTTAGGAATACTCGTTTTTACATAGACGACGGTTATAGTGGTAGTAATTTTGAACGCCCTGCGTTTAAGAGATTATTAAACGACGTGGAAAACGGCGAAATATCTACCGTAATCGTAAAAGATATGTCAAGATTTGGGCGTGACCATATTCTTGTGGGATATTATACTAAGTATTATTTCCCCGATGCGGACGTAAGGTTTATAGCAATCTACGACCAAATGGATACGGAAACAAACCCCGATGACGACATTATCCCGTTTAAGAACATCCTAAACGAAATGTACGCAAAAGATTGTAGCCGTAAGATTAAAGCCGTTGTCAAAGCAAAAGGCAATTCGGGCAGACATCTTACCACTATTCCACCTTTGGGATATATGAAAGACCCCGAAGATAAGGAAAAATGGATTGTTGATGAAGAAGGCGCTTTAATCGTCAAAGAAATTTTTAATCTTTGCGTTAAAGGTTATGGACCTTCTCAAATCGCAAGAATTTTAACCGAACGTGGAATAGAAACGCCGTCGCTTTACTTACATAGGAAGAAATTGCCTTGTTCGGTAAAACTTAATCAAGACTCGGACGTGTGGGATTATTCTACGGTAGTTCATATTCTTGAAAACGAAGAGTACCTTGGTCATACGGTAAATTTTAGGTACTACAAGAAATCGTATAAATCTAAAAAGCGTTATAAAAACCCAAGAGAAAATTGGGTTATTGTGGAAAATACTCAAGAAGCAATAATAGACCAAAACACTTTTGATATTGTTCAACAAGTCCGTGCAGGACGAAGGAGTTTAACCGATATGGGTACACCGCATATGTTATCGGGATTGCTCTATTGCGCTGACTGTGGCGAAAAAATGTATCTTTGTAGATGCACAACTATGAATCAAAAAGAGTATTTTAATTGCTCAACCTATCGCAAGAAAAAGAAGAAGTATTGTACGTCGCACCAAATAACGGCGCACGCCGCTTTGGCTCTAATCCAAAACGATATACAATATACGATTAGGTTTGCGAAAAAATATAGGGACGAGTTTTTCAATATTCTTAAACGTTGTACTGACATAAGGACTAAACGGGAAATGACTTCTGCTATCGAAGAAAAAGATGAAGCGGAAAAACGTATAACCGAACTTGATAAGATAATTCAAAGTCTTTATGAAGATAAGGTTGCAGGAAAATTATCCGAAGAACGCTATATGAAAATGAGCGATAACTACGAAGCCGAACAGAAAGCCTTAAATGAAAAGTTAAGTCGCATAAAGGCGGAAATAGAAAAAGCCAAAACCACATATGATAACATACAAAGGTTTATGGCTATCGTTAAAAAGTATAGTGATTTTGACGAACTAACACCTGAAATCTTACGTGCTTACATAGACAAGGTTTATATCTATGAAAAGCAAAAAGTTGACGGACATTATAATCATACGGTAGAAATCATCTACAATTTAGTTGGAGCAATAGATTTACCCGATTTTGGTGATTTATTAGATGAAGAAAATTAAATAGCACGAGAAAAGGCGTGTCATCACGCCACGCCTGACTCTTAAAAAGGACAGCCTTCCCGAAAAAATCCCTTATAGGGACTCGGTTAACCGAGTCGCTTTTTTATTTTCGATTGATTATACAACGCCTTCCGCCATCATTGCGTTTGCAACTTTAATAAAGCCCGCAATGTTTGCGCCTGCGACGAGATCGTCGCCCAAGCCGTAATCGTTTGCCGCCTTGACGGAGTTGTGGAAGATATTCTTCATAATCCCCTTCAACTTTTCGTCAACTTCTTCCGCCGTCCAAGCATAGCGCATGGAGTTTTGCGACATTTCAAGTCCGGAAACGGCAACGCCGCCCGCATTGACCGCCTTAGAAGGCGCCATGATTACGCCGTTCGCCTTCAAATATGCCATCGCTTCGTTCGTCGTAGGCATGTTCGAAACTTCGACGTAATAACGGATTCCGTTTTTGACGATTTGTTCCGCCTCTTTCAATCCCACTTCGTTTTGCGTAGCGCAAGGCATCAAGACGTCCGCCTTAACCCCCCAAGGTTTTTCGCCGGGGAAGAAAGGAACGCCGAACTTATCCGCATAATCTTGCACTCTGTTACGGCAAGAATCGCGCATTTCAAGCATGAAATTGACCTTTTCTTCGGTAGAAATACCGTCTTTATCGTAAATATATCCGTCGGGACCGGACAACGTTACGACTTTTCCGCCGAGTTCGTTGACCTTTTTGACCGTTCCCCATGCTACGTTGCCGAAGCCGGAAACGACGAACGTCTTTCCCTCAATGGTGTCGCCAAAGTGATTGAGCATTTCGTTGACGTAATAAACTGCGCCGTAGCCCGTCGCTTCGGGGCGGATCAAAGAACCGCCGAACGCAATTCCTTTGCCCGTAAGAACGCCCGTAAATTCGTTGCGCAAACGCTTATACTGTCCAAAAAGATATCCAACCTCTCTTGCGCCGACGCCGATATCCCCTGCGGGAACGTCGAGGTTCGGTCCGATGTGGCGGGAAAGTTCCGTCATGAAACTTTGGCAAAACGCCATGATTTCGCGGTCGGATTTTCCTTTGGGATCAAAGTCGGAACCGCCCTTGCCGCCGCCCATAGGAAGACTCGTAAGGCTGTTTTTCAACGTTTGTTCAAGCCCCAAAAACTTCATAATCGAAAGATTTACCGTAGGGTGGAAACGAAGCCCCCCCTTATAAGGCCCGATTGCGCTGTTAAACTGAACGCGATAGCCCTTATTTACCTGAACTTGACCGTTATCGTCCGTCCAAGGCACGCGGAACATGACCACTCTTTCCGGTTCGACAAACCGTTCCAAAAGCGCCGCTTTTTGATACTCGGGGTGCTTTTCAACGACGGGTGCAAGCGCGGTTAAAATTTCTTCCGCTGCTTGATGAAATTCCGATTCGTTGGGGTTGCGTTTTTTTAATTCTTCAAGAACTTTTTCTACGTACGTCATAAGTCGCTCCTTTTCGGCGCTATCGCCGTGTGTACTGTATTTATTATATCAAATTTTTCCTATAAACGCCACTTAACGAATATCCTTTTTTATTTGCAAATTCTTATATTTATTATAAGCAACGGTTATATGAAACGCACTTTAACCGCAAAACGCGGAGTTAATCTCTTTCAAACAAATTGATGAACGCCCGAAGAGCAAACGGAACGTTTCCGCCTTTGGGGAGCGCCATTCCGACCGAACGGGTATGGATTGCGGGCGTTACGTTCAACTCGAACATTTGCCCTTCCGCAACCCGCCTCGTTACGTATTCGCGCGGGATACATCCGATGCCCATTCCGTCCCGCACCAAGTTTTTCATCAACCCCCAACTGTCAATTTCGATTGCCGGCGAAAGCGCTACGCCGTGGCTCTTTGCGTAATGGTCGATGACCGAACGCGCTACCGTATTTTGTTGTAGCAAAATAAGCGGATACGCCGTCAAATCGCGTACGCTGAGTTTTTTCCCTTTTAATTCGGAAAACCGTTCGCCCGCGACAAATACGTCGTTCAAAAGCATAATCGACTGCGTAATTTCAATTTCCGCCCCCGTTTCAAAGGGTAAATTCAAAAAGCCGATGTCGCACTTGTTCGTCTTTAATTGCTCGATGGTTTTGGGAGAAACGTCGGAGATGAGTTCAAATTTCACTTGCGGGTATAATTTATGATACTCGACGATCTTTTCGGCAAGACAATACTGAAAAATCGTTTCCGACGCACCGATGCGAATGGTTCCAGACGCACTCTTTTGCAATTCTTCCAACTTAACTTCTACGCCGTTTAAGATGGAAAGTCCGCGCTCCACGTCGCCGAAGATGAGTTCCCCACCGTTTGCGGTCAGTTGCATTCCGCGATGCGTCCGCGTAAAGAGAGAGGTACCGAGTTGCGTTTCCAACTGCTTAATTGCTTGCGACACCGCGGGTTGTGAAATGAACAACTCTTCCGCCGCCCGCGTCAAACTGCCGTGCTTTGCTACGGCGTAAAACACTTTATAAAGTTCTAAATTGACCATATTATTTCCCCACACAGAATTTTGCGAAAATTTCACCGATAATCGCTTCCGTCGCCGTTTCTCCGCTAATTTCGCCGAGCGCGCTCCATGCGCGGTTGATTTCTAATGCGTAAAGTTCGGCGGGCGCCCCCTCCTCAATGAGGACAAGCGCGTTTCCGCACCCCTCTTCCGCGCGCAATACCGCCGCATAATGCCGTTCTTCCAAGAGCATCGCGCCGTCGTTTTCCCTGCCGAATCCCTTTTCGTAAAGCAGTTCTTTTAACGCGTCAATTCCCTCTCCCGTCAACGAGGAAACGGTCAAATCACCGCCCGTGCGGTTACCCAAATCCCCTTTGCTTACCACGGTGATAACGGGCACGTTTGCGGGAAACGAATAGGTAAAGTCTTCTCCGTCCTTGACGTACAAAATGACGTCGGAAGAGGATATCATCTTTTCGGCACGGCGAATCCCTTCCTTTTCAATTTCATCCTCGCTTTCGTGCAGTCCCGCCGTATCCGTCAAATGGAAGAGTACGCCGTTTAACTCGACCGTCCCTTCGACGACGTCGCGCGTCGTTCCCGCAACGGAAGAAACAATCGCCTTATCGTAGCCGAGCAAGGCGTTCAAGAGGGCACTTTTCCCCGCGTTGGGTTTTCCGCAAATGGCAACTTGTACCCCGCTTTTGATTTTCTCGCCCGCGCGGTATTGCTTACGCAGGACGCAAAGACGGGCAAGCACTTTTTTGAGCGTTTCCGCCGTTTGCGCGCGCGAATCGGCGGTTAAATCTTCTTCCGGATAGTCGATGTCCGCATCGATGCCCGCCAAACATTCGGTGAGCATGGCTTGAAGAGATTTGCCCTCCTCCGTCAACTTTTCGCCGTACAAAAGATATCCCGCGCGCACTTGCGCTTCCGACTGCGCGTTGATCATGTCCACCATCCCTTCCGCGGCGGAAAGAGAGAGTTTTCCGTTCAAAAACGCACGCTTGGTAAATTCACCGCGTTCGGCAACCCGCGCCCCTTCTTTGAGCACTTTCCGCAACACGCCTTGCGCGATTTGCGTTCCGCCGTGGCAATGAAATTCCACCACGTCCTCCCCCGTAAACGACTTGGGCGCGCGAAAATACACGCACATTCCAAAATCGGTAAACGTATCGCAATCGATCGTGCCGGGATACAGATAGTTGGGCGCGTACTCCCCTTTGCGGGAAAATACCCTTTTTGCAATTTCAAGCGATCCTTCCCCGCTCAACCGAACGACGGCTACCCCGCCCCGTCCCTGTGCTGTGGCAATCGCCGCAATGACGTCTTTCATATTACTCTCCTCGTCAACCGAATTTCAAACGCTTTTGATATAAGCAAAACTTTTTATCGTTTCTTTTTTCTATTCGTTTTGCTTATTGTTATTATAGCACGCTTTCCCCTTTTTGCCAACTAAAAAACCCGCCGAGAAGGGCGGGTTTTAACTGTTTTTATTTGAATTCGTCGAAGGGATCGTCCTCGCTGGGCGTTTCTCCGAACTCGGCAAACGGATCTTCCTGTTTGGGTGCGGACGACTTGTTGTCTGCAAACGGATCGCTTGGTTCTCCGTAACGCTCTTGTTGGAAACGGCGGAACTCTTCTTCCCGTTTTCTTACGTATTCGCCGTAATCGACGGGCGTATTTTTGCGAACGGCAAACACCGCAATCGAACGGAAGGGAAGGAGCGCGGAGACAAACGTCATAATCATCGCGTTCCGCGTGAAATACTTGCGGAAAAGCGCCAAATATACCACGAAGAAGAGTACGATCTGCACGATATACAAAATTGCCGCAATGATGGTTAACGTAAACTCGCTATCCACCATCCATTGATAGGCCGCGGGATATCCGCTATAGGTATAGGAATAGACGTCCCCCTGCGGAAGCCGTTGATAATAAGGACTGAGGAGCAAGGTTACGACAAAATTAAACACGTTGAGCCCCGTGCAAAGGATCTCCGCAACCATCGCGTAAATGCCGGAATGTTTGATCTTCATGCCAAACAAACTCGCCGTCCCCGCAAGTTCCCCCGCGTAATAGGTATTGACAAAGGGAATGAACGCAAGAAAAGAACGTTTCTCCCCCTGCCGTTTCGCCATTTCTTTCATGCCGAATCCGCCGAGAATGAGGCATGCGACGTACATCGCGCCCGCTCCGCCGAGCAAATACCACAACCAACTGATGGGAATTCCGTCCGTAAAAAACGCCGTGATAATATTAAACCACTCGAAAAATTCCATTTTATTACCTCCCCGTTAAAGAAACGGATCTACTTCATATTCAACGCTTACCATGGTAAGTCCTTTCGCGGGCATCGTGCGGTCAAGATGCGTCCGCTCCCCCGTTTGTAACGCGAGAAGGACGTCCTCTTCCGTTCTACGCCCGCTTCCGACGGAAAAAATCGCCCCCGCCATGATGCGCACCATGTTATATAAAAAGCCGTTTCCGCACACCGTTATCTCGTACACGGTATGCCCGTCCGATTTTTTCTCCTCCACCGTTACCGCGTACACGGTACGCACGGAAGTCTTTGCGGACGAACCTGCCGCACAAAAAGCCTTAAAGTCGTGCTCCCCCTCTAAAAGCGAGGCGCAAGCGCGCATTTTTTCCAAACAAAGCGGCTCTTTTACGCGAACCGCGTACCGCTCTAAAAGAGGCAGTTCGCTCTCCGCCGCATACGCCGTATAGCGATACGTCTTTCTCTTTGCGCCGCGGGTACAGTCGAACGAGCCGTCGACTTTCGCACTTTTTAACACCCGCACGTCGGGCGGAAGTACGCCGTTCAAACATTCGCGCAACTTTTCGGGCGGGACGGTCGTTTCCCCCTCTAAATGACAAACTTGTGCAAGGGCGTGAACCCCCGCGTCCGTCCGTCCGCTCCCCGCAATTTTTACGGGGGAAGAGAAGAATTTTTCCGCCGCCTCTTCCAGCGTTTGCTGCACGCTCCGTCCGTTTTTTTGCCGTTGCCATCCGCAAAAATGCGTGCCGTCGTAACTCACCGTCAAGGCGATTTTCATATGGTCGCCCCCAAATAGACGCGCAGTAACACAACGCCCGTGATCAATGCCGCGACGAGCAAAAATCCGATCAAATCTCTCCAACCGAACTTGAGTTTTTTATACTTCGTTCTGTTTTTACTGCCCATGTAGCAACGGGCGTCCATTGCGTCTCCCAACTCTTCCGCACGGCGGAATGCACTCAACAAAAGAGGAATGAGTACGGGAATGATCGCCTTTGCGCGCTTTATGAGCCCGCCCGATTCAAAGTTTGCGCCTCTCGCCTTTTGCGCGTTCATGATGCGCTCCGTTTCGTCCATCAAAATCGGAATAAAGCGGAGAGCAATGCTCATGATAAGGGCGAGTTCATGCACGGGGAATTTAATCCATTTTAACGGAGTGAGCAAACTTTCCAAGCCGTCCGTCAAGGCGACGGGCGTCGTCGTGTACGTCAAAAGAGAAGAACACATGACGAGAAGGAACAGCCGCAATACGAGGAATATGCTGAAAATAATCCCCTCTTTGGAAATCGTAATAAATTTCCAACTGAATAAAATCTCTTCTCCGCGATAAAAAAACAGGTTGATGACCGCCGTAAATACGACGAGGAATAAAATCCCCTTCATCGAACGCAAGACTTTGCGCACGGGCACACGGGAAAACGCGACGGCAAGCACGAGTACAAGCAGACACGCACCCAACCCGTAAAAGTTCTTCGCAAGGAATATCGCCACGATGTAAGCAATTAAAAAGACCAACTTCAATCGGGGATCCATGCGGTGCACGAAAGAGTCAACGGGATAATATTGTCCAAACGAAACGTCTTTTAACATACCCTCACCCTTTGAGCGCAAGCGCTTTCCGTATCAAATCTTCCGTCGTGAAATCGCATTCAAGCGTTACCCCGCGTTGTTCGAGCGCACGGCAAATTTTCGCCGTGCGCGGGATGTCCAGCCCAAGCGAAAAGAGTTCGTCTGCATGACGGAACAGTTCGGAAGGAGGCATGACAAACTTGACCTCGCCCTCCGAAAAAACTGCGGCTTTGGTGCAGTTTTCGCTAATTTCGTCCATATCGTGCGAAACGATGACGACCGTCTGACACCACTCCTTGTGCAGTTTGTGCAAAAGTTGCATAATTTCTTTTTTGCCGAGCGGATCAAGCCCCGCCGCCGGCTCGTCCAAAACGAGCACTTCGGGACGGGTAACGATGACGCCCGCAATGGCAACGCGACGCTTTTGCCCGCCCGACAAGTCGAACGGAGATGCGTCCTTCATCGCCTCATAATCAAGCCCAACGATTTCAAGCGCCTGTTTTACGGCGTCTTTCACTTCGTCGTCGGAAAGTTTTTTTTCGGAAAAATTCTTTAAGCCAAACGCGACGTCCGCCTCGACCGTTTCCGCGAACAGTTGATATTCGGGATACTGAAAGACCATTCCCACGTGTTTGCGCAGGGCTCTGAAATCCGTCTTTTTGTCCGTTAAATCGAACTCGCCCACCGTCAATACCGTTTTCGGAGGGAGGATTTCCCCCTTCTTTGGTTTTTTCGCCTTGTATTTTTTGAGGGAAGTCGGAACGCGCAAAAGCCCGTTCAGGTGCTGTACGAAGGTGGATTTTCCACTCCCCGTATGTCCGATGATTCCAAAGAATTCCCCCTCTTCAATCGTGAGAGAAACGTCTTTTAACGCTTTGGACGCGAACGGTGAGGAGGGATTGTAGGTAAAATTCAAATGCTCTGCCGTAATACGCATTGCGCAATCTCCTCCGCAAGTTGTTCTTCATCCAACGTATCGTGAACGGGAATCCCCCCGTCGCGCAAACGGTTGCAAATATATCCGATGCGCGGAAGGGACAAGTTGTACGTTTCCAACTCTTCATGACGGGCAAAAATGCTTTGCGGCGTCCCTTGCATGACGATTTCCCCGCGGTTCATCACGACGGCACGATCGGCACGAAGCGCCTCTTCCATAAAGTGGGTAATCAAAAGGACGGTAATCCCCTCTTCCTTGTTCAAACGGGTTACGACGTCCATCACCTCTTTTCTTCCGCGCGGATCAAGCATGGCGGTAGATTCGTCCAAAATCATAATCTTCGGACGAATGGCAAGCACGCCCGCAATGGCGATGCGCTGTTTTTGTCCGCCCGAAAGACGGGTGCACGTAGAATGGCGGAATTCTTCCATTCCCACCGCTTTGAGCGCAAACGAAATGCGTTCGCCGATTTCTTCCCGCGACAGTCCGATGTTTTCCGCGCCGAACGCAATGTCGTCTTCTACAATGGACGCAACCGTTTGGTTGTCCGGATTTTGAAAGACGATCCCCACGTTTTTGCGGATCTCGTACAAATTCTTTTTTTCGGAAACGGGCATAGAAAAAATTTCAATTTCTCCGCCATCCGCTTCCAACAGCCCGTTACAAAGGCGCGCAAGCGTACTTTTTCCGCTTCCGTTATGACCGAGGACGGCGACAAACTCCCCTTCCTCGACGGAAAAATTCAATTTTTTAATTGCAAATCCGCCGTTATCGTACGAAAAATCGACGGCGCGAAACTCTATCGCTTTCATAGCATTGCCTTCCGTTTGGGCGTTTTCGTTTATTATACCAAAGATTTTCCTTTTTTACAATGAAATCGGCGTGAAAATAAGAAAAAATGTAAACATTTATGCACTCTTTCCAAAAAACAAAGCGCGAAAAAAGTCAATTATTTTTGGTTGCGGGGGTTGACTTTATTCTTCAAATCCATTATAATATTGTAGGCGTGTCGGGAACGTAGTTCCCGTGCCAAAATTTCAACATGGAAAAATAATATTTATGGAGGTTTTTATCGATGACTAAGATGACGATTGACGGCAACACCGCCGCTTCGCACGTCGCGTACGCCTTTTCGGAAGTAGCGGCCATCTATCCCATCACCCCCTCGTCCCCTATGGCTGAATCCGCGGACGAATGGGCAACCCAAGGCAGAGTAAACATGTGGGGACAAAAACTCCGCATTGCCGAAATGCAATCGGAAGGCGGCGCGGCAGGCGCTGTTCACGGCTCGTTGAGCGCAGGTGCTCTTACCACCACCTATACCGCTTCGCAAGGGCTGCTTCTCATGATCCCCAACATGTACAAAATTTCGGGCGAATTGCTTCCTATGGTCATGCACGTTTCCGCGCGTGCGCTCGCTGCGCATTCGTTGAACATCTTCGGGGACCACGCGGACGTTATGGCGTGCCGTCAAACGGGCTTTGCAATGATCGCGGCTTGTTCCGTACAAGAAGTTATGGACCTTTCCCTCGTCGCACACCTTGCAACCCTCCGTTCGCGCGTTCCTTTCCTTAACTTCTTCGACGGATTCAGAACGTCGCACGAAGTTTCCAAGATCGACGGAATTTCCTACGACGAAATGAAGGCGATCTTCGACAAGAAGGGACTTGCAAAGGACGTTGCGGAATTCAAAGCGCGCGCACTCAACCCCGAACACCCGATTCAAAAGGGTACCGCACAAAACAGCGACACCTATTTCCAAAACAGAGAAACGGCAAACTGCTATTATAACGCAACCCCCGCTATCGTTACGGAAATGATGGAAGAAGTCAACGCGCTCACGGGCAGAAATTACCACCTCTTCGATTACGTCGGCGCTCCCGATGCGGAATACGTAACCGTCGTTATGGGCTCCGGTGCGGAAACGATCGAAGAATCCATCAACAAACTCAACGCGCAAGGCAAGAAGTACGGCTTGATCAAAGTTAGACTTTACCGTCCCTTCGTTACCGACGCGTTCATCGACGCGATTCCCAAGACGTGCAAAAAGATCGCGGTCCTCGACAGAACGAAGGAACCCGGTTCCCTTGGCGAACCCCTTTATTTGGACGTTTGCACGGCACTCCTTGAAAAGGGCATGAAGAATATCGACGTCGTAGGCGGTCGTTACGGACTCGGCTCGAAAGAATTCAACCCGTCTATGGTTCTTTCCGTCTACAAAAACCTCGAAGCGAAGGATTCGAAGAATCACTTCACCGTCGGTATTTACGACGATATTACCAACACCTCGCTCGACTTCTCCGAAAAATTCGACGCGGCTCCCGCAGGCTCCACCTCTTGTAAGTTCTACGGACTCGGCTCGGACGGTACGGTCGGTACAAACAAAAACTCCATCAAGATCATCGGCGACCATACCGATATGTATGCGCAGGCATATTTCTTCTATGACAGTAAAAAATCGGGCGGCATTACCGTTTCCCACTTGAGATTTGGTAAAACCCCCATTCAGTCGGAATACCTCATCGACTCGGCGGACTTCATCGCATGCCACAACCCCTCTTACGTCATTCGTTACGACATGGTCAACGACCTTAAAGAGGGCGGAAGCTTCCTTTTGAACGCGCCTTGGACGACGGTTGAAGAACTCGAAGCAAACCTTCCTGCAAAAGTCAAGAATTTGCTCGCAAAGAAGAAGGCGAACCTCTACGTCATCGACGCAATCTCCATTGCGGCAAAACTCGGACTTCGCGGAAGAACGAATACCATTTTGCAATCGGCATTCTTCCTCATCAACGATCAAATCATGCCTTATGCGGATGCAGTTGAACTCATGAAGAAAATGGCGTACAAGTCCTTTGCAAGAAAGGGCGACGCAATCGTTCAAATGAACTACAACGCAATCGATTCCGCAAAGGAAAACCTCGTTAAAATCGACATTCCCGCCGCTTGGGCAACCACCACGGAAGGCGCGGAAATGGTTAAACTTGCGGATAACGACTACTTCAAGACGGTCGTTGCTCCTATCCTTGCCCTCGAAGGCGACAAACTTCCTTCTTCCGCATTCAACGCGGACGGTTCCGTTCCCACGGGCACGACGAAGTTTGAAAAGCGCGGCGTTGCCGTTATGGTTCCCAAGTGGATCAAAGAAAACTGTATCCAATGTAACCAATGCGCATTCGTTTGCCCTCACGCTTGTATCCGTCCCGCACTCGTTTCGGAAGGCACGGAAAAACCCGAAGGTTTCGTAACCAAACCCGCAATCGGATTGAAGGGTTACGAATACAGAATGCAAGTTTCTCCTCTTGACTGTATGGGATGCGGCGTTTGCGCCGATGTTTGCCCCGGCATGAAGGGAAATACCGCACTCGTCATGACGCCGTTTGCGGAAATGGAAGAAGCGGAAGCGAAGAACTGGGAATACGCAGTCAATCTTCCCGACGTCGATTTGAGCGAAGTCAAGATGCCCGACGTTAAAAAGAGCCAGTTCACCCCTTCCCTCTTCGAATTCTCCGGCGCTTGCGCAGGTTGCGGAGAAACGCCTTACGTTAAGGTTGTTACGCAGTTGTTCGGCGACAGAATGATCGTTGCAAACGCAACGGGATGCTCCTCCATCTACGGCGGTTCGTCGCCTACGTGTCCTTACACGACGAACAAGAAGGGACACGGTCCCGCATGGGCGAACTCCTTGTTCGAAGACAACGCGGAATTCGGCTACGGCATGCAACTTGCTTATAAGGCTCGCCGCGGCGCGCTCAAAGACAAGGTTGCAAAACTTGCGGAAATGTGGGCTGACTGCGCGGAATGCCAAGCAAAACTCAACGCATGGATTGCAGGCATGGACAACGCGGAAGAAAGCAAGAAGACGGCGGCGGAACTCGTTGCTTGCCTCGAAGGCTGCAAGGCGGAATGCGAAGGCGAAGAATTGACGCTCGTTGAAGAAATCCTTGCAGAAAAAGACTGCCTCATCAAGAAGTCCTTCTGGATCATCGGCGGCGACGGTTGGGCATACGATATCGGTTACGGTGGTCTTGACCACGTTCTTGCGAGCGGAGAAGACGTCAACGTCCTCGTACTCGACACCGAAGTTTACTCCAACACGGGCGGACAAGCAAGTAAGTCTACCCCGATCGGCGCAGTTGCAAAGTTTGCCGCATCCGGGAAACGCGTTAAGAAGAAGGACCTCGGCATGATCGCCGCTTCTTACGGTTACGTTTACGTTGCACAATGTGCAATGGGCTCGGATAAGGCACAACTCGTCAAGGCACTCAAAGAGGCGGAAGCGTACAACGGACCTTCCCTCATCATCTGCTATGCGCCTTGTATCAACCACGGTATCAACATGGGTAAATCGCAAGCGGAAGAAAAGGCGGCGGTTGACTGCGGTTACTGGCATTTGTACCGCTACAATCCCGAACTTGCGGAAAAGGGAGAAAACCCCTTCACGCTCGATTCCAAGGATCCCACGGGCGATTATCAATCCTTCATCCTCGGCGAAACGCGTTACGCTTCGTTGAAGAAGACGCAACCCGAAGTCGCAGACGAACTCTTCAAGAAGACGGAAGAATCTTCCAAGGCTCGTCTTGCAGGCTACAAGAAGATGGCAGGAAAAGAATAATTTCCAAACGCACAAAAAGAGCGGCAAATTTGCCGCTCTTTTTTTTACATCGATCCCTTAACCAAAGCGCGCAGGCGTTTCTTGCGGCATCGTTGCGATAAAAAAAATGCAGCATAGATTTTTCTACGCTGCATTATTTTCTTTATCAATCGCTTTAACCTTCGATTCCTTCGTTCAACTTTGCAAGAAGCGCGTCGAGGTCAACGCCGTGCGCGGAAACCGCTTGCGCAATCGTTTCGCCGTGCGCCATTGCACAACCGAGGCAGTGCATTCCCGTGGAAAGGAGAATTTCCGCCGCGTTAGGGTTGAGTTCCAAACATTCTACAATCAGCGTGTCCGCCGTAATTTTCTTTGCCATGATGATACTCCTTTTGTTTTTCTTTATTATACCACCAAACGTGTCGTTTTACAACCGTTTCAATGGAAAATCATAAGAAAAATTCCGTGTGGACAAGTTATCAACGTTGTCAACAATCCCCCCTTCCGATTGTGCACAAAAACCGACGACGCGAAAAAGTTTGATAAAGTTGTCAACATTTTGTAAACAATGTCATAGGAACAATGTACAATTCGACAAAATTAGCCCTTTATTCGACAAAAGTTTGTTCGGGTTTTTCCACAATTATAAATTTTGTGTTGATATTTGTTTTTTCCGCCTAAAATTCGTTGACAAATTATTTTGAAACGGCTATAATAAGTAAGCATTTGATAGCGCACTGTTAGCTCAACTGGATAGAGCGTCGGTCTACGGAACCGAAGGCTAGGAGTTCGAACCTCTTACGGTGCACCAAAAAGTCGACGAGTTTTTACAACTTGTCGATTTTTTTATTTTGAAACACTTGCTTGGGCAACCGCGTCCAAAGCGAAACAAACATGCAGGAGTTATGATATGAATGAAAAAAACTATTCTGAAATTACCCCCTACATACGAAAGTTAGCAAAATTATCCAACGAAAGCAATGCAATTCACGCCGATATGTACGTCGAACACGACGTAAAGCGCGGTTTAAGGGATCTAAACGGCAAAGGCGTTGTTGCAGGGCTTACGGAAGTTTCGAACATTAAGGCAAAAAATACGGACGCAAACGGAAATGAAATCCCCTGTGAAGGCGAACTGTATTACCGCGGCGTCAATATTAAAGATATTACCCAAGGTTTTTTATCCGAGGACAGACACGGATTTGAAGAATCGATTTTCCTCTTGCTCTTTTCCAAACTTCCCACCCGCCAAGAACTTGCCGATTTCAAAGCGGTACTTTCGGAATACCGCTCCCTCCCGCCCTCCTTCGTGCGGGACATGATTTTGAAAGCGCCGGGGAAAAATATGATGAATATTCTTTCCCGCAGCGTCCTTGCGCTTTATGCTTATGACGAAAATCCGGACGATATTTCCATAGAAAACGTTTTAAGGCAGTCGTTACAACTGATTGCGCAATTCCCCTTACTTTCCGCTTACGGATATCAATCTTATCAACATTATCATAACGATAAGAGTTTGTTCATTCACTATCCGAAATCGGAATACGACACGGCGGAAAACTTACTTTACGTATTGAGAGAACACGGGGAATTCACCCCTTTGGAAGCAAAAGTTTTAGACTTGGCGCTCGTCTTGCATGCGGAGCACGGCGGAGGAAACAATTCCTCCTTTACCACCCACGTGGTAACCTCTTCGGGAACGGATACCTACGCGGCGATCTCCGCAGCGCTCGGCTCGTTAAAAGGCCCTCGGCACGGCGGCGCAAACGTAAAAGTTGTAGAAATGTTTGACGACATGAAAGCGTCCGTCAACGTAAAAGACAAAGGACAAATCAAAGACTACCTCGTCAAACTGCTCGACAAACAGGCTTTCGATCAAGCGGGACTCGTTTACGGAATCGGCCATGCCGTATATTCTAAATCCGACCCGCGCGCGGACATCTTGCATCAATCGGCAAAACTTCTTTCCCGTGAAAAAGGAATGGAAGAAGAATTTGAATTATACGAAACGGTCGCCGACCTCGCACCGCAACTCATTGCCGAAAAGAGAAAGATGTACAAAGGCGTAAGCGTAAACGTCGATTTTTACTCGGGACTTGTTTATAAGATGCTCAATTTGCCGCATGAGATCTACACGCCGATTTTTGCAATCGCGCGGATTGCAGGTTGGAGCGCGCACCGCATCGAAGAATTACAAAATGCGGGAAAAATTATCCGCCCCGCATATATCAACGTAAAACAAACGGTCGCCTACGAAAAAATATCCGACCGCAAATAACCCATCATAACAAAAAAACAAGGAGAATATTATGAGAAATTTTGTCATTGTAACCGACTCTTG
The DNA here is from genome assembly GCA_017621735.1 of Clostridia bacterium. Classification (GTDB taxonomy): domain Bacteria; phylum Bacillota; class Clostridia; order Christensenellales; family Borkfalkiaceae; genus Gallimonas. The sequence continues at coordinate 59,140 of JAGASM010000033.1, read as the reverse complement.
CAGCGAACTAACCAAAGAATACCGTGATCAATATGAGATCGAATATCTTCCTATGTACGTTTACTACGAAGAAAAGACCTTCCCCGCGAGCCTCGACTGGGAAACGATGTCCGCAAAAGAATATTACGACTTATTGCGTATGGACACGCGCATTTACACCTCGCAAGTAACCGCGCACGACTTTTTGACGCGGTTTGAAGAATACGTGAAAAACGGCTGCGACGTGATGTATATTTCTTGCTCTTCCGCACTTTCCTCCTCCATCAACGCAAGCACCGTCGCACGCAACGAAATTTTACAACAGTACCCCGACGCCAAAATTTTTTGCATTGACTCAAAAACGTGCAGTTTCGGCGAAGGTCTTCTTTGCATGTATGCAAGCGATTTGAGAAAAGGCGGAATGCCGATTGAAGAAGTCGCGGAAAAAGTAGAAGCGTTGAAAGTGAAAGTCAACCAAGTTGCCACCGTAGACGAACTCAAATACTTAAAGCGCGCAGGGCGCATTTCCGCGGGAAAAGCGATGTTCGGCACCCTGTTAAACGTAAAACCGATTATTTTATCTAACTTAAAAGGAGAAAACGTTTCTACCGAAAAGACGAAAGGACGCGCAAATTCCCTTCGCCGAATCGTAGAACTCTCGGTTGACGCTTACACGGGAGAAGAGGTAAAAGACGTGTTTATCTCCCACGCCGACTGCTTGGATGAAGCGGAAACGGTAAAATCCCTTCTCCTTGAAAAACTGCCCGACGTTAACGTCCATATCGGTCTTTTGAACTGCGCCATGGGCGCGTCTTGCGGACCGAAAATGTTGAGCGTATACTTTGTCGGAAAACCCAAAACAGATCTTTAAGATAAAACCCGCCCGCCTCGCATATGCGAGGCGGGCGGGTTTTTGATCTTCATAAATTTTTTATAGTCTTCCGCTTTTTATCCAACCGTGGGGTTGCTGAAATCTTGCTTTCCGTCTAAGGCGCTGTCGAGGGATTGAAAGCCCCTTCCCACTTTTTTATCCGACAGCGTTGCTATAATTTTTGTCATTGTAAAATACGTAGCGCTCAATTATCCAACCGTGGGATTGCTGAAATCTTGCTTTCCGTCTAACGGAACGACCTTCATTGCGTGCGGAACGCAAATGATAACCCCGCTTTTCGTTTTAATTTCATCCATAAACACGCAGTCGCGGTGGCGGCTACAGTTGCTGTCCGTAACTTTTACGCTTTTTTCCGTTTCGTCAATTTCAATGCGGTTAAAGTGTTCGCGCGTGTCGTCGGCATAGGCGATCAGGACGATCTTCCCGTTCTCTTCCGTAAGCGCAAAGCGAGATTCGTACCCTTGCGCCGCCGTTCCACCCTCTTCAAACGAATAGGTATACGCCACCTCGTCTTGAAAAAGAATTTGAACCCCTTCAATCGCGCTCTTGTCCGCCGTGAACACAAACACGACGAACAGCAGGACGACGGCAACCGCCAAAATTCCGTAAATGAGGAGATCCCACAGCGCAAACGGCGGGCGTTTTTTTACTTGTTCTACCCGTTGATACGACATTAAATTTGCACCCTTGCCATTCCCTCAACGTTGAGTGTGAGGATATTTTCGCTTAAATTTGTGTATACGGTGTAGGTTTTTTCTACCCCGTCGTAATAAACAAAGGTAACGCCCTTGTCCGAAAGATATTCTTCGATATATGCAAGCGCCCCTTCTTTGCCCATGACCATGAGCGCCGTCGTCGTCGCATCCCCTTCCGACGCGGAAAGTCCCGAAACCGACGCCGTAATAATTCCGCTTCCCGTAGGATTTTGCGGATCGCCGTTAACGGGATACCCCGTGTGCGGATTGATGATATGGCAAAAACGCTGTTCGCCGAACGGATAATACAATTCGTTATCGCCGCTCGTAGAAAGGCAACTGTCGGCGACAAGCACGGACGCGTACGTCGGCGCGGAAAATACGTCCTTTCTCGGATTGTTCATTCCCACGCTTTGAGGACGCAACCCCTTTTCGTTTTCTTCCGAAAAATAATTTTGTAACACGGAAATACTGCTCCCGCCGAGGTTGAAATATCCGTATTGTTGCCCCGCTTCTCGCATGATTGCATGCACTTCGTCGACGGCATACCCCTTACCGATCCCGCCGAGGTTCACTTGCATGGTGTACGTTTCTACGACGTTCCCCTCTTCGTCCGTTCTTTCCCAAACAGCGGAAGAAGGCTTTGTCGCGTAGTATTTTCCCCCTTCCTCTTCCAAAAGGACGGAAGAGAAATCGGAAAGCGCGCGGAAATTGTCGATATAGTCTTGCGCGGGAAGCGTCGTCGTGTAATTATCCCGATCGTACGGCATATCGGGCGCGTCCGAAAACGGATCGGTAAAACGGGGGGTAAATCCCCACAAATCGACGAGAAGCCCCACCGCGGGGTTATATGCGCCGTCCGTCTTTTCGTAAATGCGCTTTGCCTCCGACAGTACCGTGTACGCGGTGAAATCAATTTCTACCTTATCCCCCGCGTTTGCAGCATTAAAGCGGGAAATGGAACTTTCTTCATTCCCCGTAGAAAGACTTTCTTCAATTTGGGAAAGGCGTTCGCAAATGCTCCCCCAAAGGTCGACGTTTGCTTGCGAAGCCTCCTCTTCTTCGGAGAGAAACGCCCACGTCGCCTGTGTGTTAAAGTATGCAAAACTCGTGTATCCCAAAAGCGTTGGCTCGTCCGCACATGCCGTCCCAAACAAAACGGGCAACGCGCAAATTGCGGAAACGATTGTTTTTCCGATTGACTTTTTCATACGTTTTCCTCTACCGCCCTATCATACCACATTCGCAAAAAAAAAACAAGAAAAAAGGACTTGGGAAACTCCCAAATCCTTTTTATTTTGCATTCAATTATTTAACGTCTTTCAAAGCGTTTTGAACTGCAAGGATAAGTCTGCCGCAGGATTGCGTAGCGCCTTCGATAACGTCAAGACCTTCTGCGGAAATCGTAAGAGGAACGCCCAACGTATACGTATTTTCTGCATCTTCACCAACCGTTACGGTATAAGCCTTAACTTCTGCAACCGTCTTGCCTTCGAAAGCCTTGAGGAAAGCAGCTTCGTTATCAAGATACGTAGCCTTATCTTCCCAAGTATCGGAGCATTGCGTCCAATCGCTTTCTGCGATTGCAACCTTTTCGATCTTGTCGCCGTTAACCGTTACAACAACCTTTACACCGTAGTCAGGTGCTTCAGCAGAATAAGGGTTTGCATAGTTGTACGAACCTTCATATTCCTTCGCGCCACATGCTACGAGAGCGATGCAAGAGATTGCAGCAAGCGTTGCAACAACCAAAGCCTTAAACAACTTCTTCATTTTTTTAATCTCCTTTCAAAATTACTTTTAAGATTGTCTATATTGTACCCCTTTCTAAACCAATTGTCAAACCTTTGAAACGAATTTTTTGAAAAATTTTTTATCTTTTTCCGAATTTTGTCATAATCTACACAAAACCCTCTTATAATGCTTCCTTATAAGCAAATCACGTTGTTTTTCGCCGCAGTTTGCGCCTTTTTCCTCCGTTTATCCGCCGCCGAGCATACGGCACGGCATGCAATTCACGGCGAAAAAATAAAAATAATCGATCTAAACCGTTGGCATCATTCTCCTCCCTGCATATGATACAATGAGGTCAAAGCCGCCGCTTTTCACTCGCTCGTTATATGAAAAAAGGAGGAATTCATGAAAAAACTTTTTCCGCGCACACGCGATTTGACGTATTTCGCTGATAAATATGCAAACCGACTTGACAAACAGCGCAAAATCAATTATAATTAAATTGTAATATCATAAATTGACGCGTGCGCACGCGCGCGATTACCGCAATGGAGGGATTAAGCGATGAAAAAACATGCATTACTTTCTTTGATCGTATCGCTTTGTTCTCTCGCTGTATTCGGCGTTATGCTCGCCTTTCAAATTGAAAAATCGCACGACGATTTTGAAGAGAGCATAACGGTAAAATCGGGAGAAAGCACCTCGGAAACGCTCGAATTCAAAGCACTTTCTCTTATCCCGGGAGAGAGCGTGGAATATACCATTTCGTTAAAAAGCGATCTTGTAAGCAACTACCTGATTACGCTTGAATTTGACGAAACGGAAGATCTTGGATTAAAGGCGTTTGTCGACGCAGTTGTCAGCATCGGCGGAACGGAACTGTATCGCGGAACTTTGACCGACTTGTTTGCAGGCGATCCCCTTTCGTTTGAATACGAAATCAAAGAAGAGGCACAAGAAATTTCCATCGTTTACTCGATGGATCGAGAGGTCGGCGACAGTGCACAGGGAGCGGAATGCAAATTCGACGTTCTCTTTACGGCGGAAACCGCATAACCGTTTGCTATGAAACGCACTGTCATTTTCAAAATTCTTAAAATTGCGGGCAACGTCCTCTTGTATCTCTTCCTCGCCCTTTGCTTATTTGCAATCGTCTTGACCATTACGGCGAAAAAGGATTCGGACGGCGCGATGACCGTTTTCGGCTATCAAATGCGCGTCGTGCTATCCGACTCGATGGAAGAATGCGAACAAACGGACGTCAGCGAATACGACGTCGGTTCTATCCCCGTTAAGTCCCTCCTCTTTATCAAGGTCGTCCCCGAGGACGAAGAAGAGGCTTACGACTTTTACAAGGATTTGAAAAAGGGCGACGTGCTCACCTTCCGCTACGTAATCGTTCGGCAAGAAACGATCACCCACCGCATTGTTGAAGATCCAAAAGCAATCGAGGGCGGATTTATTTTCGCCTTGGAAGGGGACAACAAAAACGCGGACACGGACGTTTTGCAACAGATCATCGATACGACGGCGCACAACTCCCCCAACTACGTTATCGGCAAAGTAACGGGGCAAAGTTATTTTTTGGGCTTGGTCGTATACGCCCTTTCGCAGCCGATCGGACTTGCGTTGATCGTCATCATTCCTTGCTTGATCATCATCGCCATCGAAGTGGTAAAAATTATTTCCACGATAAGCGAGGGAAAGAAAAAGGATCGGGCGGAACACGAAAAGCGGCAAGCGGACGAAATTGAAGAACTCAAACGGCAACTTGCACAACTGAAGGGAGAATCCCTTCCGACAACCGATTCAAAGGGTCCACCCCTTGAGAATAAAAAATCTAACGATGAGGAGTGAATTATGGAAATTTTATTTATGGTCTTTATGATCTTTGTATCCGTCGTATGCTTGTTCTCCGTACTCGTAGTAGTACGCGACATCGTACGCGAATCGCTTGCAAATAAGCGCAGCGCGGCGCCCGTAGAAACGCCTGCCCCTGCCCCCGCCGCCACACCCATCCCCGCACCCGTTGCGGAAGCGCCCGCTAAACCGGAAGAAGCTCCCGCCCCTGCACCCGTTGCGGAAGCGGAAAACGAAGCGGAAATTGCCGTTTCTTTCGGAAAGAGCGCAAACGAAACGCTCGACGAAAAGTACAACGCACTTTCGACGCAGGCGAAAAACTACTACGACGCGATCGTTATGTACGCGGCGGCAGTCGAAGGCGCAAGACGGTTTAAGAATGCGCGTTACGAAGAATACAAAATCGGAAGCAACCGCATTGTTCGGCTTTTGATCAAGCGCGAAACGGTCGTTTGCGAATTTATCATGGGCAACACCGACTTTAGAAACTACGTCAACGAAAACAAAGTTTCCGTTCGCCAAGCAGCAACCGTTTTGAAGGTCGTCGACGACGTTACGTTGCAAGCGGCGAAAGACGGCATCGACATTGCAACGAAGGCAGCCGCTGCGGAACGCGAATACAAAAAGCAAATCGCAAGAGAAAAACGCAAAGCGGCACGCAAGGCAAAAGCGGAATAATTTCCAAAAGGAGTATCGCCATGACCAAAAAATTCAGAGCGTTAATTCTTTCTTGCACTACCATTCTTTTGTGCGTAACGGTTGCGGTAGCGGGCACGTTTGCCCTCTTTACCGATTCCGCGTCCATTCGCAATCACTTGAAAGCAGGTACGCTTGATATCGAACTCAACCGCATCCTTTTGACGGGAGAAACACTCGCTGCGGACGGAACGGTTTCCACCGTTAACAACACGGAAGAAGTCGCCTTTACCGAAGGCACGTCCCGCACCGTATTCGACACGGAAAACAGCGTCGTCGTTCCCGGCAGTTTCTTTGAAGCGACGATGGAAATCGTCAACAACGGAAACGTAGCGTTCGGTTACTGGATCGAAGTCGTCCCCGCAAGCGGAACGACTGCCGACGACCTTCTTTCTCAACTCACCTTTACCGTAACCCCCCTTTCGGGCACGCCTGTAAGCGAGACGATCGACGCGGACGGAAAACTCTCCCTCGGGAGCGAAACGAACCACGTCGCAACGGTAAGCGCGACGACGGAAAGCACTACTTTCAAAGTCAAAGTCAGTTTTGAAAACTCGACGACGAAAGGAGAGAACGATAAGGCGAAAGGTCAGGAACTTGATTTTGACCTCATCGTATACGCCGTACAAGCAACGGCTTGATTGCCTAATATTTTATAAAAGGAATTCGAATTATGAAAAAGAAAATTCTTGCATCATCTATTCTAACCGTCGCGCTTTCTGCAAGTTTGATTTGCGGTGCTACATACGCAATTTTTACGAGCGAAAGCCAAGCGGATATTGTAGTCAGTTCGGGGAAAGTAAACGTAACGGCAGCCATTTCCGACGTAAAGACGTACTCGGGAAGTTGGGACTCCGCGACGGGACTTTTTGCCGGATATTCCGAAACGGATACCAACATGGTTTTTGCGAATGAAGGAACCGCATCCCTGAACGAAAACTTACTTACCCTCGATCGCATTACCCCCGCGGATAAGGTAACGTTCAAAATCACCGTAAACAATTTAAGCGACATTGCCATTCAGTATCGAACGGGCGTAAAGTGCATCGGAGGTCCTATCCTCTTCGATACGCTTGATATTTCCATCGACGACGGCGCTTCCGTCGATACGATTGACGGACTCGGCGATTTTTCCGATTGGCAACGCCTTGCCGCACCCACGGCGGGCGCGGCTACCACGGTAGATGAATTGACCGTTTCCATCGTCTTCCCAGAAGATTCGGACGCAACGCTCGGAGGACTTTCCACTTCCATTGCATTCGTTGTAGAAGCCGTTCAAGGCAACGCGTATACGACCAACGACACGGTTGACATCACCCCCGTCGTATCTTCTGAAATTACGGCAACCCCCGTCGCGGACGAAGAAACACAACTGTTTGACAGTACGGGCGCGATTAAGGCAGTGATTCCCGCAAATGCAGTCGGCACGGAAGCGGTTACCCTTTCCGCACAGACGACGGCGGTAAACCCCAACCTCACCTTGACTTCGGATACGAGCGCACTTACCTACGATATTTCCCTTACGAACGCTTCGGGCGACGTAACGGCAACGGATGATATTACCGTTTCTATCTACGTAGGAAAGGGACTTTTGAACGTCCAACTTTATCACTACGAATCCCCTATCGCCGTCGATTACAACTCGGCGACGGGATATGCGACCTTCCAAACGACGGAATTCAGCCCCTTTACCGTAACCTATCAAACGGCTTACGGCGCGACGGACGAGGCGTCCCTCCTTGCTCTCATCGAAGAGGGAAAGGCGGTCAACCTCTTAAACGATATCGCGTTGACGGAAGTGATTTCCGTAACCAAAGACACGGCGATCAACGGCAACGGCTTTGCCCTTACCGCCGCGGAAGGAATGGACAGAATCTTTAATATTACCGAAGTGGCGGAAGACGTTTCCCTTACGCTTGTAAACGTAGCGCTTGCGGGAGACAAGGCGGAGCGCGCGATTTCCCTCTATCAAAACACGGGCGCGATTGAAGTAAACCTTGAAAACGTCAAGATTACGGCAACGCACTACGCGATCAACGTCGCGTTGCACAATGCGGACGTCGTTGTAAACGCAAAGAACATGACGGCGGTTACCGGTTGGGCGGCGGCACAAACGTGGTCGAACGGTACGGTGATGAACTTTACCGACTGCACCCTCGTCGGCAACAACGTCAGCGCGTATAATGCGGACGGATGGAATGACTTTGCAACCATCGTTACCAACGAAGGCGTAACGGACGCGCGCATCACCATCGACAACTGCGTTGTGCAAGCAAACTCGAAAAACGGCAACGAACAAGCGCACTTCTTGATTCATGAAGTTGGAAACGTCATCGTTTGCAAAGATACGACCTTCCTCAAAGACGGAAGATCCGTTTCGGGCAACGCCCTCTTAAGCGATCGAATAAACCGTTATGCGGCAGTCATTACGGAAGGCAACGTTGTAACCGTTTCTTCCGACGCATACCACGCAAGTACGGAAGCGGAACTGACGCAATCCCTCGACGCGGGACTTCCCGTCATTCTCGATAGCGATATCCAACTGACGGCAGCATATGAAATTAAGAACGACTGCGTCGTTTACGGAAACGGAAACACGATTACGGCGGCGGCAAGCGCGACGCGCGCATTCAACGTACAAGACGTTGCGGAGGACCTCATCGTTCACTTTGCAAACGTTACCATTGACGCGGCGCAAAACGAACGCGGCATTTCCCTCTATCGAAATTCCGGCGCAATTCGCGTGGAACTTGACGGAATGAGCGTTACGGCAAGACACTATGCAATTAACGTTGCTTCTGAAAATACCGCCGTTACCGTCTATGCTTACAACGCAACCGCGAGCACGGGCTACTGCGCCGTTCAAACGCACTCGGAAAACACCGTGATGACGTTTGAGGACTGCACGCTCGTTTCTAACAACGGCTTCCCCTACCACGAAACGAATGCGTTCGCGACGGTCGTCATCAATCCGACGGCACACGGATCGAAGATTTCGCTCGTTAACTGCACGGTAGAAGCAAACCAAACGACGGGAAACTTACAAACTCACTTCCTCGTGGACGGAGTCAATACGTCCGTCGTTGCAACCGACTGCACGTTCAAAACGAACGGAACGGAAGGCGAAGCGACGAATATTAACTCGACGCAAACGCAAAGCGGAAATAAAGTAACGGTTACCGATTAATTTCTCCTCATTGAAAAAAGAGCCTTCGCATGAAGGCTCTTTTCTATTTCAAAGCCCGCCCCGCAAATTTTGCGGGGCGGGCTTTGTTTAATCTTCCATTTTGCGGTATTTCATTGCGTACACTTCTTCCGCCGTCCATTTCACGCCTTTGAGTGTTCTTCCGCGGCTGTTCGTCGCGTCGATCGGCAAATCTTCCGTGCAAAGTTCCGTCATCGTTCCCTCCGACGTGAGTACCGCCAAATAATAAGGAACGGTTACGTAGTCGGCAAAGATAACCTTGTCGTCCCCTTTGAGCGAGGCAATTTGCACCCCTTTGCGGTAACGGGGAAGCGGATCGATCTGCGCCGCTATGACGCGCTTATACCGTCCGCCCGATACGGCTACGACAATCTCCCCTTCTCCGTCAATTTGCGAGGCGAAGACGACCTTGTCCCCGTCCCTGAGGTTCATGCCCTTTACGCCGCCCGCAACGCGCCCTTGCAGGGGAATATCGTCCTTCTTCGCGTTGAGGCAAATGCCGCCTTCCGTAACGAAGAATACGGTTACGTTCTCGTCCTCGTCGTCTTGTTGCACGCAGACGACCTCATCCCCGTCGTTCAGACGAATCGCTTGGAACGCGGGTTTTGCGACGTTATATTCGCTCCACGCCGTCTTTTTGAGCATTCCCGCTTTCGTAACAAAGAGTAAGTTCCCCGTTTGCTTTTCCGTATCGGCGCCTAAAACGGCGACTGCCCTTTCCCCCTTGATCGCCTGATCGCTCAATGCGGTCAACTTGTATCCGTCTTCGCTAAACTTGCGAATACAGTCTTGCGGGTGCACTTTATAGCAGTTTCCGAGATTTGTAAAGATAAAGACGGGATCGTCGGAAAGCGTGCGCAGTTCATACGTCATAACCGAATTTTTCTTGCTGCGGTCGTTGATCGCGTGGGAAGACATGTTAAAATTCTTCTCCGTAACGCATTTGACCTTTCCGTCCGCATTGATGCAGAAGATGCAAGGAACGCCCGGTTCGCGCACGTCGGCACGCTCCGCGTCCGCTTCCGTTGCGTCGTATACGATGGTCGAACGGCGGGGACGGCGATACTTCTTTTTAATTTCAAGCATCTCCTCTTTGACAACTTCAAGTTGTTTCCGATTGCTTGCGACGATCGCCGAAAGTTTTTCGATGAGCGCTTTGAGCGATTTTAGTTCTTCTTCCAACTTATAAACTTCAAGACGGGTAAGACGCGCAAGACGCAAATCGAGAATGGCCTGTGCCTGTTTTTCGGAAAGATCAAAACGCTTACGCAACTTTTCGCGCGCGTCCGCGACCGATTCCGCTTTTTTAATGATTGCAACCACCTCGTCGATGTTGCGAACGGCGACGATCAATCCCTCTAAAATATGACAGCGTTCTTTGGCTTGATTTAATTCGAACTTGGTGCGTTTTAATACTACTTCCCGTTGATAGTTGACGTAGTATTTTACGATATCCAAAATGCCCATCGTTTGCGGTTTTCCGCCCGCAATGGCAACCATGTTGATGCCGAACGTCGTTTCCAAATCGCTGTATTTGTAGAGCGCCTTCAAAAGTTTGGGGATATCCGCCTCCCCTTTTACTTCGATGACGGCACGCATGCCGTGGCGGTCGGACTCGTCTACAATGTTGCTGACGAGCGCAAATTCTTCCTTTTTCTCCTCGCGAAGGTCGGCAATCTTGCGGAGCAAGGTCGACTTATTGACTTGATAAGGAAGTTCGGTGATGACGATATTTTTCTTTTCTCCGTGCCCCTCTTCTACGCGAATCTTGGCACGAAGGGTAATTCTCCCCCTCCCCGTTTCGTACGCTTGCAAAAGTTCGTTGGCGATGATATATCCCCCCGTCGGAAAATCGGGCGCGGGAATGTATTTCATCATGTCGGGAAGTTTGATATGCGGATTGTCGATATACGCGACGACGCCGTCGATACACTCCGCCAAATTATGGGGAGGAATGTTCGTCGCAAGCCCGACGGCAATCCCCGACGCACCGTTTACAAGGAGGTTGGGGAAACGGCCGGGGAGCATTTCCGGCTCTTTTAAGGAATCGTCGAAGTTAAGCCCGAACGGCACGGTATTTTTATCCAAATCGCGCAGAAGTTCAAGCGCAAGCGGTTCAAGACGCGCTTCCGTGTAACGCATCGCGGCGGCGGGATCTCCGTCCACCGAGCCGAAGTTCCCGTGGCCGTTGACAAGCGTCATTCCCATATTAAAATCTTGCGCCATACGCACCATCGCGTCGTAAACGGAGGAATCGCCGTGCGGGTGATATTTACCCATGCAATCTCCGACGATACGCGCCGACTTTTTATGCGGTTTGTCGGGCATCAACCCCATTTCGTGCATGGTGAAAAGAATTCTGCGTTGAACGGGCTTTAATCCGTCCTCAACGCGCGGGAGCGCGCGGTCCATGATAACGAATTCCGCATACGGAAGCATGGACGAAGGAAGCACCTTTTCAAGAGGCGTTACAAATAAATTGCCCGTCGGTTGCTCTTTTGCAATCTCAGTTTTCTTCATCGTCCGCCTCCTTCTTTATTTTTGCTTTATCCAAAAAGGTATCCGTCTTGTTAAAGTTTGCATTGCGGGCGAGGAATTCTTTTCTTCCGTCTACTTGATCGCCCATGAGCATGGTAATCATGCGATCCGCTTCGCGCGCGTCCTCGATGGTTACCTGAATTAAATTGCGCTTTTGCGGGTCCATCGTCGTATTCCAAAGTTGATCGGCGCTCATTTCGCCAAGCCCTTTATAGCGCTGTATGAGATATCCTCTTCCCACCTTCTCAATTTTTTCCGCCAACTCTTTATCGTCGTAAGCGTACTCTTCTACGCTTCCGTTTTGCTTGTAAATTTTGTAAAGGGGCGGCATTCCGATATAGACGTGCCCCGCTTTGACGAGCGGCAACATATAGCGGAAAAAGAAGGTGAGCAAAATACAACGAATGTGGAACCCGTCTTGGTCGGCATCCGAAAGGATGATGACTTTATGATATTTGATTTTATCCAAATTAAAGTCGACGCCGACACCCGCGTCGAGCGCGGAGATGATCGTGCGGATCTCTTCGTTCATAAACACTTGCTCGGGACGTTTCTTTTCAACGTTCAAAGGCTTTCCGCGAAGGGGCAAAATGGACTGGAACTGACGGACGCGCGCTTGTTTTGCCGTTCCGCCTGCCGAATCCCCTTCGACGATGAACAATTCGTTGAGTTCCGCCTTTCTGCCTGAACAAGCGGCAAGTTTGCCGACCAACGTCAAAGAATCGATGCTGTTCTTTGCTCGCGTCGCGGCGGTTGCCTGACGGGACGCAACGCGCGCCTTTGCCGCGCCTTGTGCCTTTTTGATGATGTCCTCAAACGCCTTTTTGTTCCCGTGCGCGACGGAGAGTTTCTTCATGCCCTCGATGACGCACCCTTCGACGGGCGCACGCGCTTCGGGGTTGCCGAGTTTCGCCTTCGTTTGCCCTTCAAACTGTACGTTCTTCATTTTGATGGAGAGAACCGCCGTAAGCCCTTCCCTAAAATCGTCGCCAAGGAAGTTCGGATCTTTCTCTTTTAACAGTTTGTTATCCCGCGCATAATCGTTGAGAATACGCGTAAGCCCCGAACGGAATCCCATTTCGTGAAATCCGCCCTCGGTCGTGGGAATGTTGTTGACAAACGAATATAAACTTTCGGTATATTCTCCCGTGTGCTGAATGGCAAATTCGACTTGAATCCCGTCCTTTTCCGCAGTGTAATAAAGAGGTTTGGAGTACAGCGTGTGCTTCCCCTCGTTGAGATATTCGGTAAAGTCGGAAATTCCGCCGTGGAAACAGTAACTCACGGAATAAGGCTGCGTTGCGCCGAGAAGGTCGAGTTGCTTGCTTCCCTCGTCTTCCCCTTCAAACTCGTTCATGGTAATGCGCTCGTCGGTAAAATTGATGACGATTCCCTTGTTCAAAAACGCAAGTTCGCGCAATCTGCTCGATATGGTGGAAAGTTGGAATTCCGTCGTAGAAAATACTGCCTCGTCGGGCATAAAATGCACGTACGTACCGTGTTTTTTCGTCTTTTGCTTGGTATCAACCAAGGGCGCGACGGGAATCCCCGATTCGTACTTTTTCTTTTTTTCATCGTAATAGGAGTGGAATTCCATCGCGTACGTCGTACCCTTTTTGTACACTTCGACTTTCAACCACTTGGAAAGCGCGTTGGTAACGGAAGCGCCAACCCCGTGCAATCCGCCCGAATAGGAATAGTTATGTTCGTCGAACTTCCCGCCCGCATGCAACTGCGTAAATACGACCTGCACCCCCGAAACTTTCGTCTTGGGGTGAATGTCGGTGGGAATCCCCCGTCCGTTATCCTCGACGGAAACGCTCCCGTCTTTATGGACGACAACGTCAATTTTATTTGCATATCCGTTTGCCGCCTCGTCGATGGCATTATCAACGATTTCCCATAAGATATGATGTAATCCTTTTACGCCCGTCGAACCGATATACATTCCGGGGCGCAAACGGACGGCATCCAACCCTTCGAGAATGGTAATATCTTTGGCGTCGTAATGCTTTGCTTCCATAAATACCTCATTTGCGCATAGTCTTTTCTATATTATACCATATCTTGTGGTTTTGAGCAATCGTTTGACGAAAATTTCAAAAAAGAAAGGCTTTGCCCTTACGGCAAAGCCTCAATCAATTTGATAAATTCTTCGTAAGAACGCACGCTTTTCCCTCGGTAATCGCTCGGCGCGCCCTGCGGCGCATATAAAACGAAATCAATCCCCACCGTTTTAGCGCACGCCATGTCGGAAGTCAACCCGTCCCCAAGCCAAACTGCCCGATTCCTTTGATAATCGGGAATATGCGCCTCGACGTATTCCGCATACCCTTTCGACGGCTTATACACGCCGATCTCTTCGGAAATAAACACGCCGTCGCAAAGGACGTCGATCCCCGAACGGGCAAACCGCCTTTTTTGCGTATAGACTGCGCCGTTGGTTACAATGTAAACGCGCCCGCGTTCCTTTAATCGGCGCAAAAACGCCTCCGCGCCCTCAAACAAATATCCGCGTAGGGAAATCCCCTCGAAAAAATCCTCGGCAACCGCGTTACAGTCGGCGGTATATCCGTATTCTTCAAAGAGCAATTCAAACCGCTTGACGACAAGCCGTTCTCGCGTGATCTCTTTGCGTTCAAGCGCTTTCCAAAGGGAATCGTTAATTTCGTGGTAGCGGGCGCAAACTTCGTCGGATACGGGAAGTCCGTGGTCGTACAGCGTTTGTACGAGCGATTCCCGCTCCGCTTTACAAAAATCAAGAAGCGTTTCGTCCGCATCCAGCAAAAAGACGTCCTTCATCTCATTTCCCCTCCCGAGTACCCCATGTACGAGGCTTATCCTCGTCGATCAGCACCAACTCGCGCAATGCACGGGTATATGCGACGTATTTTTCGTTGCTCGACATATTCTTGTCATAAACGGCAACGGAAGAAAACTCCAAGCCCTTGCTTTCGTACACGGTCATTACGTTGATCTTTGTCTTGTGAATCGTCCCGTTTGCGGAAATACGGTGGTAGCCCCGTTTCATGAAAAGGGGCATATCCTCTTCCTTTGCGATAATTGCCTTTAACCCTTGCTTATCCTTAAAATAAGAGGTTACCTTTCGCATGCCGATACGTTGAACTTCTTCCCCGTGGAACCCGATCGGACGCATATCCACGTCTAATACGCTAGACACGTAATCAACGATCTCGTTGGTATTGCGGTAATTTTGGTTGAGATCGTACACCCTTCCTTTTACGGCGTCCGACCACTCTTTTATCCCGCGGTAGGCGGTGATGTTTTGCTTTAAGTCGCCGTAAACGTTGAACGCGGCGTCCGAATGGATCGTGCGAAGAAGCGCATATTCCCCTGCGGAAATATCCTGTCCTTCGTCGATAAAGACAAGCCCAAACCGTGGACTAAGTTTTCGGTCTACAGCGGAAAGAACGGCGCAAAGCGCGTACCCGTCGGACGGATAGATCCCCTTCAATCCGTATTTTTGCTTGTATTTTTTTACCGTTTCGCGATACAGCCAACGGGCGATATCCACCGAAGATTCGCACTTGCCCGCTTGAACGCAATGACGGGAACAGCGCATAATTTCAAAGAATTCGCGTAAAAACTCGTTTCCGTCCTCCATTTCTTCCACGAAAGAGAAAATTTGCTTTGCCTCCAAAATCAACTCTTCCCGACGGGCGATTCGATCGACGTAAGTGTAGACTTCCTCCCCACCGATTCTTCTGCGATAGCGGCGCAAGTCGGCGATTTCCCGTTCCACCGTTTCGCAAAGCGCGCGTAAGTCGGAAAGCGCCTCTTCCATGACCTTGTCCGAATACCGCGCAACCGTGTGCATACAACGGTAAAATTCGACGAACTGACGGAAGAAATAATCTTTTCCCCGATCTCTTTCCTCTAAAACAAACGTGAAAAAGTCCTCGATTTGAATGATCGCGCTCATGAGCATGCGGAACGGTTTGGTAAAATAAAATCCGCCCTCTTTGTTTTCCTTCATTTCGCCGAGCACGGCACGGCGAACGCGCACGGACGCGTTTTTGATGCGATCGTACTTTTCTCGCTTGATTCGGCAATCGCTCAAAATGCGCTCGGCAAATTCGCGACATTCTTCACTTGCAAACAAACCGTGAATGCCGTCGTAGATTTTATCGACGTGTTTTTTGACGTCCTTCAAAAATTTTTCCGAATAGACGTAAGAAAGGTACTCCTCGCTTTCGGGCGTTGCGCTCAATTTCTCTTGTAAGGAGATCCCCTCGTTTTTTAACACTTGGAAGAAGTAGTTGCGCAACGTAACGGTGCGCACCTTTCCAAGTTCCAACACTTGCGAAAGTTCATCGATAAACGAATTAAACGAGTCGGACGGCGTAATAACGAGAACGTCGCGCGGACTTAAACTCTCGTTGTTGTACATGAGATAACTCAAACGATGAAGTAGAATCATCGTTTTTCCGCTTCCCGCGCATCCTTGTAAGACAAAACTGTCCCGTTCGGGGAGGGTGATAATTTCAAACTGTTTTTCTTGGATGGTGCGAATGATATCGCGGATTTGCGTGTCGTCCTTGCGCGATTTGATGATTTGCCGTAAAAACGGATCGAATAAAATTTCCTCGTCCCGTCCGCCGATCTCTTCGTCCGAAAGGTATCCCCGCACGGAAAGATACTCGTTTTTATAATCCTGTACCTTTCCGTTTTTTACGGAAAGCGCGCGGCGGAGAACCGTTTCGTAATCGTATTCGTTGATAGAAAAGCGAACGCGGCTCTTTTGATAATAACGCACCGCAAGCGGCGCACGCCAGTCGACGATTTCTAAATTGACGTCCCCTTTCTTGCCGATATAGTAACTGTTATATCCCTCTTTGTCGTCCACGACGTCCATACGCGCGAAATACGGCTCGGAGAAAAAACACTTATATCCGTTCATGCGCTTGCGCAGTTCTTGTATTTCGGCGTTTTTATTGAGAATGGCGCGGTAATCTTCTGCGGAATAATCGGCTTTTTGCCGAAGGGCGGTCAATTCTTCTTTACATTCGGTAATTTTCTTTTGATAACGGGAAATATGCAGCACTTTGAGCATGGCAAGAACAAGCCGAACGTGCCCGTCTTCGTATGCCGTTTGCTCCTCTTCGTCGAGCAACGACAAAAACCACGCTTTGTCCGCCTCTTTTTTTGGATTGAGTTTTTCTTTTAATACGTCGAAAACTCTCTCTTTCATTCCGTCCGCTCCCGCGCAATCGCTTTCGCATTACACATATTTCACCTTATCATACCACACTTTATCAAAAAAAGATAGAGGGTTTTGAAAAAAAGTTTGTCGAATTCACAAAAAAAACGGAACTCCGCTTGGGAATTCCGTAAAAGAATTTTTTTCACTGTAAAAATGCAAAGCCTAAAATGACGCCAACGACGATTTGAATGACAAAACTCATCCACCAACCCGAATAAAACGTCGTCCGCTCTTCCGCACTGCCATACGCGTAAATATGCGCACCGATAATAAACCCGAGGAAGGACAGGAAGAGCCCAAGAAGAAATCCTACCAAACGCCTACTGTCCGAAACGCGACAGTGTTCTATTGATTGAACCGACGTCAAACAATACGGGCAAGTGGTTTTACTGCCGATCTCTTTTCCACACTTTTTGCAATACATCATCACACCTCTCTTTTTGATTTGCTAAAAGCAAGATGATTATAATACATCACACACAAAAACACCACCAACCCACGGTTTACATTGTAAATTTTCCGTTGCTTTCTACAAAAAACCCCGACTTTCGTCGGGGTTTCAGCGCCTTTTTAATCGAACGAGCGATGCCCTTCGCGGAATTCTTCCAGCCAGTCCTCAAAGAGGTCGGCAAACGTTTCCTCTGCGTTCTTTTTGACGTCGCGACGAACTTCTTTCAATTCTTCCATACATTCATAATACGCCTCGCGCCAACCGTCCTCCAAATCGAGTTGAAAGTCTTCGCCGAGCATTGCATACTTTTCGTTAAAGCGGGGCACTTGTTGCAAGCGTTCCGTTTGCATCATGCCGTCAAGCTCGTTTAAGTCCCCTTCGTACTCTTCCAAAAGCCCGCTCACCGTTTGCACGTATGCCTCGTACTCCTGTTGGTACTCCGTTAAAAGATGCTCTTCAAAGTCGTCCATTTCTCCTTCGTCGTAATCTTCGAGAATTTCGTGCAGTTCTTGAATAGGTTGCTTTACCACCGCTTCTTCCGCATACTGCGGAAACAGCGTGAGCACTTCCGCCGCAACGCGCGCCTTCCCCTTGGAAATTTTGTACCGTTCAGCAAGTTGCTCCGCGTACGCGCCGTCCGTTTTCTTCAATTTATAGTTGTGCGCCTGCAACCGATCGGAAATTTTCTTTTCTAACTCCTCTTCGTCGTCCCCCGATACGTAAACGGTGATCCCGTCTTCTGTAATGAGATTTTCCGCCGTGATCGCGACTGTTTCGCACGCCTCTTCCGCGGGAAGTCCCGTCAACGAATGATGAACAAGGAGGACTGCCCCGTCTTTATTGAGTGCGCGAACCCCCGTTACCTCTCCGTTTTGTACCGTGAATTCGACGGAAGGGTTGATTCGCATGCACACGACAGTAAGATTTGTCCCTGCGCCGCTTAACGTAATCGGCAAAACGACGGAAAGACATACGACGGCGGCTGCGACAAGAAACCCGATCAACCGTTTTACGTTTCCGCGCCTTGCCTTTGTACTCCGTTGCGCCGTATTGCGGATAAGCCCCTCTTCTTTCGCCTCGGAAAGGACGCTCTCCCACACGTCGGGGACGACGGTTTTCGATTCTTCCCGAAGCTGTTTTTTTATTTCGGACGTTCTCATCACATCCCCTCCTTTCCCTTTAATTCTCGCTTTAATTTTGCAAGCGCGCGGTTGTATTTCCACGTTACCGTACCGATAGGAAGCCCCGTCATCGAGGCAATTTCCCGACGTTTATACCCCTGTACCGCGATGAGCATCACTAGGGTAAATTCCTCCTCGGTCAATACCTTTTGAGCATATTCGGTGAGCAGTCCGTAGTCGTCCGTTTGCACGATTCCAAAGGCGGGAAGGTGCTCGTTGACGTCGATATTCTCCTCTCTGCTCCGTTTCTTTTTCAAGGTCAGCGCCTCGTTTCGCGCAATGCGGAAAATCCACGCCCGCGCGTTTGTCCCCCGCCGATAAGAGGACGCGTGGCGTAGCACGTTGAGGTAGGTCGTCTGCATGACGTCTTCCGCCAAAGCGCGATCACGAACGACGGAAAGGGCGATATAAAATACCGCCTGTTCCGTTTGCCGATATATTTGTTCGAACGCCGCCTCATCCCCCTTTTGTATACGGGTGAGCGCCTCGTCGAGATTCATGCGCGCCTCCAACGGAATTCATCCGCTTTAGTATCTTATCAAATTATTACGTTCTTGTCAATGAGTCTATTAAACGCTAAAATCAAGTTCTGTTCCATTTGAGAAACTGTAACGGTACGTCTTTGCCCCGTCCTCTTCCGTCAATTCGCGGACGTGAAACACTCCGCTTTCCCCGTTGACGCGGTAGGAAACTTTGATGCTGATTTGTCCGTCGCGTTCTTCGCGGTCAATTTCGTACTTCCCGCGACCTTCTCCGCTCAAAAACTCCAACTCGTATTCCGATTCCGTCTTGCGGTTTTTTACTTCCGTTTCAAACTCAACTGCCGTTTGTTCGACGAGGTCCCCGTCCTTGAATACCGAGTAAACGTATTCGCGCTCCGTTTCATTCTCCTCGTTTGAAGTGGACTGTTCGACTTGCACGTAGGTATTCGGATCGTCGTCGGAAAGGTATGCGCGCAAGGTGATCTCCACCTCCGTTTCTCCCTTTTCCTCCTCTTCTTCCCGTTCTCCCCAAAGAGTGTAGTCAAAGCCGTTCATCGTCATTACCCCTTCGAGTCGGTACTTCTTTTCCACCTCGCTGTCGTCATCGTCCTTGTCCTTTTCTTTGGTAAAATCTTCGACAAGTGTTTCGCTGTAATACATGACGTGAACGACGTCGTTGCCTTCAAAATCCTTACCCGTTATCGTTAATTTGTGTTCATACTCGGCGTAAGCGCCGTTGGTGTTCTTCTCTGTTTCCGTCTTGATGAGTTCTTCACCGAGGAAAGAATCGAGCATTGAGAAGTATTTATGAAAGCGTTCTGCCTCCGAAACGACGCCCGATTGTTCCTGTCCGCCGTTCTCCTGTCCGTTGCCCGACCCTTCTAACGCTTGTACGGTAGAAAGGCTTGCGACCGCTTGCGCGGAAAGTTCGCTTCCAAGGAGTTTTACTGAAGTAATTGCACTCATTCCGTAGACGTCCTCCACTTTAGAAAGCGCCGTTCCCGTTCCCTCGCACGCCGTCAGCGCAACCGTTGCAAGTGTAAATCCTGCCACCAAACCGATCAATTTCTTTTTCATAATGATATCCTCCTGTTTGTTTTCACTTATATAACAACGAAAAAAGGATTTTTGTTGGAAAAAATTAGAAAATTTTTATTTTCTACAAAAAAAATGCGTTGTCGCTATGACAACGCATTTTTATATTACGATTCGCTAACGATCGGTTCGTTTTCTTGCGCTACGATTCCACCGTAAGCACCCGCCGAGTTGACGGAAACGTTCTTATAGTCTTTCATGCCCGTACCTGCGGGAATGAGTTTACCGATAATGACGTTTTCCTTCAAGCCGATGAGCGGATCGCGCTTGGTGCGGATTGCCGCTTCCGTGAGTACGCGAGACGTTTCTTGGAAGGACGCCGCGGACAGGAAGGAGTCGGTTGCGAGCGCTGCCTTGGTAATTCCGAGAAGGACGCGCTTTGCGCTTGCGGGAACGCCGCCGTTTAAGATCGTCTTTTCGTTTTGTTCTTCAAAGTAGAACATATCGACGAGTTCGCCGGGCAACATTTCCGTGCTACCCGCATCTTCGACGCGTACCTTTCTGAGCATTTGACGAACGATGATTTCAACGTGCTTGTCGTTGATTTCAACCCCTTGCGAACGGTATACGGACTGAACTTGTTCGAGAATGTAATCTTGAACGCCCTTGACGCCGTTGACGCGAATGATATCTTGAGGGTTGACCGAACCGACGTTCAAAAGATCGCCCGGTTTTACCTTGTCGCCCGTCTTTACGCGCAATTCCGCATTGAAAGGAAGCACGTATTCTTTGAGTTGCTCTTGCGTTTCAGAATCGCGAACGATGACGTGGTTGAGATTGTCGCTGTTATCGACGGTAACCGTACCGAGCACTTCGCAAATGGTTGCAACGCCCTTCGGCTTTCTTGCTTCGAACAATTCTTCGACACGGGGAAGACCTTGCGTGATATCCCCCGTTGCAGCGATACCGCCCGTGTGGAACGTTCTCATCGTCAACTGCGTACCGGGTTCACCGATGGATTGTGCCGCGATGACGCCGACCGCTTCGCCCACTTTGATAGGAAGCGTAGTCGCCATGTTCTTACCGTAGCACTTCGCGCACACGCCGAAACGGGTGGAGCAGTTGAAGATACTGCGGATGCTGACGCCGTTTTCGTTATAATGAGGAATGGCTGCAATTCTCTTCGCATTCGTTTCCGTGATCATCTCGTTGCAAGGAGTAATCACTTCGCCCGTTGCAGGATCTACGACGTCTTCCGCCGCAAATCTTCCCGTAAGACGATCTGCAAGCGATTCGATGGTTTCGCCGTTTTCCCCGATGATCGCGTTGATGACGGTACCGCGGGGACGTTTGCCGACCGAACAGTCCTCTTCGCGAACGATTACGTCTTGCGAAACGTCGACAAGACGTCTTGTGAGGTAACCGGAGTCCGCCGTCTTCAATGCCGTATCGGCAAGACCTTTACGGCCGCCGTGCGAAGAAATGAAGTATTCGAGAACGGAAAGACCGTTACGGAAACACGATTTAACGGGAACTTCGATCTTTTTCCCTTGCGGGTTAACCATGAGTCCGCGCATACCGGAAAGTTGCTTGATCTGGTCGATCGAACCACGCGCGCCCGAATCTGCCATCATCCAAATCGGATTGAACTTGTCGTTCTTGCCCTGTTCTTTCAAGAGATCCGCAACCTTGCTCGTCGCGCCGTCCCATACGGAGATTACCGCTTGGTAACGCTCTTCGTCTTTCAAAAGACCGCGTGCGAACTTCTTGGAGATCTTTGCGACCTGCTCTTCCGCCTCGCTGACGATTCCATCCTTTTCGTCAGGAATCTTCATGTCGAATACGGAAGTGGTAAGCGCTGCGATCGTCGAGTACTTATATCCGCGTTCCTTAATTGCGTCGAGCACTGCGGACGCCTTGGGTGCGTACCCCGTCTTGAAACATGCTTCGACGATTTTGGAGAGGTGCTTCTTCCCGATTGCACGCGAACCCTTGACGGACGCGATAAATTCGGTAGAAAGTTCAAGTTTCAAATAATCTTCGGGAAGGTTGCGTTCGACGAAGTTCAAATCTTGAGGCATGCCTTCGTTGTAGATAATTCTACCGACGCTCGTCTTGATGACGCCCGTTACAAACAGTTTGCCCGTCGCTTCGTCCTTTTCCACCTTCACTCTTCCGCGAATGCCGTTGTTTGCGACTTCGTCGCCGCCGACGACCTTTTCGTAAGGAAGTACGAGGTTATCGAACTTTCCTTCGGGGAGTTCTACCGTACGGCGAACGTAAATTTCGTCTTGGCAATGAACGTGCTTGAGTTGATAACTCATAAGCGCTTCGTCAAACGACGCAAAAATAGGAGGAATATAAACTTCGCCCTCTTCGGAAGGTCTGCCCATTTCGTCGTACTTCTTTCCCTCTTCTCTTCTCGAAATGGTAAGATAGTACGCGCCGATAATCATATCTTGCGTCGGGCTCATGACCGACTTTCCGTCCGCAAGTTTCAAAATGTTGTTTGCAGACAACATCAAGAAACGCGCTTCCGCCTGCGCTTCGATGCTCAAAGGAAGGTGAACTGCCATTTGGTCGCCGTCGAAGTCGGCGTTGAACGGTCCGCATACAAGGGGAGAAATTTTAATCGCTCTTCCTTCGATGAGGATGGGTTCAAACGCTTGAATGGAAAGTCTGTGGAGGGTGGGAGCACGGTTCAAAAGAACGGGGTGCTCTTTGATGACCTCTTCCAAGACGTCCCAAACGAAGTCTTTCCCCTTTTCAACGGTGCGCTTTGCACTCTTAATGTTGTGGCAACGGTTGGTTTCAACCAAACGCTTCATGACGAACGGCTTGAACAGTTCGATCGCCATTTCCTTGGGAAGACCGCATTGATAAATTTTGAGTTCGGGACCAACGACGATAACCGAACGGCCGGAATAGTCTACGCGCTTTCCGAGCAAGTTTTGACGGAAACGCCCTTGCTTACCGCGAAGCATTGCAGAAAGCGACTTCAAGTCGCGGTTAGAAGGTCCGCTGAGCGCCTTTCCTCTTCTGCCGTTGTCAATGAGTGCGTCAACCGCCTCTTGAAGCATTCTCTTTTCGTTTTTAACGATCATCTCGGGTGCGCCGAGTTCGATCATTCTCTTCAAACGATTGTTGCGGTTGATGACGCGGCGATACAAATCGTTCAAGTCGGACGTTGCAAACCGACCGCCGTCAAGTTGAAGCATCGGACGCAAATCGGGCGGAATGACGGGAAGTACCGTCATGATCATCCACTCGGGACGGTTGCCGCTCTTGCGGAAGGATTCGATGATTTCAATTCTCTTGATCGCCTTGACGCGCTTGGGTCCCGATTGATTGTTTGCGATAATTTCTTTTGCAGCAGCGCTCTCTTGATCGAGGTCGATTGCCATCAAAAGTTCGCGGATCGCTTCCGCGCCCATTCCGACTTTCAAGCCCGTTTTGGAAGAATCGCCGAGCGTTTCTTCCAACTCACGCAGTTGTTTGTCGTTGATAACCTGTTTGTATTCCAACCCCGTCGTACCCGGATCGAGAACGACGTAGGCTGCAAAGTAGATAACCTGTTCCAAACTCTTAGGTCCGATGTCGAGCAAAAGACCGATTTTGGAAGGAATCCCCTTGAAATACCAAATGTGCGATACGGGCGCAGCGAGTTCGATGTGCCCCATTCTCTCGCGGCGAACTTTTGCACGCGTAACTTCTACTCCGCACTTTTCGCAAATGATCCCCTTGTAACGAATGCGCTTATACTTTCCGCAATGGCATTCCCAGTCTTTGGTGGGTCCAAAGATCTTTTCGCAGAAAAGACCGTCGCGTTCGGGTTTTTGCGTGCGGTAGTTGATGGTTTCGGGCTTGGTAACTTCGCCGTGCGACCATTCCCTGATTTTTTCGGGGGATGCTACGCTAATTTGAATGGAGTTAAAATCATTTAATTCGTACATATTCTTTGCCTCCTCCCGTTATTCTTCATCCTCTGCGTCGAGGTCTTCGTCGTCGAACAACGACTTGAAAGAGAATTCGTCGTCCACGTCGGACAAGTCGTCGTCATCTTCCAAATCCTTATCGCCGAACAAGTCGTCGGATACGAAGTCTTCGTCGTCGCCTGCGTCGTCGAAGATGGAGCCGATTGCATCGTCCTCGTCTTCGTCCTCGTCTTCGATGCCGAAGTCGAATACTTCTTCTTCCATAGGAAGTTCTTCTCTCTTCGGCTCGGGTTCGTTTTCGTCCTCGAATTCGCGAATGATGAGTTCTTCGTCGTTTTCCGTCAAGACCTTGACGTCAAGTGCAAGCCCTTGCAATTCCTTCAAGAGGACTTTGAACGCCTCGGGAATGCCCGGCTCGGAAATATTGTTGCCCTTTACGATGCTCTCGTACGTCTTGACACGTCCGGTGATATCGTCCGACTTCACCGTCAAGATTTCTTGCAAGATGTGCGCCGCGCCGTAAGCCTCGAGCGCCCAAACTTCCATTTCACCGAAACGCTGACCGCCGAACTGCGCCTTACCGCCGAGGGGCTGTTGCGTAACGATGGAATAAGGACCGATGGAACGCGCGTGGATCTTGTCGTCGACCAAGTGAATGAGTTTGATCATGTACATGATACCGATGGTAACGCGGTTTTCAAACGCTTCACCCGTTCTTCCGTCGAAGACTTGGAACTTCCCGTCGACCTTTCCTTCAGGGTTAAAGAGATTGTTTTCTTCAAAGAGTTTTGCAATGTCCTTTTCCGTCGCGCCGTCGAATACAGGGGTTGCAATCTTCCAACCAAGTTGACGGCAAACGTAACCGAGGTGCACTTCGAGAACCTGACCGATGTTCATACGCGAAGGAACGCCGAGCGGGTTCAACAAAATTTGCAACGGGGTACCGTCGGGAAGGAAGGGCATATCGCTTTGAGGCAATACACGGGAAATGACGCCCTTGTTACCGTGGCGTCCCGCCATCTTATCGCCCACTTGAATCTTACGCTTTTGCGCAATATAGACGCGCACGAGTTTGTTAACGCCGGGCGAAAGTTCGTCCTTGTTCTCTCTCGTGAAAATTTTAACGTCAACGACGATACCGCCTTCCCCGTGAGGAACACGGAGGGAAGTATCGCGAACTTCTCTCGATTTTTCACCGAAGATCGCGCGAAGCAATCTTTCTTCGGGAGTAAGTTCCGTTTCGCCCTTCGGCGTAACTTTTCCGACGAGAATGTCCCCGCTTTGTACTTCCGCACCGATGCGGACGATACCGTCTTCGTCCAAATCTTTGAGCGCGTCGTCGCCCACGTTGGGAATGTCGCGCGTGATTTCTTCTTCACCGAGTTTGGTGTCGCGCGCTTCCGTTTCGTGTTCTTCAATGTGAATGGACGTAAATACGTCGTCTTGAACGAGTTTTTCGGAAATGAGGATTGCGTCCTCGAAGTTATACCCTTCCCACTCCATGAAACCGACGAGAATATTCTTGCCGAGTGCAAGTTCGCCGTTGTTGGTGGAAGGTCCGTCCGCAATGACTTCGCCCTTTTCTACTCTGTCCCCCGTAGTGATGATCGGGCGTTGGTTGAGGCAGGTGCCTTGGTTGGAACGCTCGAACTTCTTCAAGGGATATTCGGTGATAAAGCCGCTGTCCTCGCGGATTTGAATCATATCAGAGGAAACGCCGACCGCAACGCCCGCCTCTTTTGCACGGACGATAACGCCCGAATCGCGCGCGATTGCCGCCTCGATGCCCGTTGCGACGATGGAGGATTCCGTCTTCAAAAGAGGAACTGCCTGACGCTGCATGTTCGAGCCCATGAGCGCACGGTTGGTGTCGTCGTTTTCAAGGAAAGGAATGAGCGCCGCTGCAACCGAAACAAGTTGCTTGGGGCTGACGTCCATATAGTCGATTTGCTCTCTGGGAAGTTCGGTAATGAGTTCTTTATGGCGGCATCCGACGCGCTCGTTGACAAAACGTCCCTCTTCATCGAGCGGTTCGTTTGCTTGCGCGACGATATACTTATCCTCTTCATCCGCCGTAAGATAGTCGACGTGGTCGGTAACAACTCCCGTTTCTTTATCTACCTTGCGGTAAGGGGACATGATAAAGCCGAACTCGTTGACCTTTGAGAAGGTAGCGAGCGAGGTAATCAAACCGATGTTTTGACCTTCCGGCGTTTCGATCGGGCACATTCTTCCGTAGTGCGAGTGGTGAACGTCGCGCACTTCAAAGGTCGCGCGGTCGCGATTTAAGCCGCCGGGACCGAGCGCGGACAACTTTCTCTTGTGCGTCAATTCCGCAATCGGGTTGGTTTGATCCATGAATTGCGACAACTGCGACGAACCGAAGAATTCGCGAATGACCGCGGAGATCGGACGGACGTTGATAAGTCCCGAAGGTGTAACTTCCATCGGATCTTGCGTCTGCATTCTCTCTTTGATCAAACGTTCGAGTCTTGCCATACCGATGCGGAGTTGGTTTTGGAGAAGTTCCCCTACCGAACGTACGCGGCGGTTGCCGAGGTGGTCGATTTCGTCGATCGTGCCGATGTTATATTTGAGGTCAAGGTTGGTGGAAATTGCCGCGACGATATCGTCAACCGTAATGCACTTATGGTTGAGTTTTTCAACGAGGGGCTTGATTTCCTTCTTTTCCGCGGGCGTAATGCCGTATTTGCCGCGCGCCTCGACAGAAAGATCGACGGGAGCGTTCGGATCGACGGGCTTGTCTTCACGCGCCAAAATTTCGTGGAACAACTTACATGCTTTGACGAATTTTTCGCGGTTGATGCGTCTTTTTTCGCGGTTTTTCTTTTCTTCTTGCTTTTCGTCCGCTTCGGGCGCCGTTTCTCTCGTGTAGTAAACGGCGTTGATTTCGTCCATGAACTCGTCTGCAACTTCTTCTACCGTCTTTCCTTCGCAAGCCTTTGCGATTTTTTCGGAGAAACGGAAGTTGGGATAGTACACCGTTCTCAAAAGTCCGAACGCCTTGGGATCTTTGTCCGAAAACGCATAGAAATCTACGGTGTTGTTCGCGATGATCTTATGGCGGATTTCACCGTCTTCGGGATCGTTTACAAGAACGAAAATTTCATTGATGCCCGCATTTTGAATTTCGCGCGCTTTTGCCTCGGATACCGTTTCTCCTTTGACCGCGAGGATTTCCCCCGTTTCCGGATGAATGATATCGTCCGCAACGCGACAGCCGGGAAGGCGGTACGCGAGATTGAGTTTTTTGTTGAACTTATAACGCCCGACTCTTACCACGTCGTAACGACGGGGATCGAAGAAGAGGTTGTTCATGTGTTGGCGAACGGATTCCTCGGTGGGAACTTCGCCCGGGCGAAGACGGCGGTAAAGTTCGATCAAGCCGTCCGATTCCGAACGCGCGGTATCCTTTTCGATGGTCGCTTCGATCATCTTGTCCCCTTCGAACAACTCGGTAAGAGCACGGTTGCTGCCGTAGCCGAGCGCACGCAAAAGGACCGTCGCAGGGAGTTTACGCTTTCTGTCGACGTGTACCCAAAGAACACCTTGGGAATCTTGCTTAAATTCGAGCCATGCTCCGCGGTTGGGGATTACGGTCGTTTCGTACATCTCCTTACCCGCCTTGTCCTTTTCCGAAACGTTGTTAACGCCGGGGGAACGAACGAGCTGGGAAACGATGACGCGTTCCGCACCGTTAATGATGAACGAGCCGTTCTCCGTCATAAGCGGAAGATCGGTCATAAATACGTCCGATTCGACGATTTCGTCCTTCACCTTGTTGACAAGACGCACTCTTACACGGAGGGGAAGTGCGTACGTTGCATCACGGTTGCGGCATTCTTTTTCGTCATACTTGGGTTTTGCGCCAAATTCGTGATCGAGAAAGTAGAGTTCAAAGTGGTCGCTGAAGTCGGTAATGGGAGAATAGTCTTCGAGAATTTCCGCGATGCCCTCTTCCACGAACATTTTGTAGCTTTCCTTTTGGATTTCTACAAGGTCGGGAATGTCGATGACTTCGTTGATTCTACCGAACTTTCTTCTCTCGGTTTTACCGAACTTTTGAATGGGTAAATTCATCCGTCAATTAACTCCTTTTTGTCGTTGTTATCATGGCGATCTACCGAGTATATCTTTTCATCGATAAAAATCGAAATGTTTTCTTGAAAATTTTCTTTTTCATCCCTTTACAACTGCGCCGTTTCGCGGTATAATAGGGAGTGAAAAGTGCCGTTTTTCCCCGTTTTCCGTGCATTTTTCGGGCAAAAACGCGAAATTATCCAATTCTAAACATAATGATACAGTATGTTATTATACCCTCTTCGTGAAAAGATGTCAAATCTTTTTCAACTGCTATAAAAAATTTTTTTCGGTTTCGGAGTTTTTTTATGAGAATTGACAAATTCCTCAAAGTTTCGCGCATCTTAAAGCGCAGAACGGTTGCAAAAGAAGCGTGCCTCGGCGATAAAATTTTGGTCAACGGCAAAGAAGTAAAGCCCGCCCACCGCGTAAAAGTAGGCGATATTGTAGAACTGCACTATACGACGGGACAAGTAAAGTTCCGCATTCTTCAAATCAAAGAGTTTGTAAAAAAGGACGAGGCGCAAACGCTCTTCGAGGTGATAGAATGATAACCGCCATTGTATGCGCCGCGGGCAAAGGCACTCGCGCGGGGTTTTCTCAAAATAAACTCCTTTGCGACGTTCCCCTTTTTTTCGTCAATTATAAGGAGATGAGATTATGATAACCGCCATTGTATGCGCTGCGGGAAAAGGCTCTCGCGCGGGGTTTTCTCAAAATAAACTCCTTTGCGACGTTCCCCTTTTTTTCGTCAATTATAAGGAGATGAGATTATGATAACCGCCATTGTATGCGCCGCGGGCAAAGGCACTCGCGCGGGGTTTTCTCAAAATAAACTCCTTTGCGATTTTCTCGGTATGCCCGTCCTCTTATACGCCGTATCCGCCTTTTCGCAATCGCCCGTCGATGAAATTCTCGTCGTTTGCTCCAAAGAGGACGAACCGCGTATCGCGCCTCTCCTCTCCCCCTATCCGAACGCACAAACGGTGCTCGGAGGGGAAACGCGCGGGCAAAGCGTCTTAAACGCACTCCAACGGGCGCGCGGGGAAATCGTCCTCGTTCACGACGGCGCACGCCCCTTCCTCTCGCAAAAAATCATTGCCGATTGCATTGCGTGTGTCAAAAAACACGGCAGCGCAGTATGCGCGCTTCCTTCGACGGACACGACCGTGATCGTCGACGGCGATAAAATTCTTAACGCGCCCGCACGCGATACCGTATATACCGTACAAACGCCGCAAGCGTTTCATCGGGACGAACTGCTTCAAGCGTATCTACTTGCAAACGGCGCATCTTTTACCGACGAAAGCAGTTTATTTGCACACTTCGTCCGTCCCCCCACCCTCTTTTTGGGGGAACGGGAGAATAGAAAACTTACCTTTGCGGACGACTTCCGCATTGCGGACAGGGTGGGATTCGGCGTAGATACGCACGCATTCGGAACGGAAAATCGCCCTATCGTGCTCGGCGGCGTGCAAATCCCCTCCGAACGCGGACTTATCGCGCACAGCGACGGGGACGTACTCATCCACGCGTTGATGGACGCCCTTTTGTCGGCGGCGGGGCTGCGGGATATCGGATATTATTTCCCCGATACGGACGAACGGTTCCGAGGGGCAAATTCGACGCACCTGTTGCAAGAGATCGTACGTCTCGTCCGTGAGGCGGGGTTCCGTCCGATGAACGCGAGCATTTCCGTACTTGCGGAGCGCCCCCGTCTTTCCCCGTATATTCAAGAAATGAAACGCGTCCTCGCCCCCTTGTTACACCTTGACGAAAGCGCCGTTGCAATCGCGGCGGGCACAAACGAAAAACTCGGCTACGTTGGTGAAGGAAAGGGCATTACCGTGTACGCGAACGTCCTTTTAACCACGATATTATAAGGAAAAAACTATGGCAAAATCAACGACACAATTTGTTTGCGCGGAGTGTGGATATTCCTCCCCTAAATGGCTTGGAAAATGTCCCGACTGCGGTAAATTCAATACCATGGTAGAAGAGGTACTCTCCCCTTCCGCCCCGTCCATGACAAAATCTTCGGGGCGAAAAAGCACGCCGACTCCCCTTTCTAAAGTACAGTACGAGCGGTATAGCCGTGTATCGAGCGGGATTTCCGAATTTGACGTTGTACTCGGCGGAGGAATCGTGCGCGGTTCTCTCGTGCTCATCGGCGGCGATCCGGGAATCGGAAAATCCACCCTTTTGACGCAAACGGCGGCTCACCTCGCTTTGGCGCACAAGGTTCTTTATCTTTCCGCGGAAGAAAGTTGCTCGCAAGTAAAACTGCGTTGCGAACGGCTGGGCGTTCAAACGGATTTTCTGCTCCTCAACGAAACGTGCCTTGAACAGGCGGAAGAAGCCTTTGACGGGGTAGATTTCGTCATTGTGGATTCAATACAAGCAATTTATACGGAATCGCTCTCTTCCGCAGCAGGGAGCGTCGGGCAAGTACGGGAATGCGCCGCTCGCCTAATGCGCATTGCAAAATCGCGCGGAATCACCTTTTTCCTCGTCGGACACGTTACGAAGGAAGGAACGTTGGCAGGCCCGAAGGTGTTAGAACACATTATGGATACCGTCCTCTATTTTGAAGGAGAACGGGAAGAAAATTTCAAAATTTTACGGTCGGTAAAAAACCGTTTCGGCTCCGTACAGGAGGTCGGCGTGTTTGAAATGACGGGAGAAGGTCTTTTTCCGCTCACCGACTACACCGCTTTATTCCTCTCTGACAGTCGGGGGGAAGCGGCGGGCGCCGTGGTAACGCCGAGCGAAACGGGCAACCGCTGCATGATGGTAGAACTGCAAACGCTTATGGCAAAGACGGCATACGGGCTTCCAAGAAGAATGCCGCTTGGAATCGACTTTAATAAACTCGTCGTCCTCATCGCCGTCCTTGAAAAAAGGTGCGGAGTTCCCCTTTCTCAACAAGACGTTTACCTCAACGCGATGGGTGGAATCCGCCTAAACGAGCCGAGCGTTGACCTTGCCATTTGCGCAGCGCTTGCAAGCGCGGAAAAGATGCTCCCCGTCGACAAGTTTACGGCAGTATTCGGCGAAGTCGGATTGACGGGCGAAGTGCGCGGAGTGTCGTTTGCGGACAAGCGGGTGAACGAATGTGTAAAAATGGGCTTTAAGCGGGTAATTTTTCCCGCGAAGAACTACAAGCAATGCGAAAAATTCAAGGACAAAATCGAACTTGTCCCCGTACAATACGTCAGTCAAATGATTCGCACCCTCTTTCCTCCCAAAAAACAAGTTTTGAACAACGCACTCCTTTAATGCAAAAAAAAACAATAAAAAAAACGCGCCGTGCTTTTTGAGCACGGCGCGTAATTTGTTTGCCCTATAATTATCGTCGCGATACGAGGCGAAAGAGTGATCATCCCCGCATTTTCACACACCTCGGTTATCGCAACAAACTTGCCCCCCGCTTTGCCGCGTAAAATGCGCCCTCGTTGCAAATAAGTGGCAAAAAAAATGAACTGCACTACCTTGATTTTGCAATGCGTCCTCTACCTTCAAGAAAACGCGCCGTGCTTTTTAAGCGCGGCGCGTAATTGTTTTGTTCAACTCGTTTAATCTCTTCCGGTGCGCTTGTCGCGAATGTTATCAACCCCGATGATAAGCGCAACGAAGAACGCCGCGTCCTTTTCGTCTTCAACGCTGACGCGGAAAGAGTCGCGGAAGAAGTCCGCCCCACTCAACGTTCTTGCCCATTCCCCCATCAATTCTCCGTTTTTGTAGACGGAAATAGGCTTAAACAGTCCTTGCGAATGCATGGTGATATCGTCTTGGCAATCGACGACGTCCAACGTTCTTCCAAAAAACTTTTCTTTTAATTTACAAACTTTTTCGCCCGATTTTCCTTCGTAAATCAAGGACTTTCTGGTAAAGAAGTGCCAGTATTTATTGCGCACGGTGTAAAGCACGTTTCCGCGCAAATCGCAAACGTACTTTTTGCGCGTGATGGAAAAGACCTTTCCTTTTACCGCAAACAGGTGTTGCCCCTGCTCGTCGACGACAAAAGAGCCGTCCCCCAAACTTACAAATTTGTTCTTTACGTAAAATACCATATTCTATCACTCCTTAATATGATTCAAAAAATAAGAAACCCTGCGACAATCGCACACACTACGCCGAGCGCAATTTTTACGCCGATCATGATTTTCTTCCGCTTGAGCGCGCGCCGATCGGTATAGCACTCATTCTTTTCCTCTTCCGTTTCCGCTCCGTCTAACGCAATCGCCTTTTCGCCCTCTTTCCAGTTTAAGAAACGAACGCGGTATTCTACTCCGTCTTGCACGGACACGTCCGCCTCATAAATGATCGCACGGCATTTATGGTTTTCGTACGTGTCGAAAATTCCGAATACGCTGATGAAAAACCGAATGATCGAAGCAAGCCACCACAGCGCGCCGTCGAGAAATAAAAAGGTTTTGATGCTCACGCGCACGGAGTCTTTTTCCGTAGAAAAACGCACGTCGTATCTACCGTTTTTGCCTTTTACGGGACGGACTTGCTCCCCGTCGATCGTTACAATATTTCTGCTCGAGCCGAAATTGACAAGTCTAAAATTTACGTTTTTCATACGCTGACCATCCCCGTATAAAACATGACGAGCACAATAAGCCCGAGCACGGAAACCACGCCGGAAAAGACGAGGCGCCCCGTATGCTTTTTGACGGACGGTTCCGCGCACATAAAAATAAACGAAACGACGGCAGTAATCAGCCCTATGATGAGGAAGTACGGCGTCGACTGAAAAATCGATTGGATGACAACCCCGGACGAAGCGGTAAATTCGTTTAACTTTTCGGGAATTTCCTTAAAATTAGGCGACGTTAAGAGCATCCCAAACGTGATGATAATTGCGACAATCCATATTAAATACCCCGCAACCGTTACGAGGAGAGGAACGACGACTCCAAATAACGCGGAAAGAAACGCCATAAAGCCAAGGCAAATCGCCGCGATGGAAACGTTGGAAAGAATGACGCCAAACCGCGCAACGTGCGCTTTTAATCCATAATTCATACGCGCCTCCTTCTTTATATTATATCATGCACTTAACAAAAAGTAAATACCTTTTTCAAAATATTTATTATTTCAAAGTATATCTTCCGCGCGCACCGCTTTTTACAATGAAAAATAGCCGACTTTTTTGTCGGCTATTTTGCTCGTTATTTCAGCGTTGCCACAACGCGGTATATGGGAAGTCCCTTATCCGAAAAGTTCTTTTCGTACTCGGTGATGACGTTCTCCTTTGCCCATTCGCTGTTGTGCAAGTCGCGCGTGATCTGTCCGCAAGCAAACCCGTTTTGCGTAAACTGTTCGACGGAATAATCAAAAAACGGCTCGCTATCCGTCTTTTGCCAAATTTCCCCGCCCTCTTTGAGAAGAAGTTTATAAATTTCCAAAAACCGCTTGGAAGTAAGCCGTTGGCGCTCGCAACTCGTTTGAGGCAAGGGCGTGGAAAAGTTCAAATAAAGGCGTTCGACGCTCTTTTCGGGAAGATAGCAAGGTAAAATTTCCGCCGGCGTATTGAGAAAGCGTACGTTTTTGATCCCCTCTTCCAAAACGCGTTCCATTGCGGTGAGTACAACGTTAGAACAAACCTCTACCGCGACAAAGTTGACTTCCGGAAATCGCTTTGCCATTTCAACGACGAATCCGCCGTTTCCGCACCCCACTTCGAGGTGAACGGGATTTCCGTTTTCAAACAGTTTTCCGTAGTCGACGACGGCGCGATACTCTTCCGCCGCCTTTTTCAAATTCAGACACGGTCTGCCTCTTGCAATCAAGATCGAAGAACAAGCCTCCATTCTCGGATCGAGATTGCGTTTTTTTCTCATTCTCATTATACTCTCCCCGTCGAGCCAAATCCGCCCTCACCGCGGACGGTAGAGGAAAGTTCTTCCGTTTCCTCAAATTCGGCGACGTAATAGGGTGCAACGACGAGTTGCGCAACCCGTTCCCCGTCCATGATGCTCTTTGCTTCTTTGCCGTGATTGTGAATTGCCACCATAATTTCACCGCGATAATCGCAATCGATGACGCCTACTTTATTTGCGGGTGCCAAATCTTTTTTGCAAGCAAGCCCGCTCCGCGCATAGATAAGCCCCACGGTACCGTACGGCAATTCTACCGCGATGCCCGTATGAACAAACACCGTTTCCCCTGCGGGAACGACGAGTTCCCCGTCCGTACAAGCGTATAAATCCGCACCTGCGGAATACGCCGACCCGTACGTAGGGAGATGCGCTTTTTCGTTTAACTTTTTGACCGCTACCTTCACGTTATTCTCCTTTTTCTTCCGCAACGAGTTCGCGTCCCATCAAAACGCCCATGACGGACGCCATCATAAGTCCGCGCGTCCAACCGCTCGAATCGCCGAGACAGTGGAGCCCTTTGACGTTCGTATCGAGTTTTTCGTCCATTTTGACGCGGTTGGAATAAAATTTAAGTTCAGGCGAATAGAGCAACGTTTCGTGTGCTGCAAACCCCGGAACGACCATGTCCATCGCTTGAATAAAACCGATGATGTTCGTCATCGCACGGTATGGCATTCCCGCCGTAATGTCCCCCGCTACCGCATCGGGAAGGGTGGGACGAAGATTGCTGCGTTCCAACTCCCTTTGCCACGTGCGTTTTCCTTCCAAAATATCTCCAAAGCGTTGTACCAAAATCTTCCCCGCGCCGAGCATGTTGGTAAGTTCCCCTACCTTTTGCGCATATTCGATCGGCTGATTGAAGGGTACGGTAAAGTTGTGCGAACAAAGAATGGAAAGGTTGGTGTTTTCACTCTTGATATCTTTATAAGAATGTCCGTTGACGACGGCAAGATTGTTGTCGTAATTTTCTTGCGCGACAAATCCGCCCGGATTTTGACAGAAGGTACGCACTTTGTTCTTAAAGGGCTTTGGATACCCGATGAGTTTAGACTCGTAGAGCACCTCGTTGACCTTTTCCATAATTTCGTTGCGCACTTCGACGCGAACGCCGATGTCTACCGTCCCCGGCTCGTGGGCAATGTCGTGCTCCGCGCAAATGCGTTCTAACCAGTCCGCGCCCCGTCTTCCCGTTGCAATGACGGTGTGCTTTGCGTAAATTTCAATATTTTCCGTTCCCTTGTGAATGTAAACGCCGCGGCACGTAGCGCCTTCCAAAATAATATTGTCGCATTCGTACCCGAATAAAATTTCCACGCCGTGTTGCAAAAGATATTGTTCGATGGCGTAATACAAATCTTGCGCTTTTTCCGTTCCCAAATGGCGAATCGGACAATCGACAAGTTTCAATCCCGCTTTGATGGCGTTTTTGCGGATCTCCTTTTTCGCCTCTTCGTTTCCAAGCCCTTCGATATGCGAATCCGCGCCGAATTCAAGATAGATAGAATCGGCATAATGAATGGTTTCTTGCACCTTTTCCGCGCCGATGAGGTTGGGCAAATCCCCTCCTACTTCGTACGAAAGGGAGAGTTTTCCGTCCGAGAACGCGCCCGCACCTGAAAATCCCGTCGTAATATGACAGTACGGCTTGCAGTTGATGCAACGGTTGGTTACGTGTTTGGGACACTTCCGCTTTTCGACGGGCGCACCCTTTTCCACGATAACGATTTTTTGCTTGCTCCCCTTTTTAAGCATTTCAAGCGCGGTAAAAATTCCCGCAGGGCCCGCACCGATAATGACGACGTCTACTTTCATACTTTGCTTTCCTCTTTTTAGTTTCCATCAGTATCTTACTACTTTTCCTTATCTTTGTCAATTTATTTCCGACAAAGCGTAAAAAAACGG
The DNA here is from genome assembly GCA_017621735.1 of Clostridia bacterium. Taxonomy (GTDB): domain Bacteria; phylum Bacillota; class Clostridia; order Christensenellales; family Borkfalkiaceae; genus Gallimonas. The sequence continues at coordinate 23,339 of JAGASM010000033.1, read as the reverse complement.
CTCCGTTGGAGCCGTTTTTCGCTTTTACACTATTTTACGCTGTACATAATATCGTAATAGGTGGGATAAGGCCAATATTCGGAAGAACAAATCCGTTCCAACTCGTCTACGATCGTGCGGACGGCGTCCATATCGGGGACGATGACGTGCGCCATTTTTTTGGACGCAGGAAGAAGTTCTTCGGGCATTTCCAAAAGATCCTTTTCCAACTTTTCTACCGAAGCGGAAAGCCCGTCGATCAAAAGGGATAACTTCTCCGCAAGCGCGACGTCGGCAGATACGATCATCTTCTCGCTCACCGCGCGTTTTGCGCAAATCGCATCGCACAATTCGGTCGCATACCCGTTGACAGCGGGATAGATTTCCCGTTTTGCCATTTCAATCATGGTAAGCGCCTCAATATTAATCGTCTTGTTATAATTTTCAAGTTGAATATTCGCGCGGGCGATCGCTTCCTTTTCGGTATACACCCCTTGACGGACGAACAGGGCGACGTTTTCGTTTTTGAAACATTCGGGAATGGCGTCCGCCGTCGTCTTGTTGTTCAAAAGCCCTCTGCGCTCCGCCTCGGGTTCCCATTCAGGTCCGTATCCGTCGTAGTTGAAGACGACTTTATAGTGTTCCGTCAAAAGTTTTTTGGTATATTCCGCGCACGCCTTATCAAAGTCCTTTGCCCCTTCGAGCGCGTCAGCCGCCTGCGAGAACATTTCCGCCGCAACCGTGTTGAGCACGATGTTGGGATCGGCAACGGAGGCAAGAGAGCCGAGCATACGGAATTCAAACTTATTCCCCGTAAAGGCGAACGGCGACGTTCTGTTTCGGTCCGTCGTATCCATCGGGAAAATAGGCGATTCGGGAACGCCGATCGAGCCGGGGACCGCCTTTTTGGGCACGTATTTTCCGCCGAGGACGATTGCGTCGACGAGGGCGCCGAGTTGATCGCCGAGGTATACGGAAATGATGGCGGGAGGCGCTTCGTCCGCGCCCAAACGGTGGTCGTTCCCCGCCGTTGCAACGGAGGCGCGAAGTACCCCTTGATACTTGTCAACGCCCGCGATAACACAAGCGAGAACGAGCATGAAAAGCGGATTTTTTTCGGGCGATTCGGAGGGTTCGAGAAGATTGAGTCCCGTATCCGTCGAAAGCGACCAGTTGTTGTGTTTCCCCGATCCGTTTACCCCTTCAAACGGCTTTTCGTGAAGAAGGCATACGAGCCCGTGCTTTTGCGCGACCTTTTTCATCAACTCCATGGTGAGTTGGTTGTTGTCGACGGAAACGTTCGCCGTCGTAAAAATAGGCGCAAGTTCGTGCTGTGCGGGCGCAACTTCGTTGTGGCGCGTTTTTGCGAGGATCCCGTACGTCCAAAGCGTTTCGTCCAAATCGCGCATAAATTCGGAAACGCGCGTTTTCAGCGTTCCGAAATAATGATCTTCCATTTCTTGCCCGCGGGAAGGCGGCGCGCCGAACAGCGTTCTCCCCGTCAAAACAAGGTCTTTTCGCTTGAAATACACCTCTTCGTCGATGAGGAAATACTCCTGTTCGGGACCAACCGTCGTCGTTACCTTTTTGCATTCGATGCCAAACAACTTCAAAAGGCGCTTTGCCTGCGTATCGAGCGCCGTCATCGATTTGAGCAAGGGGGATTTTTTATCTAACGTTTCCCCCGTATACGAAAGGAATACGGTGGGAATATAGAGCGTTCCTTCCTTGACGAAAGCGGGAGAAGTCGGATCCCACGCCGTATAACCGCGCGCAGAGTAGGTTGCCCGCGTTCCGCCCGAAGGGAAAGAAGACGCGTCCGGTTCTCCGACGATGAGCGATTTCCCCGTCAACTGCATGATTACTTTATCGCCGTCCGGCTCGATAAAACTGTCGTGCTTTTCCGCCGTTAAATTCGTCAACGGTTGGAACCAGTGGGTATAATGCGTCGCCCCCTTGGAAACCGCCCAGTCCTTCATTGCAGCGGCAACCGCCGAAGCGATAGACGTGTCGAGGGGAACCCCCTCGTCCACCGTTTTCCGAAGGGATTTATATACCTCTTTGGGGAGGGAATTTTTCATTACCTCGTCGTTAAACACGTTCGAGCCGAATAATTCGGTAACGTTCATGATGAATACGCTCCTTTGTATTTGTAACCATTATATGGTTTTTTCTCCGTTTAGTCAAATATTTCACTCTTGTTTTTCGCGCGAATCGGGCAAAAAAAGCAAGACGCGGCGTTTTGCCGCGTCTTTTTTTACCGTTCTTCTCGGAAATAATTCAATCCGAGGTTTGCAGGCGGTTGACTTTCCCGCTTCTTTCTCATGCTCGTAAGCACGAGTACGACGATGGTAACGATATAAGGGAGCATGTTGAACAAATCGCGCATTGCAAAACTGACTTCCACAAAGTTGGGAAGAAGGTAAAGCGCGCTGAACAAGATCGACCCCAAAATACCCAAATCGGGTTTCCATACGGTGAAGATAACGAGAGCGACCGCGAGCCAGCCGAGCGCTTCCGTCGACGTAAGTCCGCTATCCCAAGCCCCCATGTAGTCGAAGATGAAGAAGAGTCCGCCAAGCCCCGAAACGGCACTGCCGACGACGGTAGCCGTATAGCGGTAAGCGGTAACGTTGATTCCCGCCGCGTCCGCCGTTGCGGGATTTTCTCCCACCGCGCGGAGATGGAGCCCGACGCGCGTCTTTTTCAAAATGATTGCGGTTGCAACCGCGACGGCGATGGCAAGATACACCAAAATCCCGTAGGAGAAGAAGATTTCCCCAAACCAACCGAGGTTATCCGCAAACGGGAAGAGGTTACGGAAATGCGTACAAACGGCTCCGATTGCCGCGTCGACGCTTTCGCCAAGGTCCGCCTTGATAAATTTTGCAAGACCGACGCCGAACGTCGTAATCATAAGCCCCGTTACGTTTTGGTTAGAACGGAGGCTTACCGTCAAGAAACAGTATAAAAGTCCCGTAAGCCCCGCAAACAAGAGTGCAAACAGCAAGGGAAGCAAGATTGCGGGAACGGCGTGAATGGTGTTTGCATTGCTCACGTAAATATTTGCGCCGACGCAACCGCCGATTGCCCCCATACACATGATTCCGGGCGTACCGAGGTTTAAGTGCCCCGATTTTTCCGTAATCGTTTCCCCCGTAGATCCAAAGAGGAACACCGCGCTAAACCGAATGGCGGAAGACAAGAATGCTATAATGTTCATACGTCCTCTTCCTCCTTTTCCGTTTGCGTTTCTTCCGCTTTTTCTTTGGGTTTCTTTTTGAAAAGATCCTTTCCTTTACGGAAGGCTTTTGCCGTTTGATTGCCGATAAAGAGCGCGCCTTTTTTCACTCCGCGCGCTGCGGTAAGGACACAATTTTTTGCACCGTCCCCTATTTTTTGTAACAAGTTGCGCTCTTTTGCCTCTTCCGTCTGTTCCGCGGCGGGAGCGTCTTCCGTTTGGAGCACTTCTCCTTCCTGCTTCTTTTTCTTGCGGAATTTCAAACGGTAGGAAATAAAGAATTCACATCCGATGATAAAGAAGATAACGATACCCGTAACGATTGCGGGGAACGCGTTGTTGGTGAGATTAAGTTGTCCCGTTCCGCGATCGAGGAAGATGACGAGGAAGGACGTAAGCACCATAAATCCCGGATTGAATTTTCCGAGCCAAGATACGATGATCCCCGTAAAGCCCTGTCCGCCGACCGTAGCCGTCGTAACGGATCCGTTGATCGCGCCGACGAGAAGTACGCCCGTGATCCCGCAAATCGCGCCCGAAAGCGCCATCGTACGAATGATGACTTTTTTCACGTTGATCCCGATGTAGCGCGCTGTGTTTTCACTTTCGCCGACAACGGAAAGTTCGTATCCGTGCTTGCTGTATTTGAGGTAAATAAACATTCCCACCGTCAGCAAAACTGCGACGAGAAGGGTTAAGAGATAGGGATTGCCGAGTTCGGGAAGTTTGATTCCGTTGAGGTGCGTCGCATTTTTCAAGACGCCCGATCCGTCTTTTACCCAAACGTTGGTAAAGAAGGAAACGAGTTGGATCGCGACGTAGTTCATCATGAGGGTGAACAGCGTTTCGTTGGTATTCCAATACGCCTTGCAGATCGCGGGAATAACTGCCCAAAGCGCACCCGCCAAAATCCCCGCAACAACCATAAAAAGCCATACGACGGGTTCGGGAAGTTTATCGCCGAGGTAATACATGCAGATTGCCGTTGCAAGCCCGCCCATGAGCACCTGACCTTCCGCACCGATGTTCCAGAATCGCATCTTAAACGCGGGCGCAAGCGCAAGCGCAATGCAAAGAAGAATGGCAAGGTTGCGCAAAAGCAACCAAATACGGCGAGAGGTACCAAACGTTCCTTCAAACAGTTTTCCGATAAAGGTAAACGGATCGACGCCGATCAAAATCCAAGAGAGAATCCCCGTAAACAAAAAGGAAAAGAGAATCACTCCCCCGCGGAGAAGAAACCGTTTTTTCCAAGACATGTCGTCCCGCTTGCTAATATGAAACAGCGGATCGCGCATAGGCCGTTCGATTTTATGCATGATCTTCCGCCTCCTTTTCTTCGTTCATCGAAGACGTCTTCGTCATGAGAAGCCCCACTTCTTCCTTTGTAATCGTGCGTGCATCGACGATTCCCGTAATTTTACCGCCGCCGATGACGAGAATACGGTCGCAAAGTTCGAGCAATACGTCCAAATCTTCCCCGACGAAGATGACGGCAACGCCGTTTTCTTTTTGCGAATTGAGAAGATTGTAGATGGTATACGAAGAGTTGATATCAAGTCCGCGCACGGGGTACGCCGCCATGAGCACGGTCGGAGCAAGGGAAATTTCCCGTCCGACGAGCACCTTTTGCACGTTCCCGCCCGAAAGTCTTCTAACGGGAGTGTGCGAACCCGGAGTTACCACTTCGAGTTCTTCGATAATCCGATCGGCAAGATCCTGCGGATTTTTTCGATCGAGGAAGGCGGATTTTCCCTTTCGGTAACTGCGGAGCATCATATTGTCGACAATGTCCATATTCCCGACCAACCCCATGCCGAGTCTGTCTTCGGGGACAAAAGAAAGGCGCACGCCGAGTTCGCGAATTTGCAACGGCGTTTTATCGCGCAAATTGACCGCTTCCCCCGTTTTTGGATCGTGGTAAATAATTTCTCCGCTTTCCAAATGTTGCAGCCCCGCGATCGCTTCCAAAAGTTCTCTTTGTCCGCTCCCCGCGATCCCCGCAATGCCGAGAATTTCTCCCGCGCGCGCCGTAAAGGATACGTTGTCTAAAACCTTTACCCCTTCGCGCGTGTTACAGTTCAAAGCAGATACGACGAGTCTTTCTTGCACGTCTTTCGGCTCGCTTCTGTCGATGTTAAGGCTAATTTTCTTGCCTACCATCATCTCCGTCAACTCCGATTCCGTCGTGTTTGCCGTTTCGACCGTCGCGATATATTCCCCCTTTCTGAGTACGGAAACCCGATCGGAGAGAGAAAGCACTTCGTGCAGTTTATGCGTAATGATGATAATCGACTTCCCGTCGTCGCGCATGCGACGCAATACGGCAAAGAGCCGTTCCGTTTCCTGCGGCGTAAGGACGGCAGTCGGTTCGTCCAAAATGAGAATATCCGCCCCACGGTAAAGCACTTTGATAATTTCTACCGTTTGCTTTTCCGAAACGGACATCTCGTAGATCTTCTTTTTGACGTCTACGTGGAAGCCGTACTTTTCCGCGATCTCCATGACGCGGGCATTGACTTCCTTCATGCGGAATTTTCCGTCCTCGGAATTTCCGAGCACGATATTTTCCCCCGCCGAAAAGACGTCGACGAGTTTGAAATGTTGGTGAATCATTCCGATTTTATAGCGGAATGCGTCCTTGGGGGAACGGATTACGACGGGCTCTCCGTCGATGATAATTTCCCCTTCGTCGGGAAAGTAGATCCCCGAAATCATATTCATGAGCGTCGTCTTACCGCTTCCGTTTTCGCCGAGAATGGCGAGGATCTCCCCCTTTCTTACGGTCAAGTCGACGTTCTTATTTGCAATGACTTCTCCGAAATATTTACATACGTTTCGAAGTTCCAACGCAACGTTATTTTCCACGGTTTTTCCTCCGTTTTGATTAGTTAAAAAAGAAAGACAAGGCGGAGAAATTTTCTCCGCCTTATCCGTATCGCTCATTAGCCGTTACTGGTGATAGACGTGATGCCGTCGATGATGAGATCAAAGTAAGGTGCAGAACGGTGCTTGGATTCGTAGAAGATACCGTTTTCGATGACTTCCGTTTCCTTCGTAAACGTACCGTCGTCGTCAACGTCCGCAAGGTAAGAGGAAAGCGTTTCGCCGCCAACCGTGAAGTTAGCCGTATCGAATACGTGGCGCGTTCCGTCTTTCAATTCTTGCAATGCAAGGGAAACCGCCGCCATCGTGTCCGCGGAAACAAGTTCGTCGTTGTAACCGCTTACTTCAACGGAACCCGTTTCAAGCGTACCCGTCCAGTCGGTTGCAATCTTTTCGCCGTCGATGACGCTTTGAATGATGTATTCAAAGTAAGGTTGCCAGTTGATTCTGGAGTGAATGAGGTAGGTGTTGGGGCCCGTCGTATAGGTAGAACCGTTGTACGAAACGTTGGGAACGCCCGCTTCTTCGCATGCGGAAGGCGCGCCCAAAGAGTCTGCGTGTTGGCTGATGAGAACGCAGCCTTCGCCGATGAGCGTTTCTGCCGTCGTCTTTTCCGCCGTGGGTTCATACCAGCTGTTCGTATAACGAACGGTCATCGTAACTTCTTCTACGATCGACTTCGCGCCGAGATAGAAGGAGGTGAAACCGGAAACAACTTCCGCATAAGGGAATGCGCCGACGTAACCCATCTTCGCTTGATCTGCGGTGATGTCGCCGTTGTCGATCATTTCTTTCAATTCATATCCCGCGACCATACCTGCAAGGTATCTGCCTTCGTAAATGGTTGCGAATGCGTTGTGGTAGTTGTCAAGCCCAGCCGTGTGCGCTTGCGTACCCGTAGCGTGGCAGAATTCAACGTCGGGGAATTCTTCCGCCGCTTTCATCATGTACGCTTCGTGTCCGAAACTGTCCGCAAAGACGATGTCGCATCCGCTGTCGGCAAGGTCTGCCGCCGTGTCGTAGCAGGTGTCGTCTTCGGGAATGTTCGTCTTCATGATGACTTGGTCTTCCGTAAGTCCCATTTCTTCAACCGCCGCTTTTGCCGCGTCGATGAAGTTCTTATCGTACGTGGAACTTTCGTCGTGCAAGAAGATAAAGCCGATCTTAAGATCTTCTTTGTCCATTCCGCAAGCGGAAAGGGTTGCAAGTCCCGCAACAGAAAGCGTTGCAGCCAAACCGAGTGCAAGTAACTTTTTCATTTGTTTCTCCTTTGTCGTTTCCGACTTTATAAATTTTCGTTTTTATCTGTACCGAAATACATTCAAAAATAAAGAATCGCGCGAAAAATTACGCGCGAAAAACAATCCCCTCATCCGTCAGGGAGTCGATTAAAGCGAGCGATTCGACGCGAATTCCGCTTGCGCGGAGTTCGTCGCCTGCGCCTTGGAACCCCTTTTCAATGGCAACCGCGCATCCGACGAGCGTCGCTTCCGCTTTGTCAAGAATTTTCATAAGCCCTCTGAGCGCGTTTCCGTTCGCAAGGAAATCGTCTACAAGGAGCACCTTTTCCCCTTTGCGGATATATTCTTTTGCAACCGCGATCTCATACGTTTCTTTATGCGTATAAGAATACACTTCCGCCGTATATACGTCTTTGGACATATTCGCGCTCTTATGCTTTTTGGCAAACACAGAGGGAACGTGCAAGGCAATCCCCGCGGCGACGGCAAGCGCGATTCCCGAAGATTCGATGGTAAGCACCTTGGTTACTCCGCAATCTTTATAAAGGCGGGCAATCTCTTCCCCGATTTCCATAATAAAATCGGAGTCCATTTGTTGGTTAAGAAATCCCCCTACTTTGAGAACGTGTCCGGGAAGGATTTCCCCTTCCTTTAAGATCTTTTCTTCGAGTGCCTTCATCATGCGTTTCCTTTGGAAAAGTTTATCGATTTAAGCATATCATATTCGACAAATTAAGTCAAATACAAAAAAGGGGGTTTTTGAAAAATCCCCCACTTTTATTTTTGGAAACCGAATTTATTTTGCAAACCGAATGCGGAACGCCGTGCCCTCGCCCAACTTGCTTTGTACGGAGAGTTCCCACCCCGCTTTTCTGCACAACTTCCGCACGACGGCAAGCCCAAGCCCAAAACCGCCGTTTTGCCCGCCATGCGATTTATCCACCGTGAAAAAACGCTCGAAAATGCGGTCGATATTTTCTTCCGCAATGCCGATGCCCGTGTCCGTTACGGAAAACTCCTCTTTGGTGAGCACGACCGCAATACTTCCCCCGTCGCGGTTATAGCGAATTGCATTTCGAATGAGATTTCCGAAAATTTGCGTGATCCGTTCATAACGGCTCATCAGTACGACGTCGTCCTCAATTTGTGCCGTTACCGTTAAATTACGTTCTTTGACGGAAGGCTCTAAAAGTTCTAACGTTTCCCGCGCGATCTTCGTCGCATTCACCTCGTAGGCAGGAAGTTCATCCCCGTCGATTTCGTTATAATTGATGATACACGCGACCAAACTCGTAAGCCGTTCGCTTTGCGAAAGAATGATTTTTGCCGCCCGTTGCGCGCTTTCTCCTTGCATTCCGCCCGTAGAGAGAAGTTCGGCAAAGCCTTTGATAGAAGTAAGCGGGGTATTCATCTCATGCGTAATGTTGGAAATAAATTCGTTTTTGCTCTTTTGCGCTTTGAGAACAAGTTCCTTTTCCTCGTCCACCTCGCGCATCTTCTCTTCCGCCTCTTCGTTTAAGCGGTTGATGAGTTCGGCAATCGGACGAAGTTCCGAACACTTTGTGGCAACCTGTTTTTTTGTCGCCGCATCCTTGACGATCTGATCCATCGGACGAAGCATAAATCCCGTAGAAAGGTAGGTAATCAAAAGGCAAAGCCCCGCGTCGACGACAAGAAAGACCAGCACCATCGGGAGAGATTGTACGTAAATTTCCCAAAGACTGCTCGTCAATATGGAAACCCGTACCATATACCCGTCGAACGACTTGCAAAAATATGCCATTTCATCCCCCGCCGTCGCAGAGGAACGGACGTGAAACCCCTCTCCGTGTTCCATTGCGGAAACCACTTCGGGACGGTCGGTACGCATTCCCGTTTCCCCTTCGAGCGAATCGGATATAATTTCTCCTTCGGGGGTAAGAAAGGTTACTCGCGCCCCGCCCAACCGCTCGGACGCATCGCTTGCATATTGTGGAGTAAACGACGCGGGGGATTCCCCCTCGAACGCCGAAACGTATCCGCGCAAATATTCCTCCGAATGGGATACGGACGCTTGATAGTACACCTCCGCCGAAAGAACGGAGAATAAGATCAGCGCAACCGCAGTGATGGCAAATCCCACCCACATAATTCTACTTTTCATATTTCCCTCGCACCCTTACGAAAAAAGCGCGCGTGAAAGCGCGCGCTTTTTATTCTTGTTTTTCCGCAATAAATTTGTAGCCGACGCCGAATACCGTTTCAAAGTTGAGTCCCAACTTTCTTAAACGGGCAACGTGATTGTCGAGCGTTCTCGTTTCGCCGAAATCGTATCCCCAAACGTCCGTCAAGAGCACGTCGCGCGACAGCACCTTGCCCTCGTTGAGCATACAGTAATGCAGCAGTTGAAATTCTTTGTGGTTGAGCGAAAGTTCCTTCCCTTGCAAAAACACTTGCATCGTGTCCGTGTTCATTGTAAGACTCCCCGATTTTAACACGTTTTGTCTTCTTGAACGGCGGAATGCCGCATTCACGCGCGCGGTAAGTTCTAACACGCCGAACGGTTTTGTAACGTAATCGTCCGCGCCCATGTTCAACCCTTTTACTTTGTCCGTTTCCTTTCCGAGAGCGCTTAAAATGATGACGTGCACGTCCGAACTTTTCGCCTTGATTTTTCGCAAGACGTCTAGCCCGTTCCCGTCGGAAAGCATGATATCGAGCAGCACGACTTCCGGAATTTCGCGCTCGATCGCGGCGTCAAATTCCTTAACCGTTGTAAAATATTCGCATGTGATACTGTTCATATCCAACGTGCATTTTACAAGTTCGCAAATGCTGATATCGTCTTCAAGTAAGAAAACTTTTTTCATTTTCATTGATTATTCCGCCTGTTCAACGGAGTGCGCAACGTACGTAATATGGTCCGCCGCACGTTCCAAATTCCCGACGAGATTGATAAACACGCTGGAATTTTGCGGTTGGCACTTTCCTTCGTTCAAACGCTCGATGTGCGTGCGAACGAGGCGACGTCTGTCTTTGTCGATACGGTCTTCCAACGCGTCCAACTCTTCCAAACGGGACAAGTCTTTCGTCAAGAAAATTTCTTTGGAAAGACGGGAAAGTTCGGTAATTTTTCCGTACATTCCCTTGAGCATTTCAATGACCTCGCCCGAGAAAACGAGTTCGTCGTTGACGTAGTGGTTGGTGTACTTCGTTACGTTATCGGCAAGTTCGCCGATACGGATAATGTCGTTTAATACGTAGTGAAGGGAAGAAACCGTCTTTTCTTCGTCCAAAACGAGGGAGGATGCGGAAACTTTAATTAAGTATTCGATCATTCCCTTGTTCGTACGCGCAAGTGCGACGTTTCTTTCTACGACCTTTTCCTTTGCGGAAACGTCTTTATCGAGGAACGCGGTAAACGCGATATCCATCGTTCCCATTGCGTGATCCATTACTTTCCCCGTATCTTCGTAAAGACGGGAAAGCGCGACGGAAGGCTGACGCAAAAGACGTTCGTCCAACTCGATGACCCCTTTTTGCTCCTCTTTTTCTTCCACTTTCTTGTCTTTTACAAGCAAGTTCGCAAGTTTTACAAACAGGTTGATAAACGGCAAGAACAAACACGTTGCAACCACGTTAAAGAAGGTATGGAACATTGCGATTTGCGTTTCGATATGTCCGGGGAACAGTTTTTGAAGGACGACTTCGGAGAACGTCGTTCCCGAAATGCTCCAAAAGAGAAGGAATGCCGCAAAGATGATCGAACCCAAGACGTTGAACATCAAATGGATGATCGCCGCACGGCGCGCATTCGGGCTTGCCCCGATGGAAGAAAGGAGCGCCGTAACGCACGTACCGATGTTAGAGCCGATGACGACAAAGTATACGCCGTCCCCTACTCCGCCGATAACCAGTCCCGCGCTCGCCATGGTAATGACGATTGCAGTAACCGCCGAAGAGGACTGAATGACCGCCGTCAAAACGGCACCGATCAAAAGGAGAATAAGAGGATTTAGGTCGGTTGCGAGAATGTTTGTAATCGTGCGGTAAATTTGGCTATTCGGATCAAGACTCAACGCGCTCGACATAAATTCCAAGCCAACGAAAATAAGTCCCAAGCCTGCAAGCGCAGAGCCTACCGTCTTGATTTTCTCTTTCTTTGCGAACATATTGATGAATACGCCGATCGTCGCAAGCGAAAGAGCAAACGTCGCAACGTCAAAACTGTTCAGCGCGACGATTTGCGCGGTGATCGTGGTACCGATGTTGGCACCCATGATGATTGCCGTCGCTTGGAAGAGCGTCATAATACCCGCGTTGACGAGCCCGACGACCATAACCGTCGTGAGCGACGAACTTTGTGCGATCATCGTAACGCCGCACCCGATTCCCACGCCGAGGAAACGGCTTTTGCCCGCCTTGTTGAGCATGTGGCGGAGTTTCCCGTGCGCCAAGCGGGACATGTTGTCCGAAAGCAAATTCATTCCGAGAAGGAATGCACCGAGCCCGCCGAGCACTTTCATAATCAGATATACGTATTCCATAAATCCTCTCTTGCTATTTGCATCTTTTGTGCCTTTCTATTATAGCAAGTATAACAAGGATTTGTCATTCGTTTTTCACAAATTTGTAAAAAAATTGTAAAAAATACACCTAACCGACGAAAATCGCCCTTTGAAAGACGCCGTTTCTCGGTTCAAATGTTGTTTTTTTATTTTTCCTCGCCGACGTCCTTTCTCCGCGGAAGAATTTATTGATATTCTTTGTGTTCTCCCGTCGTGAGGTATTTTGCCCATTCGCTGACGTTTACTGCGTAATCGCCTATTTTTTCGAGATACTTGGCGACCATCAAAAGGTTTACCGCCCGATCCGCCGCCGTCGCGTCCGACGTCATCAAAGCAATCAAATCCGCCTTGACTCCGCAAAACAAATCGTCCATTTCATCGTCCGCACGGATTACCATATCCGCGGCGCCTTCGTTTTCTCCGATAAACGCTTCGACGCTTTGATGTACCATTGCAACCGCAATATCGCCCATTTTTTGAATGCGTTCCGTTCCGAACGCAACTCCGTCCTGCGGAAACTGCCGTACGATTTCTCCGACGTCCGCCGCTTGGTCGCCGATGCGTTCCAAATCGGTAATGACTTTTAACGCCGTGGTAACCTTTACCAAATCGCGCGCAACGGGTTGCTGACGCAATAAGATGCGCATGCACCGTTTTTCAATGGACAGTTCTAATTCGTCCACCTCTTTGTCCATTTCCGAAACGGATGCACCGAGGTCTACGTCCCCTTCTTTTAAGGCGTTGATCGAATCGTCGATCATTCGTTCCGTAATGGAACACATCCGTTCGAGGTCCGCTTGTAACGCGCTTAATTCTTCATCAAAATATTTTCTTGCCGCCATATTCTCTCCTTAACCGAATCTTCCCGTAATATAATCTTCCGTGCGTTTATCTTTGGGGGACGAGAAAATCTTGCCCGTGTCGTCCGCCTCTACCATTTCTCCAAGGAGGAAGAACGCCGTTTTGTCGGAAATTCTCGCCGCCTGTTGCATATTATGCGTTACCATCACGACGGTAAATTGCTTTTTTAACTCTTCGCACAGTTCTTCGATCTTCCCCGTGGAAATCGGATCGAGGGCGCTCGTCGGCTCGTCCATCAAAAGAATTTGAGGCTCTACCGCAAGCGCACGCGCAATGCAAAGCCGTTGTTGCTGTCCGCCCGAAAGCCCGAGCGCCGATTTGCCGAGTCGGTCTTTGAGTTCGTCCCACATTGCCGCCGATTTTAACGAGCGTTCGACGATCGCGTCCAAATCCCCCTTCTTCTTTATCCCGAACGAACGGGGTCCATAAGCGACGTTATCGTAAACGCTCATGGCAAACGGGTTGGGGCGTTGGAATACCATACCGACGTTTTTCCGCAATACGGCAAGATCGAAATCTTTTGCGTAAATATTGCGATCGCCGATGAGCACTTCCCCTTCTACGCGGCAGCCTTCCACCAAATCGTTCATACGGTTAAGCGATTTTAAGAGGGTGGATTTCCCGCACCCGGACGGTCCGATCATCGCCGTAATTTGCTTTTTGGGAATGGTAAGCGTTACGTTTTTGATTGCTTGAAACTCCTTGTAGAACAAGTTCATATTTTTAATTTCCACCGCCGTTTGGTCGGCAAAGTGAAACCGTTCGATTTCTCTTTTCATGTTTATTTTTCTCCAAGCGCTTTGCGTTTCATTTTTCTTTCTATCAACGATACGGCAAAGTTCAGCACGACGACGATGAACAACAACACGACCGCAGTCGCGTACGCCTTTTCCATATCGCCGGGAAGCCCCGTCGACGTAAGTTTATACATTGCGACCGCAAACGTCATCCCTTGCGAGAGGTATCCGGATGGCATTTCTCCAACCGCACCCGCCGTAAAGATGAGGGCGGCGGACTCTCCTACGATCCGACCGATGCTCAACACGATAGAGGTTGCAATTCCGCCGAGCGCGGACGGAAGCACAACGCGAAAGATCGTACGTACTTTAGACGCCCCGAGCGCAAGCGAGCCTTCTCTAACGCTGTCGGGTACGGCGCGCAAACTTTCTTCAACCGACCGTTCAACCGTCGGAAGAACGATCAAAACCATCGTAAAAGATCCCGCTAAAATACTGTATCTGCCGCCGAAAATCGAAACGAAGAAGATCATTCCGAACAACCCGAATACGATGGAAGGGATTCCCGCAAGCGTATCGAAGAAGAGCCGAACGACCTTTCCTAACTTGCCCCCCTTTTTGGCGTATTCGTTGAGGTATATTGCCGCGCCGATGCCAAGCGGCAGCGCGATCAAAAGGGTTAACGCGACGATCATCAACGTTGTAACGAGCATAGACAAAAGGGTTAAATCGCTCGCTGATCCAGCCGAGAACAAGAAGTGCGGAGTGAGGTTTGGAATCCCCTTCGCCAAGACGAAAACGACCATTGCTCCGAGCGCGAACACAACGAGCATTGCCATTGCTATACATCCGTATTTAAGAACCTCTTGCGCCCCGCCTATGCGAAAATAACGTACGGTCCCCGTCTTTGCGCCTTCAACGGACCTACGCTTCGATTTGATCGGCCGCCCCCGTTGTACGAACGTAAGAAGAACATTTAAGAGCAAGATAAATACGAGGAGCAAAAAGCCGGTTGCGATGAGCGCATCCTTCCAAAGCCCGGAAGAATATCCCATTTCCGTTACGATGTGCGTTGTGAGCGTCGCCACGGGAACGAAAAACCCCGTAGGAAAATTGCTTCCCGTCGATCCGCCGACAACCATTTGCACCGCCATCGTTTCCCCAACGGCGCGACCGACGCCGAGAATGAGAGCCGAAAAGATCCCCGTTTTTGCCGCAGGAATGCAAACGTTAAAAATTGCCTGCGCCTTACTGTTCCCGAGCGCAAGCGCGCCCTCGTAATATTCCTTTGGAACGGCGTCCAAACTGTTTTTCGTCAGCGACGCGACGGTCGGCAAAATCATCAGCGAAAGGACGAGGATCGCCGCAAGAACGCCGTTTCCGACGGGAACGCGAAAGAGCGTTTCCAACGCGGGAATGATGACGACAAGTCCAAAAAATCCGTATACGACCGAGGGAATTCCCGACAAAAGGTTGATCATTTGATGGAACAGTCCCTTGCATTTTCTCGGACAGTAATAGACGAGGAATACCGCCGTACAGATCCCGAGAAAACCGCCGACGAGAACGGCGCCGAACGTAACGACAAGCGAAGACAGGAGCATCGGAAAAACGCCGAACGTTTCCGACGCGGGCTTCCCAAATTCTTCGTAGTGCTTCGGATTCCAAAGCGACCGGAATACAAAGTCGAAAAATCCGATTTCCCGAATTGCGGGAATGCTCGCCACAAGCAAGTAGACGACGATTCCGAATACAGCGACGACGGAAAAGAACGCGCAGACAAAAAACATTCCCTTCGCCGCCTTCTCCGCATTTGGACGGAGCGTTTTTGTTTGACCGTTATCTTTCATACGTTATGCAACGGGAACGTAGCCCGCCTTTTCTACGATCGCTTGCCCTTCTTCCCCCATGATAAACGCGAGGAACGCTTTTGCATTTTCGGAAAGCGTTTCTTCCGACGGATATACGATGAGGAAGGGACGGGAAAGCCCGTATTCTCCCGCTTGAATGTTTTCTACCGTTGCCTCTACCCCTTCAAAGGAGAGCGCCTTTACGGTGCCGTCCAAAGAGCCGAGGGAAATATATCCTAAAACGGTGTTATTCGATGCAATTTGCGTTTTGACCGCGCCCGTGTTCGTTTGCGTCCCGACCACCGCGGAAAAAGTTTCTAACTGTTTGAGTTTTTGTCCTTCTGCATTTTTAATCAAATCGTCGAATGCGTCGCGCGTTCCGCTTCCGTTTTCCCGCGAGATTGCACCCGTGATCGCACCGATTGCCACCCCTTCCGCATACAACCCGTATACTTCTTCCGACGTAACGTTTGTAAGTTCCACTTCGGGATTGACGATCATTACAACGCCGTCCGTTGCAATTTGCTTTGCCTCAATGCCCGTTTCCGTTTGCTTTAACGCGCGGGAAGACATACCGAAATCGTTTCTCCCTTCCATCGCGTCTTTGATCCCCGTACCCGAATCGGACGTGGTAACTTTTACGTCAACCTCGCTGACTTTTTCATATGCCTCCGCAAGTTTTTCCATTAGGGGGGACACGGAGGAACTTCCCGTTACGATCAATTCATTTTCGTTCCCGCATGCCGTCAATGCGCCGCAAGACGCAACGAGCGTAAGTGCTAAACCAAGTGCAACTGTTTTCTTTTTCATAATTTTTCTCCTTTTTAATTTGTGATTTTATCATATCACGCGTTTGTAACCGATTGCGCACGTTTTTGTAAACGGCGTGTAAATTATTTTGCCCGATTGTATCTTGTTTTTTACAAGTTTTGCGATTTATCTTTTTGAAATAATCAAGCCGCGTTATGCACGATAATAAAAAGAAAAGCGGCTTGCCATTGCAAGCCGCTTTTCTTTTTGCTATATTACCATTTCGACTGTTGCGTCGCATCGTCGAGGGAAAGGGTTACCTTTCCGCAAAGGCGAAGATCGCGCGAGGACGCCCCGACGTAAATTTCGTAAGGACCGTTTTCCGCGTGCCAACGGCGGTACGCCGTATTGTAGTAAGCAAACGAACGGAAATCAAGTTTTACGGTAACCGTCTTTTTCTCTCCCGCTTTGATCAAGTCTTTGGAGAATCCTTTGAGTTCTTTCTCGGGACGGACGACCATCGGGAACACCTGCTTGACGTACACCTGCGAAACCTCTTTTGCGTCCACCTCCGACGTGTTTTCAATTTGATAGGAAACCTCAAACTCGCTTTCTCCGCATTGCTTGATCTTCAAATCGGAATAAACGAAGTTTGCATACGAAAGACCGTGTCCAAAGGGGAACTGCACGTCTGCCTGCGCCTTATCGTAATAGCGATATCCGACGAAAATTCCGTCCGAATACCACTCGACAAGCCCGTTGCCCGTTTCCTCGCCCGTGTACGTATCGTCCAGCGAAAGGGGGAACGTTTCCGTCAATTTTCCGCTCGGGGAAACTTCCCCAACTAAAATTGCCGAAAGCGCCTCGTTTGTCCCTTCTCCCGCATAGCCGACGGAAACGACCGCTTTGACTTCGTCAACCCACGCGCTCATATCAACGGCGCTCCCCGCATGCAGGCACACGACGACGTTGGGGTTAATTTTTGCCGTTTCTAAAATAAAGTTTTCCATAATCGGCGTCAAGCGAATGGTCGTACGGTCGTACCCCTCGCACTCCACTTCTTTGCACGTTCCGACGGAAATGACGACGGTATCCGCCTCATACGCAATCGCATATCCTTTTTTGAGCGCCGTCCCGTGTTCTCTTCCGCCCAAACAGTATTCGTGTTGAACGGAATAACCTTCCCGCTCGGCGATCAAATCGGAGAGGAATTTTTGCTTGAAATCCGTCTGAACGTAAGCGGATCCGCCTCCGCCGAGGGTAGGAGATTCGGAAAATTCACCGATCACGGCGACCTTCCCTTTTTTCAAAGGAAGCACCCCTTCGTTTTTCAAAAGAACGATGCCTTCCTTTGCAATTTCTACCGCATTTGCGTGCCGTTCTTCCTTGGTAAGCGTTTCCTTCTTCTTTTGGTCCGCTTGCACCTTCTTTTCAACAAGGTTTAATACGTTTTGTACGCAGTAATCAATTTCTTCTTCCGTCAAAAGTCCCTTTTCATACGCCGCTTTGAGTTCGGGATATGCCTTCTCCGAATAAGGCATGCGCAAGTCAAGCGTCGCTTTGACCGCTTTATACGACTGATGCACCGCTTCCCAATCGGAAACGATCAACCCTTCAAATCCGAATTCGTCGCGAAGGATTTCTTTTAAGAGATACTTATTCTCCGACGCATACACCCCGTTGACGGGATTATAACTGCACATCACCGTCCAAGGCTGCGCCTTGACTGCAATTTCAAAAGGACGGCAGTAAATTTCGCGCAACGCACGCTCGTCCAGCTCGCTCGTTTGATAAAAACGGTCGTATTCGCGATTGTTTACGCAAAAATGTTTCAGGCTCGTCCCGACGTGCTTACTTTGCACCCCGTCGATATACGCCTTTGCCATCGTCCCCGCAAGGAAAGGATCTTCCGAAAAATACTCGAAATTGCGCCCGTTTAAGGGGGTGCGCTTGATATTGACGCCGGGCGCGAGCAAAACGTCCGCCCCGTGCTCAATGCAGTCCTCCGCGATCGTCGCCCCGTCAAGATACGAAAGCGCGGGGTTCCACGTGTTTGCGACGACGGAGATCGTGGGCATTGCCGTTGCCTTTTTCGTACTCCCGTCTTCGGCGTGCATACGAAGGCCGTTCGGCCCGTCCGATAAAAATACTTGGGGAATTTTTCCGTTCGCGCCGTACGTGCGCCACAGATCCGCCCCCGTCAAAAGATGTAACTTTTCGTCTAACGTTAATTTTTTTACGTCGAATTTCATCATTCACCTCCAACTTTTCCCCTTTATTTTACACCTTTCCCCCTCGCTTGTATATCGCAAAATCGCTGTTTTTATTCTCATTTTTTGCACTAAAATATTCTTTTTTCTTCCATTCTTTCGAAAAACCCTTTCTTTTTTTTCACTCGTATGATACAATACAAGTATGAAAGCCTTTTACGAGTCGGAACGGGAAAAAGAAAACGAAGTCCTCTCTTTGTGGAGCGGGGAATATTTATACGACGCGCACTTCCACCAAAACATTGAACTGCTCATTGTAAAACGGGGCGGATACGCCGTTACGTGCAACGGAGAGCGTTATGAGGTACGGGACGGCGCAATCGCTTTTTTCGACAGTTACGACGTCCACAGTTACGACGAACGGATCGCGGGCGAGTTGGAAGCGTGCGTTCTTTTAATCCCCCCCTCCTGTTTCCCAAGCAATACGCGAAAAACGGCGGGAATGCGTCCCGACTGCCCCGTCGTTCAAGACGCAACCCTCGCAAGTAATTTATACGAAATTTCAGACAAACTCTTGCGCGAACAAATCCCTGCGAACATCCGCGCGGCAACCGTTCCCCTTCTCCTCGCGCTTATCGATGAAAAACTCAACTACACCCCCGACGATAGGCAAGCGGAAAGTTCCCTCTTTCGGCGTCTTTTGGATTATATTCAAACGCATTTCAAAGAACCGATTTCCCTTTCTTCCGCGGCAAAACATTTCGGCTACACGCAATCGTATCTTTCCCGCGCCTTTCACGGATACGTCAACGTGGGATTTCGGGAATACGTCAACGGACTGCGCTTGCAGTACGTCGAACAAAATATCGGGCGAGGTAAAAACATCGGCGATCTTGTATTTGAGGCGGGATTCGGAAGCCTACAAACGTACTACCGCCAAAAAGCAAAACAAAAGTCATGACGGATCCCCCGTGTTTTTATAGCGGTCGGAAAACACTTGATTATAACACTACTTTTGCTAAAATGATCTCCCCTTTAAGTGGCGATTTTTTTTCCGCCAAAGGCTCCCATAAACACACCGTCCTCGGTTGAGGACGGTTTTCTTTATGCATAAAGTTCGCTGTTCGGTTGCAAGGACTTTTTTTTACAAAAAATGAGTTTGAATACCGTCCGAATAAGCGGCTGAATAAAGAACAGTTGTGTAAAGAATGCAAACGGAAAGTTGTAGCACACGAGTTTGAGCCAATTCGCAAGGAGGGTAAGAACGTCAAACCCCATCCAATACGGATAGTACAAAAATGCAGCAATCAAACTCATCGCGGGGCACATCAATGCTACCGTTGCACAAATAATCGCTGTTTCAAACAAAACAGGATGCGTTGTTTTAGGGGAAAACACTTTGCTTGCAAGGCGGAAGGAACAGGGACTTCCCATCGTCATTTCTAACGTAAAGGCAAAGGCAAATTCAATAAGCACGATCGCCCAAATGGGAAGATACGTTCCAAATGCATACACCCCGCCAAGCGCGTCAACAGCGTCGAGAACGCGGTCTGTTCCCGCTACCTGCATGAGCGTTTCACCGTTTACAACGTAAAGGCTGAAAAACACGTACGCGTGGACGGTTACGACAACCGTCAAAAGTGCAAAAATACTTTTTTGAAATAAATTTGTTGGCATAAAAACTCCTTTTTGCTCAAAAAAAATTCAGCCGAACATACTTCGGCTGAACCATTTTACGCCATTTGATTGTTGCGTTTATTTTATCACTTTCCGCAAAATTTTGCAAGCAAAAAAAAACTGAAATTTATCAAAGCGTTGATAAAAATTCCGCAAAATATTCCGCATACGAACGCCCGAAAGAGGATGTAAAATCAAACGTTCCGCCTTGTGGAAGCGCATTCAAAACGCGCACTTCTCCCTCTTGCTCTATCAAGTATTTTGTAAACAAATACGCTTGCGGATAGGTTAAACCGTTCCCCTCGTAACTTGACGGCGGAGAATTGTGAAATGCGGAAACGGGCGACGTCGCAAACGCAAACCCTTCTACCTTTTCGGAACTTTCAAACGTAACGCGCGCGATACATTCTTCCAATAGAGAAAAGTCAAACGCACCGAACGTAGCAAAATTTCCGCCGCGCAAAGAAAATTCCGCTTTGACGCTCTCCACAAACCGACCGAGCGGAGTTTGCGTTTCCGACCACTCTGTAAACGAGTCGTACATCCGATACTCGATATCTGAGCGCACGCCGCTTACGTCGCGGGAATAATACTCCGCAACCCCTTCGGCAAGCCAAAGTCCGTCGCGCGGGTAAGCGTCGAGCGTCAGCATATGCACCGTTTCATGCACAAATTCGCTTGGATCGGCAAGATACACGACGCCCTTTTCCACGTCCGCGCCCGTTGCCCGACGGTCGGAAATTTCGTACGCGGTCGGATCGCCGTATCGCAATGACAATCGCGTGTTCGCTCCGCCCGCCTGCGCGCGTACGTGTTCGACAATCTCTTCCATTCCCCTTATTCCGTTTGACAAATGCGTCAATACCAGTTCGGGCGTATCAAATGCCGAACTGCTGCGCGAAGACGTGATCGCGTCGAGGCAATACGTTTGATTTTTACACTCGATCGTAAGCGGAAACTGCAAAAAACGTTCGGAATATCTTGCGCCGTCCAACCACGAAAGATCGAATGGAAATTGATATAGTCCTTCTTTCCCCAAACTTATCAGCCACTCATTGCGATATTCTTCCACCCCGCAATCCAAGAACGCCTCTATGCCATACTCTTCAATAACGTACCGACCGAATCTTTTTGCCGTGTTTGCCGCAAGCGCCTGCGTTTCTTCGTCCGCAAACGCATCATTATAATAACCTTCGAACAAAGTAAGTCCCAACCCGTCCGTAAACGTATCCCCCAAACCGTCCCGTTCGGAATAGACGTAATCTACGGCGGCAATTCGCTTCCACGATTCGCTTCGTTGTAAGTATTCCCCTGCAAACGCAAATAAGTACTCCCCCGTTTCAAAGGCGGACGGATTGCAATACGCAAAGCCGTCGCAAAGCGCGACACCGTCCTCTCCAAGCGCATACTCGTCTTCAATTACCCGCAGTTCCGCGCAACGGTCTATTCCAAACGCGGAATAAAATTTGGTATAAGCACTCTCCGCCCGTTCAAGCCACCCTTTTGCTTCTTTGGACTGATATACCGTTTTTTCCACATAAAGCGTTACGTGTTCCCCTGTCTCTTCCACAACGGAAAGCGTACCCATGTACGGCGCATCAATCTCTTTCTCTTGCTGTCTGCATGCGGAAAAAAGCGGAAGCGCCAACGCACATACGCACACGGAAAAAAGCATTGAAATAAACCGAATTCTCTTCATTTTATTTCCCCGGATAAATCATGATAACACTATAAAAAAGTTAGCCTCGGTATGGACGGCAAAACGGAAAGCCCCTCAATTTTCGTAATAGACCGAAGTTATGATAACACAACGGTAAAAAAAAGTCAACCTTGACGTGAATATCCCGAAAAGCGCAAGAAAAAACGGCGAAACGGAAAACTATCTTTTTATTTTAACAAACCGAACACATGATAGCGCAACGTAAAAAATAAACCTCGCCTTGCCACTAGCAAAAAGCGCACAAAAAACAAAAGAGAAGAATTTTTCAATCCTTCCCTTTCGCCTTTATATTATGTGAGCGGAATCGACTTTGATAGAGATTGCCTTTTATCTTATGATGACGAGTTTTTTCTTGGCGCGGGTGATTGCCGTATAGAGCCATTCTTTTCCGTTTTCAAACAGTCTGCTTTCATCGATGACGACGACAAAATCGTACTCCGATCCCTGCGCTTTATGGCAGGTTACCGCGTAAGCAAATTCAAACCGACAAACGGTATCCTCCCGCCTTACGCGCGTTTTACGAATAACGGAATAGTTACTCTCGTGCACGAGTCTTCCGTCTACAAGTTGGCACGCTTTGCTCCCGTACTTATGGCGGTATTCTCCATCCGTAAACACCCCCGTATCAAAGGGCAAATCGTAGACTTTTTCCTGCAAAAAATCCGCTTGAAAGTCCATGAGCGCAAGCCCGTCTTCCCCTTCTCGCACGCGGTAACACGTTCCCATGATGCCGTTGACGAGGTGAAACGCGCCTTTGTCGTCGATGCGCTTACTCCAATCGTTCAACGTGCAAACAACCTTTTCCCCGTCGAGGGGAAACTTTGCAGTCGGTGCGATTCCCAAATAAGAACGCACCTCACGGTTTACTGCATTGCGCGTACGGTTTGTGCCTACCAAAATGATATCCGCTTTCAAAAAAAGCCGTTTTCGATCCTCTTTTGTCAAATCGCTTTGCGAAATGACGACGACGTCTTTTCCGTAATTGCCGTAGTCGATCCATTCGCCTTCCCGCGCCATACGCGCAAGGCTCGTGATAGGATTCCCCTCTTCTTGACGAACAATTTGCTTTAACGTAACGCACGGCATGCTCAAAAGCGTATTGCTTCCTCCTACGGGCGGAAGTTGCGCGGGATCCCCGCAAAACAGACACTTGACTCCAAAGGAAAGTAGATCTTTCAACACGTCGTCCGCAACCATTGACGTTTCGTCCACGACAATGAGCCGTATCCGCTTATCAATACTCTCCCGCTTGACAAACCGCAAAAACCGTTCGGAGATCACCTCACCGTTTTCGTCCACCTCGATTTCCTCTTCTCGCGCGTAAATCAAACTGTGAACGGTGCTTGCGGGCGTTCCTCCGCGGATGAGAACGGACGCAGCCTTTCCCGTCGGCGCGACGAATACGACGCTCTCCCCCGCCACAAGCCCCAAGCGTTTGATGGCATAGTCGATTAAAAACGTCTTTCCCGTCCCCGCATATCCGCACAACACAAAAATACGGTTATTCAAATTGAAAAACCACTCTTCGATCAGTTCAACCGCTTCGCTTTGATCAGCCGTTAATTGTATTTGGGGAATTATTTCGTATTTCATCCCATCTATCATAGCACGTTTTTATAAAAAATGCAAACATTTGTTTT
>JAGASM010000032.1 GCA_017621735.1 Clostridia bacterium | reverse complement strand
GATTGAGTCGTGTGAAGGTAGGAGTGCAAAGGAAAGTTTCAAGTAGGGACGAAGAGTAGACGGGGGGGAAGGGGATTGAGATTGAGTCGTGTGAAGGTAGGAGTGCAAAGGAAAGTTTCAAGTAGGGACGGAAAGTAGACGAGAGAAAGGGGATTGAGTCGTGTGAAGGTAGGAGCGCAAAGGAAAGTTTTCCAAGTAGGGACGAAGAGTAGACGGGAGAAAAGGGATTGAGTCGTGTGAAGGTAGGAGTGCAAAGAAAAGTTTTCCAAGTAGGGACGGAAAGTAGACGGGAGAAAGGGGATTGAGTCGTGTGAGGATAGGAGCGCAAAGGAAAGTTTTCCAAGTAGGGACGCCGTGAGGGATAGCGTGCGACGTTTTAAAGCGCAAAGGCGGGCGAAAAGGAAACATTTTACAATGATTTTTCGCGTAAAAAAATTGATTATAAGTTATTTTTTTGCATAAAAACGGCGCTTATGCGCATATTTCATGTGTCTGCAGTTTGGCTTGCAATTTTTTGTAAAAATAGTGTGAAAATGTCGATTTTGAGGAGAAATGAGTTGCGCTATCTATTAAATTATGGTAAGATATTGAGGTTAGACTAAAAATGGAACCAAACTGCTTTTAACGAAATTTTACACCAAACCGGGAGGTTTTTATGAAGAAAAAGGTTCAACAGTTTGCGGCGCGCGGATTATCCGTTGCGCTTGCGGGCGTTCTCGTGTCCGCCTGTGCGGTTACTTGGGCGGATAAACCGTTTGCGGAAGGCGCTTCGTCCCCCGCTTCGCTTACTTCTAAACTCAGGGACGTTACGGGTGAGGTATCGACGGACGCACTCCGTTCGCAGTACCTTAATTCCGATCTTTTGGAGAAAAATCCCTATTCGGATAACGACGAGCGCTGGGTGATCGTCGGGTTTGAAGGGGATAGCGTTATGGACGCGTTCTCGCAAAACGGAGTTGCGGGCGAATTTACCGACTACGCGACGACGACGGCGGCGAAAAATCGCACGGCGCTCCTTTCGCGCGAGCATCAAAATTTCTTGAACAGTCTTGACGCAAAGGGCGTTTCGTACGAGTACAAGTATTCGTACACCACTTTGACCAACGGCGTTGCAATCAAGGTAAAGAGAAAGGATATCGCTACGATCGAGGGAATGAGCGGGGTGGAAAAGGTCAGCATTTCCGAACGCTACGCATACCCTAAAACGGCGGTTACCAACAATGCAAACGTTTATTCCACGGGGATTTACGATTCCGCGAGTACGGGGTACGACGGAACGGGTATGGTCGTTGCGGTCTTGGACAGCGGTCTTGACAAAACGCATCCCGCGTTCTCCACGATGCCGACGACGCTCGGCATGGATCAGTCGGACGTCGAGGAAAAACTTGCGGGGTTGGAAGCGAGCAAGCGCGTACCCGGGCTTTCGATCGACCAAGTGTACTACAACGATAAGATCCCTTATGCGTTCGACTATGCGGACGACGATCCGGACGTTTACCCTTCTCACTCTTCGCACGGAACGCACGTTTCGGGCATTATCGTGGGGAAGGACGACAATAAGCAAGTCAGTTTGGAAAATCCGACGGAAACGTTCGTCGGCGTTGCGCCCAACGCGCAACTTGTCTTCTGCGATACCTTCACGGACGATCACGACAGCGAGATGCTCGGCGGTGCAGACACCATCGACATTCTTGCGGCGCTTACCGACTGCGTTGCGCTTGGGGTAGACGTCATCAACATGTCCCTCGGCTCTTCCGCGGGGTTCTCCGAAGAAGGGGACAAAGCGGCAGGCGAATATATCATCGAAGAAGTTTACGACGCGGTACGCGCTGCGGGCATCAGCCTTGTATGCGCGGCAAGTAACGATTACAGCGCGGGCTTCGGCGGCGGCAACGGTACCAACCTTGCAAGTAACCCCGACAGCGGTACGGTAGGCTCTCCCTCCACCTATTCGGCGGCGCTCTCCGTCGCTTCCATCAACGGTCAAAAATCCCGTTACATGGTCGCAAACGGCACGGAAGGGACCGCAAACGAAGACGTTGCGTTCATCACCAACGCTTCGGATATCAACGGCAACGAAATCGACTTCATGGAACAACTCTATGAGGCGACGGAAACGCCGAAAGATCAATCTCTTACCCTCAATTACGTCGTTGTCGGCGGGGTAGGACGTCCCGGAAACTATACGGCAAACATCAACCGAGCGTTTGACGACGGACGGACGATCGCGCTTGTCAAGCGCGGAGATATCACGTTCGCGGAAAAGGTACAAAACGCGATGGCGGCAGGCGCAATCGGGTGTATCATTTACAACAATCTCTCGGGTACCATTCGGATGTCCCTCGGCGAAGTGGAAGATCCGATCCCTACCTGTTCGATCACGATGGACGCGGGCAAAATGCTCGTTGACGGGGCGACGGGCAGACCGCAAAAGGGCACGATCACCTTCTCGAACGACTATAAAGCAGGACCTTTCATGTCGGAATTCTCCTCTTGGGGACCTACTCCCGACTTGAAATTGAAACCGGAAATCACCGCGCACGGCGGAGAAATCATCAGTTCCATCCCCGGCGGTGCATACGAAGAACAAAGCGGTACGAGTATGGCGTCCCCCAACATGGCGGGTGCGGTTACGCTCTTGCGTCAACACGTACAAACGACGGTAGACTTCGGCGCGCTTACAGGCATTGCAAAATCGGTTGCGCTTACCGCTTACGTCAATCAACTCCTCATGAGCACGACGGCGATCGCGCTCAACGAAGAGGGAAATCCTTACACGCCGAGAAAGCAAGGCGCGGGGCTTGCGGATATTCAGTCTGCAATCGACGCGGAAGGCTATCTTACGGTAGAGGACGAAAACGGAAAATCTCTCGATAAAACAAAACTCGAACTTGGCGACGATAAGGAAAAGACGGGCATTTATACGATGAACTTTACCCTTCGTAACATTTCGGGAAAACAGGAAACGTATCAAATCAATCCTTACGTCATGACGGAAACGCTCGCGACGGATTTGAAGACGGTCGCGGAAAAGGCGCATATGCTCGACGACAGTACGTATACGTACGAGGCGGAAGGCAACGGATCCGTAACGGATACGGGTGCGGTTACCGTCAGCGCAAACGGCGTTTTGAAACTCACCGTAACCGTAACGCTTTCCGACGACGCGAAAGAATATATTGACGAGTGCTTCGTCAACGGGATGTACGTAGAAGGCTTTATCCGTTTGGAAAAGACGGGTAGCACGACGGTATCGCTCGGCGTTCCCTTCCTTGCGTTCTACGGCGACTGGACGAAAGCGCCTCTCTTTGACTACGACGTTTACGAACTTGCCGAATTTGACAAGGATACCTCGATTGAAGAAGAAGATAAACCCAAGGCAAGTGCGGCGACGACGCGTCCGCTTGGGCTTTACTGGGACGATACGTATATTCTTCCTCTCGGCACCTATCTTTACGAATTGCCCGAGGATGAAACGGACATCTATCCCGAAATCGCGAAATCGGCGATCTCCGCATTCGATATGGAAGGGCGCCGCACCATTTACGAAATGTACGCGGTCTACGGCGGACTTCTCCGTGCGGCAAAGACGATGCAAGTAGACGTCGTCGATGCGCAAACGGGAGAAACGGTCTATACGAAGTTGGAACACAACGTACGCAAATCGTTTGCGGGCGGCGGCGGAAATTACGGTTCGCCGATCATGTTCGAAATGGATCCCGTCGTATGGGGCATGAGCAACAATACGACGTACAACGTTACGATGAGCGGTACGCTCGATTACGAAGGGGGAGAAAATCCCGACCGCAACAGTTTTGCATTCAGTTTCACCGTGGATACGGAATCTCCCGTCGTTCGCGATTACCGTATCGTATTTGAACCGTATACGGAAAACAAAGAAACGAAGTACC
Source organism: Clostridia bacterium (assembly GCA_017621735.1). GTDB lineage: Bacteria > Bacillota > Clostridia > Christensenellales > Borkfalkiaceae > Gallimonas. Next base: position 89,467 of record JAGASM010000032.1, on the reverse strand, counting down.
GTATTTATCTCGACATCGACGTTTACGACAATCAATACGTCATGGACGTCATGCCTTGCTATCTCCGTTACAATACGGCGCAACAGGCGAACCAACTTACCCTTCTTACCGAATATCCGATTCCCGTTTATTCGCAAAAAGGGGAAGAAACGACCGTTCGAATCGAAATTACCGATTACTATCAAGACATCAAAGACGGAAATATCTATCTTTCCGTTGAAGACTATGCGCTCAACCAAAGCGTCTACGTTTTAGACGCGGTATCGCATACGGAATATCCCGAAAAAGTTCTCTTTGAAACGGACGACAAACTCACGTTAAAGACGGAAGGTACGATCAACACGTACGAACTTACGTTGCAACCGAACGAGTGCTATAAGGTAACCATGTCCGCGCTTCCTGAAGAAACGGTCGCGGCAAGCCTTGCTTGGAGTTCCACGCGTGAGGCGGTCGTCAAGGCGCACGAAAACGAAATTTACGCATTCCGCGCGGGGACGGCTACCATTAATATGCTCGACGGCGACGGAAACGTAGCGGCGGTCATTCGCGTAACGGTAGACGGCACGCAACTTTCGACGCCTCTTGCCGAAAAAATTACCTTTGAGCATATGCTGAACGGCGACGGGCACCTCGTCGATCCGAATACGGCGGAGGTGGAATTGCATCCCAACCAAGAAAACGTTCGCCTCGTCCCGAAGATCGAACCTTGGTATACTTCCGTCGATTACGAATGGAGTTCTTCCAACGATACGATTGCGACCGTTGACCAAGCGGGCAACGTTACCCCTCACAGAAAGGGGACCGTGCATATCACCGTAAGGGCAAAGGGCTACGACCGTCTTACCAAAACCGTTCGTTTTAAGGTGGGCGACGACTACTACGTCAACAGTTACACCCTTTACAACTACTATGGCGGAGAAGAGGCGATCGTTCCCGACGATTTGAACGTCATGTACCTCGACGAGGAATGTTTCCGCTATAATACGACGATCAAGAGAGTCGTTCTTCCTTCGACCTTGATGGAAATTCCCGAACGCGCGTTCGAGGGATGTACTTCGCTCGAAGAAATCGTTATTCCCGCAGATTGTACGCAAATTTTCCCGTATGCGTTTAATAAATGCTCGTCCTTGAAAAAGATCGTCCTTCTTGAAGCAGAGGACGAAATTACGGGCGGAACGTCCACGGGTACGGTTACGATCGGCCGCTCGGCGTTTGCGGGATGTGCAAAACTTGATACGATTGAAAATCAACACAGAATTACAACGGTATACGACCGTGCGTTTGAAGGATGTACGGGCTTGACGCAAATCGATTTGAGCGGGCTCCGCATCGCGGGCGATTACGTCTTTAGCGGATGCAGCAATCTTGCAACCGTTATCACGACGAAGGATACCTTCCTCGGCGATTATATGTTCAACCGTTGTACCAAACTCATCGGCTTTACGTTCAAGGGCGAACGTTTGGGCGACGGCGTATTCCAAAACTGTTCGAATCTCGAATGGATTACGTTTGAAGCGAACGTTTTCTACGGAATTGGCGAAAACGCATTCTCCGGATGCCGTAGTTTGGAAGAAATTTACCTTCCCAACGGAACGTACGCAATCGGTGCAAACGCGTTCAAAAACTGCGCTGCGCTTACGAGCGTAAACTTCTCTGCAAACACGTGCCTTGTCAAAACGGCGCAAACGCCGTTTGCGGGCGCGGCGGTTACCGCGTACACGGTGGCGTATGGATCCCCTTACTATCAAGCGTCCGAAGGCGTTTTGTATAACGCTTCCTTCGATACGGTAGAACTTGTTCCCGCAACCAAAACGACGGTTTCGCTTCCCGATACGGTTACCAAGATCGGCGCGAACGCATTTGCCGGCTCGGCGACCGAAATGATCAATTTGTCAAACATTACCGAACTCGGCGAATATGCGTTTGCAAATAGTGCGATACGATCGGTTGATTTGTCGACCGTTAGCGTTATTCCCGTCGGTGCATTCTACGGCTGTTCGTCCTTGGCTACGGTCATAGGCATTGAAAACGTAACGTCCATCGGTGATTATGCGTTCGCCGACTGCAACGAGGCTTGGAAAAACAGCGCGGTAGCGTTTGGCGACGGCTTGACGGAAATCGGCGATTACGCATTCCAAAGCAGTTCGATGACGCATTTTACGGCAAACGGATTGCAATCGGTCGGCGATTACGCATTCAAAAACGGCAATTTGAGCGGAGAACTTTCCTTCCCTGCAATGGAACGCGTCGGCAGTTACGCATTTAGCGAAAACCCGAAGATCGAAAGCGTTGCATTCGGTCCCGTTACCGAAATGGGCGAAGGGGTGTTCTACTGTACGTGCGACATTACGAACAGTCAACCCGCGCTTACGGAAGTATCGTTTGCGGACGGTGCGACGGACATCGGTACGAATACGTTTGCCCTCGTTACCAAGTCGTCTAACGGCATTGTCATCACCGAACGTGAAAACCTCACGACGGTTACCCTTCCCGATACGGTTACCAAGATCGGCGCGTACGTCTTTACGCTTGCGACGGGCTTACAAGACGTTAACCTCACCAACGTAACCGAAGTGGGAGAATACGCATTCTACGGTTGCGAATCGCTTGAATTGAGCGGCGAAACGAACGAAATCGAAGCGATCGGCGTCAGCGCGTTTGCTATGACGACGTCGCTTACCTCGATGGATCTTCCTTCCGCGTCGTTTATCGGCATGGGCGCGTTCATGGCAAGCGGATTGCAAACGGTGGAAATGCCCGTTGTCCGTCAGGTAGGAGAAGGCGCGTTTGCGGGCACTTCGCTCCAAACGATCACCATTCCCAACACGGCGGAACTCACGTTCGACGAATCGTGGTACGAAATTGCGGCGAACGGCAAGCCTGAACTCAAAACGGGGAAAAAGACGAACAACCTCTACGGCGGAGCGTTTGCGGATATCCCGACGCTTGAAGAAATTCTCGTAACGGGCGAAGGAAAACTTCGTTCCGTAGACGGCGTTCTTTACTCCGAACGCGCGGACGGACTCGTTTTGGAACAGTACCCCGCAGCGAGAGCAGGGAGCGAATATTCCGTATTGAGCGGAACGGTACGCATTGCCGATTACGCATTCCTCAACACGGTAAACCTTGAATCGGTATTCCTTCCTTACACCGTACGTTCGATCGGAAGTTACGCATTCTACAACGACGAGTACGTAGAAGATACGAAGGTGATCACCGACTTCACGTTTGAAGGGGTGGAAGCGCCCGTTTTGGAAGCAAGTTATTCGGAAACGGACGGCATTTATATCGACGGAAACGAGGACGCTTGGAGTTACGGTTTGTTCTACTCCAACTTTAGAGGATTCGTCAAGGATTCCGTATATATTCCCACGCTCACGGTCAGCGGAGTGGATCAGGAACTCACCATCACGCGTCCCGAAAACGGAATCGGATATCATTCCCCCATTTGGACGGCATACTTCTCCACGGTAGAAGAGAGCGAATACGCGCCCGAACTCAACACGAGATTGACCATCGACGCGCTTGCGGAACTTCCCACTGTGGACGACGTGCTTGCAATTCTTGAAAACGGCACGGCGGAAGAACAAAAAGCGGCGATCACTGCGCTCAGCGAAGACGTCGTTCAACCCGTCCGTACTCTCTACAACAAGATTACCGCACCCAAGCAACTTGAACTCGTTACCGAGAAGGATAAATTATTCGACGTGGAAGAGGCGGTTCGCGAAGTGAAGGCGGAACTCGGCATTCCCGCGGTAATGGAAGAACTCGTCATTGTAAGCCGCCCCGACAAGATCAAATATGTCGACGGGGAACGCTTCGACGCGACGGGTATGGTCATCAAGGCAATCTACGACGATAAGTCGGAAATTACGGTTACCGATTATAGCGTAGATAAGGACGTATTAGAGGCGAACGATTCGGGTGCCGTAACCGTTACCATCAGTTATAACGGACTTACCTGCTCGATCAACCTTAACGTATCCTATCCCGAGCAAGAAGTTCCTCCTACGGACGGCCCCGGCGGTGGGCAAGGTCCTGCGGACGGCGGGCTTCCCATCGGCGCAATTATCGGAATTGCAGTCGGCGGAGTCGTGCTCTTGGCGGGTGCAGGCGTCGGTGTGTTCTTCTTCCTCCGCAGCAAAAAGGCAAACGCCGTTCAAGCGACCGCGGAAGAAGAGAGCGAGGAAACTTCCTCCGAAGAGGAAAAATCGGAAGAATAATTCCGTGTGCCTTTGTTTGAGCGTAAGCGTAACGTGTTAAGGCTGCCGAGAACAAAGAGTAAAAGGGACTTTTCCGAAAGGAAAAATCAGAAGAATTAAGCGCGGTGCTCCGTTTGGAAAAAACTTCTTGCGGAGCGCCAAAAGAAACGCATATATAATTTGTCGCGCAAGGGCAAATTCCTTGACAAGAGGGAGCGTTTCAGTTTATAATGATAAGAAGCAAAAGTGTCCCAAACCCTCCCTTTTTCCGAAAAAACGGAAAAAGGGAGGGTATTCGGGCGTTTACAAGTGGAGTAACATTGTGAAAAAACGTTTCATGAAAATTTTATTGTCCGCTGCAGCGGCAACGACGCTTGCGCTTGGGCTTACGGCTTGCTCGGAAGAGGGCAACGGGGTAGGAGAGTACGATCATCTCGTAACTTTCAACTACAATATCGGTACGCTCGACGCAAACTGTCCCGATCAATATCTCGGCGTCATGACGAATTCCCTTGTCGGAATTCAACCGGGATACAGCGACGCGTTCAAGTTCCAAGAGGTGATCGGCTATTATAACGAAGGCTGGTATCTTGCGGAAGTGGACGGGGAAGGAAATCCCGTTAAGGATGAAGACGGACGCGTTCAGTTGGGCGAGAAGTGGGACTTTGCCACCGACCGCGTAACGGAGAACGTAACGTTATACGCCAACATGCTTGCAAAGCCCGCGCTCGTAATCAAAGGCGGGGACTCGGACGTAAAGTTCGACGGAATCCCCGGCGATATCCGAAGAGAACCGAGCAGCGCGTTGATGCCCAAAAAGGCGGGTGCAACCTTCTACGGGTATTTTGAAGACGAAGCATGTACGCAACCCTTCTCGTTCCCCTACACGTTTGAAGAGGGCGGCAAAACCGTCTATGCAAAGTTTATCGAGGGGATTTGGACGATCGTCGATACGGCGGAAGAGTTCAAACTTGCGCTTTCGGGCAATAAAAACATCTACGTCGACGCGGATATCGATTTTAGCGAAGACGGATGGATGAAAGGGGCTTCTTACAGCGGAGAGATCGACGGCAACGGAAAAAAATTCACGGGGATTTCCTGCTCGTTCGCGGCGACGCAAAGCGAAAGAACGGGATTTGGAATGTTCGGCACCCTTGAAGATACGGCGTACGTACACGACTTGACGATTGAAAACGCTACGGCGACGTTCAGTACGAGTTTTGCCCTTGTCGACTTGAAAGCGGCGCTCTTTGCGCACACGGTGGAAGAAGGCGCGAAGTTGGAAAACGTTACCGTAACGGGAAGCATTTCCCTCGGGACGCTTATACTGGGCGCGGACGTAATTCTTTACGGTGCTATCGCAATCGACGGCGGTGCGATAATTGAAAATTGTAACTTTACGGGAATCATCGTTGATTCCGGAGTTTGATAGAGGAAAATAAGGAAGGAGAAAAAATATGAGCAAAAAACGTAACTATTTGCGGGTTGTCGGAATGCCCGCTTTGGCGGTCGTCATGGCGCTTGGCGCGGTCGGCTGCGGCGGAAAGGATTACACGTACGATCCCAACACCCGTCCGCTCGTTATGAGTATTTCTACGCCCGACGGCGTATTCAACCCCTTCTTCTCGACGTCGGCATACGACTCGGAAATTGTGGGTATGACGCAAGTCAGCATGCTCGGGACGGACAAGGAAGGCAAAATCGTGTGGGGGGACGACGAACCCGTCGTCGTAAAAGACTACAAGTCTACCTACAGCGCTTCCGCAGATCAAACGACGTACGAATTCATCTTGAAAAACGGCGTGAAGTTCTCCGACGGCAAACCTTTGACGATGAAGGACGTCCTGTTCAATTTGTACACCTATCTCGATCCCGCGTATACCGGTTCGTCGACCATTTATTCGACGAAGATCGTCGGACTTGAAGCATACCGTATGCAAAATCCTCAAGCGACGGAAAACGGAATGCAAAACTTTGAAGAAGGGTTCTACGACGACGCAAATATGCGTATGCAACTTGCGATCGACTACGTAAAAACGCTCGACAGAGCCGTTTCTTCCGACGATAAACCCGCGGCTCCTCAAGGCGGCTGGACGCCCGCAATAATTGCAGGCGTCGAAAGGGACTACGAAACGACGGCGAAAGAATTCAAAAAAGAATTGGAAACGGACTGGAATACCTCCATTGAAAGTAAGGAATCTTACGTTGATTGGGGATTCACGGAAACGTGGCAGATCTTCCTTTTGAACGACGGCGGATTTACCGAACTCCTTGCGGCGGACGCAACGGGTAAGTACATCAAGGACGAAGAGGGAAACTACCAACTCAACGAAGAGGAGTCGGAAGCGTACGAACTTGACCTTGAAGACTATATGACGGAAAACAACCTTACCGATAAAGAAGCGGCTGCAAAAGAGTGGGCGATCGGCATGGTTTACGAAACGTATTTCCCCGGCGAAATCGAATCGACGAGTTCCGCCCTCTTTGAGCAAGTTCTCTCTTACTGGGTAACTGCGGATACCATTCGCGAACAGTTCGCGGCGGAAGCAAAGAGCGATTACTTCAGCCAAACGACGGCAAACGGTTTGATCGTCGAAAAGATCGAAGGAATCGACGGAACGGGTACGACGACGAAGGACTTTAGCGGAAACGACTTGGGCGAACCGCACGAAGTGCTTAAAATCACCATCAACGGCGTAGACCCTAAAGCGGTTTGGAACTTCGCGTTCACCGTTGCGCCTTTGCACTACTATTCCTCCGAAAACTACGAAGGAAAGGACTACGTCAACACCGTAAGCCAAGAAACGGGCAAGTGCCAATTCGGCGTAAAATTCGGTGATTTGGACTTCATGAACGAAGTCATCAACGCGCCCGAAAAGGTCGGGCTTCCCGTCGGCGGCGGCGTTTACAAGGCGTCCAACGACAAGGGAACGACGGCGCAAAGCGGCGACGAATTCTTCAACAACAACGTCATCTATTACGAACGCAACGAGTATTTTGAAACGCTCGGCTCGGGCGAAGAGGACGCAAAAATCCAAAATGCGAAGATCAAATACGTCAAGTATAAGGTCGTCGAAACGGATCAAATCATCAACGCGCTTGCAAACGGCGATATCGACTACGGCGATCCCAGCGCAACGCAAGAAAACATCACCGCACTTGACAACAAGGGCGTTGCGCACAAGGAAGTATATACGAGCGGTTACGGTTACGTCGGTATCAACCCCCGTTTCATTCCCGATGCGTCCGTACGCCGTGCGATTATGAAGGCGATGAACACCTCCATCATCACTTCCAACTACTACAAGGGCGGACTTGCCGACCTCATTTGGCGTCCGATGTCCACGACGCCGTGGGCATACCCGAAGGGTGTTACCGTCTATAAAAACGCTGAACTCGGACTTGACTACACGTACGATCCGACCGGTTACGAAATTGAAGAAATGCTCGAAGAGGACGGATACACCAAGAACGCACAAGGCATTTACGAAAAGGCGAACCTCGGCGGATTCGGCGCGGTAACGTGCGATTACACCTTTACCATTGCAGGCAGCACGAACGACCACCCCGCATACGTTATGTTTAACGAAGCGGCAAAGATTTTGAACGCACACGGATTCAAGATCAAAGTCGTAACTTCTCAAACGGCGCTTTCCGACCTTACGACGGGTAAACTTGAGGTATGGGCGGCTGCATGGTCGTCGACCATCGACCCCGATATGTATCAGATCTACCATAAAGACTCCAAGGCGACGAGCGTCAACAACTGGGGTTACAAGCAGATCAAAGCGAAGAAAGAATCGGATGCGTACAAGGATGAATGGGCAATCATCAACGATTTGAGTCTTCTCATCGACCAAGGCCGTGAAACGCTCGACGAAGATGAAAGAACGGCAATCTATGCGCTTGCGCTCGATAAGGTCATGGAACTTGCGGTAGAACTTCCTACCTATCAAAGAAAGGATATGTCCGCATTCAACGAAGATCTCCTCGATCTCGAATCGTTGACGCCGGATGCAGACCTTACCCCTTATAACGGATTGCTTGCCCGCTTGTGGGAAGTAGATTATAACTAATTTGTAGCAGTGCCAAAAGACGAGTTTCTCGTCTTTTCGGCGTTAAAGGCAGGATACCATGGATATGATAAAATACGTTGTCAAGCGTTTGCTGATGGCACTTTTGATCCTTTTCGGCGTTTCCGTCATCATCTACGCTTTGGCTCGAATGATGCCGACAGACTTTGTCGACAATCAATATTCTTCGGCACTCAGTCAAGGGACGATGCAACAGGAAGACGTCGACCGTATCAAAGAGTTGTACGGTCTTGCAATGCCCGAGGCATACCTTGACGTAGAAATTCCCGAAGAGTCGACGAGTAAATATGCCGACGAGGAATTCACCAAAGAAACGAAACTTTCTTATTACGAAGACGTTGTCGACCTCGGCATTATGACGCGCGCGGAATGGTACGTCGGATCGTACGATTCGGGCGACGTGCGTCTTTACCTCAACGAGGATAATACGTACGCCGTCTACACCGTCGAGGCAAAGGGCGCCGTCGTCAGCGGCGAAGAGGGGGAAACGGACTCTTCCAACCAACTCGTTACCCTCGACGAAGTACTTACTCTGGAAGAATCGGGAACGTACGTCGTCAACGAGGACGGCTCGATTACCGTTACCGTCGGAGAGGAGTCGTTCACGAGCGCAGTCGTCTATCGCGAAGCAAATTTCTGGAATAAGACGGGTGCCGTTTTGGGCGGTTACTTCTCTTGGCTCGGCAACCTCATTCAAGGCGATTTGGGAATGTCCTTCAAATACAAAAAGCCGGTAGAAGACGTCATCATGCAAAACATGGGCATTTCGTTCGCGATTGCGTTTATTGCAACCATTTTGCAGTTTGCGATTGCAATTCCGCTCGGAATCAAGGCGGCGACCAACCAGTACGGCGTTGTCGACTATACGGTTACCATTCTCGTCATGATCGGGATTTCCCTTCCCACCTTCTTCCTTGCCGCCGTCGTCATTCGCGTATTCGCGGTGCAATTAGGGTGGTTTGAAGTCGGCGGTTTGGTATCCGGCTCCCTTCCGATGGACGCGTCGTGGATCGTACGGCTTGGGGACATGCTTTGGCACATGGTACTTCCTATGTTCGTCCTCGTCATTCTTTCCGTCGGATCTCTCATGCGCTATACGCGTACGAATACCCTCGAAGTATTAAACGCCGACTATATCCGTACGGCACGCGCAAAGGGATTGAGCGAAAAGACGGTCATTTACAAACACGCGTTCCGCAACACGATGATTCCGCTCGTTACGATGATGGCGGGGATTCTTCCCTCCCTCTTCGGCGGCGCGATGATTACGGAAACGGTATTCTCCATTCCGGGAATCGGTAAACTCGCATACGATGCACTCATCGTTGCGGACGTCCCGTTTATCATGGGATATAACATGTTCCTAGCCATTATGACGGTTTTGGGAACGCTTCTAAGCGACTTGATGTACGCAGTCGTAGACCCTCGCGTCAAACTAGGCAGGTAGGAGGTAGGATATGGAAGAAAATAAAAATCCGGTAACCGAAACTACCGAGGAACTCGTTGAAACGGTGGAAAAAGAAGTCGCAGTCGTTGACGAAATGGAAGAATCGGTAACCGAAACTACCGAGGAACTCGTTGAAACGGTGGAAAAAGAAGTCGCAGTCGTTGACGAAATGGAAGAATCGGAAATCGAAGCGGCTACTTCGCGTACGATAAGCCCTGCGCGCATGGTATTAAAGCGGTTTTTCCGCTCTAAACTCTCCATGACGGGGTTAATTATCCTCATCGTTCTCTTCTTCTTCTCCTTTGTTGGACCGTTGTTCCAGTTCCTTCCCTTCGTATGGCCGGAACAGGAATCGGACTATTCCAACTCCGTAAGAGAAGAGTACCAAACGGAAGTAAAAATTCCCGCGCAAAACGGAGAGGACGAATACACCGTGTATATCGTTACCTTCTCCGAACCGAGCAACTACCTTGCGCCCTCGTCCACCCACCTTTTGGGTACGGACGATAAGGGATACGACGTATTCAGCCGTTTGATGTACGGCGGAAGAATTTCTTTGACGGTCGGGTTTGTCGTCGTCATTTTGGAAACGGTCATCGGCGTGTTCCTAGGCGGAATTGCAGGGTACTTTGGCAAGTGGGTAGATCAACTCATCATGCGTATCGTCGATATCTTCAACTGCGTTCCGACGATGCCGATGCTCATGATCGTGGGCGTTGCGCTCGAAGCGAACGACATCGACGGGATTGCGAAACTGTACATCATGATGGCGATGTTAACCTTATTCGGCTGGGCGGGAACGGCGCGACTCGTGCGCGGACAAATTCTTTCCTTGCGTGAACAGGAGTTCATGATTAGCGCGGAAGCGAGTGGGCTTCCCGTGTGGAGAAAAATATTCAAGCACCTCATTCCCAACGTTATGCCCCAACTCATCGTTTCGATGACGCTCGGGCTTGGCGGTATCATTTTGACGGAAGCGACGCTCGGCTATCTCGGCATCGGACTTCCCGCCGTCTATGCAACGTGGGGCAACATGATCAACGCAGCGGCGAACAATACGGCGCTTACCCTCTATCCAAACCTTTGGGTATCGCCCGGTATTTGTATCGTCCTTGCCGTACTCGGCTTTAACTTCGTCGGGGACGGTCTTCGCGACGCGTTTGACCCGAAATCGAGGAGATAACGCATGAAAAAAGAACAAGACAAGCATTATATTTCGGCGAAAGAGATTCGCAATATCGCAAAGCAAAACCGCCAAACGATTCGCGAACTGCAAAAAAAGCGCGCTTCTTATAAACGGGAAGATTACGTTACGGAAATGCGCGATCCGAAGAACATCGTCGAATTTGAAAATTTGCATACCTATTTCTATACGGACAACGGCGTCGTCAAAGCGGTAAACGGCGTTTCCTTCAACATTCCGCAAGGCTCGACCGTCGGCGTCGTCGGCGAATCGGGTTGCGGAAAGTCGGTTACCAGCCTTTCTTTGATGCAACTCGTGCAAGGCCCGATGGGACAAATCGTCGACGGGAGCATTCGTTTCCGTTCGACCGTCCGCACCGTCGTCGGCGAAGAACCGATTATGGTGGAACAAAAGGACGAAGAAGGAAACCCCGTCTTGGACGAAGAGGGGAATCCCGTTCTCGTACAAGCGGTAACCAAGCGCGGAAAGCCTCGCTTTAAGAAGGTGTTCGAGGAACACGAAGAGGTATTTGACATTGCAAAAATGCCCCTTTCGGATATGTCCTCCATTCGCGGAAGAGAAATCGCGATGATCTTCCAAGAACCCATGACTTCGCTCAATCCCGTATTTACCATCGGGTATCAGTTGGACGAAGTTACCCTTTTGCACGAAAACGGCGCGGACAAAGAGCGCGCAAAGCAAAGAAGTATCGAGATGCTCGAACTCGTCGGAATCGCAATGCCCGAACGCGTGTACGAATCGTACCCGCACGAACTCTCCGGCGGGATGCGTCAACGCGTCATGATTGCAATGGCGCTTTGCTGTAACCCCAAATTGATTATTGCAGACGAGCCGACGACGGCGCTCGACGTTACCATTCAAGCGCAAATTCTCGACTTGTTGCGCGACGTCAAGCAAAAGATCAGCGGCAGCATCATGCTCATCACGCACGACTTGGGCGTCATTGCCGAAATGGTAGACTACGTCGTCGTCATGTACGCAGGGCGGATCGTCGAGCAAGGTACGGTGCAAGAAATTTTCAAAAATCCGATGCACCCGTACACCATCGGGCTTCAAAAGAGCAAGCCCGTCGTTCGCCGTCAGGTAGACAGACTGTATAGCATTTCGGGCAACGTTCCAAACCCTATCAATATGCCCCAAACGTGCTATTTTAGAGATCGTTGCAATATGCGGTGCGAAAAGTGCAAGGGAGAATATCCTCCTATGGTGCAAGTTTCCCCCACGCATAGCGTAGCATGTTATCTTTGCCAAGAAGGAGGTACGCAAGAATGAGCGAAGAAATTCTTACGGCGGAAAAGCCCGAATACCTGCTTCAAGTAAAAAACTTAAAAAAATACTTCCCGTTAAAGAAGAGTTTTTTGAGTAAAAACCAAACGTATTTGCGCGCGGTCGACGGGATTTCCTTCAACTTAAAACAAGGAAAGACGGTCGGCATCGTCGGCGAGTCGGGGTGCGGAAAGACGACCATGGGTCGTACCGTTCTCCGTTTGTACGACGTAACGGGCGGGGAAATTCTCTTTGAAGGTCAGGACATTGCAAATTTGAAAGGGGAGGCGCTCCGCAAAATTCGCCCCAACTTCCAAATGATCTTCCAAGATCCCTATTCTTCCCTCTCCCCCCGTATGCCGGTAGGGGAAATCATCGGGGAAGCGGTGCGCGTGCACAACATCGTTCCAAAGTCCGATTATAAGGACTACATCATCGACGTCATGAAAAAATGCGGGCTTCAACCGCACTATTTCGAACGTTATCCGCACGAGTTTTCGGGCGGTCAGCGTCAACGTATTTGCATTGCAAAGGCGCTCGCGCTCAAACCCAAACTCGTCATTTGCGACGAGCCCGTTTCCGCGCTCGACGTGTCCATTCAAGCGCAAGTCATCAACCTTTTTAAGGACTTGCAAGAACGCGACAACCTCGCGTACGTCTTTATCTCGCACGACTTGTCCGTCGTCGAACACATTTCGGACGAAGTCGGCGTCATGTACCTCGGGAATATGGTCGAATTCGGAAGCAAAAAGGATTTGTTCGATCATCCGATGCACCCCTACACGCAGGCGTTGTTCTCGGCGGTGCCCGTTCCCGATCCGGACGTCAAGATGAAGCGGATCATTCTCCAAGGGGACATTCCTTCCCCTGCAAATCCTCCCGCGGGATGTAAGTTCCATACCCGCTGTAGCCGTTGCATGGATATTTGTAAAGAGGTCGAACCGCAGTTCCGCGATTACGGAAACGGACACTGCGTCGCTTGCCACTTATATCCGCAGGAATAATCGCGTAAAACGCAAAATAAAAAATTGACTTTACCCTCTCCGACGAGTGTTGTCGGGGGGGGGGTAAAGTGCTTTATTGGGTACGGCAAAATCTTATACGTTTTGCTTTTTTGCAAAACAAAAGGAGTATTATGAGACTTTATAAAAAAATCCTTCTCCCGATTTTATGCCTTGCATGTTCCATTTGTGCGGCGCTTGGAGCGGTCGCGTGCGGAGAGGATCAAGAACATACCGTAACTTACGTTTATGGAAACGGAGAAGCGGACGTTCAAAGAACGGTAGAAGACGGCGCGCTTGCCGTCGAACCGAAGGATCCCGAATGGGAAGGCTATCTTTTTGACGGATGGTTTTTAGAAGAGGAACTTTACGATTTCTCCACCCCCGTTCACTCCGATATTACTTTGGAAGCGGAATGGACGCTCGACGTTCCCGAAGGTCAACTTTCCGTAACGTGGAAAGTCCCTTCCGACGGTTCGGACGCGTATGAATACCGCTTTGACGGGACAAAACCCGTCGCAGTCGACTACGGTACGGAAGTTTCCTTCCGCGTATGGACGTCCCCCTATTACGTCGGTACCCCCGTTGTAACGGCAGGGGAAACGGTGTTGACGGCGGACGCGGACGGCAAATATACCTTTGCGGTAACGGACAACGTCGAAGTTTCCGTGGGCGGGCTGACGCCCGACACCATTCGCATCGAGGGGCTTGGTACGGAGAGCAATCCGTATATCATTACTCGCCCTTCGCAGTTGGAAAAAATTACGTCGGACATCAACAATCCCGCAAACGCAAAGTTCAATTCGGCACATATTCGTTTGGACGCCGACCTCGATTTGAAAGGGGTTACGGTCAATCCGATCGGCGATACCTTAAACGACGCTCACTTTGAAGGATATTTCGACGGAAACGGACATAGCGTTTCCAACTTCAAAATCAACGAAGAAACGGGCATCGTCGGATTTTTCGGCTATCTCGTTCAAGGGGTTGTCGCAAACCTCACCGTAAATACGGATTTATACTTAGAAATGCTCGACGAGCAAAACTATATCGTCGGCGGAATTGTATCTTATAACATGGGCGGCGACATCGTCGGTTGTAATTTCAACGGCGATATCACGGCGGAACTTTCTTACGAGGCGCCCGCGGTTTACCTTGGCGGAATTTCCGGATTCGTACAAGGATACGGCACGGACATCTCGGCAACCGTTTCTTATTGTAACGTCAACGCAACGGTAAACTCGGTTGGCACGCAGTCCCTCTTTACGACGGGCGGAATTGTCGGCGCATCCGTCGGAACGGCGGAATCGGCTCCCGTCGAAACGTACAACTGCACGTTCAACGGCACGATTACGGGTAAAACCGTTCTCGCGGGCGGAATCGTCGGATACCTTCGCGAATATTCCGCAGTTGCAAACGCGTTTAGCACAGGAGAAGTCAAAGCGCAAAGTTCGGATGCGGACGTCCTTGCTGCGGCGGGCGGCATCGTCGGACTTGCCGAAAACGAAACGGCGGTTTCTTTCAGCCTTACCACGGCGGAAAGCAGCGCGGCAGGTTCTCAACTCGGAATGGAAAACATCACGTCGGGCAAGGTCATCGGCGGGAAATATAAGGACGGAACGGAACTTGTCGACCGTCTTACGAGCGTCGACGGAAGAACGGCGTTGGAATACAACTGTTACCATAGCGGAACGGGATCCGTTCAAAAGGGCGGAACGACGTACGACCTTTCCGACTTTGCAGACGTCAAGGCGCTTTTCAACTGGACGGATGACGAATGGACGTTTGAAGGGGGCGTGCCCGTCGCCGTTTACGAAGAAGAAGCGGCGATTGCATATACCGTTTCCGTTTCTTTCTCGGGAGAAACGGTTACAAGAGAGGGACACGACGGCGAACCTCTTTCCCTTACAAACGACGAGATCGAAATGCAGGGCGGATATATTCCCGTCAACTGGATTTACGGCGGAAGCGGAATGAACACCTTCATTGCGGACAGCGGGAACGTTTCGTTTGGATACTTCCTCGACGCGGAATGCACGCAACGCATTCCTTCCGCGATGCTCTTAACGCAAGACACGCAAATTTACGTCGGCTTTGCAGATTACAACGAAGTCGTCGGCGAATATCACGCGATTATGACTTCTACGGAAGATCATAACGTCGTCTTTATCTTGGACAATAACGGGATGGCGACGATGGAACTCGACGGCATGATCGCATACTACATGTACGTGTACGACGGGGAAAAGGTGCTCATTCGCGGGGCATATCTTGCAAACCTTATTTATAATAATACCGCAGGCATGGGTGCGTTTGAAACGGATTTCTACTTCCGTCCCGCACAAGACGGAGAAGCGTTTGCGGATTCGAATGAATTCCGCATGTACGATAACGTCTTCTACATTAAAGAAAACGTACACGAAATTACGCAAGAAATTAAGTTCTACCGTCCTACGGCAGCATACGGCGAATGGTATCAACCGGACGGAAGAACGGTACAATTCTTTGCGAACGGCACGGGGTACTCCGAATCGACAGTCGGAATGCAGCAGGCATTCACGTACGATTGCGAAGAAAACACCGTTACCATTTATTACGGAAGTCAAACGCTCACCGTTACCATTTCCGAAGACGGAAAATCGATGACCAACGCATCGGGCGCGACGTTGTTTTCCACCGTCAACAAGTTTGACGAATTTGGCGGCACGTGGGAAACGGAATACGGCAGAAACGTAACCGTTTCGTTCGACGGCAAGGGCGTTGCGACGTACGGCGGACAAACGTACGATTACACGGTACAGGACGGCGTCCTTTCCTTCAACGGAATTACCGTCCGCTACAACGAAGACGAATTGCTCGAATTGACGGAAAACGGCGTAACGTCCGTATTCGGCAGAGAGGGCAGTTTCATGGGTACCTGGGTTGAAACGATGCTCGATTACGAAGTGGAATTCTACGGAATCGGCAAAGACGGTTACGGCTTCGGGTACGATAGCAACGGCGTAGACTTTACTTATACTGCGACCTCGTACGCAGAGGCGGGCGGAGAAGTCGGTTGGGAACTTGTGTTCTACTATCGTACCGTTTCTTACGGCTACGCATACTTAATGCCGTCTACCGTTGACGACTCCGTGTTCCTTGCGGGCGCGGTTTATACCGAATCGGTCGGCGCGCTGTACGATATGTACAACCTCTCTTACGTCGACGAGTTTATCGGCAGTTGGAACGCGGAAGACGGATCTTCCCTTGCGTTCAACGGCAACGGCGGATACAACGTCAACTACAACGGCGCGGAAGGCGTTTGGATTGTCGAAGGGGAAGTCATGCACGTTTCGGGCACGACGGTTACGGAAGCCCGTTACTATTTTAGCCGTGAAACGGGGCTCGCGACGTTTACGCTCAATGGCGTAGACTATACGGCGACGCTCGGCAACGGCACGATCACCGTAACGCCGAAAAACGGAACGCCTATCGTTTACAAACAGCCGGATACCTTCGGCGGAATTATGTTCCAGGGCGAAAACGCGCTTCTCGGCTTTAACGGAAAGAGCAACGTCGGACTTGGAAAGGCGCAGCTTTCCTTGAACGGCGCAGATCTCGTCGAATACGATTACGTATTAAATGAGGAAGAAACGCAGGCAACCCTCTCGCAAGGAGGCACGGCGGTTTATACCGCAACCATCAACGAAGAAACGTTCTTGCTCGATTTGGCAACGGCACAAGGTCAACAGGTCGCGCATCTCGGCTATTACAGTTCGATGGCGGAAAAAGTGTACATTGCGGGTGCAAACGGCGCAGTCGAATTGAAGATCGACGGCTATTTCGGTTTGGACGGTTACGCAACGGGCACTTTCGGCGGGGTTGAAATCGGTCTTGTCTACATCGACGAAAACAACGCGGTCATTTACGAAGACGGAATTCTTTCTTACGTGCTCGTTTACCAAGACGAAAACAACGTCGCGCTCTTCTACGCAACGGGAGAATTGCTTGCAGTTCTTTGCGTCGCGGACGGATGGGGCGGCACGTACGAGGCGGAAAACGGCGATAGCATTTCGATCGACGGAAGATCGCTCGTCATCGACGGCTATTATGCTTCGGCGAATGTCATAATCGGCGATGAAACGTACTCGTTCGTATACGAACAGGACGGCGACGAACTCATTATCTACGAACTTGACCGTAGCGGCGAAAGCGACGAACTCATTCCCCGTTACAGCGTTTCCCGCATAAATTCGAGCGGTGCAATCGCTTACGAGGGCACAAACGGGACTATTTACGTTACGGAAATTGAAGAGTGATCTCCAAACAGGAGGCTTTTATGAAGAAAAAATTTGGATTTATTTTGACGCTTTTAACAGTTCTTTGCCTTTGCTTTGGGCTTGCCGCGTGCGGAGAGGAGGATACGTACACCGTTTCCTTTACGGGAGAAGAAATTTCCGTTCCCGCACAAACGGTCAAGGCGGGGGAATGCGCAATCGAGCCCAAAGAGCCCACGCGCGACGGATTTGAGTTCGCGGGTTGGTTCCTCAATGACGAAGAGTATTCCTTCTCTACGCCCGTTACGCAAGACATCACCCTTACGGGTACTTGGGAAGAAGAGGTGGTAGAAGAGGGCGCGACCATGCGCGGTACGGGAACGCAAGACGATCCTTACACCATTGCAAACGCCGACCAACTCGTCGACTTTTCCAACAAAGTAAATTCGGGCGAAGGCAACTATCTTTCCGCATTCTACCGCTTGACGGCGGATATCGACATGGCGGACAAAGAATACGAGCCTGCGGGGAAAGTAACGGAAGACGAGGATGAAAACGAACTCGACTACCGCTTTACCGGCTCTTTTGACGGGAACGGAAAAACGATTTCAAACCTCACCCTTACCCGTATTGCAAAAAAAGGGAACGTCTACCTCGGCTTGTTCGGGCGTACCCACCTTGCAGACATCAGAAATCTCACGGTTGAGTTTACCGCAAATGCGGAATCTTACACGGACGCGATCTCCGCTTACGTCGGCGGCGTCGTCGGGTACGCGGAACTCACCAACTTTACCAAAGTCAACGCCATCGGCACGATTGAAACGAGCATGTTGGAGGCAAATCCCACCTATCTCGGCGGAATTGCAGGCGGACTTTCGGCAAACACGTATAGCGGGCAATCGTACGTTGTGTACGTAGAAAACTGCTACGCGGACGTTACCACGACGATCGGCGAAGAAGGTTCGCACGAAAACGGCGCAGTCGGCGGTTTGTTCGGTTACGTCCTTGACTATTCGAGCACCGTTGCCATCATCAACTGTGCAACGACAGGCTCCTTGCGTGGGGGCATGTACGCGGGCGGCTTGGTCGGCACGATCAGCGATTACGTTTCTATCATCAACTGTACCTCTTCCGCATCGGTGAGAGGCACGGCGAAAGAAGTAACGTACGCGGGCGGCTTGGTCGGCAGCGCGTCGGGCGACAGTATCATTATGGACAGTTTTGCAACCGGCGCGGTTACGGGAAAAGAGGCGAACTCCAACGTCTACAGTTCCTACGTCGGCGGCGTCGTCGGCTATGCAATTTCCGACAATTACGATTACTATTACGAAGCAGGAACGGCAATCGTCAACTGCTATTATAGCGGCAGAATCACCGCAAACCGTGCGATTAAGAGCACGTACGGAGAAGAGGTTGACGCAAGTGCGTTCACGGCGGAATTCTTGACGGATACGCTCGGTTGGATGGAAGAAGTTTGGTCGATCGGCGAAACGTACAAACCTACGCAAACGCTTGCAATCGACGTCAAGACGGACTTTACCGTAACCCTTCAAAGCAAAGGTCAAACGGTGGATACGTTAGAACGCAATGCGGAAAGTGGCTATGCGTTCCTCGACGAAATTGAACGTCTTGACCATAACAGTCCCGAACTCTTCTTCTCGTGGGAACTTGCAGAAGGCGCAATGCCCCGTTTCTACGTTCCCGTCGTCAAGGATATGACGCTCACCGCGCGTTGGCAAGACGTTTCGGGTATCGTCGGCGCGTACAAGGGCACGGGGCTTTTGAACGATAGCGAAGCGCAATCGTACGACGGCGGCTCCATCGTTCTCGACGAAAACGGCGGAATGCAATGGATTGCAGACACCATCTCCCGCGGAACGTACATCTATAACGGCGAAAATATCGTCTTTAACGTCGGCTCCAACGGTGAAATGAGCGGGACCATTACCCCCAACGCGTTGACCTTCTACTACGATATGGGGATGACGGGCTATATGTCCTACACCTTTACCCCGTTTGAACCGGAAATCATCGGCGAATTCGTTTCTCCGAACGGCGATCTTCTCACCTTCGTCAGCGAAGGCACGATGACCTTCCAAAGCACGACCATCAACAACGGAAACTTCGTAAACGGCACGTACACGATCGAAGGGGACACCATCACCGTCAACTGCAATACGACGGGAGCGGGAAAAATGGGCGGCTGGTTCTCGTCTATGGTCATTGAACGGGACGGCAACGTCCTCACGGTAGACGCGACGGCAAAAAGCGGCGTGTCTTACGAACTTGACGGCGTAAAGTTTACGCAGTACGGCTCCGTCGACTATTCGGGCGAAGAGTTCCTCGGTACGTACAGTATCGCATACATCAGTTCGACGAACAGCAACCCCGTCGGGTTTGAAACGTTCTACGTCGACCATTATACCATCGAATTCCTCGCAAACGGCACGGTGCTTTACCGCACGTTGTACTCCACCGTTCAAGGCAGATATTATTACAGTGAAGAAAGCGGCACCGTCAAACTCATTCTCGACGGGTATGCAACGGAATTTACTTACGACGAAGGGGCGGACGTCCTTCACGGCAAATTCCACCGCGGAACGACGGTGAAATTCCCGATGGTCCTCACCAAAACAGAAGCGGGCGACTTGTACGCATACGCAATTACCGACAGAGCAAACGTCGTGTTCGTTTGCGGAGAAACGACGTACTTCGTCAAAGACGGCGAATGGGACAAAACGGCAACCGTTTCCGGCACGTTTGCAAACGACGAACTCGTTACGGTCAACGGCGAACGCTATCGCGTCAAGATCTTTGACTTCGACGAAGACCGCGATTATCGCCAACTCTTAAAGGTCGGCGACGAAATGGGCGATTATACCTACGACGGACTTTCCTTCTCCCTTGACGGAAACGGCAACGTAACGGGCGGAAAAGAGGGGACGTATCTCACGTACGACAACGTAGTCGTCATTCTCTTTAGCGACGATCAAATCATCGGGTTCGATTATGCGGCGGCACAAAATGCACAAGGTGCGGTAACGCTTGCGCAAACGGACGGCTATCAAGGCATTTGGTATCACGAAGGCACCTCTTGGTCGACGGGAGAAACTTATGATAAATACCAAAAACTCATCATTGACGGCTACGGCAACGCGACGTTGATGTACCTCTACGACGTAGAAAACGGCGTTTACCGCCACAACTGGAGCGGATGGGGAACTTACACGGTAAATGCGTCCGGCATAACCGTTCAGTTCAACAGTTCGCACAAGGCGGATTTCCAACTCTACTACGACGGAAATCTTCTCTACACCAAGAGCGACACGTGGTTGTATCGCGAGATGTCCTTCATCAAAGACGGCTACACCGGCTCGACGACGCCTCCCGTATTCCCTGTGGAATGGGCGGGCGCGTACGTGGTAGAAGGTCAAACGGACGTCGTATTCAACCTTCGCGACAATTTGACCGGCTCCTACCTCGGTAGCCCCATTTCCAACGTTTCTTACGACGGAGATAAAACCGTCTACTTTAGAGCAAACTCTAAAACCCACGCGGTAGTATTCGGCACGACGATCACCCTCACGCCCGATGGCGAAAGCGCAATCACTCTCGCCCGCAGAGGCAACGTAGAAGAGGTGTTCCCCGCAGTCCTTTGCGGTCAGTGGCAAGGTTTATTTGAAGGATACGGTGCAAACGACACGCGCTCCATCTTTATTAAGGCAACGGGCGAAATCGTTTACGCGGCGAACAACGACGAGGCGTCGGGCACCTACCTTTCCCAAGTCAATTACGACGGCGCAACGGGCATCATCACCGCAGTCAGCGGCGGACTTGAATTTGAACTCACCTACGATGTGGAAGAAGAAACGTTATCCGTAGAAATTACAGATGACGAGTACCGCACCTGGACGGCAACCCTCACAAAGGTCGTGTCCTAACCATTTGATACTTTTTTAAGTGTAAATAAATAAAAAAAGGAGAAAAAAGTATGAAGAAGAAAGTATTTGGCTTACTCGCTTTAGTATGTACCCTTGTATGCTCTCTTTTCATCGTCGGTTGTGGCGAAGAACCCGATCCTACGCCCACCCCCGAAGAAACGACTTACACGGTTACCTTCAAAAACGGCGACGAAACAGTCAAAACAGTTACGGTTGACGAGGGCGACGCCCTTGCAGCAGGCGACGTTCCCGCAGCACCCGCAGCGGAAGAAGGCAAGTTCTTCGACGGTTGGTTTGCAGGCAATGCAGAAGTTTCCGTCGGCTATACGCCTACTGCGGACGTAACGGCAAACGCGGCATTCACGCAAGGCGTATCCGTTACCTTCAAAAACGGCGACGAAACGGTTAAAACCGTCTACGTCCGTCCTAACACCGCAGTTGCGGAAGAAGATATCCCCGCAGCACCCGTAGCGGAAGCAGGAAAATTCTTCGACGGTTGGTTTGTCGGTAACGTAAACGTCAACGACACCTACCTTGTAGAAGAAGACGTAACGGCAAACGCAGTGTTCACGCAAGGCGTAGCGGTTACCTTCAAAAACGGTAGCGAAACGATTACCACCGTTTACGTTCGTCCCAATGCAGTCCTTGCAGAAGCAGATATCCCCGCAGATCCTACGGCGGAAACCAACTTCGCGTTCGACGCATGGGTTGACGGCGAAAACAACGTTGTAGACCTCACCGAAGCAGCGTTCGAAGAAGATACCGAAATTTTTGCATCCTTCGTTCGTACCGCTTACACGGTAACCTTTGTAAACGGCACGGATAGCACTCCCGTAACCGTTGCACGCGGACAGGACGGATTCTTCCTCGCAGCAGGCGACATTCCCGCCGCTCCCTCTATGGAATCCGGACACGTATTCCTCGGTTGGTACAACGGGGACGTAAAAGCAGTCGGCAACCTCGAAATCACGGAAGATATCACCTTCACGGCAATCGACGTTTGCAAGGCAGACTACGTCGGCACGTGGGTAAACGACGATACGTACGCAATCATTGACGATACGGCCTTCTCGGCAGTCGGTTACAGTTCCGAAACGTATACGTTCGATGCAGAAACGGGCGCGCTTAAATTCTCCGAAGGGATGGGTTATAGCAGCGAGATTATCACCTTTATGCTCGTCGGCGATACGATGACGCTCACGTATCAATATTATGACTACACAGAAGAGCTCGTTACCGAAACGTACGTGCTCACCAAAGCGGCTCCCTTCGCATATGCAGGTACCTATCAAAGCGGCTCGAACGAATTGATTATCGCGGACGGCGGTATCGTTTCCAAGCACTCCAGCACGGTATACGAAGGTAGAATGTATCAAGAAGGTGAAAACTGGTTCATTAAGTATAAGACGTACAGTTCCTCTTCTTCCTTTACGACCATTCCTGTTACGATTGACGCAAACGGCAACATCATTATCACAGAGGGCGGTTCTGCAAGCAAAAACGGTGTATTCGTTAAGGGCGTTTCCGATTACGAATCCTACCAAGGAACGGCTTGGAACGACAGCACCACCCGTTATCTCTACGAATACATCCTCGAAGATAACAGCAAGCAATATGTATGGCGCGTAGACACCGCATACTATCCCGCAACGGTTGCAGGCGAAATTGCCGACGGCAACGAAGTAGTGCTTACCCTCACGGGTGCTCCTACGGCAACCGAAACGTTGAAGATCTACGTCAACGTTGGCTCTTATAGCACCACCACGAAGTTCTACGTTCGTACCAACGAATACGGTACCTACACCTGCGCAGGACAAGACAATATCTCCCTCGACGGTTACGGTAAGATGACGGTTGGTAGCGCGGCGGCAGTTGCATATATGGTAAATGCAGCAGGCGTTTCCGTCGTTGCGGACGAAGACTACACGACGTTCAAAGGTTATAAGTTCGATCTCGACGCAAAGACGTACACCGTAGAAACGGCGGACGGAAAAGCGGCAACTTACGAACAGTACGACGGTTCCTACACCCTTATCCTCGACGGTTTCGGCGGCGTTATCATGATTACGTCTTCCGGTTCCGTAAAACCTGAAGGTACGTACGAATTCAATCAAGAAGGAACGCAAGTGGTTCTTGACGATACTTACACGCATAGCGGCACGTACGACGTACTTTCTGCGAACATCTTCTATAGAGAAGGATATAGCAGTCCTTACGTTTACGTAAAAGTAGGTACGGAAATCTCCGTTGCAGACGATTACGTTGGCTCGAACAACGGCGCGTACGCGTTGGACGGCGAGTACGTCATTCTCAACGTCAATGCAGAAAAGGTAACCTTCGGCGGAACCGAATACGACATGGAAGAAACGTGGGGCGCAACGGGTATTTGCTACACCTTTACGGTTGATAGCACCGAATACACCATCACCCTCGGCACCGAAGCGGACACCATCGTCCTTTCCAACGGAACGGATAGCAAAACGTACGTTTCCGCTGCAGAGGTAGAAATTCCTGCGGACGCATTCTTGGGTAAGTGGGAAAATGCAAGTCGTAACGACTTCTACTTCAACGGCTACGGCAAGGGCATTATGTACACCGACAGCGCCGAAGTTGCAATTACTTACACCATCAACGACGAGGGTAACAGAATCAATTTCACGGCAGATAGCATTTCTTATACGGTATATCCGAAGAGCGGAGCAGAAAATACCCTTTCGGTTATGGCGGGAAGTTACACGGATATTTACGACGTAACCTACGTAGCGCCCGACGCATTTGCAGGTACTTGGGCGAATGCTGACAAGGACAATAATAACTATTATTTGTTGACCATCACCGTCAACGGTTACGGTAGCGTTACCATTACGTCGGATCAAAGCCCTTCCGATAGCGACTGCAACGGCACCGCAAAGTATACCATCAATAGCACCAACCCTAACAGAATCGATTTCACCATCGGCGATGCGGATTATCAATGTGTCATCGACGGCACGACGATGACCGTAAAAGGTTGGTGCTGGGGCGAGTTGTATTATGAGGCAACCCTGAACCTTGAAGTAATCGAAGAGGGGGGGGTACTGATTTAGACGCCTTCGCAGGTACGTATGTAGTAGATGGCTTTACGCTTACGTTTGACGGAGCAGGAAACGGAACGTTCAACAACGGTTCTGCAGATTTCACGTTTACGTACACGGTAGACGGCACGACGGCGAATATTTCCGCAGTTGGTGATGCATGGAACGCAGATGATAATACCGCAACGCTCGGCGACGGAACGGTAACCATTTCTTGGAACGACGAATACATGGAAAACCCTCTCAACAAAACGTTCACCAAGCAAGCGGAAGTTCAACTTGACGCCTTCGCTGGCACCTACACGGCTGACGGTGGATTTACCATGATTTTCAACGGTGATGGAACGGGTACGTTCGACAACGGAACGGTTTACAACTTCACCTATCAAATCACGGTAGAAGGACATGCAACGCTTTCTGATTTTGCGGCATGGGATGACGGCGAAAACACGGCTGATTTGAGCGGAAGCACGCTCCAAGTACATCTCAGCGGTAGCTTCGGCGACGACGTTGTAAATAAAACGTTCACCAAGCAAGCATAATCGCATTGCTGAAACAACAAAAAAACTCTTTGCGCAAGCAAAGAGTTTTTTTATTATCATATCTAAAATATCCCCGCGCGCAACAACATCTCAACCTATGATATCTCCGCGTGCTTTGCACGCGGAGAAGATTATAATTTTTTCTCCGCACGCAACGTAAAACTCTCAATCATTTATCGTATCCCCGCGCTCCGCGCGGGGAAAGCTCAAAACTTTTCTCCCCGTTGATATCCCCGCGCTCCGCGCGGGGATATCAACCAAACATAGCATTTCCCCGTCCCGCGTGCTTTGCACGCGGGACGGGGAAAATAAGTGAGGCGTTAAAATAAGTTAATTTCCCCCCGCGTGCAAAGCACGGGGGGGGGATTATCATCTTTCTCCTCGCGTGAAATAAATGGCGCAATACGTTATGTTCTTCGAGCAATACACCCTCTCTTCCCCGAACGCGGGGAGAAAAAACAATCATTCCCTGCGCGTAAAACGCGCGGAAAATGAAACAAATCATGCATTTTTCCGTGCGCGGACGGTTGCGGAATTTTTTTGAAAAATACGGTTTGAACGTACGAGTGTTTCAATATAATATATCAGCATAATGTATTGGATTGAGCCGCAAAATGGCTGCAAACGAGGATAAGAATTCAATTTTTTATACTGTGTATAAAAAAATCTTGACAATTTTAGGAGGGGGGTGCTATACTATCGTTACTATTAGGGGGTAGTCGTAAAAAGGGGGGGGATTTCAAACTAATCGCTTTACAGAAAGCAAAGGTTGGTGAAATAATGCGAAATAAAATAATAAAGATCTCGACAATTTGCATATTTTTTATCCTTTTCATTTTAGGAGTTACAACTCTTCCGTTTGTGCGCAAGGCGCTTGCGAGCGGGGAAGGTGTTTACGTTGCCTCCGTAAACGGAACGGAGTACGAAACGCTTGGCGCGGCAATCGGTGCGGCGGAAAACGGGCAAACGGTGCTCATCACCGAAAGCCATACGGTAACCGTGGAAACTTCCGATGACGCGTTTGTCATTTCCGAAAAGGAAATTTCGATCGACTTAAACGGTTGCACCGTTACGTTTCACGTAAACGTTGGGTTGACCGCCTTATTCACAACGCAAAACAGTTGGCATTTGACGCTGTTTGACGGGAGCGACGCGCAAAACGGGACGTTCGACGTTGTCGTCGCGGAAGGGATCAGTTGTGGTAACTTTGTAAGATGCAACGCAGGGTGTTCGATTATCTTTTACAGCGGCAATTACCGCCATAACACTTCGACAAACGGAAGCGGTATGGTGGATACCCGTGTAGACACCGTTCGCGGCGGAAAAGAGGGCGTATACGTCTACGGCGGCAGTTTTTATCTTGGAAACGTCGGTACGCGCGACAACGGTTCGCCGTGGATCTTTAACGGGAGCAGTCAAAACACAAAGAGCGTCTACGTTGAGGGCGGTACGTTTAACGCGGACGTTTTCCATCAATATTATCCGTTTGAGGTCGACGTGCCCAACACGATCGCATTGCGTCATAACGCGGACGGAACGTATACCGTCGTTCCCGCCGTGTGCTACGTCAACGAAGCGCACGAAAGCGGACGTTGGTATATCAACGAAATCGGATACGAAACGTATAAAGAGGGTTTTGCCATCGTCGACGCCGAAAAATACCAAGTAACGGACGGCTACGGAACGACGCTCACCGTTTTAGAGGACTGCGCGTCCTTGCAAGACGGGCTGGAAATTCCGCAGGACAGAGCGATGATCGTCGCGTTCCAAAAGGATTTTACCATTGAGGAAGGGTTTGTCATATCCGGCAATACCGAGTTGCAGATAAACGGTGATTTGTACGTCAATGCAGACGTTACCATTCCCGACGGGGCAGTAATAAACGTTGTAGGAAACGTATTTGTCGCGGAAGAAGCGCAAATGGCCGTATCTTCCTTGGCGCAAGTAAATCTTTTGCCTTCCGCAACGGAAGATTTGTCAATCGAATCGGACGGGAGCGCGCTTTCCGTTTACGGAACGCTCGTAAACGACGGAACGGTAACCTTGCTTGAATCGGGGGCGAGCGTTCGCGCTTACGGTCGCGTCGTCAACAACGGTTCGATGGGGACGACGGAAGAATTCCAAGGAACGGTATCCATCTACGAGGTTGCAAAAATCGACGCAACGAGCGACGGAATAGACTATCGAGAAGGAACTTACGAGCAGTCGCAAACCGCCACGACGCCTTACGTCGATCCGCCGAGCAGCGTCTACACGGAGGACGAAACGACGTTTTATCCGTTGACGGTAACAAATCCTACCGTCATGCTTACGGGGGAAAATAAAGATCCGCAGTTGTACGAAACCGTTCAAGAAGCGTACGAAAATGCACAAGACGGGGACACGGTAACTCTTTTAGAGAGCGTTGCGTGCGAAGGACTCGTCATTGATAAAGATATCACCATCAATTTTAACGGAAAAACGTATACGGTTAACCGTTGCGTCGGTTCTTCCGGGACGGAAACGAACGGATTGCAAATCTTAAAAGGCAACCAAGTCGTTTTGAAAAACGGAACGTTGGAAGCGGGCACGGTAACGGAAGGGAAGGCCGTAAAAACGCTCGTGCAAAACTATGCGGATCTTACCGTAGAGGATATGATTCTCGACGGTACGGGAAGCGCGGAAATGAGATACATCTTGTCAAACAACAGCGGAAACGTTTCTTTGACGGGAGAAACGAGCATTACCGCACCGAGCGGCGCGGTCGCGTTTGACGTGTACGATTATTCTTCGGCGGGATACGCGGCGCCTACCGTCAATATTGACACGACGGGCGTCATTACGGGGGACGTTGAAATTTCACAAACGATCGAAGACAATTTGGTCGTTTCAAACGGAAAATTCACTTTTGACGTAGACGTTTATTGCGAAGTGGGCTACCATGCATTAAAGAGCGGCGAGGTATACGTCGTTGCGGAGCATACGTTGCAAAAAACGAACGAATCGTCGCCCGATTGTACGCAAGCGGGGAATTCTACATACTGGATTTGTACGGAATGCGGAAAGCATTTTAGCGACGAGCAAAGTGTAAACGAAATCGAAGAAAACGCTTGGGTAATCCCCGCGTTAGGACACGCGGAAGTGCCTCATGCGGCGCAACCCGCAACGTGTACGGATATCGGTTGGGAAGCGTACGAAACGTGCAGCCGTTGTTCTTACTCGACTTACGTTGAAATCCCTGCGTTGGGACACGCGGAAGTACCGCACGCGGCGCAACCCGCAACGTGTACGGATATCGGTTGGGACGCGTACGAAACGTGCAGTCGCTGCTCGTACTCGACCTACGAAGAAATTCCTGCGTTGGGGCATGCGGAAGTTCCTCACGCAGCGCAACCCGCAACGTGTACGGATATCGGCTGGGACGCGTACGAAACGTGTAGCCGCTGCTCGTACTCGACTTACGAAGAAATTCCTGCATTAGGGCATGATTATTCCAACGGATGTGATACGGATTGTAACGTCTGTGGCGGTGTCAGAACAGTTCCTGCGCACGCATCTGCGGACGGGGACGGAAAATGCGATACGTGTGATGAAAAATTTACCATTTCCAACATGGAAATCGCATTGATCGTCGTTGCGGGAATCGCCGTCGTTGCCGGTATCGTCATCGTCATCGTGATTTGGCGCAAAAAGAAACCGCATAATCCCAAGCGCAAAGCGGTGCCGCCGCCCGTTAAATTGCAAAATAATGTGCTTGCGGAAGAGGAGATCTCCGTTGCAGAGGCTCAAGTGAAAGCCGTCGAAGAACACGTAACCGTTGAAAAACAAAAAACGGATTCCATAGCGGAAACGGAATCCGTCGAAGCGCAAAAGGCGCCCGCAATCGAAAGCGAACTTGCCGAAGAATATACGGTTCCCGTAGCGGAGGCGGTGGAAACGGAAACTGCCGAAGAATATACGGTTCCCGTGGCGGAGGCGGCGGAAGCGGAAACTGCCGAAGAACGAGCGGAAATGGTGGGGCTCGGTCAGTTGGTCGTCGCTCGTTACGCGAGGTCTTTCCTTGCAAAATTGATTCAGGCGCCCGAGCAAACAAAGCAATATTATTCCAAGTTAAAGAATGCGTTACTGTCCTTCCGACGTGTTAAAAGCCGCGTTTCGTGGTCGTTTGACAGTATCAATTTCGGAAGAGAAAAACTTGCAAAATTCGTCGTTCGCGGAAAAACGTTAAACGTTTATTTTGCGCTTGATCCAAAAGAAATTCAAAGCGGGGCGTTGGAATCGATCGAGAGCGGAAAGTTTAAGGGATTTGCAAGATGCAAAATCACAAGCGCTCGTCGGTTGAAAGAGGCAATGGGAATGGTTTCCGATTTGGAGAAAAAGTTTGGATTGACGCCGATCGATCGTCCCGAACAAGATTACGTTTTCCCGTACGAAGAAACGGAAGCGCTCGTCAAAAAGGGATTGATCAAAGAACTTTTCACCAAAGAGAAGTACGACGCACTGTTGAGCATGTGCGAAAAAGCGGCTTTGGAAATCGATCAAAAACATCGCGATTTCGTTTCCGCAAAAGAGGTCAACGCCATTCTTTCCGATGAGGTCGCAAAGAGCGTTATCGAAGAGGTAAAAAGCGAGGAACGCCGCAAAGGGAAAAAGGCGATCATTAACGTAGATACGCTTTCCGATTACTTTGAGGCAAACGACGTGGTAACACTCGAAACTCTTCGCGAAAAGGGACTGATTGACAGTTCTGTGGTATCCGTAAAAGTTTTGGCGCGCGGAGCGCTCAACAAACCGCTTACGGTATCCCTTCAAAACTACTCGTTGGAAGCGGTAAAAATGATCGTGTTAACGGGCGGAAAAGTCAAAAAAGTTTCAAAATAATTGTTTTTCAAAAACTTACGGAGTAGGGCGCCCGCCCTACTCCGTATCTCTTTATAAAATAATTCAAATATCGTCTTCATTCGAATAGCATGGCGATAAAATAAAAATACCGATATAAAAATATCGAGTGTTCATTAGCATGAACACTCGATATGGTGCCGCTGGCCGGGATCGAACCGGCACGGATTTTACTCCGAGGGATTTTAAGTCCCTTGCGTCTGCCAATTCCACCACAGCGGCGTGGTAAAATTATTTGTACGTTGCGTTTATTCTAACAAAATATCGTAACGTTGTCAAGCGTGCCCGTGGGGTGGTTGAAAAAAATTAAAAATTTTTTCGCCGAAGTATCAAAAATGACGGGAAGAGTTTTTGTTTCTATCTAAATGAAGTGATTTGCGACGGTATTCTGTTTTTTGCAAGATATAGAAGTTAAGGAAAAAAGTTGGATAATTTCAAGGTCGAGAAGATCGCTTTCCCCAAGGGGTGTAAGACAAAAGATAAAAAGTGGGGGCGAAGATAGCAAGATTGCAAAAAAGAGTGGAAAGTCAAAGGCGGTAAGTCCGCCGACGAGGGGCAAACTGCATAAAGAGCCAAGTGGAATAAAGGCGGAAAGTCCGCCGTTCCAAATTGCAAGAAGGACTGGTTGCGCAAGTCAAAGGCGGTAAGTCCGCCGCCCAAATTGTAAGAAGGGCTGTTTATGAGAGCCAAAGGTAGAGAAGTCCGCCGACGAGGGCGAATGAGAGGAGGATAATACCAAGACGCGGGAGCATCACTGCAAACAGCGCGCGCGTCATGGCGCGGCGTTCTTTACGCGTAACGTCGCTTTTTCCGTTGTTTTTTAAGTTGCGCTTGCGTTCTCGGTTAGAAAACACCATGCGTTGTAAGGGCGGGAGTTCTTCTCCCGTCATAGGGGCGATGGTTCGACCGTCGTCCCAGTCGTCTTTTTTCTCTTTTGCCATAGTATTATTATACCACGTTCCTATGAAAAATCAACCGTTTCTAAAGCGGGGCGGCGTGTTTTTGTGGGGATTCCCTTGCTAAAACGTCGACGGTATGCTATAATAAAAAGAAAATCGGAGTGGCGATATGGACAGTTACCGTACGTATTGTTACGGGGAGAAGGGAGAAATATCTCTTATTTTGCTCAATTCTCCGATCAAAAACGGGCTTTTCGGAATGGTACGCTCTCCGCTTTTTTCGTGTGATATCGGCGTTCACCTTTTGCAAAAAAAGCAGGAGGCGGTCGATTTGGCGGGCGCATACGTTGCGAAAAACGGTCAGTTGATGGTCTGCGTTTCTCCCGCGATTTATCGCGGAAGCGTTACGCCGATTTTTCTTTCCGTGCTTTTTCATGAGTTGGGGCATTGTTTTTACGGGCACGTGCACCGTCCGAGCGAGAGTTCGGATGAACGGCGCGTGGGGGCGGTGGAAAACGGGAATGTTCTTACGGCGGAATTGCAAGCGGACGTATTTGCGGTAAAGTATCTTGGAAAGAAACGCGTAATCGACGGCTTTTTAGGATTGTTGCGCGTGATAGAAGAAGAGGACGGGCAAGAGGTTTCGGCAAAGGAGTTGCGCCTTCGCATACAAGCAATAGAGGGGAATGCGTAATTCACGGAGCAGCGTAAAAACGCGTGCCTACGTTCGGATTGATTCGCGATAGAAGAGTCGAAGAAGAAAAATTTGCGGCAATGGGGAAAAATGTATGAGGTTTTTAATAGTTGTCGATATGCAAAACGATTTTATTTCGGGGAGTCTTGGCTCGTCCGAGGCGCAGGCAATCGTTCCCCGCGTTGTGCGTAAGGTGGCATCCTTTCAAGGTACCGTCGTCTTTACGCGCGACACGCATACGGAAGAATATCTTTCTACGCAAGAAGGGAAAAATCTTCCCGTTTTGCATTGCGTCAAGGGAACGGACGGGTGGCAAATTTGCAAAGAACTCGCTCCTTACGCTCAACACGTCGTCGATAAGGGCGCGTTCGGCAGCATAGATCTTCCCGCATATCTTGGCGCATTCGGGGACGTGGAAGAGGTGGAACTTTGCGGGCTTTGTACGGATATTTGCGTGATTTCCAACGCAATTCTTTTGAAGTCTGCATACCCCGAGGCGACGATGAAAGTGGACGCGTCTTGCTGCGCGGGCGTTACGGAAGAAAGGCACAACACCGCACTTTGCGCAATGCGTGCGGTTCAAATACAAATTTTATAAAACGTTTGCTGATTGGGAGAAAGAATATGAAAGTTTTTATTGTCGGTAGTTTGAATATGGATCTGGTCATTCGCGCACCCTTTGTGCCTGAACAGGGAATGACCATCCACGGGGAAGGCTTTATGAGTAACCCGGGAGGAAAGGGCGCAAATCAGGCGGTTGCCGTTTCAAAACTTGGCGCAAGCGCGTACATGGTGGGGGCTGTCGGAAAAGAATTCGGAGAAGAACTTGCGTCGACGCTCCGCGGTTACGGCGTGAATTGCGATTTCCTCGCAAAGTACGACGACGTTTCGAGCGGGATTGCCGTGATCGTCGTAACGGACGGGGACAACCGTATTATTCTCGAAAAGGGGGCAAACGCGCGTTTGAGCAAAGAACAAGTGGACAAGGCGCTTGAACAAGCGGAGGCGGGGGATTACCTCGTCGCACAACTGGAAACGGATTTGGACGTCGTAACGTACGCCTTAAACCGCGCGAAGGAAAAGGGAATGACGACCGTCCTCAATCCCGCGCCTGCGCAAGCGTTACAAGCGGAACTTCTCTCCGCGTGCGATTATTTTATGCCCAACCAAACGGAGGCGGAATTTTACACGGGAATTTATCCGTCGGACGAAAAGAGCGCGCGGGAGTGTGCGAAAAAATTAGGAACGTTCGGCGTGCGCAACATTGTCGTTACAATGGGGTCAAAGGGCGCTGCATACGTTTGCGACGGAAAATACGGCGAAGTCGAAGCGGTTTCCGCGAACGCCATTGATACGACGGCGGCGGGGGATACGTTCGTGGGCGGATTTGTAACCGCCCTTTCGGAAGGAAAGAGCGTTGAAAAAGCGATTGCGTTTGCCAACAAGGCTGCGTCTGTTACGGTAACCAGACGCGGGGCGCAACAGTCCATTCCCTATCGCAAAGAAATTGAATAAATTTTTGACAAATTGATTTTTCAAAGGGGGCGCGGTTTGACAAGCCGTGTCCCAAGTGCTATAATAAAGAAAAAACAAGGAGAAATACAATGGATTGGCAAGCAATTTTAGACACGATTGTCGATTGGGCGACTTCCACGGGGATTAAAATCGTCATCGCTCTTCTCGTGTTGTTCATTTCGTTCCGTATCATCAATCTCATTGCGCGCAGAATTGAAAAACGCGCTTTGAACGGAAAAAAACCTGCCGATAAAACGTTGACGAAAACGCTTCTTTACATTTTCAAACTCGTATTGAAAGTGGCGATTGTCGTCTGCCTCATCGGCTATCTTGGAATCGACACGAGCGGAATTACCGCGCTCATCGCATCCCTCGGCGTTTGCGTCGGTTTGGCGGTAAACGGCGCAGTTTCCAACTTCGCGGGCGGTGCGCTCATTCTCATCACCCGTCCTTTCCGCATCGACGACTTTATCGAAGCGTGCGGATATTCGGGAACGGTTGAGGATATTCGTATGACGACGACGCGTCTTCGTACGGGGGACAACAAGGTCGTTTATCTTCCGAACGGTGCGCTTTCTTCCGGAACGATCGTCAACTATTCGGAAAAGGATCTCCGTCGCGTCGACCTTACCTTCTCGATTGCGTACGAAAACGATTTTGATAAGGCAAAGGCGATCATCGGTGATTTGTGTGAAAAGCACGAACTCATCTTAAAAGATCCCGCTCCGTTTATCCGCGTGTCCGAGCATGCTGCGAGCAGTATTAATATTGTTACGCGCGTATGGGTAAAGAGTGCGGATTATTGGACGGTCAACTTCGATCTTGTCGAAGGGGTAAAGAAGGCGTTCGACGAGCAAGGGATTGAAATTCCTTACAACAAGTTGGACGTTACCGTCAAAAACGGCTAATTGTAAACGGAAAATACGAGCCCGCGTTTGGGTTCGTATTTTTTTGTGAAAGGGGGTAAAGAAGGCGTTTGACGAGCAAGGGATTGAAATTCCTTACAACAAGTTGGACGTTACCGTCAAAAACGGCTAATTGTAAAACGGAAAAATACGAGCCCGCGTTTTGGTTCGTATTTTTTTTTGCGCTTTGCACAAAGGGGATTGCGGTAAATTTGGAAAAATATCACAAAATATGAAATTATTTTTCCATTCACTCTTGATTTTTCGCAAAAATACGATATAATGGAAGTATCATATGTAAAGGGGAATTATCTTATGGGCATTTCAGCAAAAGATATTCGTAACGTAGCAATTATCGGACACAGTGGCGAGGGAAAGACAACTCTCTGCGAAGCAATGCTTTTTAACGGCGGATCGATTGAGCGTATGGGCAAAATCGAACAGGGGAATACCGTATCCGACTTTGACGAGCAAGAAATCGCACGGAAGATGTCCGTTTCCCTCTCCGTTTCACATACTATTTGGAAAGAAACCAAACTCAACCTGATCGACGTTCCCGGTTTTTACGATTTTGAAGGTGAAATTCATCAGGCGCTCCGTGCGTGCGGTGCCGCGCTCGTTGTAACGGGTGCGAACGGCAACGTTTCGGTCGGCGCGGAAAAGGCGATTGCGCAGTGTACGCACTTGAAAAAGCCGACGATCATCTTCATCAACGGCATGGATAAAGAAAACGCCGATTATGCGGGTACGGTTGCGGCGCTCCGCGAAAAGTATCACGGCTCCATCGCTCCCATTCAACTTCCTATCATGGAAGGGAACAAGATGGTGGGCATGATCAACGCATTGACCGAAAAGGCGTATCGCTTTACCAACCTCGGGCCGGAAGAAATTCCGATTCCGGACGATATGCGCGCGGCGGTGGACGAAATGCAGTTCGCGCTCATGGAAACGGCGGCGGAAAACGACGACGTACTCCTTGAAAAGTATTTCGAGGAAGGAAAACTCACGCAGGACGAAACCATCCACGGAATTCGCATGGGTATTTTCAACATGACGGTTATGCCCGTCATGGCGGGAAGCGCGCTGTTAAACCGCGGGGTAAAAAACCTCATGAACGAAATCGTCAAATACGTCCCGCAGGCGGCAGAGCGCAAGGCGCTTCCCGCAGTCGACCTTTTGAAGGATGAACTTGTTGCCGTTACTTGCAAAGAAGACAAACCGCTTGCGGCGCAAGTATTTAAGACGGCGGTTGACCCGTTTGTCGGAAAACTCAACTACATCCGCGTTTGCCGTGGCGTTTTGCGCACGGGCATGACGGTGCTCAACGCAAATACGGGCGCGCAAGAGCGTATTAACGCCATTTATCTTGTCAAAGGGAAAAAGCAAGAGCCTGTCAGCGAACTTGTCGCAGGCGATATCGGTGCCGTTTCTAAACTTGCAAATACGGGAACGGGCGACACCCTTTGTGATGAAAACACGCCCGTAAAATTCGACGAAATCGTATTCCCCAAGCCCGTTCTTCACATGGCGGTATACGCCAAAGTGCAGGGTACGGAAGACAAAGTGTTTGCGGGACTTTCCCGTCTTGCGGAAGAGGATAAGAGTTTCTCGGTAGAAAAGAATCCCGATACGCTCGAAACGCTTATCGGCGGACAGGGTGAAATTCACCTCGACGTCATTTGCAAAAAACTCAAATCCAAATTTGGTGCGGATGCCGATCTCCGCACGCCGAAGATTGCATACAAAGAAACGATCCGCAAATCTTCCACGGCGGAAGGAAAATACAAAAAGCAAACGGGCGGACACGGACAATACGGGCATTGTAAAATGCGTTTTGAACCGTGCGAGAGCGATTTTGAATTTGCAGAAGAGGTCGTCGGCGGCGCCGTTCCCAAACAGTATATTCCTGCGGTCGAAAAGGGGATTATCGAGTGCTTGCCTCACGGCGTACTTGCGGGATACCCCGTCATTCGCGTAAAAGCGGTATTGTACGACGGAAGTTATCACGACGTCGACTCGTCGGAAGCGGCGTTTAAGTCGGCGGCGGAAATTGCGTTTAAGGAAGGGTTGAAAAACGCGTCCCCCGTCCTCTTGGAGCCTATTTCCAAATTGAGAATTGCCGTTCCCGAACAGTATCTCGGCGACGTTTTGGGCGATTTGAACAAGCGCAGAGGCCGCATTATGGGCATGGACGCGCAAGACGATATGCAAATTATCACGGCGGAAGCCCCGAAGGCGGAAATCTTGACGTATGCAACGAGTTTGCGCTCGATGACACAAGGAAGGGGAAAATTCTCCGAAGCATTCCTCCGCTATGAACAAGCACCCGATACCGTTTTACAAGGATTGAATAGGTAAACGAATCCCCCCTCGGCAGCGTCGAGGGGGAGTTTATTGCCGTTTGACGGCGCAAAAACGGCGAAATCGACGGGCTTTCAGTCATTTACGTTCTCTATATAATGGAAAGACATAACCCGTTCGAGAAAAAATGTCAATTATTTTACAAATTTTATATTCATAGGGAAAAATCGTTGACAGATAGGGATAAGAGTGATATAATCAAACTGTAATGGAAACGTTTCCATATATTTTTTAGAAAAAATTGGAAACGTTTCCACTTAAAGAGCGGAAAAATAAAGAGGTAAGAACGTGATATTGAGTATCGGAGAAATTCTTGCGGATATGATCGGAACAAAGCGAGGCAGGCACGTGGAACTTGAATGCTTTGCGGGCGGTGCGCCGTTTAACGTTGCGGTCGGCGTTGCGCGGCTTGGGGGAGAAGTTTCCTTTCTTGGCTGTGTGGGGCAAGACGAAGTAGGGGATTTTTTGAAAGCGTATGCGGAAGAAGAGGGGCTTTCGGAGCACGTAAAACGGGACGAAACGCGCAATACGACGATCGCGTTCGTTACGTTGAATGAGGAAGGCGAACGTAGTTTTTCCTTTTTGCGCAATCATACGGCAGACTACGCACTTTCCGCATCCGACGCCGAGCCGTTGATCTTGCAAGCAGATCTCGTTCATATCGGATCTTTAATGTTGAGCGAAGAAGAGGGGCGCGCGTTTGCCGAATGGGCGTATGCCTTTGCAAAGGCAAACGGAAAGAAGGTCAGTTTTGACGTTAACTACCGCGAAGACATCTTCCAAAGCGCGGAAGAGGCGAAGGAAATTTACACAGGGTGGCTTTCCCGTGCGGACGTTTTGAAATTAAGTGAAGACGAAGCGGCGCTCTTTTTTGGAGAAAAGCGGGAAGCGGAACTCAAACGGCTTTCGATGGGAAGAAAGGTTTTTGTAACGCTCGGCAAACACGGATCGGTTTTATACGAAAACGGAGTTGCGACGACTTGTCCCAGCATTTGCGTACAGGTAACGGATACGACGGGCGCGGGCGACGCGTTTTATGCGGGCGCGCTTGCGCAAATCGATAGAGGAGTTACGGACGCGCGGCAGATCCTTTCGTTTGCAAACGTATGCGGCGCACTTGCAACGACGAAACACGGCGCAACCGAAGCGTTGCCCAACCGAGAAGAAGTTAAAAAATTGCTAAATTAAGTGAGGGAAATATTATGACGGTAAAATTGAGAAAGATTTTATTCTTTATCTTGGCGTTCGCACTGTTGGTTTCCACGGGGCTTTTCGCCTATTCCGTTTCGGTGCATGCGGAAACGGCGGATCCTTTTTCCATGAGTGCGGAAGGGGACGATATCACGTCGCTTGAAAAGACGTATGGAAAGGACGACAGTTTCGTTTATACCATTCGCGCGCGTTTTGTAAACGGGCAAGCGGCAGGCGTTGCATTCGGTATCACCGAAGACGGTGCATTCGTATTAAACGTTGACCGCCGCGATAACCGCGTTAAACTCATGTACTTTACGAATACGGACGGGGCTTATTCCGCGACCGTTTTGAAGGAAGACTTTTATATCGGGCACAACACTTTTGCAGTGGCGGAGTTGGATCGCGTCAAAGGAAGAGTGTCCGCTAAATCGGAATTTTACTTGAAAGTTGCGGTAACGGGCGGAGAAGATCCCACCGTCAAGTGCTACGTAGACGATATTTTACGTTTTGATTACGACAACGCCATTTCCCTTAAAAACGTCGATCTCGGCGAAAAGGGAACGGTAACGTACGAGGGCGGTGCGATCGGTATGAACGTGTACGCTTCCGAAGTATCGTTCGGGGAAATTTACTACGGAGAAACGGATTTTACCCGTTATACCGAATTGTACCGCAATCAATACCATTACGCTCCGTTTAGCGGATGGAACAACGATCCGAACGGGCTTTTCTTTGACGGCGAGTATTATCATTTGTATTATCAAACGGAACCCTTCCAAAAGTTCTGGGGGGATATGTACTGGGGACACGCGCGTTCGACCGACCTCCTCACGTGGGAAAACCTTCCCCTTGCGCTTCTTCCGCTCGACGGAAGTTACATGTGGTCGGGTTCGGCGTATATCGACAACGAAAACATCAGCGGTTTGTTTGACAGTTTGATGGTCGGCGAGTACGACGGTTCTAAAAACCTTATCATCTATTATACGGAAGACGGTTGGGCGGACGGCAGTTCCGACCAAGACCAGTGGATGGCGTACAGTTTGGACGGGGGAATCTCCTTCATCAAGCATAAGGTCATCATCAACGGGGATACGGTTGCCGAAGGAAATACCTTCCGCGATCCCAAAGTCTTCCAAATTGAAGAGGGTGTTTGGGGAATTATCGTCGGCGGCGGACAGTTGCGCTTTTACGTTTCGACCAACCTCACCGACTGGTCGTTCGCGGGGGATCTTCCCATTTATGCGGAATGCCCCGACATTTACAAACTTCCCATCGGATCGGAAGAAAAGTGGGTCATCAACATCGGCGGAATCGCTTACCTTGTCGGCGACTTGACTTATTCGGGCGGGCAAATTACCTTTGTCGATCAATTTGGGGTAAACTTGACGTCGGACACGACGCAAGCGAGCGACGTAAAGATTTTCGACTTGGACAACGCGAACGCATCGTATGCGACGCAAACGTTCTATATCGACAACGCAAACAGCATTTATAACGGCAAAGTCGTTGGCATCAGTTGGTATGCGGGTCAACCGGGACATCAACCCCCGATGGATCGCCATCAATGGGTATTCGGCGAGCAATACGCTTGTACGGATACGGGCGCGCAAGCGGGGATTCGTTCCCTTTGGAACGGGGGTATGACGATTCCCGTCGAGTACTCTTTGACCGAACGCGAAGGGGTATATCTTTTAAGACAAACGCCCATTTCGTTGGACAGTATTTCCGAAACCGTGTTTGAGGTGGAAAACCAAACGGTTGCGGCAGAAGATGACAATATTTTAGCAAACGTATCGGGAAATACCGTCAAAATTACGGCAAGCGTTCAAACGGATGCAGACCGTTTCGGGTTCCGCGTATTCGTCGGCGAGGACGAATATACCGAAGTAGGGTTCGACAAGGAACTCGGGTACTATCTCGACCGCAGAAACACCGCGGCAGCCGGAACTTCCCTCGGCCGTTATAGCGAATTATACTCCACGGGCATTCACGATTTCGTCAAAGTGGACGGCGCGTACGAAATGACCGTTCTCCTCGATTGGAACGGGTTGGAAATGTTCTGCGAAGACGATACGCAAGTGTTCTACGCGACGACGTACGCAAATTACTGTTCGGACGGGTTGGAATTTTTCGTCGACGGAGAAGAAAGCGCGATCGTAGACTGCAAAATCGAAAAGATCGCATCCGTTTACCGTCCTCTTTCCGAAGAAGGAAAA
The DNA here is from genome assembly GCA_017621735.1 of Clostridia bacterium. Lineage (GTDB taxonomy): Bacteria > Bacillota > Clostridia > Christensenellales > Borkfalkiaceae > Gallimonas. Next base: position 49,778 of record JAGASM010000032.1, on the reverse strand, counting down.
CTTACCCTTTCTTCCGAATCGGTAACCTTGGATACGGGCATTACGACGGAGACGGAAATTTTCGCATACGTCAGCGGAACGCAATCGGGCGTAGAGTGGGAGATTGAGGACGACGCCGTCATCGCGCTTACGCCTACGGAAAACGGCGCGACCATTTCCGCCCTTGCAAGCGGAGAAACGACGGTTACGGCAACGCTCGTCGTCGGCGGTGAGGTCATTGACAAAAAACAAATCGCAGTGCAAGTCATTACGGGCTATGCGGATACGAACGGCATTGCATTCTCGGTAAACGGCGTCAGAACGGGCGAATGGCACGCAACGACGGACGGCATCGTCGGTCAATCGTCGGGCGACGGGTTCCTTCTTTCAAATGAAACGTACGGAGATTTCGCAATTGAAACGACCGTTTCCGTCAGAGAAGCGACTGCGGCGGCAATCGTGTTCCGTGCGGATGAAAACATGCAAAATTACTTTGCGGCAAACTACGACCGCAACGCGCAAATTGCCAAAGTGTGGTCGCCGAGCGGGCAACATTTGAGCGCCAACGTCGGTTCGCACGAGCAGGTAACCCTCCGTATCGTTGCAAGCGGAAATGAATTTTCTTATTACTTTAACGGCAACTTGATCGGAACGTTTACGTCTGAAACTGCTTTGGAGGAAGGGTACGTCGGACTCAACGTCTTTAACGGCAAGGCGACCTTTATAAACGTAGACTGCTTTGCTCTTTACGACGGAGAATACGTCTTTAACGGATCGGACGTAACCTTACATCTTTCGACGGACAGTTACGTTTCGGCGGTATACAACTTCACGCAAAACAACGCGCCCGTACCGATGCAGTACGTAACGCAAAGCGGCAGTACCTTAATTCTTTGTTCGGCATACTTAAAGACGTTGCCGCAAGGGGATTACACCTTTGTTGTGATGACGGCATTCGGAACGGAAGAATTGACCGTTACCGTTTCCGAAACCTCCCTTTTGATCAACGACGTTATTTTGACGCAGCTTACCAACGTCAATATCAACGTCGGCGCAAGCAAGATCGTCGGGGTGGAACTCAACGGCACGAGCCTTCCCGAGAGCGCGTACACGGTACAAAACGGCGTCTTGACCATTCAAAAGGAATTCCTCATCGAAGGTCTTAATACCGCCGCCGTCATTTTGGAAGGGGACGCGCGCACGGCGTTCAGTATTATTGCACCTACGACGGTTGTCGTTGAAGATCCCAAAGACGAAAAGGGCTGGGGAGATATCCTCTTCTACGTCGTCGGCGGCGTAGAGGCGGCGGCATTGATCGCCATTTTGACGGTGGTCATCATCAAGCGCAATAAAAATAAGAAGGTAAAATAATATGGCTAGCATCAAAGACGTGGCGCGTCAAGCGGGCGTGGGGCTCGGAACCGTTTCCCGCGTGCTAAACGGGGAAAAAGGCGTCAGCGAAGAAACGCGCGAAAACGTACTCAATGCCATACGGGCGCTGAATTATCAACGCAATTCGTTGGCGGTTAGTTTTCGGAAAAAAGAAAACAAAATCGTTGCACTGCTCGTACCCGTCATCGACCATGCGTTTTTCGCGAAACTTGCCTATTACGTAGAGGACGAGTTGGATAAAAACGGATATTCTCTTCTCGTTTCCAGCAGTCAAAACCGTCAAAGCAAAGAGTATGCGATGATCGAAAAGTTAAAGCGGAAGGACGTCGACGGCATCATCTTCGTTACCCACTACGATTACAAAGCGGAAGCGTTGAAAAATTATCCCGTCGTGTCCATCGACCGTCATTTCGAGGACGTTCCCTTTGTTACGAGCAACAACTTCGAGTCTTCCTTCCAAGCCTGCGAGTGGCTCGTGGAAAGCGGTTGTAAAAAGATCGCCTACCTCGGCGGAAAGCCGCTCGTCGAATCGGAAGTTACCGAGCGGGAACGCGCATACCGACAAGTAATGGAGAAATACGGGCTTCCCGCCATCGTGCGGAGCGAAGTCATCGAGCACGGCGGAGAGCAGCCGTTCGTCCGGTCGCTGTTTGAAGACCATCCCGATTTGGACGGAATCTTCGTTTCCGGGGACACGATGACAAACCTTATTTTCCGTCATTGCCAAGGGAACGGCATTTCCATTCCCGACCAACTGAAAGTTGCGTCCTACGACGGGGTGCAAGTAAAGACGGGGGAACTCAAAGATAAAATCGCCTACGTCGAACAGCCGATCGAGGCGCTCGGAAGAAAGGCGGTAGAACTCATCTTGAAAAAAATCAAAGGGGAAGAAACCCCGCAAAAAACCGTTCTCGAAGCAAAATTTGTTTGCTACGATCAAAAACAAATAGAAAATAAGCAGGAGGAAAAATAGATGAAAAAGAAATTATGTACGCTTTTGAGCGGAGTACTTGCCCTTTCGTTGGGCGCAACCTTGTTCGGTTGTGGCGAAGGCCCCGGCGGCGGGGATGAACCCACCGTAGACGAATCGGGCAACACGATTATCAAGATCATGGTACACGTTGCGCAACAATCGCCGGAAGGAATGGCGTACAACCGTATCACCGACGAATTTAACGCAAGCCAAACGGCAAAAGACAACAAGATCCGCGTTCGCGTCAACTACAATCCCCGTTCCACGACGGGTACGGGTTACGAAACGGAACTCGGAAATATGCTCAACCAAGGCACTCTCCCCGACATCGTAACGTTCGACGCGCCCAACACGTGGAGTTATGCGGAAGCGGGAATTTTGGCGGACGTCAGCGAATTGATCTCCGAGGAAACGCAAAACGACTTCTTTGAAATTAGCAAAAACACCTACGAAGGCGGTTTGTTCGGGCTTCCGATCCAAGAATCTAGCGCGGGCATCTACTACAACAAGGCGATCTTCCGCAACGCAGGGCTTTTGGGACGCGTAGAAAACATGACGGCGGACAACGCTTGGACGGTTGCGGAATTTGAAGACATTTGTAACAGTTTGAAGGGCAGATGCGATCTTCCCGTCGATTTGCAACTTTACAAAGCGGCGGACGAAACGGCAACTTACCTCCTTTATCCCTTCATTTTGGCACAGGGGGGCACCTTCCTCTCCGAAGACGGTATGACGGCAACGGGATATCTCAACTCCCCGTTTACGGTTGCGGCGTTCCAAAAGATCAGAAACTGGGTAGACAGCGGCTATACGTCTTACGATGCGTCCGACGTCGGCTTCTACACGGGCAAGTATGCGATGTACCTTTCCAGCGGTTGGTCGATTCCCGAAATCAGAAATAAGTACAGAGAACAGTTGGGCGACGACTGGGGAATTCTTCCCTATCCGAAGGGCGGGGCAAACCAAGCGGCGTCCGCGACGGGAAGTTGGTCGTTCGGCATGACGACGCAATGCCGTGCAACCGAACAGGCGGCTCTCGTTTTGGAATGGCTCGTTTCCACCGAAAGTTCGGTATCCATTACGGACGCAACGGGGATGATCCCCGCACGTCAATCGGCGATCACGGTGAAAAACTATACGCCCGGATCTCCCGAATTCCTCCTTTACGATCAGTTGAACAAGACGGGAAAAACGCGTCCCGGTACGATCGCTTATCCCGAATTTTCCAGTGCATTCCGCGGAATCGTCAACGATATGCGTAACAGCGGAAACGTCAGCAGCATCGTGTCCACAAAGACGACGGAATTGCAAGGGAATCTCGACCGTTATCAAAGATAACCGAAGAAGGAAACAATTATGGTTGGAATCAGCATAGCCATTATCGGCGCGTTTTTGCTCCTTTTGGGGGGCTTTATCGTAAAAGATATCGTCGTGGCAAAGCGCGCGGCGAACAAATACGTGCATTATACCGTACGCGGAACGGTAACGTCTTATTTGATGTTATTGCCTGCGCTCCTTTTGTTGTGCGTGTTTGTCTTTCTCCCCATTGTTTATTCGTTGGGATATGCGTTTACGGACTACTATTTGCTTCGCCCCGGCGATATGAAGTTTGTCGGGTTTGATAACTTCGTGCAAATTTTCAAAAATTTCTCGATGCACGGAAACGTATATAACGCCACGATGAATACGCTCAAATTCGTCGTATTCGTCGTGCCCCTTCAAATCGGGATGGCGCTCGGTCTTGCCCTCCTCGTCAACAAACCAATCCGCGGAATGGGCGTTTATAAGGTATTCTATTTTGCGCCCGTCGTCATTTCGTTGACCGTTACCTCCTTCTTGTGGGTTCGCATTTTAGGGGGAGGGGATACGGGACTTCTCAATTCCTTCCTTGTACAGTTGGGAATGGATCCCGTCAGTTTCCTGTACGATCCGCAAGGCTCGATGTACTGGATCATCTTTATCTCTGCTTGGCAGGGATGCGGATATCAAATGCTCATCTTCCTTTCGGGGCTGAAAGGAATCGATCAAACGCTTTATGAGGCGGCGGAACTTGACGGCGCGAGCAAGGGCAGACAATTCCTTGCCGTTACCTTGCCCGGAATCCGTTCCGTTCTCACGTTCGTCATCGTAACCGTGTTTATCGGCGCGTGCAAAATTATGGTACAGCCGATGTTGATGACGGGGGAACAGTCGTTCACTATTACGCTCAACTACTTGATGTATATCGAGGGGTATACGTACCGTTGGGTAGGGTACTCATCGGCGATCGCCCTTTTGATGACCATTGTGATCGGCGCAATTACCTTTGTACAGCGGTATTTGCTCAAGGAGGAGGACTGATATGGATAAAGCGAGAAAAATTCGCCTTGCAAAGCGCTATACCTCCCGCACCGTTGTTTATTTGGGGGCGACGCTCCTTGCCATCTTCTTTATCTTCCCGCTCGTTTGGATGATCGTTACGAGTACGAAAACGGAGATGCAATACGCGAACGACTTGGGTTCGTTTGCAACGTTCCTCCCCAACTTTTCCGATTTAAGCACGTTCTTCGGAAATTACGTGAGCGTCTTGACGCAGTACGACATTTGGAAGTACGGACTGAACAGTTTGGCGTATGCGGCGGCGGTCGTGGTGGGAAACATTCTCATCAACGCGTTGGCAGGTTACGTCATGGCAAAATTTACCTTCCCCGGGAAAGGATTTATCAGTTTCATCATCATGTTCCTTCTCATTGTTCCCGTTGAAACGACGATTATCCCGCTCTATTCCATCGTGCACAACCTCGGAATTTCGGGAACGGTACTCGCCGTTATTTTGCCCGCGCTCGTCAGCGTGTTCAACATCTTCCTGTTTCAACAGTTCTTTACGAACATTCCCAAGGAATATATCGAAGCGGCGCAACTTGACGGAGCAAGTCAGTTAAAAATCTTCTTAATCGTCATGATCCCGCTCTCCGCGCCGATCGTGGCAACGGTTGCAACGTTTGCGTTTATCGGCGTTTGGAACGATTATATTTGGCCTACGATGGTACTTCCCAGCCCGCAACCGGGCGAATGGCCGCTCTATCCCATTCAAGCGGCGCTTACGACCATTCAAAGTATCGACGGGGTAACAACGGGTGAAGTTATGGCGTCCCTCGTTGTTACGAGTATTCCTATTTTCCTTGTCTACGTGTTTGCGCAAAAGCACATCGTAGAGGGAATCGGTGCAGGCGGTTTGAAATTGTAATGAAAGGAGTAACTATGAAAAAGATCAAAAAAATTACGGCGCTGTCGCTCGCTTGTTTGAGTGCATTCAGCGTTATCGGAATGAGCGCTTGCGGCGAAGAGCCTACGCCTCCGCAGGAGGGGGACGGACTCGTCGCGTACTATGCGTTCGATGAAGGCGAAGGACATACGGCGAAAGATTCCGTTAGCGGAGCCGAGCAAAAAATCAACTACGTCTTCTCCGAAGAAAATCAAATCAACCTCTCGAAGCCCGCGTCGGAGCCTATTTGGCGGACGGGCGTTAAGGGAAAGTGCCTTTATATGGACGGCATTTCCAACTACGTGGAAGACGCATATTTCGAAAATTTCGCAACGGGCGCGCTTACGTTGAGCGCGTGGGTTGCTCCGCGCGTGTTTGAAAACAATTTCAAGCCGGAAGCGCTTACCTGTATTGTCGGCAAAGGGGACGTCGGCTTGCAAGAAGGCTGGCTTTTAGGATACGGCTATCTCGGAACGTGGGGCTTGAAAGTTGCCCTCGAAAACGAAGAAACGGGCGATATCTTTACGGCGGCGTTCTACGATCCGATCAACTATCTTCCCCTTTACGAATGGAGCCACGTTGCCGCATCCTACGACGCGAAAACGGGACACGTATGCCTCTATTTGAACGGCGAACTCGTTTACGAACAAATTTACAGCGAATATGCGGGCTGCAAAATGGTTTCCTCTTCCGACCCGTTGCGCGTGGGAAAATACATCGATCCCGCAACCGTGTACGGACTTGACTGCAACCACGTGGCAGGTCTTTTGGACGAAGTTCGCATTTACGAAAAACAACTGACCAACGCGCAAGTCGTTGCGCTTTACAACGAAAAGGAAGCGGCGGGACACCCCGAATGCGCTTACAGCGACGTTATGTTGGACAGTTCGGTCTACGCGGGGGACAGATACCGCCCGCAATACCACGCAATTCCCCCCGGAATGTGGATGAACGAACCGCACGCGGCGTTCTACTATAACGGATATTATCACCTGTTCTATCAAAGCAATCCTTGCGGACCTTACTGGGCGCAGATCCGTTGGTCGCATTGGGTAAGCGACGACATGGTTCATTGGAAGTACGTCAAAGAGGCGGTTGTTCCCACCAAGGGAATTTGTCCGGACGGCGTATGGACGGGCGGCTCGGTCATCGGTCCCGACGGCTATCCTTGGCTCGTCATCACCGCGGGTACGCTGACGCACACTTATAGCGGTCAAAACGTCGCGTTCGCGCATCCCGCCGATCCTACCGATCCTTACTTGCAAGAATGGGTGGTCGAGGACACGCTCGCGATCACGCAATCGCCCGGACTCGGCGAACAAGGACAATTCCGCGATCCCTTCGTTTGGCAGGATGACGGGATCTATTACATGATGGTCGGCTCCGGCTTCGACGGAAGATCGGGCGGTGGGTTGCTTTTCACCTCTACCGATATGCGCGGATGGAAGTACGACGGCTACATCTTCCAGTCCACCTTTGAAGAAGCGGGCATTCACTGGGAGTGCATTCAACTTCTTCCTATCACGACAAAAGACGGCTCGCAACAAAAATACGTCTTCTTCCTCACGCCTCAATATGCCGCTGCCGATCGGCAAGTAGAATGTTACTACTGGGTGGGAACGTTCGACAAGGTCGCGAAGAAATTCATTCCCGACGCAGGGTATGAAGCGCCCCGTTTGATGGACTACGGCTCGGGGATTTATACGGGACAAACGGGCTTTACCTACCTCACCGACGAAGAAAAAGAGGCGGGAAAAGATTACGAAGACGGAAGAACCATTCTATTTGCCATTGCGCAAGGAAAGGAAATGGGCACAAGACACGACTACTTTTCGGGCTGGGCGCATAACGCGTCCCTTCCCGTAGAACTCTTCCTCTCCGACGACGGACATTCCGTCGTGTTGGAACCGATCGAAGAGTTGCAGTCGCTTCGCACGGGCGTTATTTACGAAGCGGAAGGCGCGATGACGGCGGCGGAAGCAAACGCGGCAATCGAAAACGTGCGCGGGGACTGCTTGGAATTGCGTATGACGCTCACGATTACCGAAACGCAACCCACCTATAAAGCGGGGTTGAACGTACGGTATAATCCGTTTACGACGGCGTCGGGAACAACGGAGCGCACGGGCATCGTCTTCCAGCAAGACGGCGCGTACATCGACCGTTCGCAAACGACGCTTCACAACATCGACGCACTTTCCAACTCGCACCTTTGGCCGAACAACCAAAAACAATTCGACCTCATTATCTATCTCGACCGTTCGATGTTGGAAGTATACGTCAACAAAACCATCAGTTTCACTTCGAGAATGTATCCCAGATACGAAGATTCCAACTATTTGCGTTTCTTCGCGGAAGGATGTTCGCTCACCGTATCCGATCTCGTCATCTATCAAATGGGATCCGCTTACACGGATACGCTTATCCCCGCATATTACGGAAACACGGGTAGCATCAAAAACGCATAAGGAGGGAGAAAAATGAAAAAATTTACTGCAATTACGTTGGGTGTACTCTCTCTTTTCACGTTCGCTGCCTGCAAGGACGGCGATGGAGAACCCGTTGACGTCAGTTTATATTCGATTGAAAACGGCGGGTTTGAAACGGGCGATTTGACCGGTTGGACGGTGGAAAGCGGAAAAGCGTTCAGCGAAGAAAACGTCTGTACGAAGAGCACGTTCTCCTTCCAAGAGGACGAAAACCACAACAAAATCAACATCGGGCAGTCGGGCAACTGGCACTTGTACGGCAAGGGGTTTGACGACCGTGTTCCCAACTCGTTTACGGGCGTGCTCCGTTCCTCCAACTTTATTCTCGGCGGAACGGGAACGATCTCCATGAAACTTGCGGGCGGGGCAACCGCTATGGAAGGGGAAAACGGCGCGAAAAAGCCGATGGCGGAACGTTGTTACGTCGGCGTCTATCTTGCAGAAACCGATCAAATGATCGCAAAGCAAGAAAACACCTACTTCTTGAAACACACCACCTCTTACGTCAACCCCGCACAGTATTCGGCAAACGTCTACAATACGGATAACTACTATACGTACCGCCTTGATTTGAGCGAATACCTCGGCAAGGAAATGTACCTCAAAATTATCGACAACGACCGCTCTTACTACTATGGATACCTTTCGGTGGACGACGTTAGAACGTACAGCGAAGAGGGGCAGCAAGCGACGGGCGCGGCGTACGACAAAATTAGAACGTACGGCGAGGCGCAAGGCACGGAATATCAAATTGCCAACGGCGATTTTGAAACGGGGGATTTGAGCGGCTGGACGGTAACGGAAGGGTTTGCATTCTCCCACGCGGGCGTCAATGCGTCCGACGTTTGGTGGAATGAAAACATCACCTACAACCGCGAAGGCAATTATCACTACGGACATTATAATCCTACCGCAACGGGACGCATGCGCTCGACCGAGTTTACCCTCGGCGGAAGCGGCTACGTTTCCTTCCGTTTGGGCGGTTGCGCAAACAACGGACTGACCTATCTCCGTTTTGTTATGGTAAAAGAAGACGGAGAGGAAGAAGAGGTTGCGCGGTTTAGCAACGAACGCTATTGGAACGCGCAGTTCCCGTACGTTTCCAACGGCATGAAGTTGCTCAACTTAATCCACTATTACGCAGACCTTTCCGAATTCCTCGGAAAGAAAATGTACATCGAAGTGGTCGATGAAAACACGTCGGCAGACGACCTTGGTTGTATCACGATGGACAGCATCGTAACCTATCACGAAGAAAAACCGACCTTCATGTACCAAGACGAGGCGTATGAAATCATCGTCGAAGTCGAATACGAACCGGAAAACGAATATCAACTGAAAAACGGTACGTTTGAAACGGGTGATTTGACCGGTTGGACGATGGAAGGGGATATCGGTTCCGTTTCGTCGGCATACGGTTGGTGGGATGCGAACTTCCCTTACAACAAGAAGGGGAAATACCTCTTTACGGGAATTGACAAAGAAACGGGCACGGGTACCCTTACGTCGGACGCGTTCACGCTCGGCGGTTGCGGATGGATCTCCTTCCGCTTGGGCGGCGGCAAGAATCCGCTCTTGTGCTACGTTTCCGTCCTCGATGCGGAAACGAACGAAGAACTCGTACGGTTTGCAAACAAAAACTTCCGCGATATGGGAACGTCGGGCATCAACGTCAACAGTTTCCTTGCAAACATGAACAGTTATAAGGTGGATCTCACCCAATTCGGCATTGAACTTGGAACGAGTTTGAAGATTCGCATCACGGACAATGCGACGAATAATTGGGGCTTGATCACGGCGGACAGTTTTATCACCTATTACGAATCGGAAAGCGATCTTCCTACGGACGCGGTTCTTGCGGAAGACGCAACCCCCGTACCCGAAGAGGAATCGGAATATCAAATTGCAAACGGCGGATTTGAAACGGGTGATTTGACCGGTTGGACGGTTACGTCGGGCACGGTTGCAAACGGTGCGGTTACCACGGGCGATACCTTCTGGGGTGAAGGGATTCCTTACAACAACGAAGGGTACTTCCACTTTGACGGGTGGCAGGCAAACGGCGACGAGGCGGCGACCTATTCCCTCCGCTCCGAAACGTTCACGCTCGGCGGAAGCGGGCACATCTCCTTCCGTATGGGCGGAAGAACGGCAGTCTTGCGCGTATACACGGAGGACGGCACGAAGATCGCCGAATACGGCAACCCCGCGTTCGCGGACGTAGATTTCCCTCACGTTGACAACGGATGCCGCTTGGCGACGATGACGACGTACGTTGCGGATCTTTCCGATTACCTCGGCGAAACGCTTTACGTGGAAATTTGCGACGTTGCGCTCGGCGATGGAGAAAACTGGGGAGTCGTATTCTTCGACGATATCGTAACCTACTACGAAACGGCGCCCGTCGTTTCCGAACGGTACGACGTCGTTTCCCTCAACAGCGCGACTTCGTCCACGAACGAAGCGCAAGAATATCACATCGCTTGGCAAACGGCGCAAAACCTTCTTGGAAACGAATAACGCGTTTCAATTCTTGATTTTCTTTGTGAAATAAGATAAAATAAAAAATATGGGAAACGTTTCCCAAAAAGATAAGGAGAAAAACAATGAGTAAGTGGTTGAAAAAATTTGCAATCGCAATGCTTACGGCATGTATGGCGCTTTCTCTTTGTGCATTCGTTACGGCGTGCGGCGAAGAACCCACGCCTCCCAGCGGACCGCAAACGCAAGAGCCTACACCCGAACAACCGGAAGAACCGGAAGCACCCGTCAAGTTGCAAGACGGTATGCCGATGGAAGTTGCAGTCGGCGGAGGACAGATTTTTAGCGTTTCTTCCTACGTAACCGCGAACGGAAATACCGTTACGGTTTCCTCCGAAGACGAAGAAACGGCGACGGTAGCCCTTTCGGGCGACGAAGTAACCGTTTCGGCAATCGCGGCGGGACAAACGACGATTACCTTGACGTGCGGTACGATCACGCTTACGTTTGAAGTAACCGTGTTCAACGCGTACACGGTAACGGTAGACGGCGAAACGGTGGCTACCCTTCGCGAAGGCGCAACGTATACTCTGCCTGCGGCAGTAACGCCTGCGGATGCGAATTTTGAATTTGTCGCATGGCAAGTCGGCACGGAACAAAAGCAACCTGCGGAAGAAATTACCGTCAACGCAAACGTCGTTATCACGGCAATCACGCAGCGCAAAGCGCCCGTAAAAGTTGCGGACGGCGTGCCGATGCAAGCGACGGTCGGAACGCAAAGCACCATTACGGTTGCGGACTATATCACGGCGTACGGCGCGTCCGTTACGGCGACGAGCGATAATGAACAAGCAATTCCCTCGGTTACGGTGGAAAACGGCGTTGCGTCTTTCACGCCCGCATGGACGGGGAGCGCAAACGTTACGCTTGCGTGCGGAAATATATCCGTTACCTTTGCGGTAACCGTAGCGGCGGCGGACGTTGCAGCCCCCGAATTTGCAAACGGTTCGATCGAATTTGACCTTCTCACCGCGACGAGCGGAACGTACGAATTCGTCATCACCAACGAAGACGACGTAGACTATACCTATGAATATTCCGTTGCGCCGAACGCGGGCGCTACCGTTACGGGCAACGCGTTGACCTACACGGCGACGCAAGCGGTAGAAGACCTCGTTTTAACGGTATCCGTTACGGCGACGGCAAGCGTTACGGGCGAAGAGATTGAAAAGCAAGCGACCTTCACGGTTACCGTAAACGTCGCGGACGGCAGACCTTCCGTCATCGAAGAAGTCGGTGTGTTTGGCACGATCGACTTGTACGAACACGCAAACGGCTACGAAGTCGATCTTTCCGTCAACGTTCAAAACGCGCAAAACGTACAGTCGTACACCGTCAACGGCGAGCCTGTTACGGGAACGGTGTTCGTACTTGCAAAAGAGGACGGCGCGTTTAACGACGTCAAGCAAGAAATGACCTTTACCGTCGTTGGAACTTACGCAACGGGCACGGTAACGTATACGATGGAAATGAACGTCATCGATTCCACGGCATACCGCATGGCAAACGGCAACTTCGACGCGAGAGAAGAAGGCTGGACGGGCATGACGGGTACGTTCGCGGATAACGCTACCTACTGGGAAGTTTACCAAAGCAACAACGAAGGGTTGTTCTACGTTGGGGTAGACGCGGGAACGGAAACGGTTGTAAGCCCTTCCTTCATCGTCGGAAACAGCGGTTGGATTACCTTCAAACTCGGCGCAATGCGGCCTTACGTCGGCACGGAATTGCGCGACGTTACCCTTGAAATCGTCAAAGACGTAGCGGAAGGGGAAGACGTCGTCCTTGCAAAGGTGCGCAACGTGAACTTTGCAGATCCCGAGGCGGCGCTCCGCTTGAACGACTACAAGATGAATTTGTCCGCATACAAGGGCGAAACGGTATATCTCCGCGCCATCGATAACGAAGACGGCGGCGACTTCCGTTGCTTGTATCTCGACGCGATCAACACGTGGTACGACGAAGAACCGGGCACCCCTTACGTCGATCTTTCCGTCGCATACTACCTCAACACGACGGCTTCCGTCGATTTGAAAGATAGCAACCAAGTAACGGTTGCACCCGTTCTTCTCTCGCAAGGACTTTTGAACGCACAGTACGAATTTGTCGGAACGTGCGCGCAAGACGGGCTTACGGCAAACGGACTTACCCTTACCGCAACCAAGAACGGAGAATATACGGTTTCTTACTCGGTGAAACAAAACGACGTAGAAGTTGCAACGTTTGAAGTAACCGTTACCGTTACCAACACGACGGAACTTCCCACCTTTGAAAACGTAGAAAAGGTATATCCTTACGCGACGTGGTGCCCCGAAGATACGGCGCAGGCAGTCAGCGTTACCCTCACCGATCCCGAAAACGGCAGATTCACCTACGCTTATGCGATTACGGCAGGCACGGGCGCTACGTTAGAAGGAAAAACGGTTACCTACACGCCCGCACAGGCAGGCACGGTTACCTTTACGGTTACCGTTACGTTGACGGACGCAACTTACACGGTAAGCGATCTTCCTTCGCCTACCTTTACCTTGACGCTCGTCTTCCAAGATAGCGAAATCGTCCTTGCAGGCGATGCGGATATCGCGCTTACGGTCGACGTCAACGACCAAGCGGATAAAGAACGCCTTACGTTGAACTTTGCCGACTACGTCATCGTTCCCGCAGGAAAGGTTGCAACGTATGCGGCGAAATTAGACGGCGAGGACGTCGTACTCGAAAACGGAACGTACACGATCGTCTATGCAAACGAAGAACTTTCCGATATCGCAAAAGAATACGTCTTCTCCGTTACGGCGGAAAGCGACGGCAAGACGCTTACGTACGTCGTTACCCTTCGCCTTACGAATACCTATCAATACCGCCTTGCAAACGGCACGTTTGATGCGGGCTTGGACGGTTGGACGCTTTCCAACGAGGAACTCGGCGCTGTCAACAATAAAGACATTTACTGGGAACCGAATGACAATATTCCCTTCCGCAACGAGGGTAACTTCTTCAACGCATACGCAACGAACGTAGAAAGTGCAAAGGGTACGCTTACGAGTTCTACCTTCAAAGTAGGCGGAAGCGGTTGGATCACCTACCGTTTGGGCGGTGCGAAGAACATCGACTACGTTTATATGGAAGTCATTTCCGCAAACGGCGAAAAGGCGGTCAAACTTCCCAACTTCGATTGGGTAGATATCGTCGGAACGCAAGAACGCGGATGCTCGCTCATCCCCTACAAGGCAAACCTCATCGAATACGGCTTTGCGTTGGGCGAAGAAGTTTATATCAAACTCACCGACAATGCGGAAGGCGACTACGGTTTGTTCTTCCTCGACAGCGTCATCACCTACTATACGGCGGAACCGAGCGGCGAGTTTAACCTCGTCAGTAAATATCGCCTTCTCAACGGCGGATTTGAAATGAACAGCCTTTACGGTTGGACGTTAGAAGGGGATATCGGCGTCGTAACGACGGACAATCAATATTGGACGCACGGAAACGATGCTCGCGACTATGAAAAAGACGGCGCATGCCTCTTTACGTGGTGGTCGTTTATCAACGGTGAAGTCAACCGCGAAGGGGCTACGGGTAGCCTCAAGAGCAGTAACTTCATTCTCAAGGCAAATGCAATCATTTCCTTCCAGTTCGGCGGTGGCGGCGGAAACAACGAAATTTACGTGGAAGTCGTCAATGCAGGAACGGGCGAGGTAATCGAGGACTTTGTCAACGGACAACCGAAAGACGGAAATCTCGTCAAATACTATTATCAGTTTACCGAACTCACGGAAGAAACCGAATGCTACCTTCGCGTCGTAGACAACGCGACGGGCGGTTGGGGTTGCTTCACGTTCGATAATCTTGAAATCAACTGTGCGGGAATTCCCGAAGGATACAATCAGGCATTCATTCGCAACGCATAACAAGGAGGCGCCGCCTTTTCCAAGGCGGCGCAAAAACAAAAGTATGAACAAACAATTGCTTCCCAAATTTCATATCACGGGCGAAAAGGGATGGATCAACGATCCAAACGGACTCGTCGTATTTCAAGGGGAATATCACGCATTCTTTCAATATTACCCGCATGACGTAAAGTGGGGGCCGATGCATTGGGGACACGTCAAAAGCCGCGACCTCATCACTTGGGAAACCCTTCCCGTCGCGCTCCGTCCCGACGAACAGGACGGCGGTTGCTTTTCCGGCAGCGCCATCGTTTGGCAGGAGAAACTGTGGCTCATGTACACAAGTTTTAACGAGAACGAGGGGGGCGAAAGCATCCGTCAGTTGCAGGCGCTCGCGTCGAGTGCAGACGGCGTTACGTTTGAAAAACACGGCATCGTCATCGGCGAGGAAGACCTTCCTTCCGAGTACTGCCCGTGGGATTTCCGCGATCCGTCCGTCTTCCGCCGCGGCGACACCTTTTATTGTGTGACTGCTGCCCGTAAGCGGGGGGCAGGCGGTCGGCTTTTGCTCTTTTCTTCCCCCGATTTATTCCGTTGGACGTTCTGTTGCGACCTGTTCGACCGCGATTGCGACGGCTCGATGACGGAATGCCCCAGTTGGTCGGACGAGTTGAATTTGCTTCTTTTCTCCGAGCAATTCCGTCCTCACGAAGGGGGAAAATACTGCAACGTACACAGTTGTTTGTATCAGTTTGGAACGCTTGAAAACGCGGGGTTTGTTCCAAGTGAGGAAGAGGATATCCTCGATTACGGGTTTGATATTTACGCGACGCAAATCTTTTCGGGTGCGCCCGTTATGATGGGCTGGTTGAGTATGTGGGATCGCTCCGATCCGCTCGCAAAATTCGGTTTTGCGGGGCAACTCACCCTCCCGAGGGTTCTTTCCGTAAAGAATGGAAAACTCCGTCAAAAGCCCGTTTATCGCGCCGAGGAAGTGAGAAAAGAGGAAAACGTTTCTTCCCTTTTCGATACGCTCGTTACGGGAGCAATTAAGGTAGAGGCGGAAAATTTGTCCGCGTTCTCTATCAAACTGCGCAAAAAAGGAAATTCGTTTGCTTCCTTCGCGCTCGTGGAAAACGAGTGGATTTTCGACCGCTCGCAAGCGGGCGAAAAAATCGAGGGGGTAGAAAAGGACGAAGATTCTTTGGCGGGAATCCGCCGTATGCCAAAGGAAAATACGCAAAAAACGGAAATCGAAATCGTCAGCGATAAATATTCGCTTGAAATTTTCGTCAACGGAATTTCCCTTACCTCCGTCGTTTGCCCCGAAGAGGATGCGGACGGCGTGGAACTTTCCCTCACGGCAGAAAAAAGCACTTACACAAAATACCTTGTAAAATAAAAAAATCCGACGGGTAACCGTCGGATTTTTTTATACCGTATTGTAATTTTTTGCACAAACAAATCGTTTCATTGCGCGAATATTTTATCACTTTCCGCGCAAATCAACCCTATGGGTTATTAGTCGCGCGCACGACGGTTTATTATTGTTTCCCTAACTTTCCCCGTAAATTTACCCTACAAACTTATCAACCACGCTTGTAAGGGTTTATTATTGTTTCCCTAACTTTCCCCGTAAATTACCCTACAAACTTATCAACCACGCTTGTAAGGGTTTATTATTGCTTTCCTAACCCTACCCGTAAATTTACCCTACGAACTTATCAACCACGCTTGTAAGGGTTTATTATCGCTTTCCTAACTCTACCCGTAAATTTACCCTACAAACTTATCAACCACGCTTGTAAGGGTTTATTATCGCTTTCCTAACTCCACCCAAATCAACCCCGCGGGATTTACCCTGAACTCCCGTGCACGTTTTCACAAACCAACTTAACAAAAAACTCCGTGCCATACGGCACGGAGAAACCTATTGTTCGGCACGGAGTGTTTTTGCGTACTCCGCTACCGTAAAGGCAAGCGCGGAAAGTTCCGTCTCCGTCGTGCTTTCGGGGACGTACTGCAAGAGCGTTTTTTGGAGTGCGTCCAAAAGTTCTTCTTTCGATGCGGAATTGCTTGTCAAAAGCAACGCCTTTGCCGCTTCTTCCATCTTTTGTTCGGGGATGTATCCTTCGAGAAGGGGAAGAAAGGGGTTTGCAATTTTTTTGCCCTTACGGAAAAACTGCTCGTAAGTTACGTAGTAAAGGGTTGCAACGGAACCGCACGCAAACCCGCCTTCCGCAATCGTAGAAACGTTTTCAAGAGAAAGCGCGTTTTGTGCCGTTATGGCATAATAACCCCCGAAAACAATCATTCCGATCAAAAACGGAAGAAGGACGTAAACTTTTTTCGATACGTTTTTCAATACGGTTTTTTTAAGTAGGGAGGTAACGAGCGTTACTCCCAGAGCGAGAAGGAGCACGTCCACCTTGTAAAGGCGGAGAATGCCCAAAATTTGCATTGTCGACATATTCACCTCGTTTCCCGCCGCACAAACATTATCGCAAACAAATCGGAAAATTTGTCGCCTAACCGACAAAAAAATGAGGATAAAGGAGAAATTTTTGGTGAACGTATCACTGCGCGAAAAATAAAAAAAGACGGCGGGTGCCGTCTTTTTTTCTAAACATGGACAAAAAAGTTGTTTTTCCGTTATTCCGTGAGGTAGTTTTGCTCGAGGAAGTTTTTCACGAGGAGGGCGAGTTTTCTATGTCCTCTGTCGTTGGGGTGCAGTCCGTCGGGTGCCGTTCTTTATTGTGCAGTTCAATCGTTGAATGGGGCGTTGGCAGTTTATTTTTTGGAATAAAAGCGGGAAGACCGTCGGATACTTCTAATGCGGAATTAAGGCACAACCGGTGTGTTGATGTGATTGTTTTGATGAAGGGCGGGTGCTTGCAAATTCGAATTTTTTATAAATTTTTGAAAAAGGGTTGACAGCGATAGAAAAGAGTGATATAATCATAGCGTAGTAAATCGTTTTAGTAAATCGATTTAACTGAAAAAAGAGGGTGCAAATGCGGATTTATATTGTTGGAAGTTTGAATATGGATCTCGTGATTCGCGCGCCGCGCGCTCCAAAGGGCGGCGAAACGCTTTCCGGAGAAGGGTTTATGACGAACCCCGGAGGGAAGGGTGCTAATCAGGCGGTGGCGGTAGCCAAACTGGGCGGTGAATCGTACATGGTAGGTTGCGTCGGACGGGAGTTCGGCAAAGAACTTACGGATGCGTTGAAGGAGTACGGTGTTCATGCCGACCACGTGCGTACGGAATCGGATATTTCGAGCGGAATCGCGGTGATTACCGTCGTGGATGGGGACAACCGCATTATTCTTGACGCCGGCTCCAACGGAAGGGCGGACGGTGCGCTTGTCGATCGCGCTCTTGCCGATGCAAAAGCGGGGGACTACCTTTTGGTGCAATTGGAAATCGGGCTTCCCACCGTTTCGCATGCTTTGAAAGAGGCGAAAAAGCGCGGAATGATTACAGTGCTCAACCCCGCGCCCGCGCGTGAACTTCCTAAGGAATTGTACGCCGATTGCGATTGGTTTGTTCCAAATCAAATAGAGGCGGAATTTTATACGGGGATCTATCCTTCGGACGAGAAGAGCGTCCGTCAATGTGCGGAAAAACTTGGCGAACTCGGCGTAAAGAACGTGCTTATTACGTTGGGAATGGACGGTTCCGCAAGCGTGAGCGAAGGTGCGTTCCGCCGTGTGGACGTAGTTCCCGCCGAGGCAATCGATACGACGGCGGCAGGGGATACCTACGTAGGTGCGTTTGTAACCCGTCTTTCCGAAGGTGCGGACGTCGAAACCGCAATGCGTTTTGCAAGTACGGCTTCCGCGCTTACCGTAACGCGGCGGGGAGCACAGCGTGCCATTCCCATTCGCAGCGAGGTTGAGGCATACGCGAAAGAAAAGGGTATTTTTGTATGAACGGAGTCAAAAAAAAGGCGACCATAAAAGACGTTGCGCTTCGGGCGGAGGTATCTCCGACGACCGTTTCCATGGTTTTGAACGGAAAAAGCGCCGCGTTGCCCGAAAGCACTTGCGAGCGGGTACGGGCGGCGGCGGCGGAACTCAATTACAGCGCCGACGTTCTCGCGCGGGCGCTCGTTACCAAAAAGACGAATATCGTCGGCGTTGTCGTCCCGGATATTTCCAACGCATTCTTTTCCGAGGCGGTGCGGCATATTCAGGTAGAGATCGCGCGGTACGGGTACGATATCATTTTGTGTAACAGCGAGGAGCGGGCGGAAAGCGACGAGCGTTATATCAGTTTGCTTGCGGGACGAAACGTCGACGGGCTCATTTTGACGCCGAGCGCGGAGTCCTTTACGGCGGAAAATGCGGAAAAGATCAAACGTCTTTTGGCGGGATTGCACGTTCCGTATTTGTTTTTCGACCGTTATTACACGGACGGCGGAACGCGGGTTGCGGTAGATAACGAGGCGAGCAGTTACGCGGCGACGCAGTATCTTCTTGAAAACGGACACAAAAAAATCGGCGTGATTGCGGGACCGCTTACCCTCAACAGTAGCCGAAACCGTCTAAAAGGGGTACGGCGTGCGCTTTCGGAGCGCGGGTTGAGCCTTTCGGACGAGTTTGTCTACGAAGGCAGGTACGATTTCGCGACGGGTGTAAACGGCGGAGAAATGCTGCTTAAAAAGGACGTTACGGCGATTTTTGCATTCAGCGATATGCAAGCGTACGGCGTTTATGAAAGCGCAAAACGCGCGGGAAAACGGATTCCGGACGACGTTTCCGTCATGGGATTCGACGACAACATCTATTCGTCCGTTTTAGAAGTCCCTCTTTCCACAATGAGGCAACCGGTGGAAACGATAGCCAAAGAGGTGTGCCGCTCCATTCTTGCGCTCATCGAGAACAAAGAGGCGGAAGCGCCCGCTTGCTGCCCGGCACGGTTGGTGCGGCGGTCCAGCGTGGCGGACATTTCAAAAAACTGAAAAACGAAAAATTTCGCAAGGGCGCCCTTGCGTTAGGAAATTCCGTGAAGGAATTCCCTAATAATAAAAATATTTAATAGGAGAGAGCGGTATGACCGAGGAGATTTTAGCGGGCACGGAAAGCGAATCGCAAGTGCTCGGCAAGACGGAAGAAAAGCCCGAACGGAAAAAACGAAAGCCGTGGACGGCAAACGATTGGGTGCTTGTGGGAATGGCGTCTTTAAGCGTCATCTTTTTGGCGGTATTTGCCTATGCGCCGCTGTACGGACTGACGCTTGCATTTAAGGACGGGGACGGATGGCTGAACATTTCTCAGGCGATCTCCGTTGCCGATTGGAACGGATTTGACAACTTTGTCGCGTTTTTTGAAGATCCCGACTTTTGGAATATTATTTTGAATACGTTGGGGCTGAACATTCTTCAGTTGCTCATCAACTTCCCCCTGCCTATTTTATTTGCGGTCTTCACGGCGGAACTTTTGAGCGATCGCTATAAAAAATTCGTGCAAACGGTTACCTTCTTCCCTCACTTTATATCGTGGGCGGTATACGGCGGGATCTTCCTCAGTTTGTTTGCGTTGGACACGGGGCTTCCCGCGCTTTTGCAACAGTGGGGACTTACCGAACATAAAGTAGACATTCTCGGCGATCCCGATTATTTTTGGTGGATCATCATCGGAACGTCCCTTTTGAAGGGTATGGGTTGGGGATCCGTTATTTACGTCGCTGCAATCGCGGCAATTCCGCAGGAACTGTACGAGGCGGCAAAAATGGACGGAGCGAACCGATTCCATAAGATCGTCTACATTACGATTCCGTCGATTGCGCCGACCATTACGTTGTTCTTTATTCTTTCGGTAAGCGGGCTTTTGAACAACGGGATCGAGCACTTGCTCGTATTCCAAAACACGAGCAACATCGAGCGCAGCGAAGTTCTCGATACGTATATCTACAAGTACGGCATTCCCGACTTCCGTTACAGTTATGCAACGGCGATCGGACTTATTAAATCGGTCGTTTCCCTCTTCTTGCTTGTATCGGGGAACTGGGTATGCAAAAAAATAAGCGGGAAGGGGATCTACTGATATGATGGAAAAATTAACGGATCTGTACAGTGATGCCTACTCCCGCTTCAAGAAAGCCACGTTTTTTCTTGTCGGTGCGATTGTAATCGGGGTGATTGTATTCGCCTACCTTGCAAACGTGCAAATCGACGGGGGAACGGATAAAATTTACCATACGTTGGACGTTTTGTTTTACGTATTTTGCGGGTTGCTTGTCGTTGCGGCGGCGGCGGTTGGATTCTTTCTTTACGTACACGGAAAGAGAAA
The DNA here is from genome assembly GCA_017621735.1 of Clostridia bacterium. Taxonomy (GTDB): domain Bacteria; phylum Bacillota; class Clostridia; order Christensenellales; family Borkfalkiaceae; genus Gallimonas. The sequence continues at coordinate 28,977 of JAGASM010000032.1, read as the reverse complement.
GAAGGTATGGCTTTCCCGTTTCCAAAAGAGCAAACTCAACAGCCGAATCAAAACGTTCGACGTTGTTTTGGCGATCGTAATCGGAATTTTTTGTATTCTTTGTATCTATCCAATCATTTACGTTTTGGCGGGCAGTTTCAACCAAGGCGCCGATTATTCCATCGGCGGAGTATGGTTGCTTCCCCGCGTGTTCACGTTTGAAAATTATGCGGTCGTTTTGAAGGACGCGGATTTTTGGAGAAGTTACGGAATCACAATCGCCCGTACGGTGGTCGGAACGGTTACCGCACTCATCTTTACGGCGATCGTAGCTTATGCAATGAGCCGTCCCAACTTAAAATTCCGCCGAGTCTTTTATTGGATCAACATTTTTACGATGTTCTTTTCGGGCGGGCTTGTTCCTTACTTCCTCATCATTAAGAGCATCGGGCTTTACGACACCTTTTGGGTGTACATCATTCCGAGTTTGTATTCCGTATACAACATGATCGTGCTGCAAAACGGATTTCGCTCCATCAGCGCCGATATCCACGACGCGGCACTCATCGACGGTGCGGGGGAATTCCGCATTTGGTGGCAAATTTACATGCCGCTTTCCAAGCCTGTCCTCGCAACGGTCGTGCTTTGGGTTGCGGTTGGACATTGGAACAGTTACTTTGACACGATGATCTATACCAACAGAGAAGAGTTGCAATCGTTGCAGTATTTCTTGCTCAAAGCAATTCAAACTTCTTCGATGACGGAGGGAATGCCACCCGAAATGATGGAACGGCTTTCTCCGCAGACGTTGTCGCTTGCGGCAATCGTTCTCTCTATTATTCCCGTGTTCTGTTTCTTCCCGCTCATTCGGAAGAACTTCGCTTCGGGGATCATGGTCGGCTCACTCAAAGGCTAAACGCAATTATAGGAGGAAATATATGAAAGGGAAAAAATTACTTACAAGACTGTTGACAGTTGTGTGCGCGGGGGCGTTTGCGTTTCCCGTTTCGGCGTGCGGCGAGGAAGATTTACCTCCGATCGGCGACGACGGAATGGCAAAACTTACCTACCCCGATTACGCGGAAACGCCTTCCGATAAGAACAGTTGGGAATACATTCCCGAAGATAACGATATGACGCTCGAGTGGTACGTCGACGTATCCAGTTGGCCGATTCCCGCCGTAAACGACGTATTGCGTAAAATCAAGCAAGATACCGGAATCAACATTCACTTTACGACGCCCGTTCAAGACGACGGACAAAAACTGTCTACGATGATTGCGGGCGGCGATCTTCCGGACGTCATTTCGGCACCGACGTCTAAGACGCAAACGCTTTCTTCCCTCGCACAGCAGGGATACGTGTACGACATCAATACTTTGGCGGATAAGTGGGCGCCTACGCTCTACAATCATTTGCCGGAAGACGTTATGGATTGGTGGGCTTACGGAAACGGAAAGACGTACGGGATCCCCAACCACTATTACAGTTACGAAGATATTCCCGAGGGCGAACAACTCCAACCCAACGGCGGAATGATGGTCAGAAAGGATTTGTTTGACGCATGGCAGGCACACGCCGAAACGATGGCGGATGAGAACGGGAAGATTTCGTACGAGGCGCTTGACGGCTCGACCAAGAGCGTTGAATGGCAGGGATATATCACCACGCCCGAAGGGTTCAAAGAGGCGGCAACGTGGGTAATGTCTAATTATTACGGCACGAGCAGCGGAAAGATCACGACGGCATTGCAACTTTCGCAGTTCACCGATCAGGGCAACGCGTCGTTGGAATGGTTGGCGCAATTCTTTGCAATTCCTTTTGAAACGCGCGAAGGGGAATACGAATACCGTTTCACGCAGGAAGAATATGCGGAAATGCTGTACTGGCTCAACGATCTTTGTTCGACGCGTGCGAGCGGAAACACGCTCATCTCGCGCGATAACTTCACGCAAACGTACGACGGCGTCGGAAGTGTCATTGCAGGCGGAAAGGCGTTTGCAACGCTCGCTACACCGCAAGACTATCAGATGCACTTCGCAACCGCAAAAGACGGCGGTTACGAGTACGTCAGTATGTATCTTACCAACTCCGAAGGGGACGCGCCCGTCTTGGCGGATATCCGCGGATACGGCTATCTCATGAACATGATCACGACAAACTGCGAACGCCCCGATTTGGTCATCAAACTCTTCGATTATCTTTCGAGCGATCAAGGGCAACGGCTTGTTACGTTCGGCGTTGAAGGCGAAACTTGGAATTGGACGGACGAAGACGAGCCGAAGATCGCCTACACCGAAAATTACCTCGAACTCAAGGGAACGCAGGGCGCGGCGAATTTCGGATTGATGACGGTAGACCTTTTGATTAACTACCAGTATTACGATAACGTCCAACCGCAAACGAATCACGGTAAGACGGAAGCCGAAGTCTTCCGTGCAAACTTAAAGCGTCCGCTTTCGATTTATGCTTACGATTATAACGCGACGCACTTCGTTGTAGACGCTACGGACGAAGATTTCCAAGATTATAACAATGCATTGACGCGTATCAACGCGTTGATCGGACAACAAACGACCAAAATTTTGCAGGCGACGTCCCGTTCCGAGGCGGAGCGCATCTACGAACAAACGGTGGACTTGCTCGAAAAGCGCAATCTTGCCTTGGTCATCGAACTTAATTCCGAAGCATATCGGGCGACGAAAGAAAAACTTGGGATCACCGTTGCGTGGCCGGCATGGCAGGAAGGATACGTCAATCCGCTTGACAGAACGAAACCCAACGGCGACTTGACGTTGTACCGTACCTATTGACGGCGGGAAGGAGGAAAATGAAAAAGGTAATTTTTGATACGGATATCGGCGACGACATCGACGACGCGTTTGCGCTTGCTTCGCTTGCGGCGGAAACGGACGCCGAACTTGTCGGCGTTACGACCGTCTATCGGAATACGGCACAGCGCGCGCAACTTGCGCAAAGACTTTTACGTGCCGCAGGCAAACCGAACGTCCCCGTCTTTGCGGGGGAGGAAATTCCGACAAAGGAGCCTATTCGCCCCTTCGTATGGGAGGACGGCTGTTCGCTCGAACGGAAAAACGTCTGTCAGTGGTGCGATGAGTACGCTTCACTTCCCGTCCAAACGGGAGCGGCTGAGTTTTTGGCGGAAAGCGCAAATCGGTGGAAGGACGAACTGATCATCTTTGCGGTAGGACCGCTTACAAATCTTGCACGGGCAATCGAACGGTTCCCCGAGGAGATGCAATCCGTGGGCGCCATCTATACGATGGGCGGGTGTTTTTTGAACCCGTCGCCCGAGTGGAATATTCTCTGCGATCCGGAAGCGGCGCAAACCGTCTATTCGAGCGGGATTCCCCTCTATGCGATCGGATTAGACGTAACGTTGCGCTGTACGTTGGAAGGCGGGCTTTTGGAACGGGTTGCATCTTCGAAAGGGGAAAGCAATCGGCTGTTATCCCTTTGGTTTGACAGGTGGTTAAAACACTTCGGTTTTGAAAAGAGCGTGATGCACGATCCGCTCGCCGTGGCAAGTGCGTTTCAGCCGCTGTGCCGCTTTGAAACGAGATACGTTCGGGCGGATTTAGAACAGGAGCGCGGTGCGTTTTCCGTACGGTGTTCCCCGCAGGAGGGTTATTCTCCTGTGAATATTGCGGTAGACGTCGACAGAAAGGCATTCTACGAATGGCTTGAATCGCGTCTTGGTGTAGGAAAAATCGGACAAGATCCGAAAATATGATAATGGAGGTAACAAAATGACAAAGAAAAAGACACAAGTGCTTGCTCTCATGCTCGGGGCAGGGATTGCACTGAGCGGGGTTTGCGCTGCGTATCCCGCTGTAACGGTAGACGGAAACGCGTTGGACACGACCACGCAAATGACGTATCCGTTTGAAACGGGGGATGACGCGTTTGCGTACGCGCCGACGTTCACCATGGCGACAGAAGCGGGTGCCGGCAATAACAAATGGGAGTATATCGAAGTCAAATTTGACGGCGGGGCAAAGGATTTGCGTTCTGCAGAATATCTCGCAGTGCAAATTCGGGTTGACGCAGGCAATCCCGGACTGACGTTGGGGCTCATTCAAAACGGCGACCGTTACAATAACTGCGTAGACGAAAACAAATTCTATTTCCTGTCGGAAAACGGAACGATTTCAGAGATGAGTTGCCTGTACAGTGCAATCAATTTGGGAACGGGCGCATGCGGAACCTTACTGATGCCGTTTGCTTCCATGAATTGGCAGTGGAATAACAATCAAAGCGATCTTTCCGCGGCGACGGCGTTCTATTATACGACGTGTACGCAGTTCAATTACGATTATGCTTTGACGATCGGCAACGTCGGCTATTACGACGGCGAACCGGGCGCGAGCGGCACGAATTTTACAACGCTTGTCGATTGCTCCGAGAGCGAACGCTCGAAAGATATGTATTACGTCGATTCGGCAAATCCCGATTGCATGAAGATGCCTTCGGAATCCGCCGTTGTTGAACCCGAACCTCCCACAATGGAATATCCGTTCCGTGCGGGTGAAGATGCGGACACGTGGGCGGCAGTTTGGCAAGGTCCCGTCGTCGGCGATTCTTCTACGAACTGGCAAACGCTTCGGGTTAAATTTGATCAGGAAACCGTCGACTTCTCGCAAGCAAGTTACTTGGTCATTCAATATTACGGTGCGGTCGGCTCGCCCGGCATTACGTTCGGCTTGGAAAACAAGGGCGCGCGCTATTCCGTCGCGGGTGTAGCGGACGGAAAGCCCGTCTATTTCATGGGCGAAACGGATTCGACCAGCAAAAAAGTGGCGAACGTTACCTACGGTGCGGTAACCGCAGGTTCCGCTAGCGGAATCATGGGCGCTATGATCATTCCGATGGATTCCATGGGATGGCAGTTCGGCGCGGACGAAAACCGCGACCTTGCGGCAATCGATACGCTTGTTCTTACGACCGACTCACAGTACAACTACAACTACCGTATCGTCATCGGCGAAATCGGTTTGTATACGGGCGAGGCGGGAAGCGGAACGTTTACCAAACTCCTCGACCTTTCTTCCGATAAGTCGGCTAAATTCACCGCAACAAGCGATCTTGAAGCAAACCGCGGCACGGTATCCTTTATCGAGGCGGATGCGGTTCGCGAAATGATGGGCGACGCTACGGTCGACATCAAGGGCGAAGGAAAATCGAATTCCTCTTACAGCGAAACGGGTGTGAGTGGAAACGTTTTGATCAACGGTTCTTACGGTTCTTTGAGCATCGTCGAAGATTCTTACGGCGAAGACGCAATGCAACTCACCGCAACGGGAATTACGGGCGACGGATTTACGGCGTTCACGCTTTCCGACGGCGAGAATATCGACTGGGCGAACATGAAGGGCGTATCCTTCTGGGCACGCAACGACAGCGACGTCGAAGTATCCTTTAACTTTGAAATCGACTGCAAAGTTGCAAGCGGAGCACGTTCCAGATTTAACATTTTGCAAGGCAACCGCTATTGGCTTTACGACGTCAATACGGGCAAGACGAGTATCTACATGACGCGTCCTACGGCGACGCTTCCCGCAGGGTTTGAAGGTTGGGTTCGCATTCCGTTCTCGGCATTTGAACGCGCGAGCTGGTCGAGCGGTGTAGCAAAGGAAGAGTTTATGAGCGAAGGTTCGGTCGTTGCTTATCTCGGCATTACCGTTTCGGCGGCGAACTATTTGAATCAATCGTTTAGCATTAACAACATCGGCGCTTATAACACCACGCCGCAGTTCTCGTCTTCGTTCGTAAACGCAGACGGAAAGACGATCCCCGAACTTTTGGGACTCAACTGAGGAGGGAAAACGATATGAAAAAGAAAAATTTAATTGCAATTTTCGGTGCGCTCGTCATGAGTGCTATGGTTGGAACGGTAGCGGCATGCAAGGAGCCTGAACCTACGCCCGAACCGACTCCCGGACCTACGCCCGGCCCTGGTCCCAATCCCGTTGCGACCGTTTACGGACTTCCCGAAGCGGACCGCGGTCATTATATCAACAACGCCGATTTGTTTGAAGACAACGGCACGCGTTGGCTTTTCTATACGACCAACGAAACTTCCGGCGAAGAGGACAACGTGATTGCAGTCCGCAGCGCGACGTTTGAAGAAGGCGAAGATAAGGGCTGGGCTTACGGAGAAGAAACGATCGTTCTCCGCGGGAGCGAAGGCGCTTGGGACGAATACCTCGGCTCTGCTTCCGTCGTCAAGGGAGCGTTTGAATACGGCGATACGGAATACGGTTGGTTGATGGCTTACTGCGGAACGTCGCGTGCAAGCGAAACGCAATTCTCGATCGGTCTTGCGGTTGCGCAATCGCTCGACGGAGAATGGACGAAGGTCGGCACGGCGCCTGTCGTAGCGTTTAACGAAGCGAATACGGGCAGCGCGGCAACGGCAGTCGGAAATTATGCGCCTTCTTTGGTCAACTACGACAAAGAAAGCGGAATCCGCCTTTTCTATACGTTTGCCGATTCGTACGGGCACTTTGCTAAGTTTGTGGATATCGATGCTTCCGATTTGGACGCGCCCGTCCTTTCCGGCGAAGCAATGGTACCCAACAACGGAGAGATCGCGGGCGGCGATACGGTGGCAATGTTCCCCAACGCGGACTTTGCATACGACGCGGCGAGCGATAAATTCTATGCGGTAAAAGACTATTCGCCTACGCCTTCGCAGGCACCTGCTTTTGCAAGACGCATTCAACTTCTTTCCATTGCGGAAAGCGAACTTTATACGACCGACGCAGGAAACGGCTGGACGGGAATCCGCACGTGGGATAATACCGATACGCCGGACGGAATGTACGAACGTCTTTACGGTGCATGTATCGTTTCGGACGCTTACGGACATACGGACGAAGCGACGGGCGCGGAGATCGTCTATAACGTTTGTATGCTTGAAGCGGACACGGACGACTATCTGTTTACGCAAAACTTGATGGCGTTTGAAGTTGACTATCAATGACAGAACTACGCGGCGGGCGCGGATCTTCCGCGCCCGCTTACTGATAGGAGGTACTATGAAAAAACGGTTTTCTTTCCGCGCGACGGCGTTTGCGTGCGCTTGCATGATGAGTTTTTCGCTCGTTGCGTTTACGGCGTGCGAGATAAACGGCGGAACTCCGTCGGGGAATCAGCCGGGCGCGCCCGATAATCCGCCGGGCGGCGATACGCAACAACAAGAGATTTTAGACGGGTACTACGCGCTTTCACAAAAGACGGTGGAAGGGCGCGATACCGCGAGCGGGTATTTGTTTAACTGCCTGTACTTATCCGACGGCGAGGTGACTTGGTATGAAACGGATTACACGGGCAGAAGCGAGCGCAAGGGAACGGTCGAAAAGACGGATGACGGGATCATGCTCGTCATCGGCGTACGGGAATATGAGTTCGCCTATGACGCAACCGTGCAAACGCTCACGTTTTCCGGAAAAATCGACAGGCAGGACGTTACGATGTGTTATTCGTATGACGAAGATTATACGCTTCCTTCAGAAGTGAACGGCGGCGTATTGTTTGACGACGAACTGTTCGGTGAGGACAAGAGCGAAAATTTCTATAACTATTGTCCTACGGCAGTTATGGAAGGAAACGATACGATGCACGTTTGGTATTGCAGCAATAAGGACAGCGGAAACGTTACCGACTACGTTGCATACCGCAAGGGAACGCTTCTTGCGAACGGAAAATGGGAGTTTACCGAAAAACAACTTGTACTCGAGCATGGCGCAAACGGCGAGTGGGATAGCCGCCACGTATGCGATCCGAGTGTGATTCGCGGGGAATTCCGCATGGGCGGCGAAGACTATTCTTGGCTCATGGCATACCTTGGTTGTAAGACGAGCGACAATACCCGCAACGAAGTGGGGATCGCCGTTGCAAAATCTCCCGAAGGTCCTTGGGTGAAGGTGGAATCGCTCAATCCCATTGCAAATTTTTACGAGTCGGAACATTACAGCCAAACGACGTGGGGGTTTGGGCAACCTTCCCTCATCAGTTCGGACGGCAACGGAAAGGTGCTTCTTTTCTATGCTATGGGCGCGGCAAAGACGTGCACGGTCGTAGAAGAGTGGGATCTTTCCAACCTCGACGATCCGGAAATGCTTCGCAAAGCGGAACTCCGTGAACGCGGCGTAACCAACGCGAGCGGATCCGCCGACTGCATCAACAATGCCGATTTTGCCTATGATCCCGTGCGCGGAAGACTGTATTGCGTGAAGGAAGATTTCCCTTATCCGACGGACGGCGGTGTCAACTGGATCACAGGAAGCAATACGTTGCTTTATTTGGACGTGGACGAAAATTTCGATTTGTTGTTCGGAGAAGAACCGTACGTATGGAACCGTTTTGCCGCACTCGATACGGGAACGGGACATGCGCGCAATCACAATGCGTGTATCATTAAGAACGAAAAAGGGAATTTGATCGATCCGTACCGCGTGCCCGTGCTCTATACGGCGGCGCAGTTGGCAACCGATTTCCCCGACTGGGATGCAGGCGGGCAATGGCCGTCTTTGCATACCTACCGTATCCACGGAATAGAATTTACCATTCGTTGAGGTGAGTAGATGAAAAAGAAAACGTCGACTATTTTTGCCTTGGGGCTTGCGGCGGTTTGCGCGCTTTCTTGCGTCGCGTGCGGCACGGAGGAAACGCAACCTATCACGGGGACGTTTGTGTTGGATTCCGCAACGATGGACGGAGTGGACTGCACGGACGATTTTCAAACGTATACGGCGACCTTTTCGGAGGACGGAAATTTGCGCGTTGTCATCGGCTATCTCGGCTCTATCGAAACGCGCAATTCGACGTATACCTTCGACGGGACGACGGTAACGGAAACGTACCGCGAAGACACCTTTACCTATACGAAAGAGGGAGAGGGCTTCCGCACGCAGTACGACGGAATTTCCGTTTTACTCGGACGGGAAGAGGAAGAAACGGGACCGCAGCCTGTGGACTTTGAGGACGTTTTGTTCGGGCCCGACGTATCGGACAGTAAGATTTTCAATTACTGCCCGGCAATTTTGAAGGAAACGGTAGACGGTGAAGAATGGATGCACGTTTGGTACTGTACGAACAAGGACGACGGCGTCATTATGGACCATATCGGGTATCGGAAAGGCGTAAAGCAAGATGACGGAAAATGGCTGTTTTCGGAACAGCAAATCGTGCTTGCGCCCACGCCGGGCACGTGGGATTCCCGCCATACCTGCGATCCTGCCGTAATCCGCGGCGAATTCCGCTATGAAGGGAACGATTATACCTATCTCATGGCGTACCTCGGTTGTACGACGGAAGATTATCAAAAGAACGAAACGGGGATCGCCGTTGCAAATGCGCCGGAAGGACCTTGGGTAAAGGTCGCTTCTCTCAATCCTATCGTGCCGTGGTATGACAACGGCGTCGAGGCGGAAGAACAGGAGAAGTACGAGGATATGCAAGGGACGTCCAGAATTTATTGGGGAACGGGAATGCCCGCACTCATCAGTTTGGACGGGCAAGGCGACGTGCTCATGTTCTATCAGTCCACCTTGCAAGGGACGGGAATTCAACGTTGGAATTTTTCCGATCTTGACAACCCGACTTGTCAATTTACGACGCGCATCACGCATAACGGAATTGTCAACTCGGCAGGTCAAAGATGCAACATCGGGATTCCCGATTTCGCTTACGATCCCGTCGCAAAACGCTTTTATGTATGCGGTGTAACGAACGAAAAAAATCCCGCCGACGTTACGACAACCCGTGTGAATTCGCATAGCATGGTTGCTTATTTGGAAGACGTGCAAAGCACCGAACAGTTGTGCACGTTGCTTCAGAGCGGTTCGTACGTTTGGAAAATGGCAGGATTCGTCGGGCCGTCCGATACGGGATGGGAACGCAATCATAACCCGGGGATTGTGCGCGACGAACGCGGTTTTCTTCCGGAATCCGACGGAATTTCCGTCATTGTTTCCACAGGGCATAACTCTTGGGATAATGAAAACATCTTTACCTATCGGTTACACGGCGCAACGATTTCGTTGGAAGATTTTTTAACATAAAAAGGAAGTTACGCTCCTGCAATCAAAAAAAAGAAACCTTCTATGACGTTTTTTCATAGAAGGTTTTTTACTATATAACTACCAAAAAAGACGGCGGGTGCCGTCTTTTTTTCTAAACGTGGGGCAAAAAGTTGTTTTTCCGTCAGTCCGCGAGGTAGTTTTGCTCGAGGAAGTTTTTCACGAGGAGGGCGAGTTTTCTATGTCCTCTGTCGTTGGGGTGCAGTCCGTCGGGTGCATAAGCAACGCGGTGCTCTTCGAAATCGGGGTAAATGCCCGCGTTCTTGTACAAGTCAAGCACGGGGATCGAATACTTTTCCGCAACTTCACGGATAATATCCACGTATCCCTTTAACGGAAGCATAGCGGGCTTATAGCCGTCCCCCGTAAGGCGTTGTTCATTTACACGGTGAATGGGCGTCATGACGAAGAGGAACGAGGTGGGATACGTCTTCCGTAAGTAGGAAAACAAACTGTTGATTGCGCCGTAAAAGGTGTCTTCGCCCTGATCGTCCGGCGTTCCGACGGGGGCGAATCCGTGCCCGTAGTCGTTGGTTCCGCCGAATACGGCGACGATGTCCGCCGTTTTTTCCATGCGGCGCGCGCGTGTGTTAAAATCTTCGTCCCAAGAAGGCACCGCGCTTTTCCGTTCTTGACGGGCAATGCGCGTTCCGCCAACGCCGTAGTTGAGTACTTGCATTCCCGTTTCCTGTGCGAGGACTTCCGCGTAGCAAAATTTTTTCTCGCTTGCGCCTACGCCTTCTGTAATACTGTCGCCGAGGAGAATGATTTTTAAGTTTTTTAAGTCGTTCATGATAGTAAAAATTCACTCCGTAAAGTATTTTTTATTTTGTTTACTGCACAATTTTGCTGTATCCGTACGAATTAACAAGAGCGTCTACTTTAACGCCTGCCTTGCAAAGGGGGCAGTTGGTTGCGGAACAGGAAAGATATCCGTCGATATCGTCCGAGTCGAACAGTTTTACGTAAGGGACGCTAATGCGCGAAAGGGAGGCGCCGAAAATGGTCGCCGCGCCGACCGCTTCCCCGCCGTAATAGCGAATTCCTTCCACGACGGAAGCAATCGTCATACCCGTAGATGCGGACGCCGTTAAAAGGAGAACGCGGCGGTCTTTGACGTAGGGGATAAAGTTATCGCGAAGGAGCATTTTTTCGTTGGTAATTTCGGGGGTGATAACGGCGATGTCTTGATTCATATTCAGTCCGGAATGGGATAAATCTCGCGCGAGAAAGGCGCCGATCATCTTTGTCCGTTCCAGCGTAATAATCGTATCGATAGGGGTATTGCTCCAACTTTCCGCAAACAGTCTTGCCGCCTCTCTTGCCATTTTTAATTCCGATTTGATCGTCGTCATGTCAATGCAGTAGTTGACGTGCGAGTGCTTGGTGGCAAAGTGCCCCGGGATAACGCGTACGGAAACGACTCCGCTCCGCTTTGCCTTTAACTCAAATGCTCTTCCTTCCATAAATCAAGTCCCTTTTCTTTTTATTTTATATCAAAACGGAAATTTTGTAAAGGCGTGGTAGGGAATTTTTCCATAAAAAAAGAAAAAAATTGCAGGAAGCGTTTAATCGCGTTGACTTTGTATTATATTAGTAGTAGAATATTTTAGCACTTAAAGGAAAAGAGTGCCAACGGAGCGATGGATGGACGGAATATCCGAACGGAAAAAGAATATTTTACGCATCGTCGTGGACGAGTATATTCAATCGGCGTTGCCCGTTTCTTCCAAAGCGATCACGCAAAAGCACCTCAAAGACGTTTCTTCCGCGACGGTGCGGAGCGAACTTTCCGCGTTAGAAGAGATGGGGTATTTGATTCAGTTTCATACGTCGGGCGGGCGAATTCCTTCTCCCGAAGCGTATAAACTGTACATCGACGAATTGATGGAGCGGAGCGCGCTCACGCCCGAGCAAGTGCGCTACGTGAAGGACACGTTCGATACGCGCGTTTCCCGTGCGGAGAGTATTGTAAAGAGCGTTGCGGACGTCATTTCCGAACTGACCGATTATACTTCCGTCGCGCTTTCCGATCCTTCGGCGGAAAAGGTGAAAAACGTCGGGCTTTTCCCTTGCGGAAAGACGGCGCTTCTCCTTCTCGTAACCGATTTGCGTATTTTGAAAGATTCGTTTATCCCTCTCCCCGAGGGAATGCCGGAAGAGGAACTTGCGCGCATTTCCACCATTTTACAGTCGGTGTTCGGCGGACGGAGAATGGATCGGGTGCGCGAAGCGGAAGCGGAGGCAATGCAGGCGTTTACCGCATACAAAGAAACGTGCCGAGAAGTACTCGACGCCTTGTTTGCTTACACGAGCAGGAAGGACGTCGTGCTTTCGGGGGGAAACAAGAGTATTCGCCGAGCGGAGTATCGCGACGTGGAAAAGGTAGAAGAATTTTTGTCCCTTGTAGAAAGCAAGGAGCGAATCGGCGAACTGCTTGCGCAAGAGGAATCGGAAATCCAAATCCGCGTGCAGATCGGCGGGGAAGGGGTTCCCTCCGACTGTTCGGTCGTTACCGCGTCCTATTCGGCGGGCGGTCGGCAACTTGGAACGTACGGCGTCGTCGGACCCGTTCGCATGGATTATGCAAAAGTGGTGTCCGTTTTAGAAAGTGTCGGAGAAATTCTTGAAAAAGTGATAAAAAACGGTTAGACGGTGGTATATAAATGTCGGAGAAGAAAAAGAAGATGAAAGAAACGGAAATTGTAGAAGAAACGCCCGTGCCCGAAGAAGAGGTCGTCGCGGAAAAAGATCCCCTTCAAGAGGCGCTTTCAGAGGCGGAGGACTTAAAACGGAAATGGTATTCGGTTACGGCGGAATACGAAAATTACCGCAAACGTACCGCGAATACCCGCGCACAGGCATACGCCGAAGGACGGGCGGACGTCGTGAGCAAACTCTTCCCGATTGCGGACAATCTTGACCGCGCGGTTGCAAGTTGCTCGGACGAACAAACGAAAAAGGGAATTGAGATGGTCGTAAAGAGTTTCCTTAAACTTTTAGAAGAGGAACAAATTACCGTCATCGATCCCGTCGGAGAAGAATTCAGCGCGGAAAAATGCGAGGCGATCATGGCGGTCGACCCCGAAGAAGGGGAGCAAAGCGGGATCGTCAAGCAAGTATACCTCAAAGGGTATGAACAAAAGGGCAAAGTCTTGCGGTTTGCGCAAGTCATCGTAACAAAATAAGAGAAACTGAAGGAGAGAAATATATTATGGCAAAAGTAATTGGAATCGATTTGGGAACAACGAACTCGTGCGTAGCGGTTATGGAAGGCGGTGAGCCTACCGTAATTGCAAACGCGGAAGGCGCGCGTACGACCCCCTCGGTCGTCGCATTTCAAAAGGACGGATCGCGCGTTGTAGGGCAGGTTGCAAAGCGTCAAGCGGTTGCAAACCCCGACAAGACGGTCATTTCTATCAAGCGCCACATGGGCTCTGATTTTAAGGTAAAAATTGACGAGAAGTCCTATTCCCCGCAGGAAATTTCCGCAATGATCCTTACCAAACTCAAAGCGGACGCGGAAGCATACCTCGGCACGAAAGTAACGGACGCGGTCATCACGTGCCCCGCATACTTTACGGACGCACAACGTCAGGCGACCAAGGACGCGGGCAAAATTGCAGGACTTAACGTTTTGCGTATCATCAACGAGCCGACGGCGGCGGCGCTTTCTTACGGCTTGGATAAAGAAAAAGAAAACAGCAAGGTCATGATTTACGACCTCGGCGGCGGTACGTTCGACGTATCCATTCTTGAAATTTCCGACGGCGTGTTCGAGGTTTTGGCAACGCACGGCAATAACATGCTTGGCGGCGACGACTTCGACGCACGCATTATGGACTACATGGTGGACGAATTCAAAAAGAGCCACGGCGTAGACCTTTCCAAGGATAAAATGGCAATGCAACGCTTGAAGGAAGCGGCGGAAAAGGCAAAGATCGAACTTTCCGGCATGAACTCCACCTCCGTTTCCCTTCCGTTCATCTCCATGACGGAAGCGGGCCCTGCCCACCTCGAAGTAGAAATTACCCGTCAAAAGTTCGACGCTTTGACGGCGGACCTCGTTGAAAAAACGGCGGAACCGATGCGCCAAGCGATGAAGGACGCGGGGCTTTCGTACAGCGACCTCGACAAGGTTATCCTCGTCGGCGGATCGACGCGTATTCCCGCAGTCGTCGCAAAGGTAAAGAGCATCACGGGCAAAGAACCGTTCAAGGGCATCAACCCCGACGAATGCGTAGCGGTCGGCGCGGCAATTCAAGGCGGCGTTTTGACGGGCGAAGTCAAGGACGTCCTTCTTCTCGACGTTATGCCTCTTTCCCTCGGCATTGAAACGCTCGGCGGCGTATTCACCCGTTTGATCGATCGGAATACGACCATTCCCGTCAAGAAGAGCCAAGTATTCTCTACGGCGGCGGACAATCAAACGAGCGTAGAAATTCACATTTTGCAAGGGGAGCGCGAATTCTGCCGCGACAATAAGACGATGGGTAGATTTATGCTCACGGGCATTGCTCCCGCACCCCGTGGAATTCCGCAAATCGAAGTTACCTTCGACGTCGACGCAAACGGGATCGTGCACGTAGAGGCAAAAGACCTCGGTACGGGCAAGAGCACGGACATCACCATCACCTCTTCCACCAACCTCTCCGAAGACGAAATCAACAAGGCGGTCAAAGAAGCGGAGCAATACGCGGAAGAAGACAAGCAAAGAAAGCAAAAGGTAGAAAATAAAAACAAACTCGACGGGTTGATCTTCTCCATCGAACAGACGATGAAAGAAGCGGGCGATAAACTCTCCGACGAGGACAAAGCAACCCTTCAATCGGCGGTAGATGCGGCGAAGAAAGAACTTGAATCGGAAGACGACGAAAGAATCAAAGCGGCGTTCGATACCCTTCAAAACGCGGTACAGCCCGTCTTCGCAAAAATGTATCAGCAAGCACAGGCGGCGGGCGCGCAAGGGGCACCCGACGGCAGCGACGATACCGAATTCCATCAATAATTCCCAAGGGGCGGAACTCCGCCCCTCTCGGGCTATTTTATAGGTAATTTTATGGCAGAAAAAAAAGACTATTACGCAACGCTCGGCGTCGGAAAAAATGCGACGGAAGATGAAATCAAAGCGGCGTATAAAAAACTCGTCAAGCAGTATCACCCCGATCTTCACCCCGGCGATAAACTTGCGGCGGAAAAGTTTAAGGAAATCAACGAGGCGAACGAAGTGCTCTCCGATAAGCAAAAGCGTGCCGCGTACGACTATGAGCGGGAACACCCCGGCATGGGCGGCGCGGGCGGTTTCGGCGGTTTCGGCGGGGGCGGTTTCGGTGGCTTTGGGGATATTTTCGACAGTATTTTCCAAGGCTTCGGCGGGGGCGCTTCCGTTCAAAGGGATACCACGGGCGAAGATATTCAACGTGAAATGACGCTTTCGTTTATGGACGCCGCAAAGGGGTGCGTAAAGGAATTTACCTATATGCGCAACGAGCCGTGTCCGACGTGTAGCGGGACGGGCGCAAAGAACGGGACCGCATTTAAGACGTGCGAAAAGTGCGGCGGAAAAGGACAGGTGCGCTTTACGCAAGATACCATGTTTGGGAGAACGGTGCGCGTAGGAGCGTGTCCCGACTGCGGCGGACGGGGAAAGATCGTAACGGATAAGTGCCCGGACTGCAAGGGGAGAGGGTATCAACGAAAGGAAACGACGGTTACGTTCAACATTCCTGCGGGTGTTGATACCAACTCCTATATCAAAAAGCGCGGGTACGGCCAAGCGAGTACGGAAGGCGGCGCTCCTGGCGATTTGATCGTCGTGTTCCGCGTCGAGCCGCACAAGATCTTCCAACGCAAAAATATGGATCTATACGTCGATTTACCCATTCCGTTTGCAACGGCGGCGCTTGGCGGCACGGTCAAAGTGCCCGATATCAACGATGCGTTCGAGTATACCATTCCGGAAGGAACGCAAAACGGAACGACGTTTACCATTCGCGGAAAGGGCTTAAAAACGCGTAACGGTACGGGGAATTTGTATCTTCGCGTGTTTGTAGAAGTGCCGACCAAACTTTCCAAAGAGCAAAAACGGCGCATTGAAGAGGCGGGCGAGGCGTGCGAAATCAAGCAATACGACCGCGCGAAAAAGTACGCGGATAACGTTTCCGCCCTCTACGGCAAAAATGCATATAAAAAGTAAACGGTAAGGACAGCGGGAGAACCGCTGTCCTTTTTTTGTATCGTGAAATTTTATAAATCATCCAAAATCCACTTTTACGGGTGGCTGATAGCAAGGGTTTTTTCCTCATATAAAAAGCCCCGTGTTTTTATGCGGGGATAGGAAATAAATCCACTTTTGCGGGTGGCTGATGGCAAAGGGATTTACCACGCGTTTTTATGCGGGGATAGGAAATAAATCCACTTTTGCGGGTGGCTGATAGCAAGGGCTTTGCCCTCATATCCCCCCGTGTTTTTATGCGGGAATAGGAAATGAATCCACTTTTAGCGGGTGGCTGATGGCAAAGGGGTTGACCTCATATAAAACGCCCGTGTTTTTATGTGGGGATACGTTTTACATGACGGGCAATTAAAAGGAAACCCTTGACTTATTCGGGGGGATACTTTATAATAAAGGTACTATGAAATTTATCGAATTAACCGTACATACCACTACGGAGGCGAGTGAAATTATCGCCGATATCATGTGGAACTACACCAACTACGGCGTTACCGTGTGCGACGTCAACGACATCGTAGCCCTTCAACGCGATTCGACCGTCTTTTGGGACTATATGGACGACAACTTGACGGAAGCGCGGTCGGACGTTCTCGTCAAATGCTTTGTCGCTACCGACATTGCCGAACAAACGTTACCGCAAATCATGCGCGACGTATTTGAGGCGCGCGAACGGAGTGAGGGAACGGTGGAGTTCGGCACGCTCGAAGATACCAAGCGTGAAATTGAGGGGGACGACTGGATTGACGTGTGGAAAAAGCATTTCCGTCCTATCCCGCTCGGAAAAATCGTCGTCGTGCCCGAATGGATCGCCTACGAAAAGAAAGAAGGGGAAGAGGTCGTTTTGCTCGATTCCAACATGGCGTTCGGCACGGGGGAACACGAAACGACGTCTATGTGCGTCGAACTCATGCAAGACTATTTGAAAGAGGGGGATACCGTTATCGACGTCGGCTGCGGAAGCGGGATTCTCGGCATTTCCGCCGTAAAACTTGGGGCAAATCTTGCGTATTTAACGGATATCGATTACGTTGCGGTAGAAAGCGCAAGGCATAATTGCGAACTCAACGGCGTTGCGGAACATACGGTCGTCGCGCATTCCAACCTTTTGGAAAATGCGGAAATCAAAGGGGACGTCATGCTTGCCAACATCACGGCGGAAGTACTGCGTTTCCTTGCACCGTCCATTCCCAAAAACTTAAAACAGGGCGGCGTACTCATTTTGAGCGGGATTATCGAAAGTCGCCTTTCCCTTGTCAAAGAGGCGTATGCGGCGGTGGGAATGACCGTCGTTCGCGAACGGAAAAAGGGCGAGTGGTATGCGCTCGTGCTCAAAGGCGAGGAGGTATAACGTGGCTGCGCCCAAGCGGTTTTTCGTACAAAATATCGCGGAAGAAGTACTCCTTTCGGGGGAAGAATTCCGCCATGCAAAAAGCGTACTGCGCCTTACGGAAGGGGATGAAATTACCCTTTTGGACGGGAGCGGAAAGGAGTATGCGGCAATCATTTCCCGCGTGGAGAAAGGGGGCATGTACGCGCATATCGTGGGAGAACGCACTTCTGACAAAGAGCCAAAGACGGACGTGTATCTTCTCGTCGGTGCGTTAAAAGGGGATAAAACGGAACTCGTCGTGCAAAAGGCAACGGAACTCGGAATTCAAAAGATCGGCGTGTTTTCTTCCCGTTATTGCTCCGCTTATATCAACGAAAACAAACTCGAACGGCTCAAAAAGGTTGCGCACGAGGCGGCAAAACAGTGTATGCGCGCAACCGTCCCTACCGTGGAATATTTCGATGATTTTTCTTCGGCGATCGACTCTGCAAAGGACTATCAAAACAAGTTGTTTGCGTGCGAATTTATCCAAAAGAGCGAGGCGGATATTTCCGCGCTTACGGGGAGTTTCGCCCTTGTCGTGGGAAGCGAAGGGGGCTTTACGGAGGAAGAATTTGCCTCTGCGCAGAGCAAGGGGTTTGTCGGCGTTTCGCTCGGTAAACGCATTTTGCGGGCGGAAACGGCGGCGATCGCGTTTACGGCAGCCGTCATGTACCTTGTGGGGGAACTTGGATGAAGGCGTGCGTGTTCACCCTCGGATGTAAAATGAACGAGGTAGAAAGCGAGTCGCTGATGAGCGGGCTTACTTCCCTTGGGTTTGAAGTAACGGACGAGTTGTGCCAAGCGGACTTGTACCTTCTCAACACGTGTGCGGTAACGGCGGAGGCGGAGCGGAAAAGCCGTCAAGCGGTTGCGCGGATGCGGAAGTTTAACGAGAATGCTCCCGTCCTCGTTTGCGGTTGCGCGTCGCATTTGCACCCTCAATCCTTTTTGGAACGGGAGGGGGTAACCGTCGTAACGGGCGCGCAAAAAAAGGATAAGATACTCTCCCTCTTAAAGGAAAAAGGCTTTTTCCCCGAAACGGACGAGCGGATGTTTTGCGAAATGCCCCCGCCGAAACGGACGAAAACGCGGGCATTTTTGCGCATTCAAGACGGGTGTAACCGTTTTTGTTCCTACTGCATTATTCCTTACTTGCGGGGGAGAACGCGGTCGCGGAGCGTGGAAAGCATTTTGGACGAGGCAAAAAAGTGCGGGGCAAAAGAAATCGTCTTGACGGGGATTGATATTTCTTCTTATCAGGACGGAGAAGTGGATCTTCCCGCTCTCTTAAAAAAATTAAAAGAGGTACCCGCGCGCATACGGCTCGGCTCACTTGAAGCGGGAGTCGTAACGGAAGGACTGCTTTCCGCAATGAAAGATGCGGGCAACGTGATGCCGCATTTCCATCTTTCTATGCAAAGCGGATCGAACGCCGTCTTAAAAAAGATGAACAGAAAATACACGCGGGAAGAGTTTTTACTGCGTTGCAAACAAATTTACGAAGCGTTTCCCACCGCCGCAATCACGACGGATTTAATCGTCGGGTTCCCTACGGAAACGGAAGAGGACTTTCAAGATACCCTTTCCGCGGTAGATGAGGCGGGCTTTTCGCACGTGCACGCCTTTCCATTCTCTCCGCGCGAGGGAACGGTGGCTGCAAAGATGAAAGATCTTCCCTCTGCGGTCAAAAAAGAACGCATGGCGCGCCTTACGGCGATTGCAACTGCGCAAGAAGAAAAATATCTTTCCGCGCAGGTTGGACGTCAAGCGATCGCCCTCTTTGAAGAGGAGGGAGGATATACGGAAAATTACGTGCGCGTCTACGCGGACGGCGCAAAAGAAGGCGGGCTGTACCGCGTTCGGCTTGGACAAAGAGAAAAAGACGGCTTACGCGCCGAAATTTTGGAGGAACTTGTATGAACGATTGCATTTTTTGTAAAATTATTGCGGGGGAAATTCCCTCTTCCAAGGTGTACGAGGACGAGGAAATTCTCATTTTTAAGGACATTCAACCGATTGCGCCCATTCACCTTTTATGCGTTGCAAAGGAGCATTTTGCCTACCTTTCCGACCTCGACGAGGCGCGGGCGACATTGCTTGGCAGAACGTTGAAAAAAATCGGCGAACTGAAAGATTCTCTCGGGCTTGGCGAGGGATATCGCGTCGTCATCAATCAAGGGGAAAACGCGGGACAAACGGTGCACCACCTGCACCTTCACCTCCTCGGCGGAACGACGCTCCCTTGGGGTTGATACAATTAGAATAAAAATCCTTCCGAGCCGTTTCGGAAGGATTTTTTTAATGCAAAGAAATTCGGCGTTTCAAATAAGTTATTTTCTTTGTTTGGTATAGAAAGAGAACGGTTTGTCAATCATCGTTTTAAGTAAGTTTCTCGGGGGGCTTTATGCGTAAAGAAAGGGGATACAATTTATTTCTTTCCGTCGTCGGAATTTTCATTCTTTGTGCCGCGCTTTTCGCTTATCATATGCCGTCCCTTCCCAAGGGGGGAGAGTATACCTTGTACATGGGTACCTCGTCTTCTGCGCAGCGCGTGCCGACGGACGCACCGTGGCGGGACTGTTTGCTGCTTCCCGTAAAGGGAGAGAGCGTTTGTCTTTCGGGAAATCGGTACGAAGAGATGAAAGAGCGCTATTGCGCGGTTTTGCAGTTCAAAGAAGAAGTAAACGGAATTGTAAACTATTATTTGTATTCTCCGTATTTGGGGGAAACTGTTTTGCTGGACGGATATCGCGTCAATTTGCACGTTGCGCAAACGGATGAAAAAACCGCCGTAGGAACGCCGCTTATTTTCGGCGGGTATTAAAAATGCGATCGGCGTTTGCAAAGTCGCGTGGATTGAAATTGTATTAAAAATTTTTTCTCGACGTGTATAAAAAGAAAGAAAGGGGGAAAAATTTACATAACAAAATTTCGGAGGCAAATTATGAAAGAAAAATCGACTACCGCAAAGCGGAAAACACTTTACTACGCCGTGTTGACGGTGAGCGCCTTGCTCCTTGCCGCGGCGACCATCTTAACCGTCTATTTCGTGGTGGGAGGGGACGAAGTCGTCGACACACCCCCTGTCGCTACCGATCCCGACAATACGCCCGACGTTCCGTCTGCTCCGACGGAGCCCACGCAACCGGACGTCCCTTCCGACGGGGAAGATACGGTACGGTTTACAAATCCGGTGGAAAACCTCGCCGTGTTGAGCGGTTACGGGTTTTATCACAATCAAACGCTCGGTTGGTATTACGAGCACGACGGACTTGACGTGGCGGCGGAAGAGGGAACGGAAGTATTCGCCATGGCAAACGGCACGGTAGAAAGTATCCGCACGGACGAATTGACGGGGACGGAGATCGTGCTCGACCACGGCGACGGATTAAAGACGACGTACCGCTTTGTAGCGGCGGCGGAAAATCTTGCAGTCGGCTCTTCCGTTGTAAAAGGACAAACGATTGCAACCGTGGCGGCGGCAACGGGCGCGGAATATAAAGACGGCGCGCATTTGCATCTTGAAGTAACGCTCGACGGAGAGCACGTCGATCCCGTTGCATATTTAACGCTCGAAGAAAAATAAAAAAACCACCCTACGGGGTGGTTTTTTCATGCGGACACTTGACATTTTTAGGGGGGGGGTATAATAGGAAATAGAAAAAGGTGGAGGAAGATACATGAAAGTTCGAAAATTTACGGTAAAAAACACAGTCCTTTGCGCAATTGCAGCGTTTACGGCGATTATGCTTCTCGTTTCGCTTGCGTTTCACATCATTCGTATAGATGCAAGCGGTTTTGAAGAGATTGTTAAAGTGAACGCAAACGGCTTTGATATGCTTTCGTTTTCGTTTACGGCATTGTTATATGAAGGGTTGGACGAATTTCTCTTACAGCAGGTAATAGACGCATACGAAATTGTATTCGGCGTATTATCCGTCATGATTTTGTTATATTCTATTTTCACCCTTGTTTATGCGATTATGGCAATTTTTTTGGGGAAAGAAAACGGAACGAAAAAGTATTGTTCATTATCATTCTCGCTGCGCTTATTTTATCCGTCGGCTACTCGGTTGTAAGCATCGTTTTTGCCGTTATTACAAACAACGAAATACCAAGTGATTCGTTGGTGAGTTTCAAAACGTCGGCATTTGTGGGTTTGATCATTCAAGCGCTGTGCTTTGCGGCGTACGTTATCGTAGAAATGACGTTGAAAAGCGAAGAGGATGAAGAAACGGGGAAATCGGAACAATCCAAAGGCACCTACGCCAAAACGGAAATGAGGGAAAAACGAACGGTTTGTACGCAAGAAACCTTATCGGAAATCACCGATTCGTTAAAACAGTTGGCGGGCGTCGTCCGTCAATATAAAAAGTTATACGACGACGGCGTAATATCGGTTATGGATTTTAGCGAAAAAAAGGCGCGCGTGTTAAACTCGTGTCGCACGCGGTTGGGCAAGGCGATGGCAACCTTTCCCACGGGTTCGTTGAAAGATTACGTCCAAGCGGAAATAGCGATTTCCGATATTTTAGTGGAATGCAAAAACCTTTTAACCGAAGAGGCGTTCACGGACGGCGAATACGTAGAATGGAAGGCATACTTTTTTACGTTGATTTCTTAATTAAACTAGTCGATCCCGCACGGACCGTGCGGGATTTTATATTGTGTATTACTGCTTGTCGGAGGAATAACGAAAAAAGGCGGCGGGTGCCGTCTTTTTTCTTGACATTTTTAGGGGGGGGGTATAATAGGTATTAGGGCAATCGGTTGAAAAAGGGAAGAAAAAAACGGAAACGTATGGCAATTATAATTTTGGGACAAAAACGGGACAGGATTTTTAAGAAAAAATATTGACAGTTGAATATCCGTGTGATATTTTATTGTCAAGAAACGTTGAATAAAAAGATGACGGAAATAGGAGGGGCTATGGAGAAAGGATTGCAAAGTGCGTCTTCGTTTTTCAAAAAGGTTGGCACATGGTTGAAAAAGCATATCATTCCTGTCGTTGCGGTAGCGCTTGCGATCATCGCGATGATCGTTACAGTGAGCATTCTCACAAATAAGTTCCGCGCAGGGAAGGTGGATAATCTTTCCGTCGGCGACACAAAGGAGCGGGTAGCAAAGGTACTCGGCAAAGCGGACGTCGAGGAGGAGTTTGCTTGGCATTGGTTCGACTGCGATAATACGGATTTGTACGAAGAAGCGCAAGAGATTATACTCCAAATGGAAACCGTTGAAGCGGAAGAGCAACGAGAGACGCTTATTGCTAAACTCGAGGATATCAAGGCGGAAATTTTGGGAAATTCAAATAAGAATATTTGCGTACGGTTTGACGAGAATGAGATGGTGCAAGAAGTTCTCTTCGATAGAAAATACGACGCAAGCATGACTGGAATAAGCAAAAAGGCGAAGAAAGTAGAGTCGGACGTGCTCATCATCGAGGATGTCGGCGGGGCTGACGGCGCGGTTGCAAAAATTTACTATCAAGACGGCAGTTATCGCAGTAAATATTACGATTTTTCCTCCATTCTTTTTGAAGGGCGTATGTTAACGGCGACGGCGATGAAAGAGGCAGGGGAGTACGTTTTTTCGTGCTCCGACGATTGGGGCGGATACACTTGGATGCAAGAGGTGAAATCTTACGCTATCGATGATTTCACGCGTAAAACGAACGTTTTGTTGGAAACGGATACGCCCGACGTTCGTATGCAGGTAAAGTATCTTGGAACGCGAAAATATCCGTACTTAATTTTAAGCGACGTGAGCATATCAGGGACGGAAATGGATGCGGCTGATTTGCTTGTGGTACAGCCCGGTTGCCGTGTGATAAACGCGATGGGCTTGGGGAGTAAAATCCGCAGCGTGCAAATTCCGGACGGTGTTGTACGAATTGTCGACGAGGCGTTTGCGTCATGGAATAGGGACGAGATCGGTTGCCTGTCTTCGGTTAAAATCGGAAGCGGCGTCGCGTCCATCGGATTGAATGCGTTTCAAAATACTGCGTACGTGGAAGACGAGGCGAATTGGGAAAACGGCGCGCTTTATATCGGACAGTATTTGATAAAAGCGGATGCAAGCGACGGGATTTCGATCAAAGAGGGGACAAAGGTTATTGCGGACGGGGCGATTTCTTTCGTTGGAATGGCGCCCGTACCAAACGTATATATTCCAAAAAGCGTAAAAAACACGGGGAGATTTTTCTTGCGGGGAATCAGCGCTCAAGTAAGCGTTTCCGAAGGGAATACCATGTACGAGGTAGAGGACGGCGTTTTGTATGCAAACGGCAAACAAACGTTGGTTTATTACCCGAGGTGGAAAGAGGATAATACGTTTACCGTTCCCGACGGCGTGAAAAAAATTGACGGGTACGCCTTTTATGGGTGTGCAAACTTATGGGAAGTTACGCTCCCGAACGGAGTGGAAGAGGTCGAGGCGTATGCCTTCGGCGCGTGTACTTCTTTAACGACGTTTACCATTCCCGCAAGCGTTACAAAGTTTGGTGGGAAGATCGGCGATACAAGCGACGGCGATTGGCAAGTTTTCCCGTGGTGCACGAACTTAAAGGAAATTTACAACTTATCGCCGCACGTCGACGTTCGGGCAACGAATTGTTTGCAGGATACGGTGTCGTGGGGAAGGGAAAAGGTAAAAGAGACGTGGGAAGGGCAAGAGTTTGTCTACTATATAGAAGTTGCTTTCGCGCATACTTCCCTTGACGAGCCGAGAGTGGTTTCCGTAGATGAAAACGGGTTTGCTACCGTGTTGATTTCGGCAGCGAACGTCGTCGAAATGATGGGGGAAGACAGCGCGCAATTTGATGATGCGGTGCCTGCCGGAGAATTGTTGTTTGCATACTGCGGAACGGGAACAAATCTTACAATTCCCGAAAGCGTTGTGGCGATTGCCGACGGCGCACTTCAAGGAAATAAGAAGATCACAAGCGTTACCGTGGGCTCGCACGTCGTATACGTCGGAAAAAATGCGTTTGAGAAGTGCACTTCGCTTACGGACGTTTTCGTCGATGCAAAATACATAGGAGCGCAAGCGTTTTTCGAATGTAGAAATATTGTACGTGGGCAAGTGGGCGAAAACACAAACTACGTCGGCGCAGACGCGTTCTACAATGCGTTTGTTTGGGTTGAGGGAAACGTGCGGGCGACTTTAATCCTCGGAAACGGATTGCAGTACGTCGGCGCGAAGTCATTCGGCGGCGGCTATTATCACTTGGATACGGTCTATTTTACGGGAACGGAAGAAGAGTGGAATGCAATCGAAAAGGTAGACGGCTGGGATCAAAACGTGGGATTGAATAGGGAATATACCGTTATCTTCAACTACGTAGAGGAATAACGAAAAAAGACGGCGGGCGCCGTCTTTTTTCTTGACTTTTTTAGGGGAAAGGATATAATAAAACTATCTTATTTTGAGGCGGTATTGATATGGAATGGTTAAACGAAAACGTTGGATTTGTGGTGCTTATTTCCGCGATTCTCATCATTGTACTCATCGGATTTGTCATCGGCGCGGTGTTTATGTTGCACCGCAGACTTGCAGTGCAACGCTTGTATTTTCTTGGAATGCAATCGCTTGATACGGAAACGCGCGCGCGTTATGCGTCGATTACGGTGGGCAACCGTTCCTTAAACGACGTGGCGATCGCTGAACTCGGCGTCTTAAACGGGAAGGTAAGTTTTAATCTGACCGAACTGTACCGCCAAAAAAATTCGCTTACGGAAAATGCCCGCATTGCGGTGGAGCAACGCAGTTCTCTTTGCTTTCAGTTGACGGAAGAAGAGTTGAAAAAGTTGTGTTTGCTTGGAAAAAACGGAAAGCGGGTTTTGAAAAGGATCCGCGTATATGCCGTCGATTCGACGGGAAATTTATATCGCAAAAGCGTACCTAACGTGCGCAAACTGCTCGTCGAACTCAACCGTTCTTCGCAAAACGCATAATCGCTTTCAAAGCATTCATACAATAACCTGTCGGAGATTTCCGAGAGGTTATTTTTTTATGCGTAAAATTCCCGTCTTTTTTTCCGCGCTTCTTATCTTGGCGGCGTTCCTTCCTTTTTCTTCCTGTCAAAGGGAAAATGTGCATACCGTGTACGCGATCACGGCGGAATATGCGCCCGCCGAGCGTACGTTAAGCGCCGACATGTCCGTTGCGTACGTCAATCAAACGGAGAACGTGAAAGAGGAACTTTTCTTTTTGCTCTATCCAAACGCCTTTCAAGAAGGGACGACGCCGCCCGTTTCTCCTATGCGCGCGCCCGCGGCATATTACGACGGGGAAAGTTATGGAAAACTCGAAATTTTATCGGTGGACGGCGGAACGTATTCCGTTGACGGAACGTGCCTTTGTATTTTTTTAGACGAACCGCTTTATCCGAAGGAAGAAGTGCAAATTTCGATGACCTTCCAAACGGTGCTCCCCAAGGTCAATCACCGTTTCGGCGTGGGGGAAACGTGCGTCAATCTTGCTCATTTTTATCCGCTCTTGACGGAAGAGGAGTATTGCGACGTTCCGCCCGTTGGCGATCCGTTCGTGAGCGAATGTTCTGATTACGAGGTAAGTTTGACGCTTCCCGAAGAGTACAGTCTTGCGTGCGGCGGGGAGGTGCAAACAATCGCGCAAACGGGAAAGAAAACATATCATATATTATCGGAGAACGTGCGCGACTTCGCCGTCGTCTTTGGGAAGGGGCTTTCCTGTTCGGAGATGCAAGTGAGCGGGGTAACCGTTGAATATTGGGCGAAGGACGAAGGGGAGGAGGGACTGCGGGCGGCGGTGGACGCCCTCGCCTTTTTCAGCCGCACGTTTGGGCAATACCCATACGAAAAATACGTCGTCGTGCGGACGGATCTCGACGAAGGCGGAATGGAATATCCCGCTTTGAGCATGGTTTCTTCCGCATTGCATCCCTCGGAAGTTCCCACCGTAACCGTGCACGAAACGGCGCATCAATGGTGGTATTCCGCGGTTGGGAGCAATCAGGTGGAAGAGGCGTGGATGGACGAGGGGTTGGCGGAATATTCCACCGCCCTCTTCTTCGACGCGCACCCGACGTACGGACTTGGACGGGAAGAATACGTGTCCCGCGCGGAACGGGCGTATCGCGCCTATTATTCCGTCAAAACGCAACTGTTGCAAGGGGCGGATACGTCGATGCGCCGCCCGCTTTCTTCCTTTTCAAACGGGTATGAATACGTCAATCTTGCGTATCATAAAAGTACCGTCCTTTTTGATCGCGTTCGTCTTTGCGTAGGCGACGGAAAGTTTTATTCCGCATTAAAGGATTATTACAGAGAATTTAGCGGAAAAATTGCCGCTGCGGAAGACTTGATTGCTTGCTTTCACCGTGCGTTTGGGCACGTGGAAGAGTTGTTTTCTTCCTTTCTCGACGGAAAGTGTGTCGTTTAGTGCTCGTGCTTTTCAAAAAAATTTCAAAAAACAGTTGCCAAAACGCCGTCGAGGGGTTATAATAGGGGTACGAAATTCGGAGGAAACAAAAAATGGACGCAGGCCCAAATAACCGATGTTTTTTCAAAACGGAATAGCCGTGCGTATCATTCGCGAAACTTACCCGAACATAGGGGAAGCATTTCTCAACGCACGGTGATTTTTGCCGTGCGTTTTTTCATTCGCGGAAGGGGTGAAAAACGCCGAATACTCACAAGGCGGAAATGCTTATGATTAAATTTTTCAAGACAGACGAAAAAAAGAAAATGTCGCGGATCGACGCATTCGAAAAAGGATGCTGGGTCGATCTTATTAACCCTACCGACGACGAGGTGGAAGTCGTCAGCGTTCTTACGGGCGTGCCCGAAGAAATGCTCAAAGCCGCCCTCGACGACGAGGAAACTGCGCGTTCGGAACTTGACGACGGAAACTTCCTTTGCCTTCTCGACACGCCGATCATGAAGGACACGGACGACGGCGACGCGTACGAAACGATTCCTATGGCGCTCATTTATAATTCAAAATGCGTCATTACGGTATCCTTGCACGGAAATCCCGTCCTCGGCGACTTTATTTCTAACCGTGCGAGCGTCGATACGGAAAAGCCCGTTTATTTTATCCTTTCGTTTATGATGGGGAATGCGAAGAAATTCCTCTCCGGGCTGAAACAGATCGATAAGAAGTCGTTGCGCGTTCAGGCGGAATTACACCGCTCGATGAAGAATAAAGAACTCATTCAACTGCTTGAGTTGGAAAATTCCCTCGTCTACTTTTCCACGTCGTTGAGCGCAAATCTCAACGTCTATAATCGCATGGGAAAACTTCCTATCGTATCGGGAAACGAGGACTATCGCGATTTGTTCGACGACATGGTCATCGAAACGCGTCAGGCAATGGAAATGTGTAACATCTATCGCGATATTTTATCCGGCACGATGGACGCGTACGCTTCCGTTATTTCCAACAACGTCAATATCGTCATGAAACTGTTGACAGTCATCACCATTATTATCACCATTCCTACGTTGATTGCAAGTTTGTGGGGGATGAACGTCGACGTGCCGTTTATGAATACGGTGGGCGGATTTTGGATTGTCGTCGGCATTGCCGTCGTCGTTACTTCGGTCGCAGCGTACTTCTTAATTCGTTCGACCAATTCCATTCGCATCAAAACGCAAAAATCGTTCCGCAAACGAAGGAGATAATTATGCCCGTTTTACAATACCGCTGTTCATCTTGCGGAAAGAGTTTTGAAGAACTCGTTAAAAAATTCGACGATCCCGCCTATTGCCCCGTATGCGGGGAGCGTGGAGACCGCAGTTGGTCGGGGGAAATGTATTCCTCTACGGGAAAACAGTCGAAAAAGTGTTCGGGAAACTGCAAAACGTGCTCGGGCTGTAAATGATAAGAAACGTCCTTGTTTTAAGGGCGTTTTTACTTTTTTAGGGAGCGTCTTACGCGCGCGCGTATTAAAATATAAGAACAACAAGCCCATATCTTGTGGTTTTTACGGTGTGAAAACGGCATATTTTCAAGTGAAAAAAATTTCAAAAAATTTCCAAAAAAAAGTGCAAAAAAGTTGGATAAAATGCTTGACTTAAAATTTGCTTCGTGTTAAGATATGTAGGCTGTCGCTTGAGACGGCTTGCTTTTTCTTGTAAAAAGCCCTTCTGTTGAAGGAAATCCGAAGATTGACAACTGCATAGCAAGACGGATTTATTTTTTGGAAGAAAAATGAATCAAGTACGTAAGGCAAAGAAAATTCAAGAAGCATCGAAAGATGCACTAATGGTTAATACGAAGAAGTAGCGAACGACGAAAGT
>JAGASM010000031.1 GCA_017621735.1 Clostridia bacterium | reverse complement strand
CACCCGAAACAGGCAGATTGTTTTCCCTACAAAAACCAACTAATTCTTCCTTCAAATAATAAAAACTTCGAAAAGTTTTTCCATCTAATTCCTTATTCAAATCTGGTCTTTCACTCATTTTCATTCTCTCCATAAACTTCTTATTTATCGATGACTTTATTATAATATAAAATTAACTTTAATTCAATCTATTTTGCATGGATAAAAGAAAACTCGACTTACTAAAAGTCGAGTTTTCTGTACTATTCAATTTAAATCCCTAAGAGTGACGCCCTTATTCGTTCTCTTTTTTATTTTGTCGAGCGTCAAGCGGGAATCTCGCTCGGGAGCAAAATCGCGCTATCCGCAAGGCGGAACATCAAGAAATTATCAAAGTCGTGTGCACCCGTGCAACTCGCCGTTCCATATTTCATATCGCCGTTATCATAAAAAGCGAAGTCGTTTTGCGAATTATCCGAACATTCCGCCATCCAGAAACGGAAATCGGTAAGTTCCGTTACGCCGAGGTCGGAAAGCGTTACCGTGAGATCAAACGTTGTCGCGTCCGTTCCCTTGTCAATCTCGACCGTCTTAAATTTCGCAGCCGTATGATCCGTCTTAAACCAAATGTTATCCGCGCTTCCGTCGAAATTCGTATAGCGGTAAACGCTGCCGTCGCTGTAAATACGGAACGCGACGTCTTCCGTACGGTATTGCCAGTTGCCCGTTTGATCGAGGTTGTAAGTAGGCATATCGATATAGATTTGTACGAATTCGAGCGCCGTATCGCCGTCTTTACTGAAATCGCCTTCCGTATAGAAACTGAACGTTACGCCCGTGCCTTCCGCATATGCGACTTTTGCGTACACCACGTCGTGTTGCAAGCCCATCGACAGTTTATAATCCGCAGGAACGCCCGTTTCGGGTGCGGGAATCTCGCTCGGGAGCAAGATCGCGCTGTCCGCAAGGCGGAACATGAGGAAGTTTCTAAAGAACGCCGCATCTCCTGCCGACGTCGTACCGTACTTCAAGTCGCTTCCGCCGAAGGAGAAGTCCACCTGCGAGTTGTCCGAACATTCCGCCATGTAGAAGCGGAAATCGGTAAGTTCCGTTACGCCGAGGTCGGAAAGCGTTACCGTAAGGCTAAACGTCGTAACGCCATTCGTCCGATCGATCTCGATCGTTTGATATTTCGAATCTTCGTGGTTTGTCTTAAACCAAATGTTATCCGCGTTTCCGTTGAAATCCGTATAGCGGTAAACGCTGCCGTCGCTGTAAATACGGAGAGCGACGTCCTCTTCACGATATTGCCAGTTGCCCGTTTGATCGAGGTTGTAAGAAGGCATGTCGATATAGATTTGCACAAATTCGAGCGTGCCGTTGTCTTGGTTAAAATCTCCCTTCGTGTAGAAACTGAACGTTACGCCCGTATTTTCCGCGTATGCGATATCCGAGAAGATTTCATCTCTCGAAATGCCGAACGCAAGGTCGAATCCTTCGGGAAGTTCCATCGGGATTTCATTTGCGGGAATGGTATCTCCTTCCGCCGTGAACATCGGCCACGTAGGCAAGAGTGCGTCCGTACCTGCGGATACGCCGTTGAGTTTGAAATCCGCGCCGTTGTAAGCGAACTGATTGTCCTGCTCCGCGCATTCCGCCATCCAGAAACGGAATCCGCCAAAATCACCTGCCGTCGTTCCGAGTTGTTCGTACGTAACAGTTGCAACGACCGTCGTCAAACCGCCCGCACGGGTAACTGCCGCCGTTTGCGCCAACTTATTGTCGTTCGTTAAAACGCTGTGATTGTACCAAAGGTTATCGGAGGAAGGGGTAAAGCCCGTCTTTTTGTAAATTCTTCCGTCCGAATAAATGCGAAGGTTGATATCTTCCTCTTCAAAACACCAATTCATGCCGTTCTTATTGAATTCGGGCATATCAAGGTAGACGTTCAAAAATTCATCTCTTCCCAACCCGTTTTGCGCGAAGTTGCCAAGCGTGCAAAATTCAAACGTAACGCCGTCCGCCGTCTTTTCGATCTTTGCGGAGAAAGCGTCGTTGCTTTCCGCAAAAGACAAGTCGTAGCCCTGCGGAATTTCCACAACGATGTCTTCGGGACGAATGATCGTGCCTTCCGCCGTGAACATCGGCCATCTGTTGAGGAATACGGGATCTTGCAATGCCGTACCGTTTAATTCTACAATTCCGTTTTCATAGAGGTTGAAGTCGAACGAACTTGCGTCCGAGCATTCCATGACCGCGAAACGGAAGTCGTCCGTGCTTTCGATTTCGAGGAAGGTATAAGGAAGATCCAACGAGAAGGAAGTAACCCCTTTTTCGCGGGAGATCGTAACGTCGTCGACGTCCCCTTCTTGATAGTTGGGCGTCGTGCGGTTGGTTCTCCACCAAATATTATCCATGCCGTTGGACACGCCGTTTTTCGTTTCCGTTCCCGTGAAGTCCTTGCGGTAAATGACCGAGCCGTCGCTGTAAAGGCGGACGTTGATGTCTTCCGAGGACAACCGCCAATTGATTCCCGTATCGTCGAACGGGGCAACGTCGATCAAGAGGTTGATAAATTCCAACCCCGTTCCTTCCGCCGTGAAATCGCCGAACGTACGGAAATCAAAGGTCGCGGAATCCGCGTCGCGGCTGCCTTTTGCAAAGAAATGATCCGCCGTACTGTTTGCGTTGGGCTTTGCAAACTGCATATTGTACCCTTCGATCAAATCGCTTCCGCCGACGGTCAAGGCGATATCGCAACTACCCTTATCCGTTTGGAAGGTAAGCGTGTAATCGCCCGTTGTAAGCGTAGAGAGCCACGTTTGGTTGATCGTCAAAACTTCCGTACCGATGTTAAAGCGATACTCTTCGTTTCTCGTTAATAGCGTTTCGCCCTCTTTTACGCCGACGAACGTACCGCCGTTCATATACATATTAAACTTAATATCGGCAGGCGAAGCCGCATAGTAGTACCCCTCTGCCGTACCGACGACGGAAGGATTTGTATTTGCGGGAACTTCGGGTTCACTGCCGCCCGGCGTCCCGGGTTCGATAGGATCGACCGTTCCGCCTCCGTCCCCACCGGGGGTGGGGGTAGGTTCCGGTTCTTCTCCGCAAGCGGCAAACGCCGCCGTCATCAATGCGGCAAGCCCGAAACAAAGAAAACCCTTTTGTAACTTGTTCATAAATTTTCCTCCTATTATTTGTTTTTATTTGATGCCCGATGTAATGGACAACGCGCTCATAAAGTACTTTTGGAATGCAAGGTAGACCGCGATGAGCGGAATACTCGAAAGAAACGCACCCGTCATGACAAGGGGCAGGTCGCGTCCGCCCTGCGTGGCGTTGAGTCTGTTGATCAACGGTTGCAAGGTCATGACTTCTTCTTTGGTCAAATAGATGGACGGAGCAAAGTAGTCGTTCCAAATTCCGAGGAACCAAAAGACCGCCTGCGCCGCCATTGCCGGCCACAAGAGAGGGAGCATGATGTGAAGAAAACTCTTAAAATGCCCGCACCCGTCGATTTTTGCCGCTTCTAACAGCGCCGTCGGGATTCCGCCCATAAACTGAATGAAGAAGAACACCATCGAGATATTCCCAAACAACCCGGGTAAAATAAGCGGCAATAAATTATTCGTAAGCCCCAACGAACTGTAAATTTGGTATTGCGGCAAAAAGAGTGCCGCAAAGGGAACCATCATCGAACTCATCAAGACAAGCAAAATGATTTTGGAACACGGCATCCGCATCTTGGCAAACGCATACGCACCGAGCGCGGACGTAAACGTACCGACCAAGATAACGGGAACTTCGACCGTCATCGTATTCAAGATCCCCCTTCCGAACGGGACGAGTTGCCAAATTTCTTTGTACGATTCCGCCGTCCAAACGATCGGAAATACTTTCAGTTCGGGAGAAACCGTTTCCCCCATCGGCTTGAACGTCGTGAGTACCATATAAAGGTACGGGAATATCATCGTGAACGCCAATACGATCATGATGGCGTAAGAAAGGGAAAGGACAACCGTCGATACGGTTTTGTTGGATATTTTGAACTTCTTTTCCATACAACTCCCCCTTAATCGGTATATTCAACCCATTTGTTGAACTTAAACTGCAACGCCGTGATGATCATGATGATCGCCGCAAGCAAGAAGGACGCGGCACTTGCAAGCCCGTAAAGGTTTTGACCGATTCCGTAATTGCGAATGAAAAAGACGATGGTACGCGCGCCGTAATGACCGCCCGCAAACAGTTCAACGTCCGCAAACATTTGGAACCCGCCGATCAATCCCGTAATGATCGTATAAAAGAGCACGGGCGTTACAAGCGGAAGGGTAATATGCAAAAACTTATAAACGGGCCCCGCTCCGTCCAACTCCGCCGCCTCGTAATATTCATCCGAAATGTTTTGCATTCCCGCCATGAACAGGATCACCTGCGTCCCGATTCCCGACCATACGTTTTTGATGATCATTGCGACTTTTACGAGGGTTTCATCCGTCAACCAAGGAATATGCGCATGGAAAAAGGCGTTGATCAAGCCGTAGTTTTCTTCAAACATATATCGCCAAATGTAGTTGACGGCAACGACGCTCGTTACGGCGGGAAGGTAGATGATGACGCGAAAGACCGTTTTCCCTTTGAACTTCTTGCTGTTCATAAGCGCCGCAATCAAGACGGAAATAATAATGCTGACGGGAATACTCAACAGCAAAAACAGCGTATTCAAAATGCTATCGAGAAACGCCTTTTTGTACGTCGGATGGGTGAACAGGTCGACGTATTGCCCCCAACCGTCGAATTTCATTCTTCCCGATATGGGGTTGAAGTTCGTAAAACTCCAACCGAACGAAATTATCATACACACGAGCGTAAACACGATGAACCCGATAATCAACGGGGAAACGAACACAAGCGCCGTAATCTTCTCCCGCCTTACCAGTTTTCCGCTCTTTTGTTTCGTCATTCTCTCCTCCGTTATTCTTCGAGATACTCGATCATCTCGTCAAGGGACGCTTGGAAGGAATCGTTAAACCCTTCTAAGACTTCCCGTGCGGTAACTGCGCCCGTGTAAAGTCCCGACTGATTGATGGCATCCTCCAAATTGATGCGCCAAGCCGTCAGGTAGGTGTAATACAATACGCGCGGTTTTCCTCCGATCTTATCGTTCTCGTCCTTAAACCCGTCGACGATGTCGATGAAAATATCCCTGCTTTCGGGAGCGGTATGCCCTTCGTCCGCCATAATGCCGAGGGAGTCGGGAATGTACTCTTCATACGCCATATCCTTTAAGTTGGGAACACATTGTCCGAAACTGTAAAACTTCCGCTGCGCGCCTTCGTCGAAACAAAGGTATTCGGCAAGCATCAACGACGCGCCGCTCGTGCCGCGCTCTTTCGTCTTTTGCGCAACGCAATAGCCCATCGAGCCGATAAACGCCGTACTCTTTCCGTCGTCCGCCGTGTTGTATTCTCGGTCAGGTCCCGGTCCGTAGGGAACGGCAAGGAGATCGACGTTGAAATGATCCATTTCCCATATGGTTGCAAAGTCCCAAGGCCCTACGAACGTCATCAATGCACGTCTTTGATAGAATGCGTTGTCCGCGCCGTCGCCGTTGCCCGCAAGCCCGTCTTTGGGAGTAATTCCGTCCGTGCAAAGATCGCCGATAAACTGCACCGCGTCTACGGTTGCCGTAGAGGTGAGTTGGGACGTTCTCGCTCCCTCGCCGAAAAATTCCGCGTTGTTGGAATATACCGCGTGTTCTAATTCGTAGTAGGGAATCCCGTAGACGTTTTCCCCCGCGCCGACGAGGAGTTTTTTCATCGCCGAACGGAAGACGTCCCACGTAACGGGCGTTCCCGAGAAGAGCGCGGCTACTTCCGCGTCGTCTTGTAAATTGTTTTTCGCAATTTGCTCGTTGACAAGGTCGATGTTATACGCGAGCGTAAACGGTCCTTGATCTTTCGGAAGGGCGTACATGCCCGCCCCTTCGCTCTTTCCGAGCATCTTTGTCGTAGGATTGTAGTAATACTCGTTGACGGCGTTGTCCCATACGTTTTCGAGCGCTTCCGTATCCACGCCCTCCCCGTTTTCGCCGAGGACGTTAAGAAGGTGTCCGCCGTCTACCCATTGATAAAACTCCGTATCGGGAAGGTAGAACACGTCGGGAAGATCGCGGATTTCCCCCGTTAATTTGGTCAAGTATTCGCCCGCCGAGCACGCGTCGTAATTGACTTTGATGTTTGGATGCGCGGTCATGAAATCGTTGATAATGCGCTTGTAGATTGCCTGTTCTTTGGCGTCCCCCCAACCCAAAAAGTCGATCTCGTACGACGCATTCGGATCGTAATCGTCTACGAACGGATCGGTATTCGCCAAACCGCCGCCTCCGCCGCCTCCGCCACCAAATCCGCCATCGCAGCCCGCGAACACGGAAAGCCCCATCAATGCCGACATTGCCAAGGTGAAAATTTTTGCTTTTCTTTTCATAACGTTTCCTCCTTATTCCGGTTGTGTTTCTTCTACCAAACTCGCCGAAAGATCGACGTTGGCAAACGTCAATACGTTGTTTGCCGATCCCGTAATCCCGAGAACGGTGTTGACGACGTACATACTCTCCCCGTCTTGCGAAATACACAGCGAGTTGCTGTAAGCGGGACGGTTGCTGTTGTTTTCGCTGTAAGAAATGGGATGATCGACGACCGTCCACGTCGCGCCCAAATCGTAACTTACGAAGAGGTTGATGAGGGATCCGCCCAAAGGCATCGTGCCCGAATACTCGGTGCGTTGCGCCGTAACGAAAATCGTCCCGTTTGCGTCTTTTCCGTAAGGCGTCCATACGCAGAAGGGACTGCTTCCGGGAAACACCGTCGTCTTGCGGTACTTTTGCGAAATGGCGTCGAGTACTTCTACTTCCGCTTGGATTTTTGAGCCTTTCTCCGTTATATTCCCCCAATCGATGCCGTCGTTAGACGTCTTCCAATAGATGGGAACCCCGTTTTCTCCTACCATTTCGATGGTCAAAAGATACTTTCCGTCTTTTATTTTGGTTACGCACGGCATGCCCGGACGTTGCGTCGGGCTATCGAGCGCGACAACTTCAATGAGTTCGCTCCACGTCGTCCCGTCCGCCGTCGTCTTCATCGCAATGCGCTGCGCATGGTTTTTATGATCCGTTTCGTCGGCAAATATGCACGCAAGTTGCCCTTCTCCGTTTACAAAGAGATTGCCTTCCCAGCACCCGTTTTCGTTTCCGTCCGAATTCGCTTTATTGCGCGAGCGGGTAACTTCGGATAAGAAATTCCACGTTACGCCGACGTCTTTGCTGATGTACAAATTGATGACCGTCGTATAGAACGTTTCCGCGCTGCCGTCAAGCGACGTTGCGACAAGGAGAATATCCCCCTTTTTCAGTTGCGTTCCGACGTCTTCGGGCATGACGTAAAGTGTAGGTTGCCAACGCGCGTCAAAGGCATAGCCTTCGTAGTTGGGATCGTGAACGTTTTCCGCATTCTTCGTGAACGTCTTCCCTTTGTCGGCGCTTCGATAAATAGGGATCCCGTTGCTGGAGAAATCCTCCCCGCAAGCGATGAGTGTTCCATCGTCCGCCTCTACGATTCGGGCATAGGCATGGTTTGCGTTGTGTGAAAAAACAGCCTTATCCGTATACGTCAACGTTTGAGCGAATACGCCTTCCGTGAGTTCCCCCGGAGTTTCTACGCCGGGAGGTTCGTTCCCCTGCGCTCCTCCACCGTTGCCACCCGGCGTCGGCGCAGGATTTTCCGTACAAGCCGCACCGCAAAGCAACACACTTGAAAGCAACGCGCCCGCTATGATTTTTTTGAACATATTTTTTCCTCCTTACTTGTTTCGCCGACTGTCGTTTTCCAGTCTACTACACCTATATTTTCGCATAAAACTTTTCAAGAATCAATCCCTCATTTTTCAAAAATATACCCCGCCCCTTGTTTTTACAGGATTTATCGAAATTCAAAACGCTTGACTTTACCCTCTTTTCATTGTATACTCAAATTATGGATATGTCAGCGAATTATAATTTGAACAACGACCAACAAATCGACCGCCTTGCAACGGCGCTCAGTTCAAGCGTTCGGCGCAAAATGTTGCGCCTTTTGGGGGAGAACAGTTACAGCGTTTTGGAACTTGCAAGCGTGCTCAATTTGTCCGTCAGCACTACCTCCTTTCACTTGAAATTTTTGAAAGAGGCATGCCTTGTACAAGTTGTTTCCAACCCCAACAAACGGGGAAACGAAAAAATTATAACGCAGGGTTTGGCGTCCGTAAACCTCAACTTTCAAGCCCCGCTCCACTATAAGCAGGCGGAATTTATTTATAACGTTCCCATCGGCAGTTATACTTCTTATAACGTGAAAGCGCCGTGCGGACTCATCAACGAACAGGGGCTTTTGTACATGCACGACAACCCCAACGTCTTTCGCGCGCCCGAGCGTTTAAGCGCGATTTTACTCTCTTTTTCAAGAGGTTACGTCGAATATTCCATTCCCGCATTTGAATACAAGGATAAAACGATATTGAGTTTTACCTTCTCTTTGGAACTGTGTTCGGAATGCCCCAACTACAACAATTCTTGGAAATCGGACATCACTTTTTGGATCAACGGGAAGGAAATTTGCACCTACCGCAGTCTTGGGGACTACGGAGATCGGAGAGGGTTGTTCCCTATTCCCAACTGGCCCGCGAATTCCACGCAATACGGAATGCTCAAAAAAATACGCATCGACAATACGGGAACTTTTATCGACGAATCCCCCGTCAGCGGGGTAACGATCGACGATCTCAATCTGTGCGCGGAAGACATTACGACCTTGCGCATCGGAATCAAGGAAAACGCGCGCTACATCGGCGGGATCAACCTCTTTGGAAAGAACAGCGGGGACACCGAACAAGATATTGTCGTACAAGTTTGTTATAAAACGCAGTAATTTTCGAATTTTGGAACGCCTATATTCTTCTCAAAATAACCGAATTTTAGAAAAAAACAATCTGTTTTTTAATAGAAAAACCTACAAATTTTGTTTGGACAACTGCTTGTGCGGTTTGGCTTGGTAACTCTTCATCACGACGTTTTAGAAAAACCTACAATTGTATTGTGCGGTTTGGAATAATCCTCACGCCTGATTTTTTTCGACGGTATTTTTTCAAATCGAATTTAGAAATCCCTCAACTCAGTTTGAAAATTCTAACGTA
Source organism: Clostridia bacterium (assembly GCA_017621735.1). Classification (GTDB taxonomy): domain Bacteria; phylum Bacillota; class Clostridia; order Christensenellales; family Borkfalkiaceae; genus Gallimonas. The sequence continues at coordinate 53,274 of JAGASM010000031.1, read as the reverse complement.
CGGGCTTGGCAACTCTTCATCACGACGTTTTAGAAAAACCTACAAATTTTGTTTGGACAACTGCTTGTGCGGTTTGGCTTGGTAGCTCTTCATCACGACGACAAAATACACTTCTCTAAAAATGTATTTTAGAAAAACAGTCAACCCCTCGTTTGAATTTCAACGGTTAGGCTTGGTAAAATCTTTTTCGTTCATACCGTCAAACTCCCCGTATATGATTATATTTCCATCACGTTTTACAAAACAACGTCCCCTCGCACGCCGTGCGAGGGGACGTTGTTCTAAGTGCGTAAAAAAAAGGCTAGCGGTAAAACCGCTTGCCTTTTTTCTCTTTTCACAACTGCCGTTATTAGTTTGCAGAACCGCGGATGATGCCCGCCGCGCGGATCTCATGCGATACCCAAGTATCCGTCCAAAGAACTCTGTCCCCTTCCGTAACCGTCGTTGCGTTTTCGTAGCCGTCCGCTCCTTCGCCCGGCGTCAAACTCATAAACTTTACGTATGCGTAAGGGCCGTCCGCACTTCCGACGTTATTTGCAAATCCGACGTAGATCTCGTAGGAAATCTCGTAGCGATACCCTTCCGCGTTTGCACCACGGTCGGTAACCGAAACGTCGTAACGGAAGTCGGTTGTATTCGCAAGACTGTTTACGTAGTAACTGCCGTCCAAGAAGAAGGCGTAATAGGTCCCGCCCCAGCCGTATCCGACGCCGTGGTTAAACGCCTTTATTTCGATATGCGTACTCTCCCGCCATACGCCCGACGCCGCGCCGATGACGTAAGAATCGACGTATTGTACGACGTTGAGGTACAACCCTTCGTCAGCCGCGTACCCGCGGAAGTTATACCGCGTGGGCGCTTGCGACTGCACCGCACAGTTTTCCCATGCCGTCCATGCGGAAAACTCAAACGTTTTCGCTTGCAATGCGTCTTTGATTGCGGGTGCGATCTTTTGCGTATAGCCGTCAGCCGTCGGGTGCAAACCGTCCGTAAACCAACTTGCCTGCGGCGTGTCGAACGCGCCGTTGAACGCACGGTCTACGTCCGCGTATAAAATCCAGTCGTAAGTTTGGCAAATTTCGCGGTAAAGCGCATTGAGGGAGTCGATTTCCGCCGTCAAATCGTCCGCTTCGTTGCACTCGTTTACCGAAAGGAGTACGACGCGGAGGGCGGGAAGTTCTTCCTTCATGGAAAGAAGGGTGTTCTCTACCCTATCCGCAACCGTTTGAACGGCAATCGAACGGAACAGATCGTTGATCCCGATCATATAAATTACGGTAGAAGGCGCGTACGCTACGACAGAATCCGCCATCTTTTCCCAGTCTTCGGCAACCGAACCGCTTACGCCGAGGTTTGCAATCGAGCCGAGGTTTGCCCCGCTCAAATCGCTCGCGTAGTTCGTCCAAAGTTCCATGTAAGAGTGTCCGATAATGACGGTATCCGCCGTCGGAGAGGTAACCGTTTGCGCATACGCAAAGTTGAGAAACTGACTGCCCGCGCCGATTGCCCGAACGCCCACGCCGTTTCCCGCGTCTTGTGCAAGCGTGCCGATGCAGTAGCGGTTGTTCCAGAAATAACAGGTGTACTGCCCGTCCTCGATTTCCACTTCCATGCGGTATGCGTTTTTATATTGATAACTTGCGGAAAGGTAGTTGGAGTAAAGCAATTCCTCCCCGTCCTGCGTTACGCGGACGAGCCCTACCGTCCAGTCGGAACTTCTCGCATAGAAATAGTAGTAACTGCCGTCCGTTTCCGAATATCCGAACACAAGCCCTGCGCCGAGCGCGTTCGTCGCTGCAACGTCTGCGGAAAATTCAAACGTTTCCGCCCCTTCCGTTACCGCAACCGTGTTCATTGCCGTAGAAATAAGTTTGTTGTTCTTAATTTGCGTTGCGCCCGTTTTCGTATCGAACGTAAGTCCGATCGCAGTATCGCCCGCAGGACGCGCGTCCGCCGTCGGAATGCCGTTCAAACCAAATCCGACGGAATGACGGTCGTCCGTCCAAAGAATGCGACCTTCGTCTTTTGTGATTTGCGTTGCGTTTTCGTAGCCGTCCGCCCCTTCGCCCGGAGTATAACTCATAAACTGCACCCAAACGTTGGGATCGCCGACGTTTTGGAATCCGATATAAACCTCGTAAGAAATTTCATAACGATATCCTTGCGCGTAGCCTTCTCCGCGGTCGGTGATCGTAACGTCGCATTCCATTTGCGTAACGCCCGTACTGTTGTTGATATAATGGCTTCCGTTCGTAAAGAAGGCAAGATACGTTCCGCCCCAACCCCAACCGACGTTTGCGTTCCAAAGTTCGAGTTCGAGGTGCGTAAGTTTTGACCAGTCCCCTTGCGCCGCACCGCGTACGACCGTATCGACGTACTGCACGTAATTGAAATACAACCCGTCGGCAGCCGATCTTCCGCGGTACTTATACCGATTCGGCGCTTGCGACGTAATAGGATCCGTCCCCCATTCCGCCCATGCGGGGAAGGTATACCGCTCGACTTCGCGGGCGGAAATCCCGTTCTCCTCTACGATATAATACTCATCCGGATTTTGCGGGTAATGCCGATCCGCCCACAACCAGTCTTGCCCTTCCATATTGCCGTTGACGTCCATACGGTCGAGCACGTAAGCCTTTTCATCGGGCGATTTGACCGCCCAACCGAAGGAAACCTCGTTCGGCGCTTCCGTCAATCCGAGCGTAGAATAGGGAATCATGACTTCGTATACGTATTCGTATGCGTAATGGTACGCCGTTTGATCGGTGAACGGTTTGACGGACGTCTTTGCAAACGCCGCGCCGCGCACGGGGATAAATCCTTGATAATCGCTTCTGCATTGGTTGATTTCAATTCCGCCGTCGATATCTACTCCCACACGAAGGACTTCCGCTGCATAAATATCACCGCCGCCGTCCGCCGTCTTGTCGACGTACAGTTCAATACCGTCGTTTGCCCAAATATTGTCGCTGCCCCAAGAATATACGACGTCGTATACGCGCGCGCTAAAGTAGACGCCGTCTTCGCCGAGATACGAACGCATCGCCGCTCTGCGGGCGGGATTTTCGTTTTGCGCGGTTACCTCTTTGATTTCAACCATGCGTTGATTGAGGTACGCCTCGTCGTTCCAATCCGCCGTCAGCGCTTTCAGCGGCGTTTCGCTCAACCCCACGTCGACGTAGCCGTTTTCGTCTACTTCCGCATAACTTGTGGGATATGCGTGGCTCATTCCCTTGCAACTAAACCAAGTACGGGAAGTATCTTCGCGGTTATTTACGTTGTTGAACGCGGGCATTACGCCCATGCTCGTCGGCTTTTCCGTCTTTTCAAACGCTTCCCAAGGAATAAACGCCTCGACGGAATATCCGTCCGCGCCGTTCGCGACGTTCATTTCGCCGTTGACAACCGTAGAGACCGCAACGGGGAAATACCCGCGTGCCCAAGGATAAGCGGACGCCCCGCCGATGCGCAAGCCGTACCACGTTTCGTACTCGCCGCACGCGTTGATACGGATTTGCAAGCAATCTCTCCGAACGGGATTGCTAAGGGATAACCCCTCTCTCGTAAAACTGTACGCACGGTCGGGATCCAAACAAAATTCGATGGAATCGTTTTCAAAAAACTGTTTCTCTTCGGAAAAATAAACGCTCTTGTCGTCCGCTTCCCCGTAGAGGAAGATGCCCTTTTCGCCCATATGCACTTTGGACGTTACGGTGATTCCCGAAACCGTTTCCGTGAACGATACGGTAGAATCGCCGTAAAAACTCTCGTTGGCAAGTCCGTCGATGACGCCGCCCGCGTCCATCTCAAAAGTAACGGGCTGAACGGGAACGTACGGTTCGTTATTGCTCAACGGATAATTTCCACCACTGCACGCCGCGAGCGTTGCACACGTGAGAGACGCGACGGCAAGCCCGCCGATTAAAACTGACTTCTTCATGCCGCTACCTCCTTTCCGAGAATGACGATTTCATTGTAACTTGCGTCCCCTTGGAGCGTTACGGTGATTTCCGTAACCGAGATTTCTTCAAACTGCGCGATTGCCGCGCTTCCCGGAATCTTTACGCCAAACCCGTATTCGTCCTCGTATCTGTTTGCCTCGTTGAATACAAGTTTAGAAATACCGCCTTTCCCGATTTTCAAATCGACTGAACTTGCGGAGTACTCGTAATCGCAACTGTCGTATACCATAACGGCAACTACGGAAACTTCTTTGTCGAACGTAAAGGTTACCTTCGTTTTCCCGTCGGCGAAATACTCGTACTCTTCCGTGCGGAATACGTTATAATTGACGATGCCGTCCGTGAGGAGTTCCACCCCTTCTTCCGCTCCGTCCGCCGTAACCGTTGCAAGCGGGGCGACGTTTTGATAGGGAGAACTTCCCGAAGGAAGCGGTTGCGGGGTAATAGACGGCCCGCAAACGAGCAACTCTTCTCCGTCAAATACAATGCGGTCGAAGTTGAGTTTGCGCTCCGACCCCCCCTTTTCTACGTCCGAGTGGGAGTGGTACGCCATCCACAGTTCGCTGCCGTCCGCGGAGGGGAATACCGAGCAATGCCCCGTTCCCGAAACGTGCGGCCAGTCGACGCTTGCATGTAATACGGGATTCGTTTCCGATTTTACAAACCCTGAAAGCGGGCTGCTGCTCGTCGCTACACCCACCGCATAAAGGCTGTTTTGATAGTAGTTTGCCGAATAAAAAAGATAATACGTACCGTCTTTTTTGAGCATAAACGGCGCTTCGTTCCATCTGGGAAGGGTGTCCGCGTTTTCCCATTCTTGCGAGGGTTTTACGAGAGGGCCTGAAACTTCGGACGTAACCGTTACCATGTCGTCGCTTAACTCCACGCCGAAAATAGACGATTCGCGCCTTACCTGATCTTTAGAAACGTACAAGTATACGCTCCCGTCTTCGTCGATAAACGGACTTGCGTCAATGGCGGGGAATCCAAAATCAAACGGGCGCTTGGTGTGAGAGTACTCCTTTCCGCCGAACGTCCCTTCGATTTCATGGAATGGCCCTGCGGGAGAGTCGGACACCGCCAACCCTATGCCCATTTGTCCGCTCGAATTGTCGTACCCCGAATAGTACATATAGTACGTTCCGTCCTTTTCGAGGACTTCGGGCGCCCAAAGCGAGTTGACCGCCCACGCGTCGCGCGCGGGAATAAAGACTGCGCCGAGCGGTTGCCAATCGGTAAGATTTTTCGATTTCCAACCGCGGATATGGCTCGTGTCCCCGCTTCCCATTGCGTTCGTCCCGTATAAATAGTAGGTATCGCCGACGGTGATGACGGAAGGATCCGCCGCATCGTTGATTTGTCCGATATTTTGATAGAACACCGTTTTGTCGATCCCCTCATCCGCGTTCGTATAGTCGTTATAAGCGATTCCGCAACCGCTGAGAACAACCGTAGACGCAACGAGGATCGCTGCCGCCGTTTTCCACTGTCTTTTCATAATTCCTCCTTATTCCTTCATTCCCGTCATGACGATTCCTTCGATAAATTGCTTTTGCGCAAAGAAGTAAATCGCAATCATCGGGAGCATGGTAATAATACTCGACGCCATAATTTTCGGCCAGTCGCTATCCGCGCTTCCCGTCATTTGCTTGAGGACGAGTTGCAAGGTAAATTTCCGTTCGGTATCCAAATAGAGCATCGGTCCGAAATAGTCGTTATATCCCGCAATGAACCACAAAATAATTTGTGCAATGAGCGCGGGTTTTGCAAGCGGAAGGAGAATTCGGCAAAAACAACCGAACCGTCCAAGCCCGTCGATTTCCGCCGCCTCCAACATATCGTTGGGAATTCCGTGGAAATACTGTCTTAAATAAAAGACGCAGGACGCCGTTCCGAACGCTTGCGGGATCATGAGCGGAAGATAGGTATCCGTCCAGTAGATCATATCGTAAACGACGTACGCAGGCGTCATCGTAATAACGCCGGGGAGCATCATGCTCATCATGAGCACGGTAAACATGATTCCGCTCCACTTAAAGTTGATTTTTGCAAACGCATAGGCGGAAAGCGCGGACGTAAACACGCCGATAAACATAATCGGCCCTACCACGATAAGGGTATTTAAGAGCCCCTTCCAAATGGCGATATTGCCGAATACTTCCCCGTAGGCGCTCACGTCGATATAGCCGGGGAAGAAGGTAAACGGGACCTTTGTCGAATCGGCATACGTCTTAAACGAGGTGCTTAAAATGATGGTGAACGGGAGTAAAATCATCAAGCACGCAAATACGAGAATGGCATACGTTACCGTTTTGGTTGCAATGCGGGAAACTTTGCCCGATTTTAACTTTGCATTAGCCATATTGCACCCACTTTTTACTAAACACGAAGTTGATCGCGGAAAAAATCATGACGATAATTCCGACAATCCAACCGAGCGCCGACGCGTACCCCATTCCATACGTCATCGAATCTTCTACAAACGCCGCGTTATAAACGCGCAATACCATGGAGAGGGTAGAATCGTCCGGCCCTCCGTAAGGCGTCATGATTTGGAAGTTTGCAAAACTTTGCAATGCGCCGATAAAGCCCATGATCAAGAGGAAAAAAGTCGTCGGCGAAATGAGAGGAACGGTAATGCTCATAAAGATACGCGCTTTGCTCGCCCCGTCGATTTCCGCCGCCTCGTAGTAGGAGCGGTTGACGGACGTAAGCGCCGCCGTATATAAAATCATGTTATATCCAAGCCCGCCCCATACGGACATGAAGATCATCATCGGCATAGCGGTCGCCTTTTCGTTGAGCCAGTCTACCCGCTCCGCCCCGAACGCCGTCATCAAGTCGTTCAAAACGCCGAAGTTGTAGTCGAGAAGCCACTTCCACATGGTGGAAATCGCAACCGCCGAACAGACGTACGGAATGAACAAAATAACGCGGAATACTTTTTTTCCGTGAATTTCTTGGGCAAGAAGTTGCGCCAAGAAAAGCGAAAACACGAGGGAGAGCAAAACGGATACGATCGCATAGAGGAAGGTGTTTCCGATCGACTTGAAAAAGCGGTCGTCCTCCGCAAAAATGCGCGCGTAGTTTTCAAACCCAACGAATTCCATATCGCCAAGGTCAAACGTCGTCAGTTTTCCAAACGAAAGAAAGACGGAAAAAAGCATGGGTAAAAGCCCGAAGAGGAAAAACCCGATAATCGGCGACGCCGCAAATAGCGTGCCGTATATGTTATCTCTCTTTGCCCGCGTCATGCGGGCGGCTTCCTTTCTCATTGTAACGCTCCGTAATAGTTATCTACGATCTCTTGCGTGGACGTAAGTCGATCTGCCTTTAACTGCTGCAACGTCATGGTTCCCTTTAAGACCGCGCTGTTTAGATCGGTCGCCCATTCGTTGATCCAAGACTTGCTGGGAAGATATCCCCAGTCGCCCGTGCGTTGATAATAAGCGGCATCTACGAAAATTTGGCTGTTTGCGGGTTTTTTGCCCGGTTGCAAGAAGGTATCGCTATTAGAAAGACTCATCGTGTTGGGAATGGTAAATCCCGCTTCGGAGAACTTTGTTTGCCCTTCCGCACCCGCCATGTATTCGATAAACTTCCATGCCGCTTCCTTCTTTTCGCTCTTTTCGGCAATGCAGTACGCGAGCGAACCGCTGTGCCCTGCGGCAATCCCGTCTTTGTGTTTGGGAAGAGGCGCGACGTCCCAATCAAAGCCGTCCCGTTCTCCTTCGTCCGCGATCGTCTTACGGAAGATGCCGACCGCATAGCGGGAGTCGATGAGCATTGCGCACTGTTGCGAGGAGAAAAGCCCGTAGTTGGAACTCGACGCGGTAACGTCGGGCTTGGGCGAAACTTTATGCTTAACGGAAAGATCGACGAAATATTGCATCGCTTCCAACTGGCTGGGAAGTTCGGTGCATTTTGCCTTGTCGTCCGCGGTGAGCGCCCCTTTGTCTTGATAGGAAACGATCTCTCCCGCCGCGTATTCCGTTCCGTTGACGGTTACCGTATTCCCTTCGTTGACGATATAGTTTTTGCCTTCGTCGAAGAGGGAAACCTCGTACTTCCCGCCCGTTGCGAGCGAATCGTCGTCAATCCATTCGAGGCAGTCGCCGCCGACCGACCAACCGAAACAGAACCAGTTGATGACGTACATACCGTACTTCGTCGGACTCAAATTGTTGCGGACGGGCGCGTCTGTATTCGAGGTGAGCATTTGCGAAAGTTGCAGCGTTTGCTCCCAGTCCATTGCAATTTGATTGTTGAAATAGTACGTTCCTTCCTTTTCAAAGAACGCCTCCGCCGTGCCGTACGTTTGAATGGATTGCTCTTCGGTAAGACTGATACATTCGACGCCAACCTGTTCAAACGCCGTTTTGTTGTAGAAGATGACCGTCGGGCTGTAGTCGCGCATGATGCCGTACAACTTGCCCATGCCCCCGCGGCGGGAGGGAATATCGTAGCGATAGCGGTTTACCCCTTCCTGCCACATATCTTCCAAGACGATCTTATCGCTGTTTGCCGCCAACTCGTCAAGTTCGGCAATTCCGCCCTTTTCGATCCAAGGTTTAATTTCCCCGTCGCCCGCGATAAAGACGTCGGGCGCGCTTCTTCCGCGAAGGGCGTTATCGATTTTTACTTCGTAATCGCCCGAAGGAATGGGTGTGAATTCAACGGTGATCCCGTCCTCGTTCGTTTGGTTAAATTTGTTGACGAGTTCGCGGGTAAGTTCGACTTCCGTTTCGTTTCCCCAACTGAAAAACTTCAACGTCAAGCCGTCCCCCTCTCCGCAAGCGGTTGCAGGGAAAATCATTCCCGCCGCCAAAGCAAAACACAATCCTTTTCCAAATTTTTTCATAAGATCCTCCTTATCAATCGTTTGATCCGTCTATCTTTTTCATTTCCGTCATGCGGAGATACGTCGTGCCGTACGGTTGCATTTCCAACTCGACAACGTTCCCCGTCTTTTTGTCCCCCGCGTTGGGAGAACATACGAACGGCGTTTTGCATTCCCATTCGACGGGATAAAATTTCGCCTTGATTTTAAGAGGCGGGTTTTCCCGACTGAACGGCAAGGTGTATTCACACTCTTCTATTGCGCCCGTATCCCCTGCAAACGCGTATTTCCATTCGCCCGTAGGCAAAATATCGTAATCGCAATAGGGGAATTTCCGCTCTACGCCGTCCTTGACGTATTCGATCGCCCTCTTTTGATAGGGAATGGGCAAGGAGAAGAGCAACGCCCCGTATTTTAAGCAAACTCTTCCTTCGGGACGCGATTCAAACCGCGGCGCGGTACGGTATTCCAACGCTACCTTTTCGCCCGCCGAAAGGGAGAACGTCAACCAGCCGTTTTTGACACTCCCCTCTTTGCAAGAGATCTCCGCCCAAGCGGGAATCAGAAGGGTTACGCTCGTATCTTTGTCCGCCGTAAAGGAGAACTTGTTGCGGAAGGGATATTCCGATTCGCAAGTGAGCGTCGTTCCGCTCGATTTTACGGTACAGGGAACGGGCGCCAAGCAAACAAACCCGCCCCGCTTTTTCATGTAAGCGGAGAGCGCGAATTTCGGCCACCCTTGCCCAAAGTTTGCGGTACAGCAACCAAAGTGCGGTTCAAGCCCAAACATATTTGCTTGCGGTCCGTTTGTAGGGAAGGGGGAAGGCTCGATCGTCGTGCAGGCAATTTGATTGACCTGCTGAACGTACTGATGCGTCCACGTGTCCTCGGATACGGTTGCGGGAAGCCCGTTGAAGGCGAGATCTTGTAAACTTTCCGCCCACTTCGCCTCGCCCGTAAGCGCCGTCAGCCATTCGTAGGAGTACATCGCCTCGACTACCCCGCACAGTTCAGACCCTTGCGAAGGGCTGTTTCCCGAAAGACATTCGTCCCCCGTAAAGTGTCCGTACGCCGTACCGTGTACCCGTTTTAACGCCTCTAACATGCGTTCCGCGAGTCGGGTGTTCTTTCCCTTAAACACTTCCAAAAAGAGTGCCTCGCTCTTGAGCGCCATAGAAATATTGACGACGTGCGTGTCGTACGTCCAAACGGGCTCCTTCTTTTCCCAAGTAGGAATGGCGTCTTCGTAGTCGAGTCCGTGCGTTTTTAACCGTCTTGCAAGGGTATACATCCACTCCTCGGGGCGGCGGCGGAGCATCCACAAAAGAGGAATCAACGCTTCAAACCAACGCGCTTGCGCCCAGTTGTAAGGGGGGGTATATTGAATATATCCGTGCAAGAAACGCAGTCCCTTATAAACCGCTTCTTCCACGCGCTTATCCTTTGCGCAGTCGGCGTAGACTGTGAGGACTTTCAAAATGAGGAATTGCGACCAAATATCGTCGTTCGCTTTGTCCTCTTCCCCTTTGGGGCAAAACCGTCCCGATTCTTGTTGTCCTTCTAAAATAAAGTTGACGTAGCGGCGCGCCCGCGCTTTTTTGTCCTTGTCGTCAAGGAGATAGGCGAGCGGGATAAACCCGTCTAAAAAATAAGGAAGCCGCTCCCAACCCTCTTCGGTGCCGCCGATCCACTTGCTATCGCGAACGTCCTTCCAAACGACGTCCAAATTGCCGTTGAGTCCGCTTGCCTGCGCCTCTAACTGGCGCAAAAGCCACCCGCTCGGTTTTACGTTTTGCGGAGATAAAAATTCAAATTTCATAACTTGATCGCTCACTTGTTGCTTTGATAGGAAAGTCGATTTCTTCCACTTTTTTATTATTGTAACATGTTTTCCGTTTTTTGCAATAACAAAAATTTATTTAGGCATTGCAAAAAGTAAAAAAGTATGATAAAATAAAGAAAAAACGGGGGGAATCCGTTTATGATAGGACTGTGTTTTAACCGTCCGCCGCAGTACGTTTATTCAAATAGCCGTCAGTTTTTGCCGCAAGAACGGCATATGGACCGCATTTTTGACGAAGACGTGCTCATTCTCATGCGGAAAGGCACCTTGCGTTTTTGGGAAAACGGAACGAGAATTCAACTTTCCGCAGGCGAGTACTATTTACAACGCGCCTCGCTCGTACAGGAAGGGCGGGAAGAAAGCGATATCCCCAACTACTATTTTATTCATTTCCACGGCTTCTTCCGCGAGGGCGGACACCTACCGATCCGCGGAAAATTCAACGAAGAACACATTTCAAAGTACGTCAAAAAAATAGAAGATTTGGGAATCGAAGCGCCCGCGCTCGAATATCAGCGATGGTTTTTTGCTATTTTATCCGAACTTGCAAAACAGCAAAACGACGACTCGCTTGCCGACAACGTCCGCTCCTATTTGCTCCAAAACTACATGCACCGCATTACGCTTGAGGACATCGGGAAAGCCTTTTTTCTCACGAAAAACCAGATTATTTATCTCTTCCGTTCTACCTACGGCAAAACGCCACACCGCTATTTGATGGATTACCGCTTGGATAAGGCGTGTAAACTGCTCGTTTCTACCTCGTATCCCATCAATACCGTTTCCGAAATGGTCGGTTTTGAAGAATATTCCGTGTTCTATCGGGCATTTTTTTCCAAGTACGGCATCTCCCCCACCGACTATCGGGAAATTAAAAGTGCGAAATTTTTTATTCCTCCCCCCAACGAACGCCCGACAAAATAGGCGGGTGAAATCTGCAACGCCCCTCTTTTAAGGCGTTTGTAACAAATTACAAAATAAATAAAATAAGGAGTATTACGTTATGAATGAATTTGAACCGAACATGACGGATGAATTGCAACCGAACCCGTTGCCGAAATCCACCAAACGCTCGAAAGCGATCCTCGTTTTGAAAATTTTAGCCATGGTTGCTTATCTTGCGATTACCGCGTGGTTTGTCATTGGATTTTTTACGGAACTTTACGGCGAATCGGAAAACGCTCAACTTAGCGCGGCGATGTTCTTGACGATTATTGTAATTATATTCGGCTCGATCTTCTACCCCGTTCCCATCGTTTTGTCCATTATCGGCTTGGTGCTTTCCGCCCTCGCCGTCAAACGCGGGCAAGGCGGTAAGGGTTCTGTGGCATACTTTATCACGTTTATCGCCCTTCCCGTCGTAACCTATTTGATCCTCATCTTTGTTTTCCCTCTCTTTACAGGCACTACTTCTTAACGGTAGCGCCCCGCAAAATGCGGGGCGCTTTTATTGTATAACGAAAAAAAACACCCCTCGCTCATGCGAGGGGTGTCGTTTCATTTTTAGGAAACCGCGATTGCCGAAACCGAGATATTCGTGCCGTCTTGCTTATAAAGGACAAAGCGAATTTCTTCGTTTTCCGTCGCCGTAATTTCCGCTTCTACCATGTATGCGAACGTCGAACCGTCTACCTTATCCGCCACCTTTTCGTTATAGAGAAGGTTGCCCTTGGAATCTACGATTGCAAGGTGATAAGTGGATTGCCATCCGCCTACCCAAATGGTTACCTTGTTTACTTCGGAAGATACTGCAACGGGAATGTCAATATAGCAATCCGCGCGCTTCATGTTGTTCGTTCCGCGCCCGCTCGTGTCCGAATCGTTTCCGTTCGTTGCCCACGTCGTGCCGTCCGTCCAAGTGAAGAGGGACTTGTAATCCCATTCGTTGCCGGGGTTGCCGAAGAATTCCATCTTGTCGACGTTAATATTTCCGCCGTTTTGCGCCTTTCTGTCCGTACCTTGGTTTTCGAAGTTGAGGTAGTACCAGTCTTTCGTTCCAACCGTCGTAAGGTTATACGAATGATTGTCGATGCCCGTCATTTCCGTTTTGGTAACTTGGACGCTCGTGGTTGCCGTTTCAGGCGTTACTGCCGTGCCGAGCACAACGGTTGCCGCGATGGAAACGTTGCCGCCTGTCGGTGCCGATGCCTTGGATACGACTTTGACCGTCGTCGCCTTTTCTACGTCGACCGCAAAGGTGATTACTTTTGCAACGGATGCGCCGCCTGCCGTAAAGGGCTCTGCCTGTGCGATGACCGCGTCGTTCCAGTAAAGGGTGGTCGTGTTGGTTGCATTCCATGCACCTGTATAAACGCGAATTGCCTTGACGTTTTCGTCTACCGTAATCGTAGAAACGATTTCCGCGCCGTCCACGCCGTTTTCCGTATGCTTTCCGTCGTGTTTATCCGCCTCTTGCATACTGTTTTCGCCGAAATAATTCCACGTAAAGCCTACCATATAGTCGCCAAATCCGCCGGGAAGGTTTGCCGCGTTGCTGTCGATGATGTCCGCCGTGTTGAGCGCTCTGGGCGATCCCCAACCGTTGTACTTTTCCCAATAGAGGGTATCGAGCGTATCGTCCGCGTCTTCAAGTACTACCGACTTACCCGCTCCGTCTTCCGCGCTGACCGTTGCTGCAACGTCCGCCGTAACGGTAACCGTGCAGTACATCGGTTCGGAACCGTCCGCAACGACGACAATGCGCGTTTCACCCGCGCCGACCGCCGTAACGACGCCCGTCGACGATACGGTTGCGATTGCTTCGTTTTCCGAATCGTAATCGACGTCGATGTCCGCCTTTTCGGGCGTTGCGGTTACGGTAAGCGTATCCGTTTCGCCGAGGACGATGGTCGCCGTGCTCTTATTGAGCGCGTAAGAATATTGAATGGGCTTGGGCGTAACGGTAACCGCGCAGGTAAGCGTTTCGCCGTCTACGGTTACGGTAATCGTCGCCGTACCTTCGGAAACGCCCGTAATCAAACCGCTTTCGGATACGGTTGCGATATCGTCGTCGCTCGAAACGAATTCGGGCTCGATTTCTTTATCGGGATCGACCATAACCGTCAACTGTCTGGTTTGTTCTTCTTCGATCGAACACGTATTCACGTTGAGTGCGTAACTGTATTCGATGGGCGCCGCCGTAACGGTAACCGCGCAGGTGAGCGTTTCTTCGCCGATGGTTACGGTGATCGTCGCCGTGCCTGCGGAAACCGCGGTGATAAGTCCGCTTTCGGATACGGTTGCAACTGCTTCCGCAGAGGACGCATACGTCGCTTCGAATTCTTCTTCGGGCGTTGCGGTTACGGTGAGTTGCTTGGTTTCTCCCTCTTCAAGAGAAACGCTCGTTACGTTGAGTGCATACGTCGTTCCCTGCTCTACGGGAGGTCCGTCGGGACCGGGACCGGGCGTAGGCTCAGGTTCTTCGCCGCAAGCCGTCGTGCCGATGAGCATCGTCATGGCAAGTAACATGGTTGCCGTTTTCTTAAATACGTTTTTCATAACATACCCCTTATTTTATTTTCGGTTAAACCGATTTTGCCTTATTGTAATACGATTGCGGAAATTCCCGCATTGCCGCTTCCCGAACCGCCCTTGGAATAGACGACGGTGATCGTTTCTTCCCCTTCCGCCTCAATGGCAAAGTCGAAGAAGAAGCAATCGAACGTACCCGTTGCCGTATGAAGAGCACCCGCGTAAAGCATTCTGCCCGAGGAGTCGAGGATGGCGATATTTGCCGTCGCGTCGTACACGCCCGCATACAGCCGAAGCGCCGACGTGTTTTCGTCAACCGCTACGTTAAAACGAATGTAGTCGCCCGCGATGCCCGAGGTAAGTCCGCTGTCGCTGCCCGCCGTATCCGTGTAAGAAAGGGTTGCGGGATAGTCGTTAAACCCGGTCGTCCAACCGCTCGTTTGCAAAGAAACGATATTGTCCGCGCCCGTCTTTTCCGCGCTTGCGCCGAGGTGTTTCCAGTCGATCGCATTCAAGGAGATATCGACGTCGCCCGTTGCCGCCGTTTTTCCTTCGTACGAAAGGGTAACCGCCGCATCTTCTGAATACGTTCCCGTTACCGCAATCCCCGCAAGAGAAACGTTGCCGCCGCTTCCTTCGTTCGTCGAACGGATGATGATGATGAGTTTTGCTTCCTCTTCCGCGTCGACCGCAACCGTTACGGCACGGGGTGCGGAAGATTCGCCCGCCGTAAAGGAATCGTTTCTTGCAAGAAGCGTTCCCGCTTGCGTGTACACGTCAACCGTGTTGGTCGCGCGCCATGCACCCGTATATAAAACGATATGTTTGACGTCGGGCGTTACCGTAACGTTTACGGTAATCGAACCTGAGGAGCAAGTTCCGTTCGTCGAGCCGGTATGCGCGCCGTTTTCCAAGCCGTCGTAATAAGAAATTTGCGCCGCGTAATCGTAGAATGCTCTTTGTTCGCGGAAAATTACGTTTTCGATCGCCGTTCCTTTCATGCGCTGTACAACGCGCGCGCCATCGAGTTCGGAGAAGTGCCACCAGTCCATCGTCGCTTCGTCAAACGCCGCGCCCGCCTCGGACAAGTTCACCTTGGAAGGAGGGAATACGGAAGATTCGACGCTCGCCGTTACGTTTACGTCCTCGCCGTCCGAAACCTCGGGAACTTCCACGCCCGCGTATGCGCAAAGCATACTCAACGAGGTATAAGTGCCCGTGCCGTTCGGTTCGCTCGCGCGGACGGAATAGGTGATATAGAGAGAACTTTCTACAGGTTGCGTGCATTCGATGACAACCCGTTGCATGAACGAATCTTCAATGTTCCCAAAGGTAACCGTTTGCACGTTGCCCGCACGGTCGCGGACGGTAAATTTTACCGTGCATTTGTTTCCGCCGACGTAGAAAACGTAGAACGCGGGAGTGTCCGCCGTTGCGATTTCCATTGCAAAATCCTTTTGCGAGGAGATCCCGCCCATCGCGGTAACGCCGCCGTCCAAATACTTCATGAGGAAGTTATCGTTGGAGCGCCATGCCGTATCGTAAGAGGTGGGGAAGGAGAATACGCTTCCGCCCTCTTTTTGCAGGTACAAACTTTCGTTGTCTTCGCCGAAGGAGATCCAGTCGATGCTGCCGTTTGCAGCGAGGTCGACGGAAGAGCCCGCCTCTTCAAATTTGAGTTCAAACGGAACCGCCGTGTCGTCGTACGCTTCGTTGCGTTCCGTTTCGGTTACTTCCGCAAAGGAGAATTCTACGACGTAACTGTCTGCAACCTTTCCTTCAAAGGAAAGAAGATATAAGTCGGAATCGAGCGCCGCGCCCGTAAATGCAAACGGCTTTGCGTCGTCCGATTGTGCGATAATGCTCCCGCTCGTCAACTTTCCGTTGAGTTTAACCTTCGTCGGTTCTCCCCATTCGGAATTGAGGTGCAAGCGGAGATTCCACATTCTGTCCTCAAACGCACGCGCGCCTTCAAACGTCCCTTTCGCCCCGTCGATGGTAACGGTGAGCGTCTTCTTCGACGCGTCAAACGTCATCGAAATATCCGTCGTGCGGAATTTTCCATCCTTGTACGCGACGGTGGTTACGTCGTCTTCGTACAAGGTGATATTTGCCCCGTAGTTTGCGGAAGGATAAATTTCAAGCGCAAGTTCGCTCCAATCTTTCTCGCTCGTGTTGACCATGTTGGGTGCAAGCGCGATGAGCGATCCTTCGCGGACGAAGATGGGAGAAGTTTTAATCCCGTGCGATACGGTATAGGTGTTGGGACCTACAAACCGATCGCCCGACCAAACGTCGATCCACGTGCCGTCGGGAATAAATACCGTGCGTTCGTTTTTATAGTTCGTTTGCGACGTCTGTTCTACGTAATACATATAGACGTGCGCGTTTCCGCCGAATTCGGCGTATTTGACTTCTAATTCGTACGTTCTGTTCGCTTGAAGGACGTCGGTGGACAAATAATTGTCGTAAACGTCCGAACCGTCGATGACGAGTTCGCCGTCCAAATAGACGAGCACCGCGTCGTCCGCAAAGAAACTGAGTGCCGCAGGTCTATCGCCGATGGTAATGTTTCCCGTCCAACGGATGGAGAAATTGTCCGCGCCGAACCCGCTCGGTCCGCCCGTACCCCAGTCGAATCCGATATTGCGGTCGATTTTTTCCGTCGGCGTGCCCGTCCAGTCGCTGCTTGCATAATATTGCGCTTTTAACCCGGGAGCGCTCGACGTGCCGTCTTCGTGCGTGAGCCGACTTTCCACAACGGGGAAGTTGGGCGTTCCCTCCGTGAGCGGGGCAACGAGTACGTAATCGCCGAGAAGGTATTCGTCGTTGCGTTGCGACTCGATATAGTCGGGATATTCGATATCCAACCGACGCATGACGGGGAGTCCCGTTTCGTAGTTTTCGTGTGCGAGATAATAGTAAAGAGGAAGTAAGCGGTAACGCATATCGAGATAGGTATGCGTAACTTCTTCCGCCGTTTCACCGTACAGCCAAGGCATTCTTCCCACTTGCCCGATATAATCGGCATGCGTACAGTGCACGCGGCAAATGGTCGAAAGTGCGCCGTATTGAATCCAACGGGTGTACATGGTATCGGTAACCGGCTGCGTATGCCCGCCGATATCCGACGACATGTACGGAAGCCCTACTTCCGCCCCGCCGAAGACGGACGCATAAATTTCTTGACTGAGCGCCGCCGTATCCGCGCCGATGTCCCCCGTCCATTGAATGGAGTAGCGGTGCGCCGAAAGGTCGGACGCGTAATTCCATTTTCCGTGCAAGCACCCGTCGACGTTGCCCATGATGAGCGCACGTTCCGCATACTCGTTGAGGTCGGCAATGCTTTCTAAATAATCGTTCGTGATCCATTGATATGCGTACATACCGAACGCGAAAACGGATACGTCGGGGCTAAACGAATTGAGCGCAACGTGCCAGTTTCTGTCGTACCACCAATAGTCAAGTCCCAGCGAAAGGAGGAGCGTCAATTTTTCGTTACGGAAAGCAACCTCGTCCTTGTCAAGACCGTTGCCTTTGGTCGCAGGCTCGGGGTGGTCGTTGAATACGACGTTCACGCCGAGGTCGTGGCAATCTTCCAAAAATTCCGCCATATCGGGGAAAAGTTGCGTGTTGATCTCGTATCCGACGCCCGAACTTGCATCCCGCCAGTCGGTATCGATGACGAGAACGTCGATGCTATACCCTTTCTCCGTATAATCGCGAATTTGTTGCAATGCCGTTTCCGAACTGTATGCATACCAACGCGAATCCCAAAAACCGAGCATTTGCAGGGTAACCATTTCCGATTCCCCCGTCAAAGCGGTATAATCAAGGCAAAACTGATGATAATCCCCTTGCGGCAAAAATACGAACGCGTCCGTCGCGTTGTTGCCGAAGTCCCAACCCTGCAATGCAGGCCCTGCGACGTCCGAATATCCGTACGGCGAGGGAATGACGCGGGGACTGTCGGTAAAGTACCAACTCTTCAACGCGTCGGACGGGCTGGGAAGATAGACGTTCGTTCCCGTTTCGCCTGCGTCCGAATACCGCCAAAGCACTTCGCCCGTTTCGTCCGTTACGTACGTATCTTCCGCCTGCCCTTCGTAGGGAATGACGACCGTATATTGCGCCGTTTGAATGGAGACGTTTCCGTTTTCTTGCGAAAGCGTATATTCCGTCTTGTTCCAGTCGTAGCGGTTGTTTACGACGTAACTTGCCCTATCCTCAAATCCTTTGGGGCCTTCGTTTTCAATGCGGACGAGCGTATCGGACAAAAGTTGTACGCGAACGCTCCCGACGGTGATTTCCGAAAGTTCCCCTTTCGACTCTTCAATTTCCACCTCCACTTGAGGCGGTTCTTCAGGGAGCGGATTATCCCCTCCGCTCGGGGGCGGGATAATAGGGTCGTCCCCTGCGCAGCCGACAAAAATGCCGCTCGCCATGCAAAGCGCGCTGAGTGCGGTAAAACATCCGATCAATTTTTTATTCATGCAAATTCCTCCGATATCCTCGCCGATTTTTTAGGGAAAAACAGCAAAATCCCTCATTGACAATTTCCGTTGATTATATTATAATATCGTCATGGCGGGAAACAATGCGAGAAAATCAAAAGCGGAATGAGGATTCGTCGCATATTCTACGTTTTTCAAGGGGATTATTTGCGATTATGCAACAATATCAATACAAAAAAGTGGTCGATCCGAAAGAAAATATCCGTTACGGGAGCATTTCCCGTGAGGAGATTTTATACTTTACTTACGATCCCGCAAAAGAGTACCCTTTGCGCGTGGAAACGATCGGCATCACCCACCCTGACAAAAAGTACTTTATCGAACGCAAGCACGCCGACTACTTTATTGTGGAATACGTTTGCCGCGGCGAAGGGTATATCCATCAAAACGATCGCACCTATTCCGTTTCTGATGATTGCGTCTATATTTTACAACCGGGGACAAAGCACAAATACGGCGCGGACGAAAAGCGCCCGTACGAAAAAATTTGGATCAACTTTTTCAGCGGGATTTTTGCCGATATTTTTGCCGCTTACGGGTTAAGCGATCAAGTCGTTTTCCCCAACTCGGGATGCCGTCCCCTCTTTGAAGAACTCCTCGCCGTCGCGCAGGAAAGTTCGGATAACGACGTCGTGTTTTTGAAGATTTCCGATATCTTATTCCGCCTCGTTACGACGCTCGCAAAGCGGTCGAAAGAAAACGCCCGCGCCTCGCACGTAGCCATTTTGGTAAAAGACGCCCTCGATATGGCAATTTACCGAAAAGTAACGGTAGAGGAATTGACGAAGGAACTCAACGTTTCCAAATCGCAAATGACGCGGGAATTTAAAAAGTATTTCGGCGCAACGCCCTATCATTATTTACTCGAAAAAAAGGTTTCCGTCGCAAAACGGTTGCTCTCCTCTACGCCTATGCGGGTACACGAAATCGCCGAACGGCTTGGATTTGCGGACGAATATTACTTTTCGAACATCTTCAAACAAAAGACGGGCTCCTCTCCGCGCGCTTACCGTTTACGCAAACAAAGTACCCCCCCCCTGCCGTAATCTAACGCTTTTTTTGCTACTGCTTTATATTTTAATCGAATTGTACACCCCGCTTGCCCACGAAACTCGCAGTCGGGGTTTTATTTTCTCGTGATTACGACCATCCCTCCGTAAAAACGTTCTAAAATAAGCGCCCCGCACAAAATTTTGTGCGGGGCATTGTGTTAACGCGTACAATTTTTCATCAACACATTTTTTAGGCTTTTCTCTTCTCTTACAACTTTTTTTCAAAAACAACCATACTGTTTTTATGTGCACTTCGCTTTCTTTTGGTTCTCCACATCTGTTTGGACGCAACCTTGATTTAGACGTCCCTTTCCCCGCGCAACCGACGCTTACTCCGAGAAATTTCCCCCTTTCCTTCCGCAAAGCGGGTAATTTTTTGCATCACTACTCATTTTTTGGAATGGCAACCGTTGTAAACGGCTATCCCCTCTATGCGGACGCCGTCAACGAAAAGGGACTGGGCATGGCGGGGCTAAACTTTCCCCAAAACGCTTGCTATGCGCAAAATTGCGACGTGGGCAAGCACAACGTTTCTCCGTTTGAATTGATTCCTTGGGTCCTTGCGCAGTGCGCGACGTGCGACGAGGCAAAGCGACTTCTAAAATCCACCAACCTCGTCCATCTCCCCTTTTCGCAATCGATTGCCCTCACGCCCCTCCACTGGCACGTGGCGGACGCATCCTCGTCAATCGTATTTGAAAGGACAAACGAGGGCGCATTCGTCTACGACAATCCTTACGGCGTGCTTGCAAACAATCCTCCCTTCCCCGAACAGATCAAATCCGCACAAGCGCAAGCCCCTCTCTTTCTTGCGCCGATGCAAAACGGAAGGGTCGAGCCGTCTTTCTCGGGCGATTTTTCTTCCCCCTCCCGCTTTCTCCGTGCCGCAATTTTACGCGCGCTTTCTCCAAAAATGACGGAAAAAAAGCAATCCGTAGCGCAGTTTTTTGATATTTTATCTTCCGTGTCCCCCGTAAGCGGTGCCGTGATAACCGAGCGTGGCGCCTTTCAAGAAACGCTCTATTCGTGCTGTTTGGACTTTACAACGCGCACCTGTTACTTGCGGCAAAAGGGCGATCCCCACACGCACGTCTTTTCCTACTTCAAAGCGCAAGAGGACAACCGCTCTCTCCTTTCTCTTACAAAAAAACGAACGGGTTAACGCCGTAAGGCAACCGTTACAATACCAAAACCGCACGGCATGAATGCCGTGCGGTTTCTTTTAGATGATGTCTTTTGCGACGGGAGTTTGGAACAGTTCGATCGCCTCTTTGCGCGTGGGAGCGCAATGAAGTACCCACATGAGTTTTGCAACCGTCGCCTCAAGCGTCATGTTGCGCGCTTCCACCACGCCGTCGATGCCAACGAGCCGTTTTCCCACCTCGTACTTATCGAGCGCGCTTCCCTCTCGCTCTACCTGTGTGCCGACGACGACCGTTTTTCCCTTTTTTGTAAACTCGCTCAAACAAGAAAAAAATTCGTCGTTCTCGTACATGGGCAGTCCGCCAGAGCCGAACGACTCGACGATTACCCCGTCGTAGTGCTCGGAAAGGTAGCGGAAAATATGCGGGCTCATTCCGGGAACCATTTTCAAAACGAACACGTTCGCATTCAGCCCGTGGGAAAAGACGAGGGGATTTTTCGGCGTTTTTTCTTCGATATAATAGACGGGGACTCCGTCCCGCACGATCCCGATTTCGGGAAAATCCACACTCGAAAAAGCGTTGTAACTCCTCGTCCGCGTCTTTTTTGCCCGCGTTCCGAGAATGATTTTTCCGTCGAACACCACCTTTACCCCGTGCGCGTTTTCGTCCACACAATAGGAAAACGCGTCGGCAAGATTGCTGCGCGCGTCCGTATCCCGCAGGGAAACAGACCGTTGCGATCCCGTCAATACAATCGGTTTTTTGCTGTTTTGCACCAAATAAGAAAGTGCCGCCGCCGTATACGCCATCGTATCCGTTCCGTGCGTGATGACAAATCCGTCGAATGCTTGATACCGCTCTTCAATGATACGGGCAATTTCCAACCAGTGCCGATGATAGACGTTGGTACTGTCGAGGGTGAACGGGCAAACCGTTTCTACCTCGCATTTTTCCGCAATTTCAGGAACGAACGAAAGAAGTTTTTCCGCCGAAAGGACGGGCGATAACCCGTGTTCGGTGTTTTCCGAGGCAATCGTCCCCCCCGTCGCGATGAGTAATATTTTTTTCATATCAATCCAAATCCTCTAATGCGATGGAAATTGCATTCTCCATGCGCACGCGGTTAAAGTATTTGTATTTGACGCATTTCGATTCGAAGACGAGGTACAGTCTTCCGTCCTTTACGCAAGGCTCTTCCGACATACTCGGGCCGACGATCTCCTTTCGCAAATTGTCCGTATCCAAAACGTAGAAGGGAATCTCCTCTCCATCCAACGTAAAGGTGTCGTCCGCCTCTTCCTTTAAGACGTTTGGATAGCAGAAAATACGCGAATCGGTCAACCCGTACGACGTAGAAAGGACGATTCCGTCCTCGTAAATTGCAAACCCTTGCACCTTATCGCGAATGGAAATAATTTGATCGGGGATCGCGTCAACGACGCCCCCTTCCGCTTCTTCGTCGCAATCGAACACGTAGACGAACCCGTGGTTGACTTCTCCGTTTGCCACCGTTACGTGATGTTCTTCGGGCGTATCGTATTTTCCCTTGTCGTAAAATTCGCCCGCGTACAGTTTTCCGCTGTCGTAATAGCAAAAGGACGCGCGCAACCCCGTGTTAAACGAATCGGTAATTTCGATCCTCTCTCCGTTTTCCGCGGAGAGCGCGTCGGAAAGGGAAATCCGCAAGATATTTTTCCCGCTCGTCGCCATTAAGTAGTTCTCCGAGCACGCCACCCCGCCAAAGTGCGAAGTGTCCGCCTTACCGTTTTTGGTTACGGTGATGTACTTACTCGTATCCGTATCGGCATCGATGAGATAAATACGGGAAGGACTGTCGTCCGCCATATAACAACTCATGGCAAAATCGTACCCCTCCTCGTTTTCGGGCAACGCGGTAAGTCCCTGCGGAACCCCCTTTTCATCCATGCCGGGAATGGTAAATTCTTCCCTTGCAATTTCATCGAAGTGCGGATAACTCGCCCCGCAAAACCAAATTACCAAAAATACTCCGAGCGCGACGAAAAATCCCCCCACGGAAATGAGTGCAATTTTAACCCCTTTTTTCATACGTGTTCTCCCTTTGTGCCCGTGTCGGGCAATTTATTTTCGATTAAACGCAACTTTTCCTTTCTGGAAAGTTGTTTCACGTGCCATTCTCGGCTTCTCGCTTCGTGTTCCGTTTCAAAGCACTCCGTATACACGAAAACGACGGGTAAGCGCGATTTCGTGTACTTCGCGCCCCGACCGTCGTTATGTGCCTTTAAGCGTTTATTCAAATCGTTCGTGAACCCCGTGTAGAGGGTTCCGTCCGCACATTCGGCGATATACGTGTAATACATTTACGCTTGTTCGCTCGCTTTTTCCTTCTTCGCCTTTGTATATTTGGGAAGTTCTTTTCCGCCGACGACAACGCATGCGACGACAAATCCCAACGCGATCCCCAACACAACCGCGACGACAAGGCTTACCGCGCCCTGCGTGTCCGCCGTGTATTGATCGAAACGAACGTCCGATTCCGTTTCGTAAATGAAACTGCAAACCGCCTTGTAGACGTCCGTCAAACGGGTAAGCGCTTCGTGATACCCTTGAAGGCGGGCGGAAAATCCCTCGTTGCCTTCGGAATACGCCCCGTCCTCTTCGTCGAGTTTTAAGAGCGTTTGCTCGATTTCTGCGTTTTCGCGTTCCAAAAGAGCATTCTCTTCCGTCAGCGTAACGATGCGCTTTGCCTGCGCTTCACTTACGGACGTAAGCGATTCGAGCGCGTCGATAACCGCTTCGTTTTCCGCAATTTTTACGTTGTTTGCCGCAATTTTAACCGACGCTTCCGAACGGTACGACTGTTTGTCGTACACATATCCGTTCGTTTTGAGTTCATCGGAAAGCATCTGTTCCGTCGCCTCGCTAAACTGTTGCGTTACCTCGCCGACGTATGCGCTCAACGTCTTGTCTTCGTATCGGTACGATTCCCCGTACGTTAACATGAGTTCTGCATATTTGTTGACAAGATACTTTCTTTGATTTGCAAGATGGAAGATTTTTTCTTCGTACGTCGTTGCGTTTTGGTACGATTGCAAATAAAATCCGTAATCCGCGTTTTGCACGACGTCATTGATATAGTCGATTGGCGTCGACGCAAGCGCAACGAGGAAACGGGT
This sequence comes from Clostridia bacterium, assembly GCA_017621735.1. Lineage (GTDB taxonomy): Bacteria > Bacillota > Clostridia > Christensenellales > Borkfalkiaceae > Gallimonas. The sequence goes on along the minus strand of JAGASM010000031.1, from coordinate 29,292 downwards.
TGCAACGTCCTCGTTGGCAAAATAACCCGCCTTGACGGTAAGCGTATATATTCCGTACGTTTTGTCCGTGTTTTCCGTATCGACGGTAATGGAAATGTCGTTTTTCTGATACATCTTTTCCACGTCGATGGCAGAAAACTCCTCGTCCGTCCCCTTTACCCGTTCTAACTCATCCAACGAAACGACGCGTTGATAGCGATAACTCGTCCCGTCGGGATAACGCATATTTTCATATCCGGGGAATTCCAACGTGTAATCCAAGCGATATTGACTGCTCAAATTGTTCACGAGCAACACGATTACAAGCACCGTCGCGAGCGCAACGGAACAGGTAATCCCTACCACCCACCATATTTTTTTGAATATCACGCGAAAGATTTCCCCGAGGGACAACCCCTCTTCGTTTCTTTGTTCGTCCATATTTCACCTCAAAACCGTGTTTTCCTTATTATACCCATTCTTGCCCTATTCGTCAACCCGTAAAGGGAAAATGCAAAAAAATTCTTTTGTATATTTCGCCCGCAAACACAAATACTCTTTCTATGAAAGAAATCGTCGGCAACCGCGAACGGGACGTAAACGCTTTGAAACAACTGCTCCCTTTGGAGGACGTCCTCTTTACAACGTACGCGACGGAAAACGGCATCGCGTTTACCGTCGTCTATTTAGATCCTTTGACGGATAAAGCCGTTTTGGGCGAACAAGTCGTACGCCCCCTCCTTTGCTATCGGGGAGAAGGAAACGCAACCGCTCTTTCCGCCCGATTAACCGCGCCCGAGTTAAAGAGTACGAAAGAATTTTCCGTCCTCGTCGAGGAAATTCTTGCGGGAAACAGCGCGATTTTGTTTGAAGGCGGGGACGAGGCGATCGTCGCGGGGACGAAAAAGGTATTCGTGCGCGCCGTTGCGGAACCGCCGACGGATATCGCGTTGAAAGGCCCGCGCGAAGGATTTATCGAGGACGTAAAAATCAACGCGTCCCTCGTAAGACGGCGGTTAAAAACGCCCGATTTGAAAGTGGAAACGCTTAGCGTCGGAACGCGGTCTAACGCGTCCGTTTGTATTTTTTATTTGGACGGAATCGCCGATCGAAAGACGGTGGAACAAGTCAAAGCAAAACTGAAAAAAATAAACGTCGACGTTCTTCCCGACTCCTCTTATTTAACGCGTTTCCTTTCCGAGCGTCCCCGTTCCCTCGTAAAACAGGTAGGGACAACGGAAAAACCGGACATTTTTTGCGCGAAAATCGCGGAAGGGAGGGTGGGAATTTTAGTAGACGGATCCCCCGTTGCCCTCACCGTACCCTATCTTCTCGTCGAGGATTTTCAATCGGCGGAAGATTACTTCGTTCCCTCTTATCGGGCGACCATGGTACGCATCTTGCGCGTTTTTGCGCTCATCGTGGCGATCTATGCCCCCGCCTTTTACATTGCGGCACAACTGTTTAAGTTGCAACTCATTCCCGTAAAACTGCTCCTCACCATCGCGGGGAGCATCCGCCACATTCCCCTATCCCCTTCGCTTGAAATGCTCCTCGTACTGCTCGTTTTGGAAGTCTTAAACGAAGCGAGCATCCGAATGCCGAAATACGTCGGCATGGCGCTTTCCGTCGTGGGGGCGCTCGTCTTGGGAGAAACGGCGGTCTCCGCGGGGTTTGTTTCCACCCCCGCAATTATCATCATCGCATTTAGCGGGATCGGACTGTACGCCGTTCCAAACCTCATCGAAGTAACGTCCGTCTTGCGCCTTTGTATGCTCCTCGTCGCAGGAAGCGTCGGCCCGTACGGCATTATTCTGTTTACGGCGTTCATTCTCTTTTATTTGACCGCGACGGAAAGTTTCGGCACTCCCGTACTCGCCCCCTTCTCCCCTGTTGTGAAGAGCGATTTGTACGACTCCCTCGTTCGGTATCACTTCGACGCTCTTGCCATGCGCCCGCGCTCGCTCAAAAGTAAAAACCGTCGGCGCGCCAAAAAAGGGGAATAGCACGCTGCTTTAAGAATCTTTTGGAGGTATTATGTCTAAAATTTCACCGCGCCAACTGCTTTTTTTTCTTGCTTTTGTCGCCCCTGTCGGAAAAATCGTCTTGATGCCGTCGCAACTCGTCTTTTACGCAAAAAACGATTTGCTGTTCCCCGCGCTCATTCACTACGCCTTGCAAACGGGCGTCGTGTTTCTCGTCATGCTGCTTTCAAGGCGCAATCAAACGCTCTTTGAAATGCTGCGCGCAACGTTTGGCGACGTCGGAGGAAAAATTTGTTGCGCGATCTTGGGGCTTTTTTTCTTCTTTTCGGCACTTCTGCCCGTACTCGAACAAAAATTGCTCGTGCAAAGCGTGTTTTACGATACGCTTCCTTCCCTTCTTTCCTTTCTTCCCTTTTTTCTCTTTTCCGCTTATCTCCTCTCCAAACCCCTTTCCGCATACGGCAGAACGTGGGATTTACTCATGCCCGTTACCCTCGTCGGTTTTTTGGGGCTCATGATCTTTTCGGTGGGAGAGGCGGACTTTTTAGCACTCTTGCCCGTCGGCGCATCAGGAGCAAGCGGAATTTTCCGCGCGACGACCTCGTCGTCAAGTTGGTTTTTCGACGGCGCGCTCTTGCTTACGTTCATCGGAAAATTCAAATACGAAAAAGGACTTGCTTGGAAATCCGCCCTTTGCTATTTTCTCGGCGGCTGCGCCGTCCTTTTTTTCCTTGCGGTTTTTTATGCGTCCTTTTCCGACAGCGCGATTTTCCAAACGTTTGCGTTTGCAAAAATTTCCAAGTATTTTTCGGGCATTACCGTTTTGGGGAGAATCGACTATCTGTTCATCTTTCTCCTCTCCCTCACCATGGCGTTTTATACCGTAATTCCGATGCGCGCATGCGTATCGTGTTTTCGAGAAACGTTTTCGCATCGGGGCGTACCTGCCCTGTACGCATGTACCGTAAGCGCGGTCATGCTCCTACTGTCCGTTTTATTCACATCGTCCTTTGGAACGGTGCGGGACGCGATCACGGGACCTCTCTTTTGGATTTTTCCTCTCTTTTCAGGGCTTCTCCCATGCGCGTGTTTTTTATTAAGGAGGTCGCATGAAAAAAAGATCTAACTTTCTTACCCGCCTTCCTTTAAGGCTTTATGCACTCCTTTTCGCCTTCTTGGCGTTTGCGTTTTTCTCCAACGACTTCGGACTCGTCGACATACAAAAGACGGCGATCATTCTTGCCGCGGGCGTCGACAAAGAGGAAGAAGGACTGCGCCTTACCGCACAAATTGCCGTTCCGCAAGGCAGCGGCTCCTCTTTTCAGTCGGGAAGCGTAAATCTTGACGGAACGGGCGCAACCGTTTCGGAGTGTCTTTCCGACCTTTACGCCCAAACGGGTTGGGTTCCGAAATTTATCTTTTGCGACCTCGTTTTGTTTGGCGAAGAACTCGCACGGGAGAACGTCTTTTCCGCTCTCGATTTTTTTCTCCGAAACGAATACGTTCCCGACAGTTGCAACCTTGCCGTTTGCCAAGGCACCGCAAAAGACCTTCTCACGCAAAAAAGCGCAATCGACGATACCTCTTCCTTCGCCCTTTCTAAACTCTTTTCGGATGCGGCGCAAAAGGCGGGAAAGGTGGTAACGACGACGCTCAAAGAATTTTCTATCGGGTATTACGGCGTTTCGCATAGCGGTTATATGCCTATGATTCAAACGCTTCCCTCCGACAACGACGTGTCCGCACAAGCAAGTTCGCAAGAGGGCGCAAATTCCAAAGAAAAGAAGCAAAACGTCGTTTACGTTGCCGATCAAACCGCCCTCTTTGCAGACGGCGCGCTCGTTTCCGTGCTTTCGCCCGAGCAAACGTTTGCCTATAACCTTTTGCGGGGAAAGGTCTTTGCGGGAACGTTTCCCGTACGTTTAGACGGCGTTACCTATTCTCTTTCCGTCCTTAAAAACGACGGCGAATCCTCGCTCGTACTCAAAGATGAGGCGACGGCGCTCCTTCGCGCGCAAGTGAGCGTGCGCCTGTATAGCAAAAATACCCCCTCCTCATCGTTGGACGTTGCCTCCGGCACCGTGGATGAGCGCGTCGTCAAAGAGGCGGAATCCACCCTTGCCGCTTCCCTTGTTTCCCTTTGGGAAAACAGTACGCAAAAGGGTTGCGATTTGTTCTTTTTGTTGCGACAACTGTATCGGTCTTCCTTGCAAAAATACGAGGAAGAAAAGGAGGGTTTTCTCTCCTCCGTTCGCCCGCAAATACAGGTAACCGTAAAGACGTTTGAATGAGCCCAAAAAAAATTTCAAAAAAATTTTCAAAAACCCCTTGACAGATTGAAAATCTATGCTATAATAAAGCCAAGAAATGAAAATAACTTTCGCGAAATGTTATTGAATTACACATTAGGAGAACTCCGATGAACTAATCAAACATTTTTCAGGGCAACGGAAAGAAGGCAGACAGGAAAGTTTGCAATCATAGGGAGACCGGCGAAGGTGGAGAACGTCTCCAAAAATCCATATCGAAGGAGGTACTACGATATGTTAAAAATCATTTCTTTTCAGGGCTTAAAACTTAATTAATAGGAGGAAAGTCCAATGTACTGCTTTATGAAAGGGGCTAAAAATTAAATTCGACAATTTGTTTTCGCGGGGAAACGTAACGTTCCCGCAACGGGAAAACCGAACATAGAAAGGTCGAGAAAGCCACGACTTCGAACAACGGAAGTGCTGAAGAAATTTAGAGAAAACTTTGACGAACGCGACGGCGAAAGCGTGCCTTAATGGAGGGACTGCGCATACCGAAAGGAAGGGTTCGAGCGAACTGAAACGGACGAAGAAGTTTTTGAAGAAGGACGACGGGGTGGAAGTTGTCGCGAACGTTGAGGCAAATGCCCGACAATCAAACTGAATACGAAAAATATGCCCTCCGTGCGGTTGCGCGGAGGGTTTGTGATTTTTTTCTTTATTTTTCGCCCCCTTTATCGGGGTATGGAGTTTTCTCTTATAAACGCAATTTCGTTCAAGTTGCACGTATCGCGCTTCGAAACCTTTCTTTTCTATCCGGGTAAATTGCTCTCATCTGAACGCGCCACGTGAAAGTCCCCCGTGAAAGTGCAGGTTTTAATTTCGCACCCTCTTTATCGTACGACGTAAAATTCAAATATCCCCTCCGCGAGAATATACGGGGGGGAGGCTTTTCTTTATTGCGCACCCTCTTTATCGGACGGCGCATGATTTAGGTTATTTCTCCCCTTTTTTCTTGTCCTTTTCATTTCCAAACAAACTGACGCGCCCTCCGTGCGATTGCACGGAGGGCGTTCAACTGCTAAAAAACGTTCTTTTTTAATACAAGATTTGTGCGTTGTCCGGAAGCGTTAACACTTGCGAATTGTCCCCGCGAACCGTGTATTGCTCCTCATGGAAGGTCGTATGCGGAATCAAATACACCCGCTTGTCCTTCCAAGCGTTGTTCATTTCGATAGAAAAGATTTTGTTTTTCAAAATATATTCCATGAGCGAACGGTTGAGTTCAATAATTACCGCGTTGTATCCGCTCCCGAAACAATTCAAAATATCCGTGCGAATGCGCATCGCCATATAGTTGTCGGAAAGCACGTATCCTTCTCGCGTACAATGCGGGCACGGCTTTAACAGGAAGGAAAGCAACTCGTTGTTTGTGCGCTTGCGCGTAAATAACGTAACGCACAGGTCGGTCATGGGTTGCACGCGACACTTTGCGCGGTCTTGCAAAAGCCATTTTTGCAATTCTTCGGTTACCGCCGTGCGATGTTCTTCCTGTGTCATGTCAATAAAATCTACGGCAATAATTCCGCTGATATTCCGCAGGCGCACTTGGAGTGCAATTTCCCGCGCGGCAAGCAAATTCGTTTCGTATACGGTGCTCTCCAAATCGGAATCCCCCGTAAATTTGCCCGTATTGACGTCGATGACCGTCATCGCTTCCGTACGGTTGATGACGAGATACGCGCCTTTCTCCATTTTTACGCGCGGAGATGCAAGCGCGAGAATTTGCTCGTCCAAACCGAAACGGTCGAACATGCTGCGGTCGTTTGGGCAAAGACTGATTTTCTTTTCTCCGACGTCGCGGCGGAGGCGGGTAAGCGTTTTGAGTTTTTCATACAACTCCCGATCTCCGACGTAGATATGATTGACGTCGTCGCCAAGGCTATCCCGCATGACTTTTACAGGAAGGTCTAAATCGCGATACAGCAACGCCCCGACGGGCGCATCCTTTGCGTCTTCCAACACGGAACAGTATACTTTGCGCAAGTATTCCGCTTCCATCTTTAACGTGCGTTTGGTCGCGCTTGCCGCCGCCGTTCGCACGATAAACCCTTCCCCTTCCTTTCGGAGACGGTCGACGTCTTGCAAAAGACGCGCGCGCTCCCCTTCTTCTACAATCTTTCTTGAAATGCCGAGAAACTCCGTTTTAGGGAGATAAATGAGCGTTTTTCCGACGAAAGAAAGGGCGGTCGTTACCTTTGCTCCCTTTGTTCCGCGCGGAAGTTTTTCCACCTGAACTAAAATTTCATCCCCTTCTTGAAGAGAAAGCGTTCCTTTGCTCCCGCTCTCCCCGTCATACTTGGAAAACTGGGAAAACGCATTTTCGTCGAGCGGAAGATAGCAGTTGCGCTCTAATCCGCAAGAGATAAACGCCGCCTGCATTCCCGCAACGACGTTTGATACTCTTCCTTTATAAATATTTCCCAAGAGGTCGCCGTCCTTTTCACTTTCAACGCCAACCTCGATAATTTTCCCGTCTTCCGCATATACGACGAGTTGTTCGCCGCAAAAGCGATCGAAAAACCATTCTTTCTTCATTCGTTCGTCTACCCTAATTTTTTCATGCCCGACAATGTTCTCAACGTATTTATTTTAGCACAATCCGCCCGCCTTTTCAAGGGGCTTTTTCAAAAATTATTCCCTGATTGCAAACAATTTCCAAGTGATTGCGTCCAGTCGCCGCCGTCCACCGCTTTCATGAGATCTTCTTCGGGAAGTTCTCCGCAAAACTCCTCTTCGCGGAAAAGAACGAACACGACGTATCGGTCTTCCCGCAAAAAGCGAAGGGCATACCCTACCGTTTGTTCGGCGGAAATGGCGATGCGTTTTTCTTCTACTCCGCGCACAAAACTGCGTCCCCCGCAAAAGCGGAGACGGGAATACCGCTCTTTTCCAAACGCCCCCGCGACGAGCAGACAGCCAAACGCCAACGCGCTCCACTGCGCCTTGCCGTCGATTGCGGAAAGGACGAAAAACGTTATGATAAGCACGGAGATAACCAGCGTTACCGCACGGCAGATTCCCGTTGCGCGCTTTTCCCCCAAGGGACGGAGAAGCACGAAGAGCATTCTCCCCCCGTCGAGCGGAAGCGCGGGCAAGAGGTTTACAAGTGCAAGCGAAAGGGAGAGGTAAGCCGCGGTATCCGTATACGCATACGTTTGCGGATATAGCCACCAAAGCGCGATAAAGCAAAGCGCCGTTCCCGCGTTGCACAGCGGTCCTGCCGCAAGCACGGACAGTTCTTGTCTTGCATTCATGCCCGAAACGTCCCCGCACACGACCGCCCCGTACGGCATCAGGACGATTTTTTCAAGGGAATACCCCATGCGTCTTGCCACAAACGCATGCGCACACTCATGTTGAAGGGCGGCAATCGTCGCCGTCAAAAAAGCGAATAAATCCCCCGTAAATGCGGAAGCAATGCCGACGAGCAAAAAGAGAGGATGGATTGAAAGCCGCATCCCCCCTTTTTTGTTAACTCCACGAAAGTCCGTTTTCACCGTCCACCGTATAACAGTTGAGCAGGGTTCCGTCCGAATAGAACATCACGCGCACTTCCCCTTCGCCGTCCGTAAACGCAACGGGTAAATTTCCCTTTACCACATCCCCTTCCGCCGCGTACACGGTATCCAGCCCGCTCATAATGGTCGAAAAGGAGTCGGAGTGTTTTAATTCTACGGTATACCCCGTTTCCGCCGTGCCGTTGACGGATACGATTTCCCCTTCGCAAGGGGGATAAACGCTGCATTCTGCCGTAAAGGAGAGGACGCCCGTATCGGAAACGGCGATTTCCGCATCTACGTATTCGTTGACGACGGAAGAAAGGGTAAACTCCCCGTACCCGCGTGCATCCGCATTCGACGCGTTGCCTTGGAATAGTCCGCGCACGAACGTATTGATGGCGCTATCCGTCAAAAATACGTTAGTAAAAAAGATGGTCGCGCACAGCACGCAGATCGCGGCAAATTCCGCAATCAACACAATGCGGGAAATGCGGCGCTTGTTTCCCCGCGACTCTTCGCGCGGAATGGGCGTGCTCTCCGCATACGTTCCGTCCTCCTCTTCCAAGCGGTCGTTGACTTGCTCAACGAGTTGCTCTTTTAAGTCCGGCTCGTAAGCGATTTGTTTCTTTTTCTCCTTCCGTTTTACGCTGACCGTTTCCAACGGAATTTCAAGCATTTCGGCATAATCGAGTTCTTCGTTCATAATCGACACCTCATTTTTCGTACTATGCCATACTATATGCCTTTTTTTTTCCGTTTAGAAGAAAAAAAACTGTCGAATTCGCTCGACAGTTCTTTCCGTTTATTTTTTTGTCAGCAACCGCACGACCGTTTCCGCCGCGTAAAGCACCTCTTCTCCCGAAGTATTTCTTCCGAATGAAAAACGGATTCCGCGTTTCGCCTCTTCCTCGCTCCGTCCCATTGCGCGCATGACGTGAGAGGGAAGCGCGGAATGCGCCGAACACGCCGCACCGCCCGACGCGCATACGCCGTTTAGATCGAGCAAGTTCAAAAAGGAAGATCCGCCCCCTTCAAACGTCATGTGGCTGATGTTCGCAGCGCGGTTTTCCCCGTCTACGCGAACGCGCGTACCGAGCGCGGAACATACGTAATTTTCAAATACGTTTTGCAATTTTTTCGCTTTTTCGACAAAATTCTCCCGATTTTGACAAGCGATTTTGAGCGCCGAAGAAAATCCGACGATTGCGGAAACGTTGAGCGTCCCGCCCCGAAGCCCCCGCTCCTGTTCTCCGCCTAAAATGAGCGGTCGAAGAGGAATTCCTTTTTTTACCACAAGCACGCCTACTCCTTTCGGCCCGTATGCCTTGTGAGCGGAAAGGGAAAACGCGTCGCAATTTTGGGCGAGTTCTTTTAAGTTTTGCGTGCAAGCCGCTTGCACGCAATCGCAAAACAAAATCGCTCCCTTTTCGCGGCACGCTTGATAAATCTCCGCGATCGGTTGCACGCAACCCGTTTCGTTATTGACCGCTTGTACGCAAACAAGGGACGCGTCTTGCGGAACGCAAACGGGCATAACCCCGTTTTCCGCGACGGGCAAAAGCCCCGTTTGCCGTCCCTCTTCTTGGGCGAGAGAAAGCGCGCTCAACACGGCGTGATGCTCGATTGCAGAGGCGTAAATCTTTCCGCTTTTTTCGCCAAGTCCGCGCACCGCCCAGTTGTCCGCTTCCGTCCCCCCCGAAGTAAAATACACCTCGTTTGGACGTACGCCCAAAAGCGATGCGATTTGATCGCGCGCCTGCGTTACGGCGTACGCCGATTCCCTGCCGATCGAGTGGAGGGAGTCGGGATTGCCGAACTGTTCAAATAAATAGGGCGCCATCGCCTCGAACGCCTCTTTGCAAAGCGGCGTCGTCGCCGCATAGTCTAAATATACTCTCATTTGACCAAATCCTGTATCACTTCCCCCGCAAGCATGAGCCCCATGACGGAGGGAACGTAGGAAAGGGAGCCTACCGTGTCCCCCTTTTGGCGGGGTTCCTCTTCCGAATAGACGACCTTTACCCCGTACACGCCCCGCTTGTTCAGTTCCCGACGCATTACGCGCGCCAACGGGCATACCCGTGTAAACGCCAAATCGGAAACGCGGAGCATATCCGCGCGAATCTTGTTTCCCGCACCCATGGCGGACACGACGGGCACCCCCACCCGCTTTGCCTCGCAGATGAGATGGATTTTTGCAGTTACGTTATCGATCGCGTCTACGATATAATCAAACGAGGTAAGATCCACTTCCCCCGCCGTTTCGGGAAGATAAAAAAGCGTCTTTTCCGTAATTTTGCACGCAGGATTGATATCGAGCGCGCGCGCCTTCATGACCGCCGTCTTATACTGTCCGACCGTGGAGTTCAGCGCGACGAGTTGACGGTTTATGTTGCTTTCTTCGACAACGTCTTTATCGACGAAACACAGCGTGCCGACGCCCGCACGCACAAGCGCTTCCGCCGCATACGAGCCGACGCCCCCGATTCCGAACACCGCGACGCGACTGTTTTTTAATTTTTCTACCCCCTCTTCGCCAAGTAAGAGGGCGGTACGTTGATCCCTCTCTTCCATATTACGACTGCAACCGCAATTTGCGCACGAGCGCCGCGTTTCCCACGACGCGCCCTCCGCCGAGCACGACCGCCATTTGCGGTTCTTCGGCAAGATGCGTTTCAATTTTTAAGAAGTCGGAAACGTAATCGGCAACGCCTGCCATCGCGCATACGCCGCCTGAAAGATATACGCCGTTTTTGCATATCGCCGCGGATACTTCCGCCGGCAACTTTTTCAAAAGCAAGTTCGCGTATTCTAAAATCTTATCCAAGTACACCCGCACGGGGAACTCGATATCGGTAGAAGAAACGGACACCGCGCGCGGTTTTCCTTCCGTAACGTCCCGCCCGTTGACGACCGCGCTTTGCACGTCGTACGGGAGAAAACTTGCAATGGTGTTTTTGAGTTTTTCGCTCGTTAACGAGCCGATTTTTAAGTTAAACTGCTCGGCGATATGGTCGATGATATGGACGTCCATATTATTTCCGCCGACGTTCATCGAAAGCCCCGCAATCATGCCGTCTAACGTAAACACGGCGATCGAAGTACAGCCCGCGCCGATGTCAATGGCAAATACGGGGTTGGATTCGGACAAAGGAACGTCCTGTCCGAGCGCGCTCAAAAAGGGCGTTTCCGCAAAATGCACGCGGGAAATGCCTACCCGCTCCGCGACGCGGTAATATTTCTCGCGCGATTCCGCCTTGCATCCGCACGGAACGCAAAAGAGCACCTCCGTTCTTCCCGCACACCCTACTTTGGAGAGAAAATATTCCAAAAGACAAGCGGCAAGCGTTTCGGATACGATTTCCCCCTCGTACACGGGAAAACGTACCGCCGTTTGCTCGGCGGTTTTTCCGAGAAGGCGCTTTGCATCGTTTCCGTACGCGCGGATCTCGCCCGTTTCTTTGTCCTCGGCGATACACGTCGCTTCGGCAAGCACAATCCCGCTTCCGATCCGATAAATTTTGGTAACCGAAGTCCCAAAGTCAATCGCGAGTTTTAACATAATTTTTCCTCCTGTAACAGCGTGCGGACGTCCTCCACGGGAAATCCCACGATATTCGTATAACTGCCTTCATATTCCTTGACGAGCGGATATCCGTCCTGAATGCCGTATGCTCCCGCCTTATCGAGCGGAAGCCCGCTCTCTACGTATGCGGAAATTACCTCTTCGGGCAAGGGCAAAAAGGTAACGCGGGAAACGCTGACAAACGAGCGTTCTCTTCCGTCTACAATGAGCGTTACGCCCGTCATCACCTCGTGCGTCCGCCCGCTCATACGGCGAAGCATCCGCTTTGCGTCCTCTTTGTCCTGCGGTTTTCCAAGCACCGTCCCGTCGAGAGATACTACCGTGTCCGCCCCGATGACGGCACTGTTCGGGAAACGGGAAAACACTTCCCGCGCCTTTTCCCGCGCAAACAGCGTTACCGTCCCCTTCGCGTCGAGGGAAGTTTCTTCTTCCGCATATTCCGACACGACGACGTCAAATTGAGAAACAATCCGTTTGAGCAACTCCCGCCGTCTTGGGGAAGCGCTCGCCAAAATGATATTTTTCATACTCTTATATAAAAACCCGTTTTGTGGGCAAAACGGGTTTCAAGGGATCCTTTGAATCCTCAAAGAATTTCAAGGTTTTTGTGGAACGCGCGCTTAAACTCTCCGTTTGCGGACATTGCCGAGCGCACTTCAAGCGCCGCGTCGCCCGTGATTTCCGTCTTCATGATGACGGAATCGCCCAAAACGTCGCAGTTGATGCCCGCAACGACGGAAGAACGGCTTCTGTCTAAACTTTCCGCAATGCGCAAAAGCACGCCGAGTTTTTTGACGACGTCCAAATCTTCTTCCGTTACGATATCGCGATAGCGTACCCAATCCGCTTGGTTGATATCTTCCTTTCTATGACAACCCGCAACAAACGCCGCAAGGACGATTTCCCGATGCGTCGCGCCGTAAATGCCCGAATTCAAGATGGTATACCAACTGTGCTTTTGATGACTGTAATATTTGATACGGGCGCCGCTGTCATGCAAACTTGCAGCGATCTTTAATACCTTCAAATACTGACGGGGGAACTTGTGCAAAACGCGCAACTGTTTGAACAGTTGAATGGACAAATGCACGACGTGTTCCACGTGCTTTTGATCGCATCCGTAATATTTTACAAGGGTGTTAAGCGAATAGGTCAAAACGTCGGAAATAGGGCGCTCCACCGTGAGCGGAAGCGCTTGGTTGACCATAATCCCTTCGCGCAAGCCCGATCCGCTTACGACAAAGTTTTCCGCTCCGATGTACGCGGTAAACGAACGGATAATCGCCATTGCCGCGGGCATAATATCCGCCCGTGCGGGGGAAAGTCCGCGGATCCGTTTGCGCTTTTCTACGTCGAGTACGCGCACCATCTCGTAAATAGAATTAAAATCTTCCACCGCGAACGAATAATTATGAACGGTATCAAGCGGATATTTCCGAACGACTTTATTGATTTTATAAAGGTTGCGGAAAGAACCGCCCACCCCGATCATCTGTACGTCCGGCTCCAACTCGGAAAGCCAATCGATTTTCTTAAATTGCTCGGTGAAAAATTCTTCGATCTTTGCCGTTTGTTCTTTGGGATCAACGCCGTCGTCCGCAAACAAATCGGTCAACGTAACCGCGCCGAAAGGCATCGTCGCGTAATGCAAAATCGTTCTGCGGTTGTAGTAGACGATCTTCGTACTGCCGCCGCCGATCTCCAAAATAATTCCCTTGGGAATATCCATCGAATTGATAACGCCGCGGTAAACGAGCGTCGCCTCTTCTTCCTCGGAAAGAACGTTGACGCGAATTCCGCACGTCGCCTGAATCTCATCGAGGAACGAGCGCTGATTTTTTGCACGGCGAACCGCCGCCGTTGCAACCGCAATAATCCGCGTAACGCCGCTCGTATCGCAAAGACGCTTGAACATCTTTAACGTTTTAATCGTTTCCGAAACTCTTTGCGGTTTCAAAAAGCCGTCCCTATCCATATCTTGTCCAAGACGGACGCTTTCTTTGATCTCGTCGACAACCATAAAATGTCCTTCGCCGAACAATTCGACGATGACAAGGCGGGCAGAATTAGACCCGAGATCGATAATTCCGATTTTTTCCATACATGCTCCTTCCCCAACTTTCCTTTACGGGAAATCGGGGACGTACTAAACGACTGATAGTACCCGATAATATTAATCCTAGCCTATTTTACCACAAGTATCGACGTTTGTCCATACCCTTTTGAAAAAAATTTTCACTGAAATTATCACTTTTTTTTGTGCATACTCACAAAAAAATACCCTCCCCCCGTTTTTTCTTAAAGAAAAAAGGGAAATCGCCTTTTTTCCCTTCGCCCGCATGAAATTTTGTGAATTTACAAATTTTAGGAATTTTCATTTTTCACTTTTTCTCTCCAAAGTTTGAAGCGCTCCGATTTTTAGCGTCTTCGCGCTCATGAGTTGAGAATTACCCCCTCGGAAAATTTGCAGTTTGCGCAAAAAAAACGGGCAAACTGCCCGTTTTTCACTTGGTTAACAAATACTCGGTCAACGACGGGAAATCTTGAAAAATCAAGTCGGCGCCCGCGTTCTCTAATTCCCCTTGCCCCAAACGGACGTGCGGAATATCCGCTTTCACTTGGATAACAAATACTCGGTCAAAGACGCAAAATCTTGAAAAATCAAGTCGGCGCCCGCCTCTCTCGTTCCACTCGTCCCAAACGGACGTGCGGAATACCCGCTTTCACTTGGATAACAAATACTTGGTCAAGGACGAAAAATCTTGAAAAATCAAGTCGGCGCCCGCGTTCTCTAATTCCCCTTGCTCCGCATAGCCGATTTCCACGCCAAACGCCGTAACGCCCAGCGCATGCGCACCCAAAATATCGTACTTTCTATCGCCGATCATCACGCTTTCTTCCGTCCGCGCGCCCACCTGTTGCATGGCGCAGGAAAGTTCTTCCTCCTTCGTGATGCGCGTACCGTCCAACTCGCTTCCGACGACGGCGGAAAAGCACTCCGCGACGCCGAAAAACTCCAAAATTTTCTTGGCGAACGGCGTCGGCTTTCCCGTTGCGACGGCGAGCGTTTTTCCCGCTTTTTTTAAGGCAAACAGTCCCTCTTTTACCCCGGGAAGAAGGGCGTTTTCCTTCCAACCGACCTCGTGATACCGTTCGCGGAATTTTTCTACCGCGCGGACAGATTCCTCTTCCGTCATGGAAAAAACCGTTTGAAACCACCCGTAAAGGGGCGGACCGATGCACGTGCGCAACACGCTTTCTTCCGGACGCGGATAGCCGAAATAATCAATGGCGTAAAGCGCGCTTTTCGTAATCCCTTCGTAAGGATCGGTCAACGTTCCGTCTAAATCGAAAAACAAATATTTCATACCTCGATTATACCACTTTTTCTCCCGCTTGTCCATGCGAAAATACGCTTTTCAATCTTTTTTTAGCGCTACGCGAAACTGATAAAACGAAAGTCCGATGAGGAATCCGCCAAACAACCGCGAAAGGACGCGCGCGGGCAATGCGACAGCGAGCACGGAAGACGCCGCCGAAAGGATTACGGCGGGAAGAATGAAGAGAAAAAGCCCTTCCTTCTGCAAGAGTCCGTTCTTTGCATGGACGGAAAGCGCAACCGCCGAGGTGGGCAAAAAGGCGAGCAGATTGATCCCTTGCGCAATCCCCTGTTCCACGCCGAGCAAGCGGAGAAGGGGAATCAGAAGCGTACCTCCGCCCATTCCCATTCCGCCCAAAGCACCGCCCAAAACACCGCATAGGAAAAAGAGATAAAAACTCATGCGATTACCGATTTGACGCCCGCCGCGAGCATCAAAAGCGCAAAGAAAAAGGTGAGCGGTCGGGCGGGAACGCGCGATAAAAGTTTTGCTCCGAGAAACCCTCCGAGGACGGCTCCCGCCGTTACGGGCAAAAGAACTTCGGTCGGCGCATATCCCGAAAGGAGATACACGATCCCCGAAACAATGGACGCAGGCAATATGACGGCAATCGCCGTTGCGTGCGCTTTTTGCGCAATCATGTTTCGCTGTAAAACGGGGACGGCGAGCATTCCTCCCCCTCCGCCGAGCAATCCGTTGACGATTCCCGTCAACCCGCCGCCGACCAAATAATATCCGCTCGTCTTTTCTTTCACTTTTCCCTCCTTTTCTCCCTTTTTTTGTCTTTTATGCACGTTTTTCTTCGCGCGCTTATCGCGCGGCGCGCGTAAAAGGGCAACTTTCCGTACCCCATTCCATTTCAAGATGTGCACTTTGAAAATTTTCTTGCGTTTTTCCCCGTTTTACATGCAAAATTGCTTGCGTCCGAACGCATTTTATATTAAAATAGATTAGTATCGTGGTATCCGAGGGGGCGCGCAGCGTTCTCCGAAGAAAAAAATCCATAACGAACGAAAATTAAGGTGTAAATATGGCGAAATTATTCAAGACAAGACAAGCGAAAAAGCGCGGTATTGCAGTGCTTGCCGTTACCATGGCGGCAACCCTTTCTGTGGGGATGCTTTCCGCTTGCGACACGACGGAAGACCCGTCGGATGACGACGACAATACCACCGTTTCCGCAACGGATACTCAACTCATCAAAAACGGAAATTTCGAATTTTATTCGGACAATAAATTGACCGAAAAGGACGAAAAGCGCAACCTCATCAGTTCGCCCGACAGTTGGACGCGTTCTACGGGTTCCGACTCCAACGGCAGCGCGCCCACGTCCGAATCCGCGTCGGGAATTATCAACACGGCGGAATGGGATTATATCAGCCGTTCGGGCAGAGCGTTCTCTTCCGTTGAGGACATGCTCGCAAACTGGACGAACGAAAGCGTAACCGCTTACGACCGTATTAAGGCGTACGAAGATTACGACGTTGACTCCAACGACGATTTCGAACTGTACAGCGATTATACCTATACCGTCGACTACGACGATATCAAAAACCTTAAGGACATCTCCAACCCCTTGACGCACGACTCGGATATGGAAGAGAAGAGCGTTTTGATGATCCACAACAACAAGGTTACCAACGACGCGCACGGTACGGCACAGTACTATACCTCTTCGACGACGGTTACCCTTTCCGCAGGCACGGCGGCGGAACTTTCCCTTTGGGTTAAGACGGCGGATCTCGTACACTGGAACGACCAAGAAGCGACGAGCGGCTGCGGCGCATATATCGGCGTAACGCATACGGTCGGCGGAGAAACGCTCGATCAAATGCAAATTAAAAACATCAATACCGAAGTTCTCAATCCGGACGGCGATAACAACGGCTGGGTAGAATACAAACTCTACGTTCGCGCAAGCACCTTTGCAACCAGCACGTTCAAAATCGTTCTCGGGCTCGGCATGGGCAGCACGACGGATATGTATCAAACGGTCAACGGATACGCATTCTTCGACGATTTGACCTGCAAGGTCGTTGAAGCAAGTGCATTTGAAACGGCAATGGCGGACGTTCCCGACGCAAACAAGTGCTCGGCGATCTCCTACGTAGACGATAAGAGATTTGAAGCAAGCGCGGCAAGCACCGCTTATGCACTCGACTTGTACGCTGCTTTTAACGAACTCGAACTCGTAAGCGGTACCGCAAACGACGCGCAGGCTTCCGTTTCCGTAGACCTCACCAAAGAAATCATCGGAAACCGCACCGAATCGACGGAAACGTACGTAGACGCTTCTCTCAATAACGACACGACGAAAAACTATACCGCCGTTTCGACCGTTGAAGCGATGCGCGGCGTACAAAACACCTTCCTTACGGCAGTTTTGGAAAAAGACTTTGAAAACTACCCCTTCGACGCGGCAAGCCCCATCGTCATGTTGATGTCGGCAAACGGCGCACCTTACACGGCGAAGGTAATCTCTCCCGAATTTACGGTTGAAGCGGACGAAACGCTTCTCGTTTCCTTCTTCGTTAAAACGTCGGAAATGAACTCTTTCCCCGGCGCGACCATCTCCGTTATGGAAGACGGCAAAGCGACGAGCATCAACGCATTCGACTCCACGACGGTTGCTACCATCGACGTAGACGAAGATAATAAGGACATCTACGACGGTTGGGTACAATGTTTCTTCTTCGTTTCCAACGATACGGACTCTGCAAAAACCTTCTCGCTCAACTGTTCTTACGGCCCCACCACTTTGAAGGGCACGACGAAAGCAAGTTACACGGACGGCTATGCGGCGTTTGCAAACTTTGAAACGTACGCGCTCACCGAAAAAGAAGCGGGCTACGCTTCCACGGGCGACCGTGCGGTAAAAGTTGCCCTTACGGGTACCCTTTCGGCAACGGGTAAGTTTGACGACGTCGTTCTCAACGACAGCGATTCGATCAAAGAAGACATTGCAAAACCCGCTAACTTTATCGGCGTTCAAGGCGGAGATAAGCGCGTAGGCGGAACGGAAATCGACTCTGCGTTCTCCCCCGCTCCCGAAAACGTCTTTACCGGTCTTGTAAATTCGGACGAAGCGCAAAAAGGCGCGTACGACGGCGACGCATGGAAAACGGCAATTTGCGACGTCGCGGTACAAAAGGGCGTTTTGACGGATGCACTTGCAGCCAACTGGTGGGAAGAAATTATCGGCGCTTCCTTCCAACCCCTTGCAATTATCAACAAGGTAGAAGCGGCTTACGGTTACATCTCTTACGTAACGGGCAACATCTCTTCTTCCACCACGCAACAAATTTCCGTTCGGGTTAAGGTATCCGACGGCGCGAAGGCGTACGTTTATCTCGTAGACGCGACCGAGTTGTCGGAAGGCTACACCAACTTGATGCAAACGGATCTTCCCGACGTAACCTATTGGTACGACGACGAAGGCAACGTTTGTGCGGTTGATCCTGCAAGCGACGATTTCGACAAGAAGACGGACATCGCTTACACCCTTCAAGCAAACGGCTTGTACAAGAACGCAAAAGACGCGGCGGATACGAAAGTTTACGCAAACCTTGCAAACTACAACGTAGACGCGGACGGCAACCTCGTAACGGAAGACGAAACGATTGCCTTCTACGCAAAGGACGGTAAATTCTACGCTTACTACGACGAAGAGGAAGACACCTACTCCGTTGAAGTTACCGATTTGGATCATTCGATTGCGCGTTACGATTACACGGACGCAACCGCACCCGAAACGTGCATCGTCGTAGACGGTACGAAAGCGGGTGTTGCAAACAAGTGGATCACCGTCGCATTCAACGTAAAATCGGGCGACGAAGCGATGAAATATCGCCTCGAAGTATGGAGCGGTTCGCGCGACGGCGCAGTTACCAACCCCGCAAACTCTTACGTCCTCTTCGACAACAACACGACGAAAGACATCACTTCCGATTACGAATCCCTTCTCAACGAAGCGGTTGACGCACTCAAAGAAAACGATGAAAACGTCGACGAAGACGACAAACTCAAAGATGCGTTCTATTACGCTTACACCTTCTACGACGACGTCAACTACTTGCGTTACGACGGCGACATGGACGAAGAAGAGGCGGGCAACCCCTACGCTTCGTACAAGCAGTCGGAAAAGACGGAAGCAATCGCTTATCTCTATCATGAGAATCACGAAATTTCCGCAAACGGCGCGTTGTATCAAATGTTCCTCGACTATTCCCTTTCCAACGTTACGGTAGAGGCGGACGAAGCGGAAGACGACACGACGGAAGACGACACGACGGACGAAGCGCCTTTGAACGGCGCAAACGTATGGCTTCTTGCAGCGTCCGGCGCACTTGTCGTTGCACTCTTTGTGGTCATCGTTAGCATCATCGTAAGAAGACTTATGAAAAACCGCAGAGCAAAGGCATTCGTTCGCAACAGCAAAAAGGTCGTTGTAAAGAAAGAACAAGTTGAAAAGCCCGCAAAGGTTGAAAAACCCAAAAAGGCAAAGGACGAAAACGATCCTTATAACGAATAATTAAATACGTGCCACCGGGTACGAAAAATGCAAATTTTCGGCATTCTCATCATATCGTTAGGTCTTTGAAGATATGATCGGGGATGCCGATTTTCTTTCCATATTATATATAAGAGGCTGCTTATGAAAAAATTATTGTCCTTCCTCCATCTGTCCCCCGTCGATTTATGCCTTTGGCTTGCGTGCGTTGCCGCCATTTTTCTTTCCATATTATATATATAAGAGGCTCCTTATGAAAAAATTATTGTCCTTCCTCCATCTGTCCCCCGTCGATTTATGCCTTTGGCTTGCGTGCGTTGCCGCCATTTTTCTTTCCTTTTTTTTGAGCGGAAATACCGCGTATTTGTACCTCGTCGCCTCGCTTGTGGGCGCAACGGCGCTTGTGTTCGTATCAAACGGAAACGTCTTGGGACAAATTCTTACCGTCGCGTTTAGTATTTTGTACGGCATTATTTCCTACTCCTACCGCTATTATGGAGAAATGATCACCTATCTCGGTATGACGATGCCGATTGCCGTTGCCGCCGTCGTTACGTGGTTTAGACACCCCTTTCAAGATAAGCGAAACGAGGTGGAAGTCAACCGCCTTTCCGCGCGGGAATATCTTTTTATTTGCTTGGGCGGAATTACAATCGGAATTGCCTTTTATTTTATTCTTCGTGCGTTAGAAACACAAAATCTCATCATCAGTTCCGTTTCCGTTACGACGAGTTTTATCGCCGTATGGCTCACGATGCGCCGCAGTCCCTTCTACGCCGTCGCATACGCCTTAAACGACGCCGTTTTGATTGTGCTTTGGGCGCTTGCAACGGTAAATCATGCGGGATACTCCTGTATGATCGTTTGCTTTTGCGCTTTTCTTCTCCTCGACGGATACGGACTGTTCCGTTGGCTCGCCATGCAAAAAAGACAGTCAACGTAAAAGGGCGGCAAAAATTTTGCCGCCTTTTTCCATGAAAAATTTACGCCCCGCACGTCGTGCGGGGCGTTTCTCTTTTTGATCGATTAACCGACGATCTGCAAAATCTCGCCGATTTGCTCTTGCGTAAGCACCTCGGTAACAAACATGTCCGTTACGGAAATCCCCCTTGCAAAGACAAACCCGCTTTCACCAACCCGAATTAACAGTTCTTCGATAAAATCGCCAACCGTAAGTCCGTTTTTTGATTGAGAAAGATCTCTCGTCGGAAGATAGCGGATTGCCGCAACGCCGTCCTTATAAAAGGTAATGCCGTCCGTCGGAGAAACGCTGATTGTAACGGTGCAAGTTGTATTCAAAAAGGTATCCCAGTTGTTTCCGTTTAATCGGTCGTCCGTTCTATCCGGATAGCAGTTACTCTGTGCAAATCGCCCTTCATCCCACCAAGCGTCGAGATTAGGAAGGGTGATTGCAAACGATCCCGCCGTTATGACGATCGAATCCCAGTCGCTCGTAACGTAGCGAATTTTGAACGTAACGGAAAAACCGTCTTGCGCGTCAAATGCACCGACGGTGCGGTTGGAAACCGTCCCCTTTCCCGCCGCGAAGATTTCCGCGGAAAAATTCAACTCTTCCCCTTCCGTAACGTCCAACGTGCGGTTTGCCCAAAGTGCGCGCCCACTTGAAGAGGTCGCCGTAATCGACAGCACCTCTTTGCCGAGCGAAGTTTTCCATGCGGGAACGACAACCCCTTGATACTGCGTGCCGTTTACCGTTGCCGAGAGGTAATTCTCTCCGCTTAACGTCCACGTGCCTGCTTCAAAGCCGTCCGAATAGATTTTTCCGTCCGCATGAAAGGCATATAACGAAGACGGTGTAAACGTCGCGTCGGTTGCGACGGCATGTTCGACGAGTTCGTACGTGCCGACCACCTCTTCCGCTTTGATTTTACAAGCGCTTTCGCCCGCATAACGGTTGGGAGAAAGGACGGGCCAACCCTCTTCGTTGAGGAAAATTTGATTGACTTGCACGTTATGTCTGCCCGAAACGCCGTTATTTTCTTCGTATCGAGTGTGGTAGACGCAAAGCCACTTGCCGTCTACGCGTATTACGGAATTATGCCCAAGCGCGCCGAATCCGCTTCCGTCGCTTGCAAATTCGTAATTGCCCGCAAGTTTATTTCCCGTTCCCGAAGAGGCGACGTCTGCGCCCGTGATATCGACGTATGGTCCGTCGGGATTTTTGCTCCGCGCCACGCGCATATTGTAACTGGTCATGAGGTCCCCCTCACTGACCATGAGATAGTAGTACTCCGTCCCCTCGTCGTAGAAGATAAACGGACCTTCTACCCCCGAAGAGAATCCGCCTCGCCAAAGAAGTTTTCCAAACCCTTCCTCTTTGGGAAGCCCGATATTCTCGCCCGAATTGTACAACTCTTTGACGTAGATCCCGCCGAAGAAGGAGCCGTACACCATCCAAAGCCGTCCGTCCGCATCAAAGAAGAGTTCGGGATCGATGGCGTTCGGCGCGTTTGCCTCGTTGTTGCTCTTGACGATGATCTTCTCGTTGGAATACGGTCCCGTAACGGAATCCGCCTCTACCCGTCCGATGACCGACTTCCCGCTTCCAAACGCACTCGTCAACGAAAAATACATATAATATTTCCCGTCCAAATATTCCACGTCGGGCGCCCACGTACTGTTGATTCCGCCGTTTGTGCCCGCAAACGCGCTCGCTTGTGCGATGACGGAACGGAAATCGCTCGTTCCGTACAGTTTTTGCGGTTGATTGTCCGACGCGTACTGCGTCCACTTGATGAGGTCGTCCGAGGACGCCACGGCAAAGTGCGAGCCGAATGCGTAGTATTTTCCGTCCTTCGGATCGCGGAAAACAGACGGATCGTGTACCGCAACGCCGCTTCCGAACACCGGCGCCGTGAGCGGCGTGCGCTCCTCTTCGGGCGTTTCAGGCGTTTCGGGCGTTTCGGGCGTTTGTTCCCCGCCGCCGTCTATGGGAGGCGGAACGGGATCTTCCCCGCCGCATCCGACCGCCGTCGCAAAAAGCATACTGCAAAGAAGCAATGCGTACAATTTTTTGTTCTTCATGTTTTTCCCCTAAATAACTCTATTTTACCTTCCGTAACCCTTTCGGAAGATGATTTTTTATCCTTCCGTTCACGCGCTTTCCAAGCCCCAAAGGAAAGCCGTCCAACGTCATCAAACACCAGCCGTTCTCCCCTTCGCAATCCAAAACTTCCCCGCGCAAGTACGTTTCCGCCTCCTGCTCGGTGAGAGAAACACAGTTGTAAACGTCCTCTTTTTTTGCGCACATACAAAGCGCGTGCGACGGTTTGAAAATTTTTCCGTCCCATTCCCCCACTTCCACGCCTGCTCGAAGCAAACGGAGTCCCGCAAAATCGGGCGCGCCGTCGGGAAGAAGGTATCCTCTTCCG
Organism: Clostridia bacterium; assembly: GCA_017621735.1. Taxonomy (GTDB): domain Bacteria; phylum Bacillota; class Clostridia; order Christensenellales; family Borkfalkiaceae; genus Gallimonas. The sequence continues at coordinate 6,648 of JAGASM010000031.1, read as the reverse complement.
TCCGAAAGCACGTGTAACGTCCCTTGGGGCGGCGTGCGGAAAAACTTGTTGCAAAAATCTTGAAACGCGCATTCCGCGCTTGCGTTCTTCTTTACGGCAAAGGGGCGCACGCGTCCTTCTTCCGCGCCCTTCTTTTCTAACAATGCGACGAAGTGCCCCTCCCCGCGCACCTCGTGCGGATAAAGGGCGTGCATTTGAAGGAGAGAAAATTCGGGATGCAAACGCAAAAAAGTTTCAATTTGCCCCTCGTTTTCCGCCGTGGAAAAGGTGCAAGTCGAATAGACGAGCCGACCGCCCCCTTTGAGCATTTTTGCGGCGTTTTCTAAAATTTCCGCTTGACGGGTAGCGCAGCGGGCAACGTTTTCTTCGCTCCATTCCAAGAGGGCGGACGGTTCTTTTTTGAACATTCCCTCCCCCGAACAGGGCGCGTCGACGAGAATTTTATCAAAGTACGCGGGAAACTTTTCCGCAAGTTTTCCCGTGTCTGCGTTGACGACAAAACAGTTTTTAATTCCCAACCGTTCGACGTTTTGCGACAAAATTTTTGCGCGATCGTACACGTACTCGTTTGCAACGAGAATTCCCTTTCCCCTCATGCCTTCTGCAAGTCGGGTGGTTTTTCCCCCGGGCGCGGCGCATAAATCGAGAACGCGCTCTCCCTCGCCTGCGTCAAGCAACGGCGCGGCACTCATCGCCGACGGCTCTTGCGAGTAGTACAACCCCGCAAAGTGATAGGGATGCGCTCCCACCTTTTCTTCCTTAACGTAAAATCCGTTCTTCTCCCAAGCGATTTCTTCTAACGAAAAGGGAGAAATTGCCCGAAATTCTTCGGGGGAAAGTTTGAGCGTATTGACGCGAATCCCTTTCTGCGCGGGATAGGCGTAACTTTGCAAAAAGTCGGGAAATTTCTCTCCCAACTTTTTCTTCATTTCTTGTAAAAACGGGGCGGGAAGATTCATTTTTCCTCCAAAGTCTTTTCCAAATCGCCGAGCGGAACAAACGCCGCACCCGCAGAAAGCGCGTTTTGGCAACGTGCGCCCGACTTTTCCCGCGCAATGTATACGTTACACGCTCCGGGACGGGAAGTATATCGACCGCCCGACGCAAAAATTTCCGCAACGAGTTTGCGCGAAAGGCTTACTTCGTCCTCGATTTCCTTTGCAAAACAAAATACCTTGCCGTCGAGCACACCGCCCTTTTTACGGCGATGCATATTTTTGTTGACAAAGCGGAAAAATTCCTCGTGCGCCTTGGCACGTTCCGCCTTTTCCCGCTCTCTTTCCGCGTGATACGCCTTCAAAAGACGGGAAGTCGTCAATTTTAAGTTGTATTTTTTTATCTCGCCTGCGACGATGCCGTACTTTTTTATCATACCGCAAACGTCCACGTTTTCCCGCTTGCAAAGCGCCTCGCACACGCGCATGGTCGCATACGCGTCGTCCACCGCGCGGTGAGGGGTAAACTGTACGCCCAACTCTTCCGCCATTGCCTGTAACCCGTACTGACGGGAAAAACTGTTCTCGCAGTTCATGTAGAAAAATTGCGTGTCGTAGTAAGAAAACTTAAAGGACGGCAGCTTGTACCGCTTTGTTTCAAGGTTCAAATAGTTGACGTCGTTGCGCGTTGCGTGCCCGATGACGTACACGTCTTTCTCTTCCAAAAGCGCTTTGATCTTGGGATAAACGGCGGGGAAGGTGGGATATTTCTTAAAATCCTCATACTCGTAAGGAAGCACCAAACCCTGCCCGCCCTTACGGTCGGTCAGGTGGAATTTTCCTTTCGGGTTGATGAGAATATCTTCCCGTTCGATTACTTGAAAGCGCTCGTCCGCGACGACGTACCCAAACGCGCACATTTTAGCGACGTTTTTGAATACGCACGCGCATTCGATGTCGAAAAAGACGTACTTCATGCGAAACTTATTCTTTGACGGCAATCTCCGTCATGCCGCCCATGTACGGGCGAAGCACTTCGGGGATAAACACGCTCCCGTCCGCGCGAAGGTGATTTTCTAAAAAGGCAATGAGCATTCTCGGCGGTGCGACGACGGTATTGTTAAGGGTGTGAGCAAACTCGCTCCCCTTTTCTCCCTTAAAACGAATCCCCAAACGGCGCGCCTGCGCGTCGGTGAGGTTGGAGCAAGATCCCACTTCAAAATATTTCTTTTGGCGCGGGCTCCATGCCTCGACGTCTACGCTGCGGTATTTGAGGTCGGCAAGGTCGCCCGAACAGCATTCAAGCGTACGGACGGGAATTTGCATGGACACGAACAGTTCTACCGTGTAGTTGTACATCTTCTCGTACCACTCGCAACTCTCTTCGGGACGGCAAATAACGATCATCTCCTGCTTTTCAAACTGGTGAATGCGGTATATTCCGCGCTCTTCGATGCCGTGCGCGCCCTTTTCCTTGCGGAAACAAGGAGAATAACTCGTCAACGTAAGGGGAAGTTTTTTGCTGTCGATCGTCGTGTTCATAAACCGACCGATCATGGAGTGTTCACTCGTGCCGATCAGGTACAAGTCCTCCCCTTCGATCTTGTACATCATGCCTTCCATTTCTTCAAAACTCATGACGCCGGAAACGACTTCCGAACGGATCATAAACGGAGGAATACAGTAGGTAAATCCCTTGTTGATCATAAAATCGCGCGCATAGGTCAAGATTGCGGAATGAAGGCGTGCGATGTTCCCCGTCAAGTAGTAAAAGCCTTGACCGCTCGTTCTTCTTGCGCTGTCGATGTCGATACCGTCCAACTTTTCCAAGATGTCCAAGTGATACGGAACGTCAAATTCGGGCACTTTCGGCTCCAAAAAGCGTTCGCGCTCAACGTTTTCCGAGTCGTCCTTTCCGATCGGCGTTTCAGGAGAGATGATGTTGGGAATACTCATCATCACCGTCTTTAAGCGAGCGGAAACTTCTTCCGTTTCCTTTTCGATTTGCACAAGGCGTTCGGCGTTTTGCTGTACCTGTGCTTTGACCGCGTTCGCCTCGTCTAACTTTTTCTCTTTCATCAAAAGTCCGATTTGCTTGGAAAGAGAATTGCGCGCAGCGCGAAGCGCGTCCCCTTCGTTTTGAAGGGCGCGTTTTTTAATATCAAGTTCGATTGCTTCGTCCACAAGGGGAAGTTTTTTGTCTTGGAATTTCTTACGGATATTCTCGCGTACCGTATCGGGCGACGTGCGAATCAAGTTGATGTCAATCATGAGAGTGCCTCTTTCAATTTGTTTTCCACAATTATACAACTTTTTGCGACGAAACGCAACGTTTTGCCCCTTGCTTTTCCGCTTTGCGGAAAATTTTCGCGCAAGAGCGCCCGTTTTTTTTGGACATTCTCTAAAAATGTGCTATAATAATCGCAGGCGGAAATCCGCAAAGCGAGGTTTGTTTTGAAAAAAGAAAAAACCGTAAAACCGATCGAAGAAGAAGTAACTCCCCTTCTTTCTCCGCAAGCGCAAGGGGAAGAGGAAAAGGAGAGTTTTTCCGCACGCGTTTTAAGCGGGGCGGACGCAAAACAAGAGTCTTTCAGGCAAGACCATAAAAAACTGTATAAACAGTTCAAAAAGGCGAAACGCATTCCCTCGGAAGGAGAGGTCGAACGCTTTCACCCTGCGCTCGATAAAGGACTTTCCGCCGAGCAGGTAGAAACGCGCTTTCAACAGTTCCTTTTCAACGACGTAAATAAAAAGTACTCCAAGTCTTATGCGAGTATTTTCCTCGGGAACATCTTCACCTTCTTCAACTTACTCTGCGTAATCGCGGCGGTCGCGCTCATCTACGCACGGGCAGAAATTACGCAATTCCTCTTTGCGGGCATCTTTGCGCTCAACCTCGTCATCGGGATCACGCAAGAAATTCTCGCAAAAAAACAAATCGATAAACTCGCCGTGCTCGTGTCGTCTACGGTAAAAGTCATGCGCGGCGGCGTAAAAACGGAAATCCCTATCTCACAAATCGTCCTCGACGACGTCGTTATTTTGGAAGCGGGACAACAAATTCCCGCCGACTGTAAACTTGCCGACGGCACGGTCGAAGTCAACGAATCCCTCTTGACGGGGGAATCCGTCCCCATCAAAAAACAGCGCGGCGATATTTTGTACGCGGGCTCGTTTATTTCCAGCGGCGCGTGCCGCGTCCGTGCGGAAAAGGTGGGAAAAGCGACCTATTTGAACAGTTTGACGTCCAAGGCGAAAAAGTACAAGCGCCCCCGTTCGGAAATTATGAACTCGATCAAGATGTTCATTCGCGTCATCGGCGTTGCCATTCCCTTTGTCGCGGCGGGAATTTTCCTCGTCAACTGGTCGGCGCTTTCTGAAATTGCGGATAGTACCCTCCGTCTTTACGAAACGATTAAAAAGACGGCGGCAGTCGTCATCGGCATGATTCCTTCTGGGCTTTTGCTCCTCACCTCGATTGCAATGGCGGTCGGCGTAAGACGGCTCGCAAAAAAGCAAACGCTCGTGCAAGACTTGTATTCCCTCGAAATGCTCGCCCGCGTCGACGTGCTTTGTTTGGACAAAACGGGTACGATTACGGACGGCAGAATGACGGTCAACGACTGCATGATTTTGAACAACTACACCGACTATTCGATCGACGACATCATGGGCTCCATTCTCGCTTCGCTCGACGATAACAACCAAACGTCCGTCGCCCTTTACAATCGGTTCGGGCATTCGTCCGCATTGCAAGCGACGGCGACCATTCCCTTCTCGTCAAAGAGAAAACTTTCGGCGGTTTCTTTTGGGGAAACGGGCACCTTCTGCATGGGCGCGCCCGAATTCGTCCTTCGCCCTATGCCCCCGCGCATTGACCGCATCGTCAAGCAATATGCGCAAATGGGCTTGCGCGTACTCGTGCTCGCTTACTCACCCAACCAAATCAGCGGGGATCGGCTCCCCTCCCTCTTCCGTCCCGTCGCACTCATTACGCTTGCCGACAACATCCGCAGCGACGCGGTGGAAACGATTAAATGGTTCCGCGAAAACGACGTAGACATCAAAATTATTTCGGGCGATAACCCCGTTACCGTATCCGAAGTTGCACGGCGAGTGGGCGTGAAAAACGCGGGCAAGTACATTTCCCTCGACGGATTTACCGATTTGGAAGTGGAAAACGTCGCAACGCAGTACACGGTATTCGGGCGGGTAACCCCCGAACAAAAGGCAATCCTCGTCAAAGCGCTCAAAAAACAGGGCAGCACCGTCGCCATGACGGGGGACGGCGTCAACGACATTCTCGCCTTGAAAGAAGCGGATTGCGCCGTTTCCGTCGCATCGGGAAGCGAGGCGGCGCGCAACGTGTCCCACCTCGTTTTGATGGACAACAATTTCTTAAACCTTCCCTCCGTCGTATTCGAGGGAAGACGGGTTATCAACAACATCAAGCAAAGCGCCGCACTCTATTTGATGAAAACGCTTTTCATTACCATTCTTGCGACCATTTGCATTTTTATGAAAACCCCTTACTTCTTCCAGACGAACAACATGCTCCTCTTCGAGATCTTTGTTGCAGGCGCGCCGTCTACCATTCTTTCGTTGCAACCGAATAGCGAACGGGTACGCGGAAAGTTTATCCTACACGTTCTATCCCGCGCGATACCGTCGGCGATCACGCTCACGATATCCGTTATGGCGGTGTATCTCGGAAATTTCCTCGCTCCCGACGTGTTCGGACAAAACTTCCAACCCCTCCTCGTCATCGTCATGACGTTTACGGGGCTCGTGGCTCTCTACCGCATCTTGCAACCGTTTAACGTGTTGCGCGCGGCAATTTATGCGGTGATGTTTGCGGCATGCGTGGTGATGTTTGCCGTTCCCGTCCTCGGAGAAATCTCGTACACGGGTTGGTCGGAAGTTTCTTTCAACGTAACGGAAATTTTGTTTGCGCTGTGCATTTTGCTCGCCGCATTCCCCATTTCGTCTACCCTAACAAAGGTTTGCGACCTAATGAACAGTTCCGATTAAGTATATTCCCTCTTGCAAATGCAAGAGGGAATTTTTTTACGCCGTAGAAAAATAAGAAAAACCGCCCGCGAAAATTCAGACGGTCGATAAGAAAAAGCCCATCGCGTAAAAACGCGCGGAATTCGCTTTTGATAATAGCTCCTTACCCGCAAAAATGCGGGCAATCAATCATTCGGTATTCGCCTTTTTATTCTTTTTCCGCCCCGCGCAAAGCGCGGGGCGGAAAAAAATTTGTACGGTAAAAATTAACGCGCCCGCAAAAAATTTTGTTTATTCCCCTTGCGCGCGGGGGATGCTCTTTGTTAAACTGCACAAAGGCCCGTCTGTTTTTTCGCACATCATCGGCGTATATGCCTTTCTCTTGCGCATAGTGCAAGGGAAGTGGGGACTGCTCTTTGTTAAACTGCACGAAGGCCCGTCTGTTTTTTTGCACATCATCGGCATATACGCCTATTCCCTTGCGCATAGTGCAAGGGAAGTGGGTTTTTAGCCGCCCGCGCGAATGCGCGGGCGGCTAAAAAGAACAATAACTTGTTTCCGCATATAAAATTCCCGCCCGCAAAAATGCGGGCGGGGAAATAAAAACTATTTATAAAGATCGGTAGAAAGATATCTCTCTCCCGTGTCGGGAAGAAGGACGACGACCGTCTTTCCTCTAAACTCTTCGTTTGCGGCAACTTTT
>JAGASM010000030.1 GCA_017621735.1 Clostridia bacterium | reverse complement strand
TACCATACCGGCAGAATCGCTACCGCTAACCGTGATACTGTTTGTTCCAACTAAAACAATGGTAAGACCTTCTGTAGGGATATCCGCCATAATTGCCATATAGCCACCTTCATCAACCAGTGCACCTTCGCCATTGTAAACGTAGTTATTTAACGTTAAGGTATTGGTTGTAGGATCATAGGAAACAGTGCCGTCGCCGAGAACGTCGGTGCAGTTCTCGGAGGTGATCTCCACGCCGCCCGTGGCACCCGACTCGTCCTTGTCGGCAATGGTGATGCCGTAATCGGTTGCAAGCGCTTCGTAAGAAAATTCAAGAGCCACTTCCACCATGGTGGTGAAAGCATCGTCGGAGAAGGACATAAGTACAGCGCCCTCTTGTCCGTTTATCATAACGTCATCATCGGTTATATCTTCGGTGAAAGTATAGCCTGCGTTAGGTCTTAACGTAAGCACGTATCTGTACCGAACGCTATGTTCAATAACTTCGGTATCTTCAAGGTATATCCATTCGGTGCCGGTATACTTTTCAATCCAACAACCACTTACGATATACTCTCCGCCGTAAGTTAAAGCGGTTTCGTCGGGATATACAAAGGCTTCGCCTATTTCGGGTAAGTCTAAGTCAGAAACGGAAACGCTGTTAATTACTGTTTTTGCGGGCGGTGCAATTCTGAAATATTTATAATCAGTAATCTTACTAGAATCAAAGGTTGTAATGTTATCTTGATGATAGATTTTGGAATTTGAGCCGTCTTCGTTTTCGCTGACTGTAAGCGTATAGCCGCCATCGTAGTTTGTGATAACGGGCATTTCTGATAATGCGTTCTGCGGGCTTGATACCTTAAGAGCGCCGTAACGAATGGTAAGGTCGGAAATAGGATAGAAGGTTTCTACGTAAATATCTCCGCCGTTCACTATAATTCCTTGTTCATCTCGTGCATCACCGTCGTTATCGTAAGAAACAATAGCAAAGGCATTCCCCGTGGATTTAAGATTAACCGTCCCAAGATATCTACCAAAAGTAATTTCATTGTTTGAATATAAACAACTGTCGTTGTTACTTTCAATCGTAAGAGTCCCCATAGGAGCGATTGTAAGCGCGCCTACCGAATAAATACCCATATTGCCGCTTTGCGTTTGTTTTAGGGTGTTTACGCCACCACCGGCAACGTACAGCGTTCCGGTAGAATAAATAAGGGCATATTTTCCACTTGAATATTCGTAGCCCTTGCCCGTGTAGGCATAGTCTACGAGAACAAGCGCTGCTCCATCGGGCGTATACCAAGCAAAGCCAGTCGAGTCTTCTGCAGGCTGTCCCGTAGTGGCAGTAGTTTCCCCGTTCTTTACGTACTGACCGAAACCTAATTCTACACCGCCAACGTAGATTGTTTCGGCAGGAATCTTTGTTGGATCGGGTGTGGTTGATACAGCAGATGCCGTCATCGGAGTCATCGCAAATACGCCGAGTAGCATTGCAATCATCAGCAAAAGGCTAATAAATAAGGTTCTAAATTTTGTTTTCATTGAGAATACCTCCTTGTAAATTGATTTGCGGCACTTCGCTGTAATCCCTTTCGGCTCACGAAGTGTTTTTACCTTTTTGTTCGACTTTCGGCAACTTTATTATACCATAGGCACGATACGCGCGGTACACCCGTTTTGGGTGTTTTTCGGGTATTTTAGGGTGTATTCCGTACAGATTTTATTGCAAATAACGCAAAAAAAGACGATAGCCAACTTGACTGTCGTCTTTCAAATTTATGCCGTTTTATTTTTTGAAAAAGGCTCGCAATTCATCACGACTCGAAACGCCAAGTAGCCGATAAAGCGACGACGTGTGCATTTTTACCGTGTTTTCGGAAAGGTGCAAATCGGCGGCAATCTCTTTGCGGCTCTTACCGTCGACAATGCCTTCCAACACGTCCGTTTGCCGTGCGGAAAGAGTGATTCCTTGAGGAAGTCCCTCGAGAATTGCTTTTATTTTTTCTTCCCTCGTCATAGTATCGACAATGATGATCGGCGCTTTTTGTTCTACGATGACGGGCGCGGGAACGTCCTCTTTCCGGATGTAATCTTGTAAAATCACGTACGTAAAGAAAAACACAAGTTCGCTCATAAGGTAAGAAATCGCGAGCAATTCAAAATTCCAAGAAACGATTTTTTCTATTACCCACATGAAGATATTGCCGAGAATAACTGCCAACATAAGCGCTGCGATTTTTTGCGATGCGCCTTTATTCTTTTTGAGCGACCGAATGATGATGCCAAGCAATACCACAAAATATGTGAGAACGTAAACAAGATTTGTCGGGTGAAGGACGCCGTATTCTTTTACAAGATATGCCGATCCGTTTACAAATTCAAGCGTTGCGTTTTTATAATACCAGTCAAGATACCCCGTAGTACAAACAATGGCAAACATCACCGCAGCCATAGAAATAAGGAGAACCGTTACCCACTTTTTACTTTGGAATCCGCAAAGTTTAGAGATAATCCGAAACATACATACGGGGATAAAAACTTGACCGAGATATGCTATCTTATTTGCCAACAAGGCAAATTCTACCCTTTTTGAAAGTGCAATCAACAAATAGCCGAGATTGACGATTGCTACGCAAAGGAACAAGAGAAATAGCCACAGTTCGTTTTGTTTTTTCCGCACGAACACAAAATATAACGGCATCGTTATAAGGGATAACGCAAATATAACGCCGTATGCGATTGCCATGGTTCAACCTCCTTTTGAAAATAAAAATAACCACTTATCAGACGGGCATAGTTTTGCTCGCTTATAAATGGTTTAACATATATATAAAATTACGTATATATAAAATTACGTGCGAAAAGAACGGACTATGCCCGTCTGTCTGTCTGTCTGTCTAAAAGATTATACTCGACTTTCATAAACTGTCAACTCCTTTTTCACACTTTTCGATACTTTATTATAACAATTTTACCCAAAAAAGTCAAGGTCATTTTGAAAAATTGTGCAGTTCTTTACTAAAACAACCAATCGGACTCCAAACGGAGTCCGATTACTTTTTATACGCGATCTACTTTTCCGCCCGTTAAAACAATCATTTTAACCGCTTCGATCGAATAATTTTGCAAGTCCACGGTAAGCAGCTTGTTGAGCGTTCCGCGTGCGAGTACTTTGACGTAGCCGACGGAAGAATCGATGAGTCCCTTTTCTTTCAAAGACTGTAAGTTGACGACGTCGCCCGCTTGGAAATTGCGAGAAAGTACGTCAATATTGATGATCCCTTTTTTGCCGACGTACCGCTTTCCTTCTTCCGTGCGCTTGTCCTCTACGACGGAAATGGCAACTTCGTCCGATATGATCGCATTGACTTCTGCTGCAGAAACAAATTCGCGGTGCTTTCTGTCAATTTCTTTTTGGCTTCTGCGTCGGATAAACTCTTCGTAATCCTCTTTGGAAATGAGTTCCTTGATCAGTTCCCGTTCAATCAACGCTTCCGTGCTTTCATAGGGATAGACGTAATTTTCATTGTGTTCTTTTCCCGCTTGAAGGGAAAATTTTTCCGCGAGCATTGCAATCAGTTCCAACGCATAAGTAAGCCTACGAGCGCTTGTGATTTTATATCTGCAAGGAACGTTCTCATATTTTGCGGAAGATTCCGCCGTTACCTTATATTTGCTGTCTTCGAACTGTTCGGGCGCAAGCGCAAGGTAAACGTTCAAAGTCTTTCCTCTTACGGAAAACTTGGCAAGTTGCGTGCGACCGCTGTTGATGCTATCGTAATTCCACGAAACGCGGCTCGTCGTCTTTTTATAAGAAAGAATGGCGTTTTTCAATGCGGAATAATACTCTTTCGTTTCTTGAGGCGCTTGAATGAGTTTTGCAAGGAAGGATTTCTTATAGCGGGCAACGATTGCAAGCCCCGTTCCCGACTCAATTCCGCGAAGAATTTCCACCTCGTCGCTCTCTTCAACTGCCACTGCAATCTCTTGTGCGGTGGCGACCGTGGGTTCGTTGGGGGCGACAAGGTGAAGATCTTCGGGAAGATCGTGCTGCGCCTCTTCCTGCTTCGTTTCTTCCGTTTGTTCCGCTTCCGCAACGGGAACCGTCGGTTCGGATTCTTCCGCGATAACGGGTGTTGCTTCGCGGACGGAAGGCGCAGGTTGTGGCTCTTTGACTGCTTGCGTTACGCGTTTGCTCTTTTTCTTTATTGCGCAAACGACAACGGTAATCAAGACGATGATGAGCGCCGCGCAAGCCGCCGCGACAATCATCCATTCCTCTTTCAAAAAGTCGAGAATGGCGGTCATTGCAAGGATACGGTTGTGGGTGTTCATTAGATAGTTCTCCTTTTTAATTATTCTTCGAGTATAGAAACGAGTTCGGGCAAATCGGCGGCGGTTACGAGGTTTACGATTTCACCGCCATCGCGAACGACGATTACCGCCAAAAGTTTTTTGTTTTCTTCAAACGCATTGAGCGCCGACTGTATCGGTTCGTCCTCTCCTAAAATTTTGTAATAGCGAATTGCGTCGTATTCGCGGAGCGCGACGGTACAAGGCTCGTCCAAAAAATCGCCGAGAGGAAGATTTCGCTCGATGGCTTCGCCGATTGCCCGCACGATACAACGGTTGTTTAATACGCCTAACATTTGATTTCCGCGATAAACGGGAAGGTTGGAATATCCGCTCTTACATACGGTAAGGACTGCCTCTTTTAAGGTGGACTGCGCCTGTAAAAAGGCAATTTTCTTTTGCTTAAGCCCTTTTAATTTGGGCGGCATAGAAAGCAATTCGGCAATATGTTTGATTTGCGCCGTAACTTTATCGTTCGGCTCGGCGATAATTTGTTCCTTGGTACTGTTGTGTACGATTGCGTTGCGAAGACGCGCAAAAGAGAGCAATTCGTCTTCGTAACGGCGAACGGTTGCCGAGTGTTCGGCGCATCGACGGACGAGATCGGAAAAACCGATCGTTCCTTTTGATTTTCCGTTATAAAACGAACGTAGACGCGTGTCAATTACGTTGTATGCGGAAATAAACTCGATTGCATTACTCATGCGACGAGTATACCATATGTTTTTTCAAAATGCAATACCGTTTTTGAAAATTTTTTCCAAAAGCAACCTTTTAATATTCTTTCCCGCCGCGCTTACTGTATCCCCTACGCCGCGTTTCTACAAGATGATATTCCTTTTCAATCGGGAGAGAAAACCGTCCCGGCGACTCGGGCGAAGCGTACACAAGCCGTCCCGCGCCATCGGCAACTTGCGCATATCCGTATGCGCAAAAACAAATGGGAACGCCGTAGAAAAACGCTTCGGCGCGAATCAGCGTACGCTCGACGTTGTCCGTAATCTCTTCAAAAACGCAAACGATCAGTTCCGCACCGCAAATGGAGAGCGTTTGTATGACGTACGGAAAATATAAATCTTCGCCTACCACGACGCCGATTTTCCCCGCTTTCGTGTCGTAAACGCGAATGCCTGCGCCGGGACTGAATTTTTCTTCGTCGATACAATTTACCATATCGGAAACGCCGAGAATCTTGCCGTTCTCCGCCACGACCGCAGACTTGCGCAAAATTCCGCGTGCGTTCGTGTAGCAGCCGCAAATTACGATTCCCTTCGCTTCTCTTGACAAAATCGCGACGTCTTCAAAATGCGAAGTTTCCCCGCGCAGTTCCCGCTCAAAACGAACTTCACCGACGGAATGAAAGGGAAACACGACGAGGTCCGCCCCCTCGCCCAAATAATTTTCACTGTATTCCGAAAGAGTGTTCTCACTCATAAAACAAATCCGCATATACTCTCCCTAACCATTTTATCCGAATTTGCCGAAAAATGTGATAGGGTTGCGGAAATAAATCCGCAACCCTATTATGTCTAACATAGTACTATTCAAAAATAATAAAAATGAGTTATTTAACCCTTAAATTGCGTAGTTTTTCTCCAAAACTTTGCAATTTTTCCGTGGGGAGAGCGTTTAATCGGAATTGCCAATTCCCACCGTCCACGCCGGGGGTATTCATACGGCTTTCGTTTCCGAGATAAAGTAAGTCTTGAATGGGAATGATTGCAATTTTGCACGCGCCGTTGAGGGCAAAATCCAAAAAGGCGTCGCACATTCCCCTTTTGCTTTTCCGAATACGGGGAGATAATCCAACCAACTTACGGGAGCGTTCCATGCGCTTATATAGAGTTGCGCGCTCCTCTTCGGTAAGCGAGGAAAGATATCCCATCGCGGTATCGTTGTCGTGCGTTCCCGTATAACAAATACTGTTTTCCGTCAAGTTTTCGGGCAAATAATCATTGTCTTCATTGCCGTCAAACGCAAATAAAAGCACTTTCATCCCGGGGAACTTACTTTCGCTTAAAAGCGTTCTTACCCCCTCGTCGATCGTTCCAAGATCTTCTGCGATGATTCTTTTCCTCGCGCGATCGCTTAATTGAGAGAACAGTTTCATCCCGGGGCCTTGTTTCCATTCCCCGTCGATCGCCGTCGTAGCATCCGAAGGGATTTCGTAATAGCGGTCGAACCCGCGGAAATGGTCGATTCGGACGTAATTGTACGTCTTTAACGCGCGGTTGATGCGATGAATCCACCAAGCATACCCGCTTTGGGCATGATATTCCCATCGGTAAATCGGATTCCCCCAAAGTTGACCTGTTTCACTAAAATAATCGGGGGGAACACCCGCTACCGTCGTCGGCGTTAAGTTTTCATCCAAACAAAATAAATTCGGTTGCGACCAAACGTCGGCGCTATCGTAAGCAACGTAGAGCGGAATATCGCCGATAATTTGCACCTCACGTTCATTTGCATACGCCTTTAACGCGTTCCACTGTTTTGAAAATTCAAATTGAACGAATTGCCAAAAGAGATATTCGGCGCAATGTTCCCTCTTTAACCGCTCGACTGCGTCATTGCGGTGAAAACGCAAATCCTCTTCCCATTCCAAAAAGCACGTTTGATTGTGGACGGTCTTTGCCGTCATAAATAAAGCGTACTCTTCCGCACTTCCCTCAAAGACAAAGGCGCGAAATGCGGGAGAATTTACGTCAAAACGGGAGTATGCGGTACGCAAAATCGGATAACGGTTGCAATATAATTTGCCATAATCGACCTTTCCGCCCTTTATCTTTGCACGCTTTAATTCCCGATCGGTCAACAATCCCTCCTCTTTTAAGGTGGGAAGGTCGATGAAATAAGGATTTCCCGAATCGCATGAAACGGAGGCGTAAGGAGAATCGCCGTATCCCGTTTGCACGAGTGGCAAAACTTGCCACAACGTAACGCCCGCGTCGTGGAGCGCGTCAACGAAAGCATACGCCTCTTTCCCCATCGTGCCGATTCCGTACTCACCGGGGAGGGAAGAAATATGACACAAAATACCCGCTTGCTTCATCATACGCACAATTTATTTTAACAAATTACGAATTCGATTGCACGCCTCTTTGGTCGATTGCGTACTGCCGAATGCCGTCAAGCGGAAAAACCCTTCGCCGTTGTTTCCAAATCCACTTCCGGGCGTTCCGACCACGTTTGCATTTTCCAAGAGATAGTCGAAAAACTCCCAACTGCTCATTCCGTTCGGGCACTTTAACCAAATATAAGGGGAATTTTTTCCGCCTGTATACCAAATTCCGAGTTCATCCAAGCAGTCGGCAATAATTTTTGCATTTTCTTGATAGTAAGCAAGGCTTTCGCGAATTTGCGCTTCCCCCTCGTCGGTAAAGACAGCCGCCGCCCCCATCTGGGTAACGTACGAAACGCCGTTGAACTTGGTCGATTGACGGCGCGCCCAAAGTTTATTGAGAGAAACGCCATTTTTCGTCAAGGCGTCGGGAACAATGGTATATCCGCAACGGATTCCCGTAAATCCCGCCGTTTTACTCAACGAGCAAAGTTCGATGGCGCAACGTTCAGCGCCTTCAATTTGATAAATACTCCGCGCGAGCGTTTCATCTGTAACGAAAAACTCGTAAGCGGCGTCGTAAAGAATGACCGCATCGTGTTTGATTGCATAATCAATCCAAACTTTTAACTGCTCTTTTGAATACGCCGCGCCCGTCGGATTGTTGGGCGAGCAAAGATAAATTACGTCCGCATGTACGCTTTCGTCCGGCATAGGCAAAAATCCGTTTTCCGCATTTGCATTTGCGTAGATAATCTTTCTTCCATCCATGACGTTGGTATCAACGTAAACGGGATAGACGGGATCGGGCACCAAAACGGTGTTATCTCCGCCGAAAATATCGAGAATGTTGCCACAGTCGGATTTTGCACCGTCGGACACGAACACTTCGTGGAAGGAAAGAGAAACGCCCTTCTTTGCGTAGCTATTGATAATTGCGTCGACGAGAAAAGAATAGCCGAAATCGGGGCCGTATCCCTTGAACGTTTCCGCCTTGGACATATCGTCAACCGCTTTGTGCATTGCTTGAATGACGGCGGGAACAAGCGGTAACGTTACGTCGCCGATGCTCAAACGAATGACGTCCTTTTCAGGATGTGCTTCTTTGTATTCTTTCGTCTTTTTTGCGACGGTCGCAAAAAGATAACCGTCTTTTAAGTTGAGATAATTTTCGTTAATTTTCATAATCTTCCTTAAATTTCCACTTCACCCGTAAAAGCGAGCGTTGCAGGACCCGTCATAAATACTCCGTCTTGCGTATAGCGAATGGTCAAATCTCCGCCGCGCAGATGAACGAGAACGTCTTCCCCTTCCGCACAGTAACCGTTTAATACACACGCGGTGGCGACGGCGCAAGCGCCCGTTCCGCACGCCCACGTTTCCCCGCTTCCACGCTCCCAAACGCGCATTTGTACCTCGTTACGGGAAATGACGCGCACAAACTCCGTATTGATCCGATCGGGGAATGCCGCATGATGCTCAAATTTCGGCCCGATCGCTTCCAAATTAAGAGAATCAACTTCGCCAAATAAAACGCAATGAGGATTCCCCATGGATACGAGCGTTACGCGACGTTCCGTTCCGTCAACTAAAAGCGGCACGTTTACGGCGCGCTCCCCTTCAAAGTTTGCAGGAATCTCACTCGGTCTTAAAATCGCCTTGCCCATATCGACGGTAACGCTTTCCACCACGCCGTCGACAACGTTTAACCAAAGCGTCTTAATTCCGCTCAACGTTTCGACCGTGAGAACGTCTTTTTTAATTCCTTTGATTTCGTAAAGAAATTTACCAACGCAACGAATGGCGTTTCCGCACATTTTACCTTCACTTCCGTCCGCGTTGAACATGCGCATTTTGCCGTCTGCAACCGAACTTGCGCATATCATGACGATTCCGTCCCCACCGACCGAAAAATGGCGGTCGGATAAGCGGACGGAAATCGATGACGGATCTGAAAGTTCTTTTTCAAAGCAATCGAAATAGATGTAATCGTTTCCGATGCCGTGCATTTTATAGAACTTTGTTTTCATAATCAATACATTTTAATATATGCTTCGCGTTCAGCGCCGACGGAAACGTAGCGAATTTTGCATTCACACGCTTCTTCGATAAAACGGATGTAATCAAGCGCTTCTTTGGGAAGGTCGGAAGGTTTACGGCAAGCGGAAATATCGCAGTTCCACCCCTTCATCTTGGCAAACACGGGCTTGCATTCATCGAGGACGTCGGTGAACGGGAATTCTTTGATTTCTTTTCCGTTTAATTCGTATGCAACGCAAACTTCCAACTCTTCGTGTCCGGAAAGGACGTCGAGTTTGGTGAGGGCGATTTCGTCCGCGCCTTGGCAACGGATCCCGTAACGGGAAGCAACGACGTCGAAAGGTCCAACTCTTCTCGGTCTACCCGTCGCCGCGCCGTATTCTCCGCCCGCTTCACGGAGTTTTTCCGCCTTTTCGCCGAAATATTCCGCCGTGAAAGGACCTTCGCCAACGCACGTAGAATATGCCTTCATAATCCCGATGGAGTTATCCAACTTGAGGTTGGGAACGCCTGCACCGATGGGCGCGTACGCAGCGATCGTAGAAGAACTCGACGTGTAGGGATAAATTCCGAAATCAATATCGCGGAGCGCACCGAGTTGCGCCTCGAACATAATCTTCTTTCCTTGCTTATTCGCTTCGTTCAAGTATAAGCCGGTATCGCAAATATAATCCTTCAAAGGTTCGCCGTACGTCTTGAAATAATCGAGAATTTCTTCCACCGTAACGGGAGCGTGATTGTAGCCGCCGACAACGGTAAGGTTTTTCCATTCCACAATGTCTTCCACGCGCTTTTTCAAGAGTTCAGGGTTTAAGAGTTCCCCCATGCGGAATGCCTTTTTCATATACTTATCCGCATAAACAGGCGCAATCCCTCGACGGGTGGAACCGAACTTCTTGTCCGCAAGACGCTCTTCTTCCAAGCAGTCCATCAAAACGTGGTAAGGCATCGTAATAACTGCTTTATCGCTGATTTTAAGGTTTTTGGGCGTAATTTGAATCCCTTGTGCGCGAAGACGGTTTGCCTCTTCGGTCAAATGCTTGATATCAATAACCATTCCGTTCCCGAGGACGTTTACGACGTCTTCCCGCAAAATGCCGGAAGGAAGTAAGTTCAAAATAAACTTACCGCGTTCGTTAATAACGGTATGCCCCGCATTGTTACCGCCTTGATAACGGCAAACGACGTCAAAGTCGCGGGATAAGAGGTCTACCATTCTGCCCTTTCCTTCATCTCCCCAGTTGATTCCGCAAATGGATGTCAGCATAAATTTATCTCCTTTGAATGACGATAAAATTCATTTTTCGTTCGTCAAACGAATACATTTTATTATATAACGAATTGTTGATTTTTGTCAAGCGGTCCACCGCACATTTCCCGCGATTTTGATTTATAATCGCCGCATAAATGAATATTTTTGAAAAACTCTTGACAACAGAAGGAAAAAGAGTTAAAATAAGTTAAAATTTTTTACGGGAGGAAATCGTATGTATTGTAGAGATTGCGGCGATAAATTAACGCTGAAATTCTTGGAAAACGAAGGGCTTGTCCCCTACTGCAACAAATGCGACTGTTTCAAATTTCCTTTCTTTCCCGTTGCCGTTTCCATGACGGTCGTAAACCGTTCGGAAGACAAAATTTTACTTGCAAAACACGTCGGCGACGACGCGTACGTTTTGCTTGCGGGGTATATTAAGAAAGGCGAAAATGCGGAAAAGACGATTCCGCGCGAATTGCGTGAGGAAACGCGCTTGACCGCTATCAAATGGAAATACGTCGCATCCCGCTATCACGAAGCAAAAGACGTTTTGATGATCAACTTCATCGTTACGGCAAACGAAGGCGAAATGACCTTAAACGAAGAACTGGAAGAGGTTCGGTGGTGTACGCTTTCGGAAGCAAAGGAACTTATCAAGAAAAACTCAACCGCAGAATATTTCTTAAACGCGGCAATTCAAGAACTTTCCAGAAAAAAATAACGTTAAAAGGACGGGCAACGCGCCCGTCCTTTTGATTATTTCGTTTCGCTGTATTTGTCTTCTTGATTCCAAGAGTAAAGTTGACGGAGTTCCGCGCCCACCGATTCAAGCATGTGTTCCGCTTCTCTTTCTCTGCAAGCGATGAAGTGCGCTCTTCCGCCGCTCTTGTTTTCCGTAATCCACTTGGAAGCAAACGTACCGTCTTGGATTTCCGTCAAGACCTTTTTCATTTCCTTCTTCGTTTCTTCGGTAACAAGGCGTTTACCCGTTTCGTAATCGCCGTATTCCGCCGTATCGGAAATGGAATAACGCATTTTTTGGAATCCACCGTTGTAAATAAGGTCAACGATGAGTTTCATTTCGTGAATGCATTCAAAGTATGCGTTACGGGGATCGTAGCCCGCTTCTACGAGCGTTTCGAAGCCTGCTTTCATGAGCGCCGTTACGCCGCCGCAAAGAACCGCTTGTTCGCCGAAAAGGTCCGTTTCCGTTTCGCATTTGAAGGTCGTTTCCAAAACGCCCGCACGCGCGCCGCCAACGCCGAGCGCATACGCAAGCGCGACGTCCATCGTGTCCCCCGAGGGGTCTTGATGAACGGCAACGAGATCGGGAACGCCGTGTCCTTCTACGTATTCGCTGCGAACGGTATGACCGGGGCCTTTGGGTGCGATCATGAATACGTTTACGGATGCGGGAGGAACGATTTGCTTATAGTGAATGTTAAATCCGTGCGCGAACGCAAGGTACTTTCCTTCCGTCAAGACGGGAGCAACCGATTCCTTATAGATGTCCGCCATCTTTTCGTCGGGTACGAGCATCATGATGACGTCCGCTTTTTCCGCCGCCTCTTTGACGGGATAAACCTTAAAACCGGCTTTCTCCGCGATCGGCCACGTTCTGCCGCCTTGATTCAAACCGATGATAACGTTTACGCCGCTATCTTTCAAGTTTAACGCGTGTGCATGTCCTTGCGAACCAAAGCCGATAACGGCAACCGTTTTTCCCTTTAATCTGTTTAAGTCGCAATCCGCTTCGTGGAAGATTCTGGGTTGTTCCGTTTCGGGATTGTAAATTTTATGTGCCATATGATGCCTCCGAAAAAACTATTTTCATTTATTATAAACCCAAACAAAATTGCCGTCAAGTAATCAAACCTTTTTTTTGTATATTTTTTTATAAAGAATTGCATTTTTGCTATAAAAGCGCTATAATATTACCAAATCATGCAATCGGCGGTTATATATGTGCGAAACAATGAATAATTATACAAATAATCCGTTTACCGTTTTAGGGGGAATTTATCAAAATCCCGTCGTGCGCGCACTCGTTCGTTTACGCCTTACCGATGAAAGTACGGAAAGTGAGCGCGCGTTTTTGCGCGCCGTCTTTGAAGAGGACGCACAAGACGGTTTGCTTGAATATCTTTCTCAACTGATTCTTTACGACGAAAATCCATTTTCGCGCGCCTGTGCAAGAGGAAACGCCCCTTCCGTCTATTTGGTCCGCGCGATGAAAGACGATCTCGCCCTTTTATACCGTCTTGCAACGGTGAAAGACGACCGCTACCGCATCGACGCTACACAAAATTTATTTGGGTTTTGGGACGGGGCAACGGTCAAATTTTTACAAGCATACTACGCGCAAAACGGATACGGCGCATGGATGAAATATCGCGCATTCCGCTTTGCGGGCGGAACGGTTTCTCCGATCTTCTCCCCCTCGAGCGTCGCCCTTTCCGACTTAAAGGAATATGCGAGAGAAAAGGCGGAGGTTCGTGATAATCTTGAAAATTTCCTGTGCGGATTCCCCTTTTCCGATATGCTTTTGTACGGCGACAGAGGAACGGGAAAATCTTCCACCGTGCATGCAATGGTCAATGAGTTTTTTTCACAAAAATTGCGCCTTGTGGAAATTGCAAAGGAGGATCTCCTTTCCTTACCCGCACTGAAAACGCAACTGTCCGAAATCCCCATGAAATTTCTCATTTTTATCGACGACTTTTCTCTTTCCGAGGACGATCCCCGTTTCTCAACCTTAAAGGCTTGCCTTCAAGGCACGATGGAAGGTCATGCGGACAACGTTATGATTGTCGCAACGTCGAATAGACGGCACATCGTTGAGGAAAACTTCGACACAAGAAAAAACAGCATCCACGCGGGCGACAGCGAACAGGAGTTACTTTCCCTTTCCGACCGCTTTGGAATTACCGTTCTCTTTTCCGCAGTCAATAAACAGACGTATCAATCGATTTTATTGCAGATGGCGCGCGATGAATCGTTGCCCTATTCCGAGGAGCAACTGCAACTTTACGGGGAGCGGTGGGCAATTTTACACGGAGGACGCTCTCCCCGCCGCGCAAAACAACTGATGGATTATCTTATCGCTTGCAAAAAGAAAGGAATCCTTCCGCAAATCTAAAAAAGACGACTTACGTCGTCTTTTTTTCAATGATAGACTGAATGATCTCATAGATACTTCCCGCGCCGAGCACAAGCACGACGTCCCCGCGTTTTCCCGATGAAAGCCGTCGTTTGAGTTGCTCGGGTGATTGCACGTAACACGCGTTGTCGAGGTGGGCGGTCAATAGATATGCGCTCCCTTCCGCCAAAAATTCCTCGCGGGCGGGATACGTTTGATAGATGACGACGCGTTCTAACTGTCCTAAAACGTCGACAAACTTTTGCATAAGATCGCGCGTTCTCGTGTAGGTATGCGGTTGAAATACGACGGTCAGTTCCCCTCTGCAAATCTTTTTCGCCGTTTGAATGGCGGCGGCAATCTCTTTGGGGTGATGTGCGTAATCGCAATATATTTCCGCATTGCAATGCGTTCCCACTCGTTCGAAGCGGCGCTCTACCCCCGTAAACGATTGTAACCCCTTTTTAATTTCACTCGCCGACAGTCCAAACCTACGCGCAACGGCAAACGCCGCAAGCGCATTGAGAACGTTCACCTTACCTACTACCGATAATCGTACGTCCGCGACGGCAATTCCACGCTCAATGACGGTGAAAGAATACCGCTCCCCGTCCGAATGTAAGTTTTCGGCGTAATAATCCCCTTTTTCATAGCCAAAAGAAAGGGAATGAGGAATTTTTTTCGCATTTTCGTCCTCTTCGCATACGATTACGCTTTTTGCCTTATGAGCAAATGCATCAAATGCTTCGAACGCGTCGCGCTCATCTTTATAATAGTCGGAATGATCAAAATCGACGTTTAAGACAACGGCACAATCGCTTTGCAGCGATAAAAAATTTCGGCGATACTCGCACGCCTCGGTAATAAAGTATTCGTTTCCCGAAGCGTAGCAGTTGGAAAAGCGTCGGTCAAACCCGCCGATATGACAGGTAAACGGTTTATGCGCGGCGGAAAAAACGTGCGAAATCATTGCACAACAAGTCGTTTTTCCGTGCGACCCCGAAACGGACAACACATACGGATATTCCTCCGCAAGTTCACCAAGCATTTCCGCTCGCGTCAATAGGCGTTTTCCCGCGCGCTTGGCAGCGATTAGCTGCGGATGCGTTTCTTCAATCGCACTGTTGTATACAACGACGTTTTCTGAAATCTCCTCCTCCCGTCCGATTGCAACGTCAATTCCTTTTTCCCGCAAACGGCGGACGGATTCCCCCGCCGCGTCGTCGCTCCCACGAACACGGAAGCCGCGCAGTTTTAATAAGATGGCAAGCGCACTCATGCTGACGCCGCCGATTCCGATAAAATAAAAGGAGAGTTCCCGTTGTCCGTACGAAAGAAGCATACTGTAAAATATGATTTTTTCACTTTTTTTGTGAAAAATAACAAAAAAATTTTATAAAAAATATTGAATTTTTCAAAATTTTATGATAATATATTGAGTATAAATAACAATTGCCTGTAAATTGCAGGAAAAGGAGTCTCTAATGACAATCACCGAAGTTCGTGTCAGAAAGGTTAAACAAGAAACCGGAAAACTTCGTGCCATCGCTTCTATTACCATCGACAATTGTTTTACCGTGCACGATATCAAGATCTTTGAAGGGGCGGAAAGCCTTCATATCGCAATGCCCAGCAGAAAGACCGCGGAAGGCGGATATAAGGACGTTGCACATCCCTTAAACAATGAAACAAGAACGATGATCCAAACGATCGTCCTTGATGAATATGCCAAATTAAGTGATGAAGAATAATGAAAAGAGCGTCGACTTTTCGTCGCGCTTTTTCTTTTTTAATTGAAACGGAAAATTTACCGTCGCTGCTTATTTCGTCATGGAAAAGCGCGCCAACAAACGTTGGCGCGCTTTCTTATTTTTTAAGAAACGGGAACGACGTTCACCGCGCGAAGTTTTCCCGCGTCTTTGGGATCGGGTTCCGTTTCAAAGGTAACCTTTTGCCCCTCTTTGAGCGTGCGGAACCCCTCCGTTTGAATCGCCGAGAAATGGACGAAAACGTCCTCCCCGCCGTCCTCCTTGGAAATAAATCCGTACCCCTTTCCGTCGTTAAACCATTTCACCGTTCCGTTCATCATTTTATCCTCCTTGACGCACTTTTCCGTGCTTTAGGTCATTATAACAAGCGAAACAGTCCCTGTCAATATTCATGAAAAAATTTCGTCAAATTTTCAAAAAACTCTCCAAGAGGGTTACGTTTTTCCCAACAAAGTCGGTCAATTCCTCCGGCGTGAGCGGGCGGTATGCAAGAAGTGCCAAATAGTAAATTTGCTTTACCGCTTGTTCTTTCTTTTCAGACGAAGCGTCTTTCAACGCTTGTACCGCCGAATTTGCCGTATTGACGACAAGCGTCATATCCGTAGGACCTTCCCCCATTTGATAGAAAGAGTTCATTTCGGACATTCTTCTCATAAACTCCGATACGTTGACGACAGCGGGCACGTTTGCGTTTTTGAGTTTTTCCGTCTTAATCTTCAACGACTGTTCGGAAAGAACGCTCTTAAAAATTTCTTCAATTTGCGCGTCTTCCCCTCCAAGTTCTTTGAGTGCACCGTCTACGTCAGAGTCAATCCGCATAAAGCGAACGCGCGTCGGATTCTTGTATTCGAGATAACTGATGAAATGAGGATCGATATAAGTATCGCAAACAATGGCGTCAAGCGCCGCGTCGCGGAACATTTGCACGTACTGTGCCTGCTTGTTTTCATCCGAAACGTAATACACCGCTTGCGGTTGCTTACCCTCTTTTGCCTCTTCCGCCGTTACCTCTTCCCCGAAATACGACGTAACGGAACGATACTCTCCCGAGATGTTTTTGTAAATGATGATATCCTTTACGCGGCTGTAAAAATCGTCGTCTTTGATGCAACCGAATTTGACGAACGTTGCGATATCATTCCAGCAGTTTTCGTACTTCTCTTTGTCGTTGCGATACAGTTCACCAAGTTTGTCTGCAACCTTTTTCGTGATATGTTTCGCGATTTTTTGTACCTGTTTATCATTTTGAAGGAAGGAACGGGATACGTTTAAGGGAATATCGGGACAGTCGATCACGCCGTTTAAGAGCATTAAAAATTCGGGAATAACCTCTTTGATGTTGTCCGCGATAAATACTTGATTGCAATAAAGTTTCACCTGCCCCCGTTCTAATTCCACCTGTTTTCTCACCTTGGGAAAATAGAGGATCCCCTTTAAGCGGAAGGGATATTCCATATTCAAATGCACCCAAAAAAGCGGTTCGTTATAATCGGAAAACGTTTCACGGTAGAAAGACTTGTATTCTTCTTCCGTACACTCTTTTGGATCTTTGGTGTAGAGCGGCGTCGGGGTGTTTAGAGGGCTTGACTCTTCCGTTTTATTGAGATAAATGTTGTACGGCATAAACGAACAGTACTTTTGAATCAAGCCTTGTACGACGTTTTCCCGCAAAAATTCCTCTTCCCCCTCGGAAAGATGCATGACGATTTTTGTCCCGCGCGTCGTTTTATCGCAATCCGATATCGTGTAGGTGCTGTTACCGTCCGATTCCCAACGCACCGCTTGCGCTCCGTCTTGATACGATTTGGTGTAAATCTCAATCGAGTCCGACACCATATACGCGGAATAAAAGCCCAAACCAAAGTGTCCGATAATCCCGTCGCCGTTTGCCTTTTCGTATTTGGAAACAAAGTCCGCCGCCCCCGAGAAGGCGATCTGCGTAATGTATTTTTCCACCTCTTCCGCCGTCATACCGATACCGTTATCTTCTACGGTAAGCGTTTTTTGCTTGTCGTCCGTCGTAACGGTTATAAAGTATTCTCCGTCTTCTTTCTCCGCTTCGCCGAGAGAGGTAAGTTTTTGATGTTTCGTGATGGCGTCGGACGCATTTGCAACAATTTCGCGAAGGAAAATGTCCTTTTCCGAATAAAGCCATTTTTTGATGATCGGCATCATGTTTTCGCTCGAAATGCGAATGTTTCCCTGTTTCTCCATGTCAACTGTCTCCTTTGCGGAATCCCCGCTATGTGTTACAACTATTTATAAACGAAAAAATCCGCCATTAAGCGGATTTTTTCTACTTTTCAAGATATTTTTAGTTTTCGTCGTCGTTCAAATGAAGCATTTCAGCGATGGAAGCGCCGCCGAAGCCGCCTTCGTTCCATTCTCTGTAATCATCCTCTTCCGCGTTGCCCGAAGCGTTGGACTTTCTTGCTTTCTTTGCTCTAACGGGCTTTTCGCTATCCGTTTTCACTTCAACCGTTTCAGGCTTCGGTTCGATCGCTTTAATGGAAAGCGTAATCTTTCTTTCGTCCGCATTGAACGCGAGGATCTTTGCGTCGATTTCTTGACCGATCGTAAGAACGGAAGTCGGATTTTCCAACCATTCGTGAGAAATTTGAGAAACGTGAACAAGACCGTCGATGCCCTTTTCAAGTTCTACAAATGCGCCGAAGGGTACGATACGAACGACTTTTCCGTGTACGATGTCGCCTTGTGCGTATTTTTCAGCGGCAAGATCCCAAGGTTGAGGTTGAAGTTGCTTATAGCCGATCGAAACCTTCTTCCCTTCTTGATCTACCTTCAATACCTTAAATTCGTAATGTTTGCCGATTTCGAGAACGTCGGTAACTGCCTTTACACCCGTCCAAGAAAGGTCGGAGATGTGAGCAAGGCAATCAAACCCGCCGACGGAAACGAATGCGCCGAACGAGGTAACTCTTTCTACTTTACCTTCTACGATATCGCCAACTTGAATGTTGCCGAAGAATTCCGCTTCTTTTTCTGCTTTTGCAGCCTCTCTTGCAGCCTTTTCCGCTTCAAGAATGACGCGTTGGGAAGCGATAATTTCCTTTCTGCGTTCTTTTCTGATTTCAAGAACCTTCAAACGGAGTTTCTTGCCCGTATATTTTTCGAGATCCTTAACGTAGCCGGAACGGATTTCTTTTGCGGGAACGAATA
Source organism: Clostridia bacterium (assembly GCA_017621735.1). Taxonomy (GTDB): domain Bacteria; phylum Bacillota; class Clostridia; order Christensenellales; family Borkfalkiaceae; genus Gallimonas. Next base: position 11,795 of record JAGASM010000030.1, on the reverse strand, counting down.
CGGGATACGTACCGAGTTCCGCGGTCAAACCACCCTTGTTAAAGCCGGTACATACAACGGAGAATTCCGCGCCTGCTTCGATGTCTGCAAGCATCGCTTCTTCTTCTTTAACCTTCTTAACCATCTTTTGGGAAAGTTTGAGTTCGGGCTTCACTTCGACAACCATTACTTCGATTTCTTCGTTAGCCTCCGCCTTTGCCGCATACTCGTCTTTGTTGTAGACTTCGCAGTCAATTTCTTCCGCGGCAAGTTTCATGTCCTTCTTGCCCGAGCCGGAAAGATAAAGACCTTCGTTCGTTGCTTGAACGATTTTTGCGGTGATAATCTGTCCCTTCTTGTAACGTTCTTCGTTACCCATATCCGCCATGACTTGTGCCATCATGCCCTGATCTTTTGCGCCGTTTTCTGCCATCTTGAAAAGAACCTCCTGAGTCTGCCATTCGGGCGTGCTCGCTCCGACTATGACACCGACTCTCTTAAAATTAAAAATTTTTTCATATTCGAAATCGTCCGCGTTTTTCAAACGAAAAACCTGTTTGCAATGCGCGGTCGAAATTTCGTAAAGTTTGTTGGTGTTGCTACTGTTTAAGCCGCCGACCACCAAAACGGCATCGCACTTTGCGGCGATTTCAGCCGCCTCGTTTTGCCGTCTTACAGTAGTATAGCAAATTGTTTGGAAAATCTCAACTGTTTTTCGGCATACTTTTTTAAGATTTTCGGCAATTTTTGAAAATCTTTCATGCGAAAAGGTCGTTTGCGACACTAAAACGACGTCAATGTCTTGAAAAGCGGATAAATCATCGTCGACGGACGAGATAACGTAACTTTCGGAAGAGCACCAACCGACGAGCCCCTTTACCTCGGGATGTTCAAAATGTCCCGTTATGAGAATGGTTTTTCCTTCCGCGCTTTTTTCTTCTACGATCTTTTGCACGTTACGAACAAACGTACAAGTACAGTCGATGACGTTGAGTTTTCTTTGCTCGCAAGCGCGGTAAACGCTTTTTCCAACGCCGTGCGCACGAATTAAAACAGTTCCGCCGATCGGCACTTCTTCCACCGATTCGACCGTTTTAATTCCACGCTGTGAAATGCGGTCGACAACGTCTTGGTTGTGAATGAGTTCTCCTAAAATATACGTGTTTTCCGTCGGGACGGAGAACGCGGTGTCTACCGCACGTTTTACCCCTCGGCAAAACCCGCCGCTCTTTGCAACGAGAATCTCCATTACCGTTTATCCTTGCGCTTTTTTTTCGCGCGCTGTGCGCGGAATTCCGCACGGAGTTGATAAATTCTATCGCGGAGAATTTCATCCGCCTTGTCGTAGTCTTCTTGCGTGAGTTTTCTTCCGTAAAATTCGGTGAATTCCATCGGCTCGCCAAACACGACGTGCGTCATTTTGAAAAGGCGCGGACGGTTACAAATTGCAAACGGAACAATCGGCGATTTCGTTTTAATCGACAAAAGCGCCGCACCGCTGTGGAAGGGTAAAAACTCTTCCTCATTGACGCGATTGCGCGTTCCTTCGGGAAAAATACAGAGTTTTTGCCCATTTTTTAATATTTTCATCGAATCCATAACCGTTCTAACGTCCGTACCGTCGCGCATTGCGCCGATCGCACGTACCTTTTTTGCTACCCAACCGAGCACGGGTGCATCCATATTCGATTGCTTGGAAAGGAAATGTATCCCTTCCCACGTCGTATGCGCGGGGTAAAAAATATCGAGTAAAAACAAATGATTCCCAACGTAGATACAAGCGCCTTTTCCCACTTTTTTTGCGCCGTGAAGACGAAAAGGAAACAAGATCCAATGAATCGGATAAAAAAGGACGCGCAAAAAATTCATAAAGTGCATGATATGCTTGCCCTTTTTATTTGCGGGAACAAGAAGCGGATCCTTCTTCTCCTTCTTTTTCTTTTCCGTTTGAGCGTTTTCAGCCATTAGATCTTCTCCTGCATTTTTCGTTTAATTTCCGCAATAACTTCTTCGACCGTCATGTCCGACGTATCGATTACAATCGCACCGTCCGCAACTTTTAAGGGGGCAAATTCACGCGTACTGTCTTGCAAATCACGCGCTTCGATTTCCGCTTTCAAAGCGTCGTAATCGACTTCAAACCCTTTTTGCGTCAATTCGTCGTAACGCCGCTGCGCGCGCACCGCACTTGACGCCGTAAGGAAAAACTTAAAATCCGCGTCGGGAAGTGCGTACGAGCCGATATCCCTACCGTCCAAAACGCAGGACATCTTCTTTGCGATTTCCCGCTGTTTTTCGACGAGTTTTACCCGTACGCAAGGATATTTGGAAACGGTGGAAGCCGCCATCGAAACGTTCGGTTCGCGAATGGTTTCCGAAACGTCCTCACCATCCAAAAGAGTGATTTGCTTTCCGTCGCGATACTCGATGGAAAGATCAATTTTTTCCATCATTGCGCAAACGCTATCTTCGCAGGACAAATCGACGCCGTCGCGCAAAGCGCGAAGCCCGCACGCGCGATACATCGCTCCCGTATCCAAATACAAAATATTATAGTCGTTTGCAAGCGCCTTGGCAACGGTCGATTTTCCGCTCCCCGCAGGCCCGTCAAGCGCAATATTCATTTTTTCCGTTAAGTCTTTGCGCAACGATTTTGCCCCGCGCAAATAGACGTGGCGCGCGTCGATGTTTTTTTCAACAAACAGCATCGCACGAATACAAAGCGGAAGCCCTCCCTCAATGTCAGGCTCCACCGCAGAGAAAAGGGACGCGCTCTCGAAGCCCGCTTCCCTCGCCGCCTTTGCGGGATAATACGAGTGAATGTCGGACGTGCTTGAAAATACGATACTGACGATTTCCGACACATTTAAGTCGTTTTTGCGCACGATGTGCGTAAGAAGTTCGTTAACCGCAATTTGAATTTGTTCTTTTTCATCCCGTTCAATTGTCGTTGCTCCGCGAATGGTTACCATAATTTCCTCCGTTTTTCGATTATTATATCACGCATAGTATTATGTAAAATGCTAATTTATGGAATTTCCCGCTGCAAAACCGCTCGAAAATGCAATTTGCAAGTTAAATCCACCCGTAAAAGCGTCAACGTCAAGCAATTCACCGCAAAGGTATAAGCCCTTGACAAACTTGCTTTCCATAGTTTTTGGATTGATTTCTTTTACGTCCACCCCACCAGAAGTGATGATCGCTTCTGAAAAATCACGCAAAGAGGTCGGTTTTAAGGGGAATTCTTTTAATTGTTTGACGAGGCGCGAGCGTTCTTCTTTCGTAACGGCGTTCGCACGCTTTTCCATTGAAATCCCCGCACCGTTTAATACCGCTTTGACGAGCCCCTGCGGGAGCAATGCGCGCATGACGTTTTTCATTTGCTCGTTTTTTCGTTCGGAAAAATCGCGTAGAATGCGAGCATCGAGTTTTTCCTCGTTCAGCGCAGGTTTCAAATCGATAAAAAGTGAGATTTCGTTTATCGGATGTCGATTGATTGTAGAAGAAAGAGTCAAAACAAGCGGACCGCTTACCCCGTAATGCGTAAACAACATTTCGCCGAGCGCGGAATATACCGTTTTCTCCTTCCTTTTTGCAGTAAGGACGACGTTTTTTAAGGAAATCCCTTGAAGAGGTTTGTAATCCCCCTTCAAATTGATACCGACAAGGGACGGAATACAGGGAACAATTTTATGCCCCGCCTTTTGCGCAAGTCGATAACCGTCTCCCGTAGATCCTGTAGAGGGATAAGACAATCCTCCCGTGCAAATTATCACGCAATCGCACTCATATTCCGCACGATCAGTTATTACGCCACGCATAGTACTTTCTAAAATGCGTAAATCTAACACTTTTTCGTTTAACTGAATGACTACGCCAACGCTTTTGCACGCTTTTTCTAATGTTCTTGTAACGTCGCTTGCCTTATCGCTCATCGGAAATACACGGTTTCCTCGCTCCGTTTTGAGCGGCAACCCGTATTCTTCCAAAAAATTCATCATATCTTGCGGGGAAAACGCATAGACGGAACCCGTCATAAATTTTCCGCCGCGTACGACGTTTTGTAAGAACTCATCGGGCAAACAATCGTTGGTTAGGTTACAGCGCCCCTTCCCCGTGATATAAATTTTTTTGCCGAGTTTCTCGTTTTGTTCAATGAGAAGGACATGATTTCCGCGTTTTGCAGCGGCATATGCCGCCATCAGCCCCGCGGCGCCCCCTCCGATGACTATTACACGTTTCATTTTACTATGTTTCAAAGCGAGGGCGTATGCCCTCGCTCGATTTTTATACGGGATAGACGCCGTTTTTTGCAAGGTCAACGTCTATGCCTTGGCTTGCCTTTCTCCATTTGAAATAATTTTCGGAAACTTCGGGGAAAGACGCATACGAAAGGACGTCCTCCTCTTTGGTGTAATACCCCTTTTGAATGAGTTCCGCTTTCAACGTTTCGTATTCAGGTGCAAGATCGTCCGCAGGACGGTAATCAATTCTCTTTTCGCCTTTTAATACCTTTTTTGCAACTTCCTCGTCGATTTCCATAGGAAGTTGACCGTATTTCCCCGCAAAAAGATCTTTCATTTCTTTCGTAACCATCTTGTAACGCTCGCCCATAACGACGTTTAACACCGCTTGCGTGCCGACGATTTGAGAAGAAGGCGTAACGAGCGGAGGATATCCGCAATCGCGTCTGACGTTCGGAACTTCCGCCAAAACGTCGGGAAGACGGTCCTCTTTTCCTGCCTTTTTCAACTGATTCATGAGGTTAGAAAGCATTCCGCCGGGAACTTGATAGATGAGCGTATTGACGTCCACCTGACGAACTTTCGGGTTGAGCGAGCCGTCTTTTTCGAGGTCGCTTGCAATCTTTTTGAAATAAGACGCGATCGGAATAAGTTTTTCAAGTTCAATCCCCGTGTCGTATTCCGTCCCTTTCAACGTTGCGACGAGCGGTTCGGTTGCAGGCTGCGACGTACCGTTGCCAAGCGGAGAAAGCGCCGTATCGACGATGTCCACGCCCGCTTGAATTGCCATAAGGTTGACCATATCGCCCGTTCCCGTCGTATTGTGGGTATGAAGGTGGATCTTCGTTTCGGGGCGCAATTCCGCTTTCAAAGCGGACACCAGCGCGTACGCGTCGAAGGGAAGGAGCAAGTTTGCCATATCTTTGATGCAAATGTTGTCCGCGCCCATATCTTCGTACGTTTTGGCGAGTTTTACAAAATATTCGAGCGTATGAACGGGACTCGTCGTGTACGAGATTGCCGCCTCACACACACCGCCGTATCCTTTGCCGTACTTATTGATCGCATCCATGGACGAACGGATGTTTCTCGGATCGTTGAGGGCGTCGAATACGCGTACAATGCGCACGCCGTTTTCAAACGACTTATCGACGACCTTTTCGACGATATCGTCCGCATAATTGCGGTACCCGAGCAAGTTTTGCCCGCGCAAAAGCATTTGAATAGGCGTCTTTTTCAAGTATTTGCGGAGGGTACGAAGGCGCTCCCAAGGGTCTTCGTTCAAATAACGCATACACGAGTCGAACGTCGCCCCGCCCCATCCTTCGAGCGAATAATACCCCACTTCATCAAGTTGCTCCAAGACGGGAATCATTTGCTCCGTTCTCATGCGCGTCGCCGCTTGCGATTGATGCGCGTCACGCAAGATTGTATCCATTATCATTACTTTCTTTGCCATAATTACTCCTTAGAAACAAGCAAGCAAAATACCTGCAGCAAGCGCCGAGCCGATTACGCCGGCGACGTTGGGCCCCATCGCGTGCATCAAAAGATGGTTGCTCGGATCCGTTTCCCGTCCTACGTCTTCTGATATACGCGCCGCCATCGGAACGGCGGATACGCCCGCAGACCCGATAAGCGGGTTAATTTTACCTTTCGTCAATTTGCACATGAGTTTTGCAACAAGCAAACCGCCGATCGTACCGATATAGAATGCGATGATCCCGATTGCCAAAATCCCAAGCGTGTCCGCCGTGAGGAAGATATCCCCTTTCGCTTTGCAACCGACAGAAATTCCCAAGAAAATAGTAACCGTATTGATCAATCCGTTTTGCGCCTGCGAAGAGAGCCGTTCGACAACGCCCGATTCGCGGAACAAATTTCCAAGCATGAGCATACCCAAAAGCGGAATCGCGTCGGGAAGAAGAATTCCTACGACGAGCGTTACAATGACGGGGAACATAATCTTTTCTACTTTGCTTACGTGGCGAAGGGGCTTCATCTTGATTGCCCGTTCTTTTTTCGTCGTCAAAAGGCGCATAATCGGCTTTTGAATGGCGGGAATGAGCGCCATATACGAATACGCCGCTATCGCAATCGTAGGAACAAGATGTTCCGCAAGCATTTTAGAAACGTAAATTGCAGTCGGACCGTCCGCTCCGCCGATAATGGCGATTGCCGCCGCCTCTGCTCCCGTAAACCCAAGAAGAACCGCGCCGAACAATGCAACGAAAACACCGAGTTGAGCCCCGGCGCCGATAAGCATGCTCTTTGGATTGGCAATCAAAGGACCAAAGTCGGTCATCGCACCGATTCCAAGGAAAATAAGCGGAGGATAAATAACCTTATCTACGCCGAAATAGAGATACCACAAAAGTCCGCGGTTTTCCGTATTCTCGTACGTATGCTCAACCCCTTCGGGATAGGTGCCCCAAAGGATTTTTTCCGCTCCCGGAATATTGATGAGGAACATACCGAACGCGATAGGAAGAAGGAGCATAGGCTCGTACTTCTTGACGATCGCGAGGTACATCAACACAAAGGAAATGAGTAGCATTACGTAGTTTTGCCACGTTCCCTGCGAAATCCCCATCGAATTCCAAAGGTTGGAGAAAATCTCGCCTATGTCGATGAGTAACTGATTTTGCATGACGTTCTCCTAATTAACCGATGACCGCGAGGATCGCGTCGGATTCTACGTTCGCGCCCTTGCTCACTTGGAAAGAAACCTTTCCGTCGCAAGGTGCCGTAATGTCGTTGTCCATCTTCATTGCTTCCAAAACAAGGATGGGTTGATCTTTCTTGACCATGCTGCCTTCTGCCACAAGAAGATTTTTGATAAGCCCGGGGAAGGGAGAAAGAATCTTTTCTCCGTTCCCGACTTTTGCGGGAGCAGGTGCGGGAGCGGATGCCGCCGCGGGCGCCGATGCAACGGGAGCGGATACGACGGGCGCGCTTTGCGTAGCGCCGATCTCCTCAACTCCTACTTCATATTTCGTTCCGTTTACCGTGATAATAAAATTACGCATGTTTCTTTCTCCTTAAACCTTTTTAATTCTTCTTACGACAAAGTCGCATTTACTCTCTTCTTCTTGATAGTACGCCATGAGCGCGGCGGTGATTGCCGCGACCACCTCGGGGGGAATCCCCTCTTCTTTTTCTTGCGGAACAGTCGGTTGAATGGGGGCAACGTTTTTCATTTTTTTGCCGTTGACCTTTGTCATGATCTTCCCAACGCCCATTAAAATGAGAATGAGAAGAAGTATCCCCAAGAAAACGAAGGCAAACCCGAATACCGAATAAAACGCACCTTCCCCAACGGGAAATTGAAACCAACCTGCCAAAAGTTGTAACGTATTCATATTACCCTCACTTGATCAGCATCTGAAGGGATGCGATGAGATACTGCTTGACAAATTTCGGCTCGATAATATCGTCGAGATAGCCGTTCTTTGCCGCATGGAAAGGATCGGACGCCTCTTCTAAATACATCTTTTCGACTTCTTCTTTTTGTCCCGCGCTTGCATTCAGTTCGATTTCCGCACCAACTTCCTTTTCAAAGAGGGAGATTTGCGCGTTTGCAAATGCGACGGTATAGTCGAACCCGACCGATTTTGCCGCAAAGAGCGAATATCCAAGCCCTACCGCTTTGCCCGAGATAACTGCAATTTTCGCCGTATCGATGGCGTCTAATATAGAAAGATATTCGGCAATTTCTTTTAAGACGCTGCTGTCGTTCACTTGAATGGACGCCTCAATTCCGACGCAGTCGACAAACGTAACGAGCGGGAGCCCATAGCAACATGCAAATTCGGCAAAGTTTTTCATCTTTTTTACGTTCAGCGCATTTAAGCGAACGTCGTTAAATACGATTGCCGCAACGGAAATTCCCCCAACTCTACCGATTATCGTCTTTACCTCGGGGCTGCAATTTGCGCCGAGTTCAACGCCGTTTTCAATGATTTTTACAATTTCATCCGCTCCGCTTGCTTGGTTTAACGCAGGAACGGGTTGATTGAGATCCGCATCGATCATCGGCTCGTTGATCAAGGACGTAATTTGCGAAATAACGTTCGACGCCTCTTGAATGGACGAAACGGAAAGCGCGGGAAGCGCACTTTCTTTGATTGCTTGATAACCGCCGATTGCGGTTTTTGCATCGTTTTTTCCCGCTTTTGCAGTTAAAACGAAGGGAGAATGCGTGCAAAGTACGCTTTTTTCCGTAAAGAATACGCAATCACATACAGACGCAAGCGCGGCGGACGAGCCGTAAACTTCTCCGTTGACGACGGCATATTGCGCAACCGTCCCCTTCAACTGCGTCGCTTTCAATAAGAGGGAAGAAATTCCTTCCAAGACGGAAACCCCTTCGCCAACGCGCACGCCGTGCGAAGATAAAAGATAAACGACGGGCGTTTCATTCTTTTCCGCACAATTAAGCGTTTTTGCAATCTTTTCGCAATTTGCTTTGGAAAGTCCCCCGTTGCAAACCGCAAAATTTTGCGCAACAATATAAAAAGGATACCCTCCGATCGTCGCAAAACCCGTTACGACACCTTCGCCGAAAGCATCCTCTTCATAAAAAGAATTTTTGGAAAAACTGAAAGCGGAAAGTTCGACAAAACTTCCCGAATCGGTCAACGCGGCAATATCTTCCCGCACGGTTTTTCCCGCGGAAACAACCGCCTCTTTTCTTTCTTTAAGCAACTTAATTTTGTCCATGATGAACCTCAAAAGATATTTGGAAAAATCACAATTTTTACCGAATATCATTATACACCAAACAAGAAAAAAAAGCAACCTTTCTATCTAAAATTGTTGTAAAATAATCCCAAGCGTTTGCTTGGGATTATTTTAAGGTGTTATGATCATTTTCTTCCCCGCTGATTTGCTTTTCTACGATTGCCCCGTTCGGATCGACAATCTCAACGGAAAAATCCGACTCTTTCTTCTTTTGCTCGTTCATCTTTACGCGCGTTTCACGGTGAAATTTTTGATAAAACCAACCTTCAATCGCGTCCGATTTTTTATATAACACAACGAACAACACCGCAACCGCAACGAAAAAGAATATCCAAAGCGCAATTCCCCACCACGTATCAAAGGGAATCAGCGTAACGGAATAACACGTCGTAAAAATGGCAATGACGCGGGAGAGTAAGATAACGCAACTGAAAAACGCCAAAGACATCGAAGAAAGCCCCGCCACAAAACAAAGCACGTCGTCGGGAAAGACCGGCAATAAAAACATAGCGGAAAGCAGCAGTTTATCTTTCCCCTTGACCTTTTTGAGCCACTTGTCGAGCGTATCTTTTCCGATCATCCATGCCACCGCTTTATATCCGACGTAACGGCCGATCAAAAATGCGGTAAACGAACCAAGTAAAATGCCGACGAGAGAAAAAATTGCGCACCGCAGCGGCCCGAAGAGCGCCGTTCCGGCAGCGACGGTAACAAAACTCGGAATAGGCAAGATGACGACTTGCAGGTATTGTAACGCAACGAAGAGAACCCCCATCCACGAGCCCGCGTTTTCCAAATAAGCCTCAAGCGCCGCCTCGTCGCGGACAATGTCTAAAAACCCCGTCTTTAATAAAATATATAAGACGGTAAATACAAATAAAAGCAATACGTATGCGGTAATTGCCGACTTATACAACCATTCCTTCCCGAAATAAAAACAAAGAACTTCCAAACAAAATATGCCGATGATTACCACGGTGCCAACCGTCAAAGCAAGCGTATAAAGCCAAGGCTGCCACCCTGCGCGAAGAAAAGAAAGACACAGCACAAAAAAGACCTGCGTTCCCGCCGCCAAACAAAATGCAATGATACTGTTGATTGCAGTCTTTCCCCGCTTGTTCATTTGAAAAAGTTCCTTTGAGCGTTCCACCCTAAAAGTTTATCCGTTTTTCGACGTTTCAAACCCGATTTTTGCGCGAATTTCTTCAATCGCACTTCGAGCGAGAAAATCGCAACGATTATTCCACTCGTTGTCCGCATGCCCCTTTACCTTATGAAACGTAACCGCGTGAACGTTACAAAGTTCTATCAGTTGTTTCCAAAGATCGTCGTTTAAGACGGGCTTTCCGTCCGCTTTTTTCCAACCGTTTTTCTTCCAACCTTCAAGCCAACCTTGCGTGAATGCGTTAACGGTATAAGCGGAATCACTATAAAGGTCCACTTCGCACGCATATTTTAATGCCTGCAACCCCTTGATGACAGCGAGTAGTTCCATGCGGTTGTTCGTCGTTTGCTCTTCTCCGCCGTTTAATTCTAACTTTTTATCGCCATACATCAACACGGCGCCCCAACCGCCAAGTCCGGGATTCCCCGAACAAGCGCCGTCCGTATAAATTGTAACGCGTTTCATTTAGAAAGTTCCTCCGCGCGCGCCACCGCCGCCCGTACCCCGCGAGAAACCGTTCCGTTAAAGTCGTCCTTTTCAAACTGTTCGAGCGCCGCGATGGTCGTGCCGCCTTTTGAGCATACCGCAGAAATCAGTTGATCAAGTGAAAGGTTTGGGTTGTTTTCAACGTGTAATACGCCGCCTTTTACCGTTTGCACGGCGAGCGCAAGCGACTGCTCTTGCGTAAGCCCTTGCTCAACTCCCGCCGCGCAAAGTGCTTTTAGAAACGTATATACATATGCGGAACCGCTCCCTGATATTCCCGTTACCGCGTTAAGTTGAGATTCTTTCACCTCAACTACTTTTCCCGTTGCGGAAAACAGTTTAACAACAAAGTCGGCGTTCTCTTTGGAAAATTCGGAAACGTCCAACCCGATCGCTCCCTCTTGGATAGAGCACGGAAGGTTGGGCATCGCACGCGCAACGCACGGCGCATTGAGCGCCGATTGAATGGAACGCTTTGTCTTTCCCGCCATGATAGAAAGAACGGGCGGAAGAGAAATCCCCTCCAACTCCTGATTGACGCATGAAAAAGTTTGAGGTTTCACAGAAAGCAGTAAAATATCGCAATGCAACGCCACGTATGCGTTGTCTGATATGACGTCTACGCCGAGTTCGGAACAACGGTCAAGGCTTTCTTTGGTTACGTCGCTCACGATAATATCCACCGCTTTAACAACGCCGCGCGATATCGCACCGCTTAAAATAGCCCTTGCCATAAATCCGCCGCCGATGACGCCGAGCGAATATTTATTTTTCATAGTGGAAATCTCCTTTTTTTGTGTTTTTCCGTTGAAAATTTCTTGACGAAACGGGAATAATATTATATAATATCTTTCGTTGTAGGGGAGTGGCTCAACGGTAGAGTAGCGGTCTCCAAAACCGTCGGTTGCGTGTTCGAATCGCGTCTCCCCTGCCAAGCGTTTCATCATTTTTTGGTGGAACGCTTTTTGCTTTTTTGGGAACGAACGCGCAACGGTTGCGTGTGACGCTTCGGCTTTCGCCTTGCTATTCCGCTTCGCTTACGCATCGCACCACCCATGCCAAGCGTTTCATCATTTTTTGGTGGAACGCTTTTTGCTTTTTTGGGAACGAACGCGCAACGGTTGCGTGTGACGCTTCGGCTTTCGCCTTGCTATTCCGCTTCGCTTACGCATCGCACC
>JAGASM010000029.1 GCA_017621735.1 Clostridia bacterium | reverse complement strand
CAAATTATCGCAAAAAGACAGAAACACTCCTGTCTTTTAATGGTGCCCCTTAATCAACCTAAATCGAACCTTTTCGCGGGAAACTCCGATACCCTTAAAAGGGAACCCTCGGAGAGCGTCGGCAATAAATTGCCTCGCGCGAACCCTTCGGGTTCTCGTAAAGGTCAAGCCGAAAAAAATAAAAAACAGCCACAAAGGCTGTTTTTCATTTTTGGTGACCTTGCCGGGAATCGAACCCGGGATTGCGCCGTGAGAGGGCGCCGTCTTAACCTCTTGACCACAAGGCCGAATTTTTAATTGCTTGATGATTATAACATACCAAAGAAAAACTTGCAAGTGTTTTTTACGACGCTTGCAAATTTTTTTAATGAAATACAAAGGAAAGACATCCGCCTGTGCCGCAACGCGAAAAAAGTATGAACCCGCTTTCAGCAGGTGGGTGCGCGGTGTTTGCGCTTCAGACTTTCCGTAAAACAGACCTTGCCTATCGCAACCAACGGGCGCTCCCGAAAAAATAATGTGGATTACGCATTCTCCGCGTTCCGTACACCGCAGGTGTCTTAAATATTATACCAAACGGGAAGTAAAAAAGCAAGAAAACGAGCGTGGTAATTTTCGGATGAATCAACGGAAGAACGGTGCGGACTGTTTTTATCGTCAACAGGCGGGCTACATAAATTGCAAATCATACAATCGTTTTATGCAAAAATATTTGTGAAACCTTTACATTTCTTCTCTGATATGGTAGAATATTTTTGATGAAAAAGGTAATAGAAGTAGAAGGTATGTGTTGCAAGCGCTGCGCTGAACGTATCGAACGGAAACTTCGTTTGTTAGATGGCGTTTCGGCGGCGAAAGCCTCTTATAAGAGGAAAATTGTCTTTGTAGAAAGCGCCGTTTCAGATGAGGAACTGATCGCATGCGTGGTAGAAGCGGGGTACGCGGTAACGTGCGTGCGGGCGCGCAAGGGGATTTTCGGTTGATTGCTTGAAAGTTGCGCGTTGAGATACTCGCGGGTGATTTTTTGTTTTCCATAGCGGGGAATGTGATCGCGTGCGGGCGCGCAAGGGAATTTTCGGTTGATTGCTTGAAAGTTGCGCTTTGAGATAGTCGCGGGTGAATTTTCCTTGGGTTTTCCATAGCGGGGAATGTGATCGTGCGCGGTCGCGCAAGGGGCGGTTAATTGCTTGAAAGTTGCGCTTTGAGATACTCGCGGGTGATTTTTTGTTTTCCATGGCGGGGAATATGATCGTGTGCGGGCGCGCAAGGGGCGGTTGATTGCTTGAAAGTTGCGCGTTGAGATACTCGCGGGTGATTTTTTGTTTTCCATGGCGGGGGCTATGATCGCGTGCGGGCGCGCAAGGGGAAAACCGTTTGGGGCAGGCGCACCGTCCTTGCTTTGCAAGGAAATTTTCTTCATGCCGAAAAAACACTTTACAAACGCAAAGAAAAACAGTATAATGACAATAGAAAGACGCATATAAAGGACACGTCCCGTTTGCACAACCGTTTACAGAGAGTCTTCGTTTGGTGGAAGAAGGCATCGGCGCGATCGGGGTATCACCTTTCAGTCGGCGGGGGGAATCGAGTAACTCCGCACGGGTTCGCATTCCGTTACAGATGCGGCAAATGATAGTTTGTTTTGGTGGTTGAAGTCGCTCTCGCGCAGTTCCAAAGCGCGTGGGCTTTTTTTATTCCGAGCAAACGCAGGGAGAAAAACTCCCAAGGAGAAAAAAGTATGGCTATGTACAAAAAAGTGGACACGTCCCTCAACTTCGTTGAACGCGAAAAGGAGATCATCGCGTTTTGGAAGGAGCATTCCGTCTTTGAAAAAAGCATTGAAAAGAACGTCGGCGGAGAGGAGTTTTCTTTCTTCGACGGGCCTCCTACGGCGAACGGAAAACCGCACATCGGACATATTTTAACCCGCGTTATGAAGGATATTGTTCCCCGTTATCAAACGATGAAGGGGAAACGCGTTTTGCGCAAGGCGGGCTGGGATACGCACGGACTTCCCGTTGAGTTGGAAGTGGAAAAGGTGCTCGGAATGGACGGAAAGCAGGATATCGAACGGTACGGGATCGAGCCGTTCATCCGTCAATGCAAGCAGTCCGTTTGGAAATATCAAAGCGAATGGGAAAAAATGTCCGACCGCGTAGGGTACTGGGTAGACATGGAAAACCCGTACGTTACCTATCACGATAACTATATCGAATCGGAGTGGTGGGCGCTCAAAGAAATTCACAAAAAGGGGTTGTTGTACAAGGGACATAAAATCGTACCCTATTGCCCCCGTTGCGGAACGGCGCTCTCTTCGCACGAAGTGGCGCAAGGATACAAACTCGTCAAAGAAACGTCTTGCGTCGCGCGTTTCAAAGTCGTAGGAAAGGAGAACACTTATATTCTCGCTTGGACGACGACGCCTTGGACGCTTCCTTCCAACGTTGCCCTTTGTATGAATCCCAACGAAACGTACGTGGAACTTCTCAGCGGCGGCGATACGTATATTATGGCGGAAGCGCTTGTTTCCAACTTCTTTGAAGAATATGAAATTGTGTCCCGCAAGACGGGAAAAGAATACGAAAGAACGGCGTACGAACCGCTTTTCGACTATGCGCAAAGCACCCTTCAAGCGCAAAAGAACGAGTGGAAACGCGTATACGAGGTCGTATGCGATGGGTACGTAACGCTTACGGACGGTACGGGCGTCGTTCACATTGCTCCCGCATTCGGTGCGGACGACTACAACGTCGGTAGAAATTACGGGCTTCCCGTCGTTTCTATGGTCAACGAACAGGGGAAATTTGACAGCCGCTGCCCCGAACTTGACGGCTTGTTCATCAAAAAGGCGGATAAAGTCGTTTTATCCCTTCTCGAACAGTCGGGGAAACTTTTCAAAGCATTGCCGTTTGAGCACGACTATCCTCACTGCTGGCGTTGCGATACGCCGCTCATGTACTATGCGCGTTCTTCTTGGTTTATCGAAGTAACCAAGGTGAAAGACCGCTTGATTGCGGCAAACCGCTCGGTAAATTGGATGCCAGACACCATCAAAGAGGGGCGTATGGGCAACTTCCTCGAAAACGTCATCGATTGGGGGCTTTCCCGCGACCGTTACTGGGGGACGCCGCTTCCCGTTTGGGTATGCGCCGATTGCGGCAATATCCACGTTATGGGCTCAAAGGCGGAACTCAAAGAACTTTGCGGAGTGGAAGGAGAAATCGAGTTGCACCGCCCTTATCTTGATGGGCTTACTTGCAAATGTCAAAAGTGCGGAGGCGCGATGAAGCGTACGCCCGAGGTCATCGACTGCTGGTTTGACTCCGGTTCCATGCCCTTTGCGCAGTATCATTATCCGTTTGAAAATAAGCAAACGTTTGAGGCGACCTTCCCTGCGGATTTCATTTCCGAAGCCGTCGACCAAACGCGCGGATGGTTCTATACCCTTCTTGTTATTTCCACCATTCTCTTTGACAAGGCACCGTTCAAAAACTGCATCGTTTTGGGGCACGTCAACGACAAGAACGGGATTAAAATGAGTAAACACAAGGGGAACGTCGTCGATCCTTGGACGGTTCTTGACAAACAAGGCGCGGATGCCGTTCGTTGGTATTTCTACACGGGAAGTGCGCCTTGGATTCCCTCCCGCTTTGGCGAAGAGGCGGTTTCCGAAGCGCAACGCAAGTACATGGGTACCCTTTGGAACACGTATGCCTTCTTTACGCTGTATGCGGATATCGACGGATTCGATCCTTCCAAATATTCGCTCGATAAGTGTAAACTTACCTTGATGGACAAATGGGTGTTGAGTAAACTCAACTCGCTCGTTAAAGACGTGGACAAAATGCTCGACGAATATAATATTACGGACAGCGCGCGAGCAATTCAAGATTTTTCCGACGTTTTGAGTAATTGGTACGTCCGCCGCGGGCGCGACCGTTACTGGGGAAGCGAGATGACGGAAGATAAGGCGGCGGCGTACACGACGCTCTATCACGTCCTCGTAACACTTGCAAAACTGACGGCACCCTACACGCCGTTTATGTCCGAAATGATGTATCAAAACCTCGTTCCCGCCTTCTTTAAGGAGGAACCCGTATCCGTTCATCTTTGCTCTTATCCCGTATGCGACGAAAACGCAATCGATAAGGGACTTGAAAAGGGAATGGACGACGTGCTCGACGTGGTTGTGCTCGGAAGAGCGGCGCGCAATGCGGGGAACTTAAAAAACCGTCAACCTCTTTCCGAACTCGTCGTATGCTCGGAGCGCAAGATGGAAATCGGAGAAGAACTCCGTGCGGTCGTCCTCGACGAACTCAACGTGAAGGAATATCGCGTGGCGGAAGGGGAGGAATCGCTTGTCAGCTACGTCTTAAAACCGCAACTGAAAACGCTTGGACCTAAATACGGGAAGAAACTCAAGGCAATCTCAACCTTCCTTTCCGAATGCGACACGTCTATAGTCGTCAACGCGGTGCGCGGCGGCGGTGCGTTTACCGTCGATTTGGACGGCCCCGTAACGTTGTTCGAGGAAGATTTGCAAATCTTTACGCAATCGAAGGAGGGGTACGTTTCCGCGACGGATAGAGGGGTTACGGTTGCACTCAACACCGCTCTTACGGAAGAACTCATCGAGGAAGGCGTGAAACGTGAAATCGTTTCTAAAATCCAAACGATGAGAAAAGAAGCGGGCTTTGAAGTTACCGACCGCATTGCGGTATATTATACGGCGGAAGGCAGGGCGAAACAGGCTCTCGAGAAGGGAGAGTTTGCACAAGACGTCCTTGCGCAGTCGGTACAAGAGGGAAGTGCGGACGGTTTTACCAAGACGCAGGACATCAACGGCGATAAGGTAACGCTTACTCTCGTAAAACTTTCTTAAATTAGATTACCCCGTCCAACCTTGGACGGGGTAATTGTAAAAAGGGGAAAATATGAAAGAGTTCGGAAAAAGAAATTGGATGATTCTCATCCTATTCGGGTTGATCGGTCAAATTGCGTGGTCGGTAGAAAATATGTATTTCAACCTTTTTGTGTTTGAAACGATCTCGCCCGATTTAGACACGGTAACGCTCATGGTGCAACTATCTGGGATCGCCGCAACGGTTACCACGCTCGTGGCGGGGACGATTTCGGACAAGGTGGGCAACCGCCGTGCGTTTCTCTCGTGGGGGTATGTGATTTGGGGCGTAACGGTTGCGCTCTTCGGTATGCTCAGTATAGAAAACGTACAAGCGCTTTTTCAAACGGGCGCAGGCAAAGCGTTGATGATTACGCTTGCGCTCGTCGTCGTTGGCGATTGCGTTATGACGCTATTCGGATCGACGGCAAACGACGCGGCGTTTAACGCGTGGGTAACAGATAACACGCGCGAAGAATTTCGAGGACGGGTAGAAGGGGTGCTTTCCATTCTTCCGCTTGTCGCAATGCTCATCGTTGCGGGCGGATTTGGAATGCTCGTCGAGTGGATCGGATACAAATGGCTCTTTTTCGGGCTTGGCGCCGTTATTTCCGTATGTGGAATTGCGGGGATCTTTATTGTAAAAGACAGTCCGACACTCGTCAAAAACGGCACGCTGAAAGATATTTTTTACGGGTTCCGCCCGTCCGTTGTAAAGGGAAACAAGCCGCTGTATTTAACCCTTCTTATCATGGGGATTTACGGCGTCGCGTGCCAAATTTTCATGCCTTACCTCATCATCTACATGAAGACGTATCTCGGATTTACTACGGTGGAGTACAGCATCGTATTCGGGCTTGCCATCGTCTTGGGGGCGGTCATCAACGTTCTTTTGGGGAGTATCACGGATAAAAAGGACAAAAGCAAACTTTTGTATCTCGCCGCGGGCGTGTTTGCGGTTGGGCTTTTGGCGATGTTCTTCTTCCGCTTTGAAGAAAAAACGGCGACGCTCGTTCTTTTCGGCATCGCGGGATTTGTCATGATAACGGGGTATATCTTCGTATCCGCTCTTTGCGGTGCGCTCGTGCGCGATTACACGCCCGAACACGACGCGGGAAAGTTGCAAGGCGTCCGCATGATCTTTAGCGTTTTGATTCCGATGTTGCTCGGCCCGATGATCGGGAACGCCATCAACAAGGCGGCGGCGATCCCGCTCCCCGATATGGGGAGTGCAGACGTCATGACGACGCAGTATATCCCCGCCCCCGGAATTTTCCTTGCTGCGGCAATCGCGGCGGTAGCCATGTACGCGATCATTCCCTTTCTTACCCGTGCGGCGGGAAAGAGAAGAGCGAAGCGCGTCAAGCCCACCCTCTTAAAATCCGATTACGAAACGGGGGACGTTCCGCATGCCGAGCATCCCCGCCCGCAAGAAAGAAGGGAGAGTTGGAAAAACCTCAACGGGAAATGGTCGCTTGAAAAAAAGAGCGGGGAAACGCAGGTGTTCCAAGGGGAAATCCTTGTCCCCTTCTCCCCCGAGTCCCTTTTGTCCGGGATAGAAGAAGGTTTTGTCTTAAACAAAGGGGAGATGCTCGTTTACCGCAGGACGGTTTCGTTGACGACCGACCTTCTTCGCGGGACGACGAAATTGCATTTTGGCGCCGTCGATAGCGAATGTGAGGTACTTGTAAACGGCATGCACGTCGGCGGGCACAAAGGCGGATTTACTCCCTTCTCGCTCGACGTAACAAACGCCGTCAAAGAGGGGGAAAACGTCATAGAAGTCCGCGTTACGGATGAAGCGGCTTTCGGAAACGGAAGTGCGCGCGGAAAGCAATCGCAAACGCGGGGTGGAATTTGGTATACCCCGCAAAGCGGAATTTGGCAAACGGTGTGGCTTGAAAGTATGCCTCAAATCCACGTTCACGGGTTGCGTATCACGCCGAATGCGGAAGATCGATCGGTAACGGTTTTTTCTAACAGTTTCGGTCAAAAGCAAACGATCACCGTGTTCGACGGG
Organism: Clostridia bacterium; assembly: GCA_017621735.1. Lineage (GTDB taxonomy): Bacteria > Bacillota > Clostridia > Christensenellales > Borkfalkiaceae > Gallimonas. The sequence continues at coordinate 12,248 of JAGASM010000029.1, read as the reverse complement.
GAAAAGCAAATTTGCAAGCAAACGTATGAGGAGAAAATCACCCTTTGTTGCGATTTTGAACTTTGGTCGCCCGAACGTCCAAAGTTGTACGACTTTGTCATCGAAAACGAAAGCGGAGATAAGGTATATTCTTACTTCGGCGTGCGGTCGTTTGGAAAAGTCAAAGACAAAGAGGGAATCGCCCGCCTTACCTTAAACGGAAAACCGTACTTTTTTAGCGGAGTGCTCGATCAGGGGTATTTTTCCGACGGCATGCTCACCTATCCTTCCGAGCAAGCGATGGTAGACGAACTCACGCTGCTCAAGCAAATGGGGTTCAACACGGTGCGCAAGCACATCAAAATCGAGCCGATGCGTTGGTACTATCATTGCGATCGGCTGGGGCTTTGCGTTTGGCAAGACTTTGTCAACGGCGGCGGGGCGTACTCGTTTATGCATATTGCCGCGCTTCCCTTCCTCGGATTTCATCACCGCGACGACGATTACGCATATTTCTCCCGCGAGGATGAGGATGGGAGAAAGGAATTTCTCACCTCCGTTGACGAAACGCTTTCCGCGCTCTATAACTGTACTTCCATTGCCGTATGGGTACCCTTTAACGAGGGGTGGGGACAGTTCGATTCGTCAAAAATTTCGCAATACGTATGCGAAAAAGACGGTACTCGTATCGTCGATTCGGTAAGCGGTTGGCACGACCAAGGGGTAGGAAATACGCAACTGAAGAGTTTGCACACCTATTATACGCCTTTGCGCGTTCCAAAGGACGAACGTCCCGTCGTGTTGAGCGAATTCGGCGGGTATTCGATGAAGGTGGAAGATCACGTTTTTGATCGTCAAAAGGAGTTTGGATATAAAAAATTCCGCTCGCAAGAAAAACTTTGCGCTGCGCTTGAACGGTTATACTTGAACAAGGTGCGCCCCCTTATCAAAAAAGGGCTGTGCGGGTGTATCTATACGCAGGTTTCCGACGTGGAAGAGGAGATCAACGGACTTGTAACTTACGATAGAAAGGTGGTAAAAGTCCCTGCCGAACATATGGCTCGCCTCAATCAAGCGCTTTATAGCGAAGCGGGAGAATCCGATTTTGAACCTTACTGTTACGTTTGAAGAATATTATGAGTTTTTAGGCGGGCAAGTATAAACACGTAAAAACGTCATCGGTATCAAAAAAACCTTTCCAAACGGAAAGGTTTTTTTCTAATTAAAAAGGCGGCGATTCGCTTTTCTCGCCTTCTTGGCGGTGCGTACATGGTGTGCGGTGCGCCGATTGTACGGTATACATAGTGTGCGGCGTTGGTTATTTGCCCGTCAAGCGTTCGATTGCGCGTTTGTAGACGTCAAGCATAAGTTTTACCCGCTCGACGGTTACGTATTCGTTTGCTTGATGAATGGTAACTTCTTCGCCTTCCACCTCGGGACCAAATGCCGCTCCGCATTTGAGCGCCCGCGCGTACGTTCCTCCGCCGATGGCGATCGGCGCCTCCTTCTTTCCCGTGCATTCGTTGTACACGTCGCAAAGGGTAGAAACGAGTTTCCCCGTTTTTTCGTTGTAGAGGGGGGCTTGGTGGCTGATTTCTTCATACGCTACGCCGAACGCATCCAACTTCTCGCGCACGGCGGAAAGGGGGACCGTGGACGGGTAGCGAATATCGACGAGGAAGGTAAGCGCCCCGTTTTCGTACGTTACGACGTCGGGGGAAAGGGTAAGCGCGCCCGTTTCGTCTTGGAGCGTTTTCAGTCCGTAGCAGTCGTCGAACAGACAAGCGATGACGCGTTGCACGTCGGCGTTCTCCGCAAAGTATTCGAGCATAGGCAAAATGGCGTTCTTTCCCTCTTCGGGGGTGGAACCGTGTGCGCTTTTTCCAACGGAGTTGAGCGTCCCGTTTTGTACGGTAAGTCCAAGTGTTTGTGCTCTTTCCGCGTTTACGCTGCCGTCCGCTTGACAAAAATCGCATACCATATTCACGCGTTCTCCTCCGCAAAAACGGGTGAACGGCGCGTTCGCAATGGGGAAGGAAACCTTTACGTGCAAAATTCCCTTTTCCGCATAGATGACGGGGAAGTTTGCGTCGGGGGAAAATCCTTCGTCGGGCATGTGGGCAACTTTGTTGTAGTGGTCAATGCACTTCCAACCGCATTCTTCGTTGCACCCGAGAATGAGTTTGATCTTTTTTGCGGGGACGAACCCTTCGTCTTTGAGGGCTTTCATGGCGTAAAGCGTCGCAATCGCGGGGCCTTTGTCGTCCATTGCGCCCCGTCCCCAAATTTTCCCGTCTTCTACGACGCCCCCAAAGGGATCTTTCGTCCAACCGCCGCCTGCGGGGACGACGTCGAGGTGCGCGAGAATGGCAAATTCTTCCGTTCCGTCCCCAAAAACGACTTCGCCGACGTAGTTGTCGTAATTTTGCGTTTCAAATCCCATATTTTGGGCAAGAGAAAGGAAGTGGTTTAAGCAATCCGCCGCGCCTTTTCCAAAGGGCATTCCTTCCAAAGGGGAGGAAAGAGAGGAGTCGAAACGGATGCTTTCGCAAATGCTTTGAATGGTTTGATCGAGGTATTTCGTCATGTTGTTTTCTCCTAATTTCGCCCGTTATTGTAGCACACGGAATGCGGTTTGTCAAGGCGGTACGATTTGAAAAAAATCCGCGCGTATCGCGTGAATTTTCGTGCAAATTTTACAAAAGTATGATACAATAGAAAAAACTAAGAAAATCGAAAGGGGAATATATGCACGAAGGACACAGAAATCGAATGTTAGAGCGATTGATGCGCGATCAAGGAGGGCTGCAAGAACACGAATTGCTGGAAATTTTGCTTTATAACGCAATTCCTCGCAAAAATACAAATGCGCTTGCGCACACCCTTTTGATGACGTTCGGTTCCATCGAAAACGTTTTCAAAGCGGAAATGGAAAGCTTGTGCGAGGTAGAAGGAATAGGACCGTCTACTGCGGCATATTTGAAAACGGTCGGCATTTTTTGCACGCAGTTGCGCGAAAAAGAAGATAGAAAATTGACCTTCCGCAATTCGAAAGAATTTTCCGATTATTTGGTAGGACACTTTGACGGATACGAAAAAGAGGTACTTGAAATTTACTGTTTGGACTCTCGCGGAGTTGTGCAAGCGTGTAAGCGGTATACTTCCAACGATTCGAACAGAGTTTCGGTAGCGCCCGAACGGATCGGGAAGTTTTTAAGTATCAATCAGCCGTATGCGGTCGTCGTCGCGCATAACCACGTCGGAGCGCCGTGCAAGCCTTCTGCGGCGGATGATAAATTTACGGCAAACATGCAAATTATTTGCTCGATCAATAACATTCGCTTTAACGATCACATGGTGGTTGGGGAGGACGGATATTACAGTTATCATTTGACGGGCAAATTGCAGCAGATGCGCGTTGATTTCAGCGTGAATAATATCATTATGGGACGAATGGCATGAAACGGATAAAACTGTTTGGGGAATTTCATCCCGACACGGTTGCGCGGTACGGACGGGTGTTTATCTATCTTGCGCTCGTTGCGATCCTCGTCGTATTGACCTTAAATAATTTACAAAATTACATTTGGATCATTTCGGCTTCGATCGTTCTTCTTACCGAAAACGCGTTGAAAATTTGGGGATTTAAGTCGTATCAACCGAAAATCGCCTGCTACGTAATCGACGTGCTCGTTCTTTTGATCCTTACGTTTTTCTCGGACGGCGCACTCATTTCTACGCTGTACGTCATCATCTTGTCGGAGTTTTATCTCAATCAAAAGAAACTTTCCGTAAGCCTTGCAATGTTCATTTGTAACTTGGTTTTATTCCTTGTTATTTTTGCGGTATCGGGGGCGTTGCATCGGGAATACTTGGACGTCGTCAAGTTGGTTACCGATGCCTTTAACGATTTGATGATCTTGACGATGCATTTCCTCGTTTTCAACTTTTCATTGCACATTTACCGCAGAAATCGGGAAATTACAAAAAAGTCGAGGGAACTCAACGAGAGCAACGAAAAATTGCAAATCGCGTACGCGGAATTGCAAGAGGTTACGGCGCTTGAAGAGCGCCAACGCATCGCAAAGGAAATTCACGATACGGCGGGACACTCCATCACGACCGTCATTATGCAAACGGAGGCGGCGAAACTTTTGGTGGAAAGCGATCCGATCGAGGCAAAACGGCGTATTTCCGCGGCGAATTTGCAGGCGAAACACGCCTTGGAAGAGTTGCGGGAAAGCGTTCATCTTTTGTCGGGGATGGGTGAAATGCATACGCTATCCTCCGATTTGAAGTCGATCATTCACGATTCAACGGACGGCACGGATATTACCATACGGAGTGAGATCGACGAAGTAACCCTGTGCGACAGTAAAAGTCGGTTTATTTGCAATACCTTAAAAGAGGGGATATCGAACGGATTGCGCCATGGCGGGGCAACTGCGTTTTGGTTTGAACTTAAAGTAAAAGATGGACGAGTGGAATTTTTCCTGTCCGACAACGGAAGCGGGGCGGATATTTCCAAACTTGCCGAGGGGTTTGGGTTAAAGGGAATGCGCGCCCGTGCCGAAAGTTTGGGCGGAAGCGTTTATTTTGACGCGGAAGAGGACGAAGGATTTGAAATTCATCTAACGCTGCCCTTGGATAACGTTCATAAGGAGGAAAAACAAGATGATTAAAGTATTGATTGTAGACGATCAAGCGGAACTCGCGGAGAGTATTCAAAGCGTACTCTCTTCTAACGGTGAGATCGAGGTTGTGGGAATTGCCTCCGACGGATTCGAGGCGGTTTTGACGGCGGAAAAAACGCGTCCGGACGTCGTACTGATGGATATTCGTATGCCGAACATGAACGGCGTCGTTGCAACGCAAACGATCAAGAGTAAATTCCCCGAAACGAAGGTGCTTATTTTGACGACGTTTGACGACAGCGATTATATTCTCAACGCCATTAACAACGGAGCGAGCGGATATCTTTTGAAGGATACCTCTTCCGCCGCACTCATCGACGCGATTTTCGACGCGCACGCGGGCGATACCATTCTTCCCGCAAAAATTGCCCGTCGCATTGCGGATGCGGCGCGCCTTGTTACGAGCGATCGCGAAATTAAACTCAAGCGGAAATACGCCTTTTCCGACCGCGAGGTGGAAATCGCCATTATGATTTACGAAGGGTTTACCAATAAGCAAATTGCCGTTGCGCTGAAATTGACGGACGGCACGGCGCGCAATTACATCTCTTCGATCTACGTGAAGTTGGGGTGTGCAAACCGCACGGAAGCGGTGGCAAAAATGCGCGAAACAATTTTAGGTTAAAGAAAAATCGTCTTGCTTTTTTAGGGGCGTAGATACGTTTTAGCGTTTGCTTTTTATTAAGAGAAAAAAGGAGTGCTTTTGCACTCCTTTTCCTATTTATTATGAAGGAAATTATTAGATGACTTCGATGTTGATGAGGTTGCTGTTTCCGCTCTTACCGTTGGGCGTTCCGCCGGTAATAACGATGGTGTCCCCCTTCTTGACAAGGCGAGAATCACGCGCGGCGCATTTTGCAAAGTGGAACAAAACGTCGACGGAGTGATATTCTTCGCTCATCATCGGGTATACGCCCCAAGAAAGGGCAAGTTTTTGATAGGAGCGGGGATCCGTCGTCATACCGATGATATCGATCATCGGGCGGAAACGGGAAACCATCTTTGCCGTTCCCCCCGTACGGGTACAAACGACGATCGCCTTTGCGTTGATGTCTTGTGCGAGCGTGCAGGCGGAGTGGGAAAGCGCGTCGGAAAGGTCGCGAATGAGGAAGTCCTTTTGCGAAACGCGTTGCAAGAACGCTTGCTTATTTTCCGCTTGAATGGCGATGCGAGCCATCGCTTCAACTGCTTGCACGGGGTAAAGTCCCGCCGCCGTTTCGCCCGAGAGCATGACGGCGCTCGAACCGTCGTAAACGGCGTTCGCGACGTCGGAGATTTCCGCACGGGTAGGACGGGGTTGCTTGATCATCGATTCGAGCATTTCCGTCGCCGTAATACACCGTTTTCCTGCCATACGGCAAGCGGAAATAATCGTCTTTTGAATGTCGGGGAGTTCCTCGTAGGGGATCTCGACGCCCATGTCCCCGCGGCCGATCATAATGCCGTCGGAAACTTCAAGAATATCTTGCAAGTTGTTGACGCCCGCTCGGTTTTCGATTTTTGCGATGAGGTCGATATCCGTCGAGCCGTTTTCTTTGAGGAAGTTGCGCACGTCGATAATATCTTGCGCTTTGGAAACAAACGAGCAAGCGATAAAATCGACCTGTTGTTCGATACCGAAAAGAATGTCTTTTTTATCTTGTTCGGAAAGGTAGGTAAGTTTGAGTTCCTTTTCGGGGAAAAACATACTCTTGCGGTTAGAAAGTTCTCCGCCGACGAGGACTTTGCAAACGACGTACGGGCGTTTGATTTCGGTTACCTCGAAGATCATCAATCCGTTGTTAAGTAAAATTTTATCGCCGGGGAACATTTCCTCGCAAATGCCTTTATAAGAAACGGAAACTTTGCTTTCGTCCCCTTCGATATCCTCTGTGGTAAAGGAGAAAGTGTCCCCGCTTTTCAGCGTAATTTTACCGTTTTTGAACGTTTTGATGCGAAATTCAGGGCCTTTTGTGTCGAGAAGGATGGGGAGAGCAATTCCCATTTTTTCCCGAACGTTTTTGACTGCTTGAATTTTTTTCGCGTGTTCTTCATGCGTTCCGTGGGAGAAGTTGATGCGGGCAACGTTCATTCCCGCTTTCGCCATAGCAGAAATTACTTCTTCCGATTCGGAGGAAGGACCGAGCGTACAAATAATTTTTGTCTTCTTCATAGTATTACTCCTAAAATAACAGTTCTATTTTACAGGATTTTATATAAAAACACAAGCCTTTTCAAAAAAAATGTGGTATAATATTTATAATCCGAGTCAATTACACGGTCGCGGCGCGCGAGAGCGCGATGAGGAAAGTCCGGGCATCGCAGGGCAGGACGCCTGATAACGTCAGGTGAAGGCGACTTCAAGACCAGTGCAACAGAAATAAACCGCCGCGCAAGCGGTAAGGGTGGAAAGGCGAGGTAAGGGCTCACCGACGGGACGGTAACGTCCCGTGCCATGTAAACTCCGTTCGATGCAAGTTTGGGTTTTGCTCACATAGGGTTGCCCGCCCGAGTAAAACCGTGAATAACGCTTGAGTTTATCGGCGACGGTAAACCTAGATAAATGACCGTGCACGACAGAACCCGGCTTACAGATTGACTCGGAGGTTTGCAAACGTTCGCCCGCTTTTTTGCGGGCGTTTTCATTTGGACGAATTTATAAAACTCCCGTGGGAAAACTTGACTTTTTTTGCGGGAAAGAATACAATAAGAAAAAACAAAAAAGGAAAACGTTATGTTTTACAGAACTCATACTTGTAACGAGTTGCGCGCGGAGGACGCGGGCAAAAAAGTAAAAATTTCCGGTTGGTTGGACAGCAAGCGGGACAAGGGGGGACTTCTCTTTGCCGTCTTGCGCGATTTTTACGGAACGACGCAAGTCGTCGCAACGGAAGAGCCTTGCCTTTCGCAGTTGCGCGACATTCCCACCGAATCGACGGTTTCAGTCGAAGGTACGGTCGTGCTCCGTTCTTCTCCCAACGAAAAACTTGCAACGGGGCTTATTGAAATTGTTCCCGAAAAGGTAGAAGTGCTCGGAAAGCGTTCCGTTCCCGCACTTCCGTTCGAGGTTTCTCACTCGACGGCGGCGGGGGAAGACGCGCGCTTAAAGTACCGTTTCCTCGATTTGAGAAACGAAGCGGTGCGCAATAAAATCGTCCTTCGCAGTCAAATCATCGCCGATTTGCGCAAGTTGATGACGGAGAGAGGATTCCTTGAAATTTCCACTCCGATTTTGACGAGTTCTTCTCCCGAAGGCGCGCGCGACTATATCGTTCCCAGTCGGTTGTATCCCGGAGAATTTTATGCGCTTCCGCAAGCGCCGCAACAGTATAAACAACTGCTTATGTGCTCGGGGTTCGATCGCTATTTCCAAATTGCACCCTGCTTCCGCGATGAAGACGCGCGTGCGGACCGTTCTCCCGGAGAGTTTTATCAACTCGATATCGAAATGGCGTACGCGACGCAAGAGGACGTCTTTGAAGTGCTCGAAGGGGTGCTTCCTCCCGTGTTTGCAAAGTACAGCGGTTGGGAAGCGGACAAACCTCCCTTCCGCAGAATCGCATATAAAGAAGCGCTTGAAACGTACGGTTCGGATAAACCAGACCTCCGTAATCCTCTCGTCATCGCCGATATTACCGACTTGATGCAGGGCTGCGGGTTTGGCGCGGTAGAAGGTAAGATCGTCAAAGCGATTGCCGTAGAAAACTTTGCGCAAACGAGAAAGTTTATCGATAAAACGGCGGAAGACTTTAAGGTAAAAACGGAAGGCGGCGCGATGTTCTGGTTTAAGCTGGATGAAAACGGCGCGCCCGCAGGCGGAATTTCTAAATTCCTTACGGAAAATATCGACGCGCTCAAAGAGCGGCTTTCCTTAAAAGCGGGAAGTTTCGTTGCTCTCGTCGCGGAAGAAAAACTTTCGCTCGTGCAAAAACGCGCGGGCATTCTCCGTACCATGCTCGGAACGGGGCTTGATCTTTTGGAAAAGAACGTTTACCGTTTCTGCTGGATCGTCGACTTTCCGATGTACGAAATCGGAGAAGAGAGCGGAGAACTTGAATTTTGCCACAATCCCTTCTCTATGCCGCAAGGGAGAATGCAAGCGCTCATGGAAAAAGATCCGCTTGATATTCTCGCTTATCAATACGATATCGTATGCAACGGAATCGAACTTTCGTCGGGTGCAGTTCGTAACCATAATCCGGAGATTATGCTCAAAGCGTTCTCTCTCGTCGGAATGGACGCGAATGCGGTGGAAAGTAAGTTCCCCGCGCTTTACCATGCGTTTGAATTCGGCGCGCCCCCTCACGCGGGCGTTGCGCCCGGCGTAGACCGCATGGTCATGCTCATTTGCGACACGGTGAATATTCGCGAAGTCATCGCATTCCCGATGAATGCAAAGGCACGCGATCTTTTGATGAGCGCGCCTTCGAAAGTAGAGCAAAAGCAACTTGACGACGTGCATATTGCAATCGTTCAACCGGAAAAGAAATAAATCATGCCGAAGATTGTTTTTTGGGATTTTGACGGAACGCTCGTGCATCCGAACGAGCGGTTTGTAGACCACTTATTCTATTCTTTGCGCGCTTTTCAAAAAGAGGGATCGCGGGAAGACGTCCGTATCGCCTTGCAGTCGGCGTATCCGTGGCTCCGCTACGAAACGTCGTACGCAGGAACGACTGCGAAATGGTGGAATACGTTTTTCGCGCGGTTATCGCCATTTTACAAAAGGTGCGCAATCGACGAAGCGGAGTCGAAACAAATTAACGAGTTGTTCAAAGAGCGGATGATAACGCAGCACGATTACGCATTATATGAGGATGCGAAGTCCGTCTTACAAGCGTGTATCAACCGCGGATATCAAAACTGTCTTTTATCCAACAACTATCCCGAACTTGACGTGGCGATAAAAGCGCTTTCTTTAGACGGATACTTTTCCGACTGTTTTATTTCGGGAAAAATCGGATACGAAAAACCGAGGCGCGAATTGTTTGAATACGCCAAAGAGAAAACGGGGTGTAGATCGGGCGTCATGGTAGGGGATAATCCCATCGCCGACGTTCTCGGCGCAAAAAACGCGGGATTGAGTGCGGTGCTCGTACACCGAACTTGCCCGTCGGAAGCGGATGCAACTTGCGCAACGCTTACCGAACTATTAGAAATATTGTAATAAAACCGCCTTTTTTAAGGCGGTTTTCCTTTTGTTTTGCGAAAATTCGATCAAAATAGACGGCTTTTTCCATTTTGAAAGTGATAAAATCTTTGAAAAACGTGTAAAAAGGGAAGGAAATATGGCGCGTAAAATCGTCGTAACTTCAGGCAAAGGCGGGGTGGGCAAAACAACCGTTACCGCAAATCTCGGCGTGCAACTTGCAAAGAGAGGGGAACGCGTCATTGTGTGCGACTTGGATTTTGGATTGAATAACGTAGACGTCGTGCTTGGCGTGGAGCATCGCGCGGTTTACGACGTCGTGGATGTTGTGGAAGGCAGGTGCCGTCCCAAACAAGCGCTCATTCGCCATCCGCAATATCCAACGCTTTACGTTTTGGCGAGCAACCGCCTTTCCGAACGATACGTTTCTCCGCAAGCGGTGCGCCTCGTTTTGGATTCGCTCGCTCCGCAGTTCGACTATTTACTCATCGATTCCCCCGCAGGAATCGAGGAAGGGTTTCACCGCGCCGTATCATCCGCCGAAGAAGCGCTCGTCGTTACAACTTCGCATATTTCCGCCTTGCGCGATGCGGATCGCGTTTCGACGATGTTAAACAGTTATCGCTTAAAGCGAACGGGGCTTGTCGTCAATATGGTGCGGAAAGACTTAATTCGAAGGGGAGAGGTACTGTCGCCCGAGGAAATTTCAAGCGCGTTGCGCCTTCCGCTCGTGGCGGTACTTCCGGAAGAGGATCGGGTATTGCTCCATAACGTGGCGGAACGGTCGCGTGCGTTTCGTATTCTCGCGCAGATGCTTTCATGCGAGAATTTCGGGAATGAAAAATGGAAAACGGGGAGGAAACTGCGTTGAAAGGGGACGTGAAAAATCGTTTGCTCGGTATGCTGGATTCGGAAAGGGAGGAGATGACCGAGCAGACAAAGCGGGTGTGTCTTGCGGATTTTCATCACTTGATCGAGGAGTACTTTGAGTGCGCGGAAGAAGAAAACGTTTGCCTTGAACGGAACGGAAACGGTTTATACGTTTGCTTTCGCGCTCGGGTGTCCCGTGTGAAAAATTTTTCACAAATGAAATAAGCTGTTTGATTGACGAGTGGACGAAGATGTGCTATACTATAAAAGACCTTGCGTAAAGGAGAGTGCGTGCGGTCTTTCACTGGGAAAAAACTCAAAAGGGATTGACTCATGGAAAGAAAATTTGTAATTGTTACCGACTCTTCTTGCGATTTATCCGAAGAATATCTTGCAAAACATCAAGTGCATTGCGTTCCGCTCGGTTTTACGGTGGACGGCGTCGTTTACGGTGGCGACGACGGCGAATACATGGACGTAAAAACCTTTTACGAAACGTTGAGAAAGGGCGCGATGCCAAAGACGTATCAAGTATCGCCCGAACAGGCAAAAACGCATTTGACGCAATTTGTCCAAGCGGGGCAAGACGTGCTTGTTATTGCCTTTTCTTCGGGGTTGTCGGGAACGGCAAACAGTTTCGCCGTTGCCGCACGCGAATTGATGGAGGAAAATCCGGGGCGCAAGGTGCTCGTTGTAGACTCTCTTTGCGCATCGCTCGGAGAAGGACTTCTCGTAGATTACGTCGTTAAAAAAGCGGATACGTATGCGGAAATTGAAGAAGTTTATGCCTACGCAGAGCAGTTAAAATGCAAAATTTGCCATCAATTTACGGTAGATAATTTGTTCCATTTGAAACGGGGCGGAAGAGTTTCTTCTACGACGGCGATCGTCGGCTCAATTTTGAAAATCAAGCCTGTCATGCACGTGAACGACGAGGGACGGCTTGTTCCCGTAGTAAAAGCAATGGGGCGCAGAAAGTCGATTTCGGCTCTCGTGGAGCACATGGAACGCCTTGCCGATTTGGGCGAAAACGATCCGATTTTCATCAGCCATGGCGATTGCATGGAAGACGTGGATTTTTTAATCGGACTCATTCACGCAAAGTTTGGGAAACGGGATATTTACGTAAACTACGTTGGGAACGTAATCGGAACACATTCCGGCGCGGGAACACTTGCGCTTTTTTTCAAGGGAAAGCAAAGATAATGCGAGCCCCTCGGCAAATTGCCGAGGGGAATTTTTTTGAAAGTATATCCAAACTGATTGCACCGCGTCTTCATTTGTGATATAATAAGCGTAGAAATTCATATGCAGGTGTATCGAAGCGGTCATAACGAGGCGGTCTTGAAAAACTCTCGTTACTGTCACTGCAAAATCGTGAAAACCCTTGATTTTATTGGGCTTTTCGGGGGTTCATCTGCACGTTGCGAGATGGCTTTCTCGCAGTTTTCTCGCAAATTTCTCGCAGGTTTCTCGCAATTTCCGAATGTTTTCGAACCCATTTTGAATTGGTTCGGTGACTATTTGGGACAATTTAATAGCCTACGGAGGCATATCGAAGCGGTCATAACGAGGCT
>JAGASM010000028.1 GCA_017621735.1 Clostridia bacterium | reverse complement strand
TACCTTTGCGACGTGTATTTCCTTCGCCTTAAATACAACGATTACGTTAACTTAAGCGCCGACTTGGAAATAAATTCGTCGCTCGACTTGCTCGAAGGCGGTTTCGACTTCGACGACTTGTTGTCGCTTTACGCTTCCGGCGACGCGACAAACGGTCGCAATCGGGTCGACCAACGCCCCGCCCTGTTGCTTTCGGACGGTCGCGAAACGACGTTAAGCGTTGGTAGCGAAATAGTTAGGGAGAAGACGCAAGTTTCGGCGGAAGGTTATTCCAGCACGTCCGGATATGAACGTTTTCAAGACGGTTTGGAACTGAAGTTGACGCCGCATAAACTAAGCGCCGGTCGCGTCGCGCTCGATCTCGATTTATCGATTTCAACCTTCGACCAGTCGGAAAAATCGGGCGTCGAAACGGTGCCAAAGTCCGATAAATCGGCGCTTAAGACGGAAGGGCTCGTGCTCGCCGACGGCAAGCTCTCATACCTCGGGAGTATCGACCGCCGCGACGAGTCGAAGGGCTTGGGAGTGTTTTCGTTCTCACAAACGAGAAATAGCGACGTGCTGACCGTCTGGGGGCGCGTTCGCGAAGTCAAGAACTGAAAGGAGTTACAACGATGATTGCAACAATTTACGGCGATTACGAATACGGTGTTATATATTATAGCGTTGACGAGATTGTCGACCGTCTCGTTAAAGGATGTCGCGTTATTACGAATATTCCGCTTAATCGAGACGCCGTCGGCGCTTACGTCAAGAAGAAACGCGGTCGCTTCGACGCTTCGCGTCTCGTGTTACTGAACGACGCGGAACTTTGTAGAAGTCCTTGGGACGCTCGCTTTCGTTCGAAAAAAGCGTCGATTGTGATTCGCGAAACGCCTAACCTAAGCGATAACAAGTATTATAACAGCTTGCCTTTCGCTTCCTTGCAACATAGGCATAACGCTCAAGATTGGCTATTTTGCGTTTACGATTGCGACGCCTTATTTAGTCGTAACTGCCTTTTACACTGCGATTATGCGATTCGTGTTTTGCAAACGCTTTCTCGGCGTGGGAATCGTCGGGGATTGGAATTGTTTCGAGGCGCGTTTCAATTTAACGTTGGATTTTACGAAGGCGTGTCGTATGCACGCTATAATTTTTTCGAGCCTGAAATTTGCGAACTGATTCCAAACGTTGAAGTTAAGAGTTGAAAGGAAGTTAAATGCGCAAAACTGTTGATGATTTTTACAACTTATGGCGTTTAAAGTTAAAAAAACTCTACTTCGAAAAAGTCGGCTTTTCCGGCGACAATCGCGATTTAATGGCGGCTCATCTCGCGGAGTCTTGGTTTGCGCTTATGTTTTGCGTTGCGCGGATTTACGGCGAGTTTGTCGACTTCGAACGCGATTTTTATAAGTTGCCGAAATCCGAACAGAATTTGCCAACGTTAGAGAGTATTTTGGCCGCCTGCTCGGACGAAGAGACTGAACGGCTTTTCGAGGAGACGCAAAAGAAGTTTGAAGGCGATTTTTTCGCCTTTATTTACTATGAGCGCTTTTTGCGCCCGAGTTACGTTCTGGGGCTTAAGGCTATTTGGATTTCGGAAGCCGGTTATCGAAGAGTAGACTGGAAAGCGTTAGAAGACGCCTTAAAAGAAGAAGACGAAGACAATGCGTAAAACGCCGGAAGATTTTTACAACCTGTTTTGTGATAAGTTCTTAGAACGTTATCCTAACCCCTTGGGCGAACCGTTGCCTTTCATCGCTTGGGGACGTTTTTTGTTTTTGCTATACAGCACAGCAAACAAGATGACCGGGCGAAATTATGTAGCGGAGGAACCAGCGCTCTGGGAGTTGCTGAAGGAGTGGTCGGACGTTTTCACTTGCCGACTTTATGAACATGTGGAAAGCGCCGTCGCCGATAACGCGCGCTTGGAAATTTTTTACTGGCCGTCAATTTGTAACGACGACGCTTTGCTCGAGTTTTTCGATTTGTGCGGCGAACCTGATCTTATGGAGATGAAACAATGAAAAAATATTTGACTGAAAAAACGGTGGCGCTCGGTTTGGCCGCCCTGCTCGCTTGCGGCGTCGCGCTCGGAGCGTCGCTTTCTTCGGACGAACGCGGGAACGTCTCGCCGATCGCGAAGACGAACCTTCCGGCGACGGCGGTTTGTCCGTGCGAAGGTTGCGACTGCCCCGATTGCGCTTGCGTCGACTCGCCGGGTTCGCCGTGCGCTTGCGACGACTGCCCCGGTTCGGCGTCGAAAACGTCTTGTTCGTGCGGTTGCGAAACGGCGTCGCAAAACAAATAGGCCGTTAATCGCGCAAAATTGGCGCTAAAATCGACGCTTGCGAAAAGCGATTAAATACTCAAAAACCTTCAACAACGCGGCTTAGAAACGATTCTGAAAAGGCGTTTTCTAAGTCGCGTTTTTGTTTGACTTACGGCGAGTTTGAAAACTTTTTAAAAGAAACGATAAATGGAAAACAGTCTAGATATTTTAAGAAACCTATTTCGCGACGCTTTCCGAGACAATTATTATAAAATCAAAGAGACGATGCGCGACGACGGCAAAATCGACTTGCCGAGCGATTGGGACTTTTGCAAATTGACTTACGCTCATCGCCGTTTCGTGAAAATCGTCCAAGAGGAATACCGTCGTTTCGCCGGTCTCGACGAGTCCCACCGCTTCCGCGAAGACGACTTGAGCTTTATGCTCCGTTTCAAGCGTTGGGAAGACTGGCGCGAACTTTATTTCAACATCTGCGACGAGTGCGAGCGCGTGTTAAGTTTCGGCGACTGAAAATCTTTAAAAGCTCTTTTCAGATACTTGACAAAAACTTTATAGATACTATAATTTAGTTGTCGCTAGGGCAACTGGGCGTTAGCGATTTTTCCAAAACCTCGATACGAAAGGTTTGTCAATGAAAAAGTTTGTTCGTTATCAAGTCGTTTTCGACTCGCGACTTCTCTTCGAGTGCGTCGAGTGCCTGAAAGCCGTGCGCTACTGGCGCGACGCCGGTAAGAAAGGCGTCGTTGTCCGCGTTGAGCGTTGGTTCGACGGTCTGGGCAAATGGTGGGACGAAACGGAAATCTTGGTCGACTAACGATTGACCTTTAGCCAAGGCCTCCCTCGAGCTTTTTCGAGGGGGGCGGAGTTTTTGGGATGCCTATCCAAACGTTGCAAGAAAAGTACAAAAAGAAGGATCCGCGCGTCGCTCTTAACAGCGCTATCCGCGAAGAAATTCCGGGCGGCGGCGCGTTGCTTCAAGCGTTCGCGCTCGCGTCGGCGAATCAAAACGCGTCGTATGAATGGGGTAAAATTTACAAATTTTTGAGACAAGCGCGCGACGAAGCGACGCAAGAAATCGCGAAGCGCTACGAACTTAAATCCGCGCAAGGGTGAAATATGCGACTTATTAGCGAAACGAAAAACGGCCCGAAAACAACGCGAGTTTACGAAGACGTTACGCCGGACGACGTCGCGCGTCAATTCGAGGAAGCGAAGCAATACGCCAACGGCGACGAAGCGACGCTCCGCGCAATCGACCGCGATATAGCGACGCTTAAACGTATGGGACGTAAGCCGAAACCGGAGCGCAAACGTCGCGTCAACCTGATTCAAGCGCGCTTCAACGCCGACGAACTCGAAATTATCGAAGCGGTTCGCGCCGTCGAGGACGCCGAAATTTCGGTGATCGTTCGCGAACTTGCGTTAGAAGCGGCTCGCGCGCGGCTTGGTCGTTAGTTCCCGCTCTTGTGGCTTTTGGACGGCTCGAATTAGGGCCGTCTTTCTTTTTTCTTGCGGGGTTCTGTTGGGTTCCGCGCGATCGGCGCCGATCGGAGCGAGGGTTTCGTTTCGACGGTCTTTTTGAAGCGCGAAAAGTTTGTGTCGCTTAACTTTCGTTGTAGCGTTTTGAAACAAACGCGGCTTTCCGGATCGTTTCCGGAAACGAAAAAAATTCGAAGCGGTTAATTTTCTTTAGAAGCGGGTTCCGCTTAGCCCCCTTCGCCGCCGTTTCGGTCGTCGCCCAAGAAGCGCGCGATTGATTGTGATAACGTGTTGACCAGCGTAGCGGAAAAAATTTTCGCGACTCGAAAAAAATCAAAATTTTTTCGCGAAAAAATTTTTAAGGCGCAAGCCGTTTTTTTTCGACCAAGCGGAAATTTTTTTGTAGCGAAGCGAGCCGCGCAAGGCGACCGAAACGGCGACGAAGGGGGCGCCCCCCCCTTTGCTGTTGGCGAGGGAGTTAAAGCGCGACCTTTCGAAGCGGATCGCGCGTCGACGCCGTTTTGTCGTTATTACTATAGCGGGGTTTGGGGCGGCGCCCCAGAAGCGGAGCGAGAGGCTGCAAGTCTCGCACCCTAAAAAACTCTTTGAAACGACGTTAATTTCGCTTCATCTTACGCGAAATCAAGTTCTTAATCGCGCCTTCGTCGTACTGGCGAGCGACAGGAATACGCAATACCGGCACGCCGACTTCCGCTAAAATCGCGTCTTTCTCTGCGTCGCGTTGTTGTTGCTTATATTGTCGATGCGAAGAGTCGTCCAATTCGATCACCAACAGCGGCTTCATCGTTTGCGGGTGGCAAAGGGTGAAATCTAAATGTTTACGCGAAATTTTATTCCACGCCGTTACGTTGTCGTGGTGGTCGACGAGCGCCCAAAGTCCCATTTTCGGGATAATGTAGAAGTAATTTCGGCAAACATTCTGTAACACAAGAAAGAATTTAAATTCGGCGGCTGTAAAAATATTGCGCGGATAAAACGTTAAGCCGGCGCTTGACGCGTTTTCTTCGAATCTGTCGACTGTTTGCGGTTTCCAGTCCGAAGGCCATTTTCCTAAGGGAATTTTATTTTGTTTTCTCGTAGTTAAAGCGCCAAGTTTTTTATCGACCCACTTTTTAAGTAAAACAAGTAGCGCCATTAAAATTAAAATCGGCGCGGCAATAACGATTGCAGATACGAAAATTCCAATCATATCGCTTGGTTCAATGATAGGCGTAATTTCTAAACCTTGTTGTTCGGGCATATTTTAACTATTTTCGCAAAAAATTTATTGCAACGCTTTAAAATGCTTGACAAACCGCGAAAAATATTTAAAATACTCTTTTAGAAGCATTCTAAATATTGTAGTGTTTTCGCAAAATTAACAAAATCGCTGTCGAAAGGTTAGCGGCCTTTCCGCAGTCGACGTCGTTTTGCAAAGCGCTGTTAATTTCGGGAGTTACATAGGTCGCAATTCTGATTTTTTTGAGTTCATCGGAGATTTGCGGTCGACCTAACTTCTTTTTTTTAGCTTGCTTAACTGTTTCCATTTAACCCTTTTGAATCGTATGAGTAGGAGAAATTGAGATGACCGCCAACGTTCAAAAAATGCGCAACTGTGAATTTCGCGTTTACGGCATGTTCCGCGAAGCCGAGGATCGGTCGACGGAGAGTTACAACCCTGGTCTTTTCTTTCACATCGACACTTATTGCGGCACGTTCGTTGTGAAAGTTCCGAAACGGGTTTTCGATAATCCTCCGTCGGTCGGCACTGAACTCTGGCTTGTCGGTAATGTGTTGACGACACCTTTTTGCGACGTCGACCTTAACGTTACGGACTTTTTCGAGCCGAACGAACGTTTTCCCGCTTTGAGTCCGGAGGAGCAACGTCAAGGGGCGTATTTCCAAGGTATCGCGTCGATTGAAAAAACGACGTTCAAGCGCAACAGCGGCGAATCGGGTTATAAGCTGTTGATTCGCGGTTTGGGCTTCCTTTACAGTTACGTTACGGACGATGAAACGGTTTATCGTTCGTTCCCGGGCGATGAATTTATCCTCCTTCGCGGTCGTTTGAAGATCGATCAAACTTACCGTCAAGAGCGGCGCCGAACGATTTACGTCTTCACGCCGACGGACTTCGTTCAACCGCGCCGGGAGGCGGAACCCTCGCCCGACCACGATAATTCTAAGCCCAAACCGGAACGACGTCAAGTGCCGCCTGTTAAGGAAAATTAATAATTTCTCGCGTTTCTGAATACTGTACTCTCTAACGGCTCTATCCGTACGTTACGCAACAACGTCTTTTATTGTTTATTATGTTCGGTTCGGGGTAAAACAGAAAAAGAGGTTAAGTTCAAGCGTTACAAAGGGTTGTTTGCGAATTGCGAAATTAGCCGTTTTAGCCGTTTGAAAAAAGCTCCGCAATCGCCGGAAAACGCTTTTGAAAACGGAACAGGAAAAAGCAGGCGGTCGCCGGTCTCTCAAACCGTCCGCCGCCTACTATAAGCAAAGCTAATACTAACCGCCCTGCCCTCGGCGCTCGCGTGTTCGCGTCTTGGGTGGGGTTCCGGGGCGACAGCCCCGAAGCGGAGGCTTGGAGGCGCCGCCTCCAAACAGCAAACAAAGTAACGGGAGCGAACGACGATGGGGATTTATCCGGAAACAAACGCTTTGGCGGCGGCGCTGTGGGAACGTATCGACCGAACTTCGCGTCAGTCGGTC
>JAGASM010000027.1 GCA_017621735.1 Clostridia bacterium | reverse complement strand
TTCACCTTGAATGTCCTCCTTTTGGTTTTTGTTGGGTTTGCAGACCTCAATTTTATTATACCAAAAGGAGTTTTCATTTTCAAGAATTATATGTTTAACATTTCCTGAACCCCGCGTCTAACGCGGGGTATTACTATACAATAAAAAAGCGGAGATACCTCTCCGCCTTTATTTAGTCCGATTCGTGAACGGGATCGGGAATTTCCCCCGTCGTAATGTAATCGAATACGGGAATGGTGCCGTACGCACGCTTTTCTTCGTCCAGCGCAAGATAGGCCTTTGCCGCCTTCTCCCCCTTTTCCTTTGCCAAATAAGAAGGATTGTTGATGCGGATCACCACGCCTTCCGCCGTTTGAATTTCAAAATACTCCGTGCGCACGTCGTCCGCAAGCGGAACGACCAACTTAACGGAAACCAAATTCATCCGCACTTCGCCAAACGCCTCGTCAAATGCGGAAATCGTATCTAAAAGTTCTCTCATACGGTATCCGCTTGCCGTTGCACCGACGTCGCCCAAGAGTTCAAACCCTTGTAATAAGACGTTTTTTCCGCCGTCTACGCGATTGACGTTCTCTTCTTTTACCGCAACGAGAACTCCCTCTTCGTCGTAAATGGAAAAACCGTTTTCCCCTTCGACGGCAAACGTTTCCTTCCGTTCCGTCAAGACGAGCGCAATCTTTTGCGGATAAACCTTCGCGATCTTATCGACACGGAAGGAGGGATATTCTTCCACAACCGCCTCGACTTCCTCTAAATCGAGGAACGTCGTACTTTCCCCCGCAAACGCATCGAGTTTTTCTTGAATTTCCGCCGCCTCGTCAAACCCGGACTTTGTAAACGCGTGAAACGTAACGTCCACGGTATGGACGGAAAAAACGGCGTTTAAGCCCGCCGCCAAAGCGGCGATTAAAACGACGATTGCGCAAATACTCACGGTTATCAAACGTTTTTTCATTCGTATCTCCTCTTCGGTTCAAATACGGACGCGCCGTATTTCCGCACCGAGATTTTTCAGTTTGTCTTGTAGGTCGGCATACCCCCTGTCAACGTGGCTCAAATCGAGCACGTCGGATACCCCTTCCGCAGCAAGCGCGGCAAGAACGAGCGCCGCACCGCCGCGTAAATCGCCCGCGACGACCGTTGCTCCATGAAGCCTGCCCACACCCCGAATAAACGCAGTTTTCCCTTTTACTTGAATATCCGCGCCCATTTTTTGCAATTCGGGAACGTACTTAAATCGCGTTTCAAACAAATTTTCCACGATAAGCGCTCCCCCTTCGCATCCGCAGTTGAGCGCCGTGATTTGCGCTTGCAAATCGGTGGGAAACCCAGGAAACGGCATCGTTTCGATGCGACGGTTACAGCGCAACCGCCCCGTACTTTCTAACACTATTTTATCATTTTTCGTATGTATCTTGCAACCGTTTTCACGCAATTTATGTAAAAGTGAGGAGATATTTTCCCCTTTTACGCCGCACACCTCCACCTCTCCGCCGCAAGCGGCGCACGCAATGAGAAAGGTTCCCGCCTCAATTCGGTCTTTCATCGGAAGATATTCCACCCCGTGGAGCGTTTTTACCCCCTCTATCGTGATAACGTCCGTTCCCGCTCCGCTGACCCGCGCGCCCATCGCGTTTAAGAAATTTTGCAAATCGATAATTTCCGGCTCTTTGGCGGCGCCCGATACGGTCGTAACCCCCTCCGCTTTGACGGCGGCAAGCAGGATATTTTCCGTAGCGCCAACACTTGGAAAGTCGAGCAAAATATCCGTTCCGCGGAGCGTTCCGCAACTGCAATGAATGTAACCGCCCCGTTCGCGAATGACGACGCCTAATCTTTTGAGTGCGCTCAAATGTAAATCGATCGGTCTTAACCCGATGTCGCACCCGCCCGGGTAGGCAATCCGAGCGCGATGAAAACGAGTCAAAAGAGATCCGAGCATAAACACGGACGACCGCAACTCCTTTGTCAGGACGGAAGAAATGACGTGCGAAGTCGCGTTTTGACTGTCCACCACGACGTCGGAACCGCAAAAACGGACGTCCGCACCCAACTCACGCAAAATTTGCGCCATACAAAGCGCGTCGGAAATTGCGGGCACTTCTTTGATGATTACCTTTTCTTCGGTGAGGATTGAGGCGGCAAATAACGGAAGTACGGCATTTTTTGCAGAAGCAATCGGAACCGTGCCGTAAAGTCGCCGTCCTCCTTCAATGACGTATTTATCCATAAGACGCCTCCTTATACAGTACATCTTATGAAAAATTACCCGTCGTTGTGCCTCGAAACGTTATATACAAGCCCCATTCCCGTCATCGTTACAATGAGGGACGTATTCCCAGCGCTAATCAGGGGAAGAGGAAGTCCCGTCGGCGGGATACTCCCGCTTACCACAAGCGCATTGAGCGCCGATTGAATGGCAAACACGAGAATAATTCCCGATACGAGGAGATATCCGTATAAATTTTCGCACGATTTTGCAATGCGAAATCCACGCCACACGACGACGCCGATCATGGAAAACAAGAGCAAAATTCCGATAAATCCCGTTTCTTCCCCTATGATAGATAATATAAAATCACTTTCCGCAAACGGAAGAAACCGATATTTTTGTCTGGATTGAAAGAGTCCCACGCCAAACAACCCGCCGTTTCCAAGCGCATAAAGCGACTGTATGAGTTGGTACCCCTCTTCTTTCGGCGAAGCCCACGGATCGAGAAACGCACTCAACCGATTGAGTCGGTACGGCTCGGCAAGAATGAGCGCGGGAACCGCCAAAAGAACGGGAATGCAAATAGCGGAAAGCGTTCGAAAAGAAGCCCCGCTTAAGACGATCATACCAATCATGAGCGCACCGACGCACATCGTTACGGACATATTCGGTTCTAACATAATCAGTAGACATATCGACAGTCCGCCCCCTAAAACGGGCAGGACGCCTTTCATCGTCCGCATCCGCGCGGGATTTTTTGATACGTACCCCGCAGTAAAAAGTATAAACCCAAACTTTGCAATTTCCGAAGGTTGAACGGTAAAAGACCCGAATCCGATCCACCGCGTCGCGCCGTAATTGCTTTTTCCAAGCCCCGGGACAAAGACAAGCGCAAGCAAAAGAAGGGAGAGCGCGAGCGCGGGATATCGCAACCGCACAAGACGGCGGTAATCGAAAAAAGACACCGCCACCATGCACGCCGTTCCCAACAAAAAACCCACGACTTGTTTTTTGAAAAAATAAAGTTTATCGCCGTAGAGCACCTCGGCATTGTAACTGCTTGCCGAATATACGCAAACCACCCCGTACGCCGCAAGAATGACGACGCAAGCAAGGAAAAGCAAATCCCCACGCCCCCTTTTCGGCGTTTTTCCTTCTCCCGTTCCTATACTCTCCGCATTCCGCTTCAACGGCGTTTTCCATTCCCCCGTTCCTCTACTCTCCGCATTCCGCTTCAACGGCGTTTTTCTTTCCCCCGTTCCTCTACTCTCCGCATTCCGCTTCAACGGCGTTTTCCTTTCTCCCGTTCCTCTACTCTCCGCATTCCGCTTCAACGGCCTTTTCCCCTTCTTCCGACTTTATTTGCTCAAACATCCAAATAAATTTTTCCCCGCGTTCCTCGTAATTTTTGAAACTGTCAAAACTTGCCGAAGCGGGACTCAATAATATCGTTTGCCCTTCTTTTGCCGAGAGATATGCGATGCGCACCGCCATTTCAAACGAACGGCAAAGCGTAACCGACGAAAACCCTTTTTTTACTGCGGCATTCAAAATACGGAATGCGTTTTCCCCATACAAAACGGTATGGACGACGGAGGAAGATGCAATTTTCTCAAATAACGGTTCAAAATCGTATCCTTTATCCTTTCCGCCAAGAAGCAATACCGTTTCTCCCTTCACGCTTTTCACCGCCTGCAAAGTGGAATCGACGTTCGTTGCCTTACTGTCGTTGACGAAGGTAATCCCTTTTACCTTCCCCACCGTTTGCATTCGGTGCGCAACCCCTTGGAATGAGAGGAGCGCCGTGCGAATTGCCTCCGTTGAAACCCCCATGAGTTTTGCGGCACAAATCGCGGCGAGCGCGTTGGCGAGATTATGCCGCTCCGTAAACGGAAGTTCCCGTTCCGATACGATTTTCTCTCCCCCAAAACAAAGCGCACCGTCCAACAGATATCCGCCCTGTACCCGTTCTTTTAGAGAAAACCAAACGGGTTTTGCCTTCGTCTTTTCCGCAAACGCGCGCACCAAATCGTCGTCGTAATTGAGCACCGCGTATTCGCTTTCCGCCGAATTGCGCAAAATGCGCGATTTTAAGTATACGTAGTTTTCCATGTTATAATGGCGGTTAAGATGGTCCTCCGTAATATTGAGGACGACCGCCACGTGCGGGCGCAGAGAATAGAGCGTTTCCAACTGAAAGGAAGAAATTTCCGCAACGGCAATCCCGTCCTCTCCCAACTCCTGCGCGCACGACGTAATCGGTTTTCCGATATTTCCACACGCAACGCAATGCTTCCCCGCACGGCGGAACATCTCCTCGAGCATGGTAACCGTCGTCGTCTTTCCGTTTGTCCCCGTAACCGCAACGACGGGGCATTTCAACGCAAGCGCACCGAGTTCCGCCTCTCCGACGACGCGTTTCCCCGCACGGCGAAAGGAAAGCGGAAGCGGATGATCGACGGGAATCCCCGGGCTTAAAACGAGCACGTCGCACTCCTCCGAGCGAACGGAAAGATTGTCTTTCCGCACCGCAACGCAACCTTTTTGTTCCAACTCTTCCTTCGCCGTCAACACGGCACCTTCGTCCACGTCGTCATAGACGTATACGCTCGCTCCACGCGAAAGAAGATACTCTGCCGCCGATACCCCCGATCGGGACAACCCCGCAACGAGAAAAGTTTGTTCCGAATATAACATACCACTCCTTTTAGACAAACGGCATGATACAAAGCGCGCCCATCATCGCCGTTACCGCCGAATAGACGTAAGCGATCTTTCCTTCCGAAAACCCTTTTTGTTGAAAATGATGATGAATCGGCGCCATCAAGAAAATCCGTTTGCCCGTTTTTTTATAATATATTACCTGAAGGATAACAGATATGCTTGAAAGGACAAACGTAATCCCCACAAACGGAAGAATCAACGCGTTTCCCGTAAACAAAGCAATCGCCGAGGCAAACCCGCCGAGGGACAGCGATCCGGTATCGCCCATAAACACGCTTGCACGGTTGACGTTAAAAATCAAAAATGCGGCAAGCGCACCCGTAAGGCATACGCATAAATTACTTAACGCCCCGCCCTGCCCTTGCAACGGCAGGAGCATGGCGAAAACGAGAAAGAATACCCCGCATACAGACCCCGCCAAACCGTCTAACCCGTCCGTTAAATTGACGCTGTTTACCGTTGCAAGAAAGACGAGCAAACCGAGCGGAAACATCCACCAACCGAGTTCCACCGTCTTTTGCGTAAACGGAAGGTATAACCGCGTCATTCCGTTCATGCACGCGTAAACGGAGGCGATAACGGCGACCGCAACTTGGAAAAATATCTTTTGATAGGGACGAAGCCCCAAGTTGTCCTTTCTTATCTTTTTGAGAAGGTCATCTAAAAATCCAACGAGAAGGTACCCAAGCCCCACGGCGATTGCAACGTAAAACGGCTTGTCCGCTTCGCGCGTAAAAATCGGCGCGACCGCGCACGCCGAAAGGATAAATCCAAGCCCGCCCATCGTGGGCGTCCCGCTCTTTTTTTCATGTTCCTTCACGTATTTTAAGATATGTTGCCCTGCGTGAAGTCGGCGAAGCAAAGGAATTTCCACCGCGCATAACACAAAAGACAGTGCAAACGAAACGATCAAACAAAATATACGATTGCGCATACTCTTACAGTTTTCTCCTCATCCGAGTTTTTCAATCAACGATTTTATCACCGTTTTATCGCTGTACGTATATTTGATTCCCATAATCTCTTGATACGTTTCTCCGCCCTTTCCCGCCACGAGCAAAATATCCCCGTCCCCGATGCGCTCAAGCGCGTATTGCGTCCCCTTCTCCCGCTCTTGAACGGTAACGTAGTTTCTGCTTACTTTGCGAAACCCCTCCTCAATTTGCGCAATGATCTCACAAGCATCTTCATATCGCGGATTATCCGACGTAATCACGGAAAAATCGGCGTATTTTGCCGCGACTTCTCCCATGAGCGGGCGTTTTTCCGCATCGCGGTTGCCTCCGCAGCCAAACACGCAAACGAGTTTTCCACTACAAAATTCCCGTAAAGATAATAGGGATTTTTCCAACCCGTCGGGCGTATGTGCAAAATCCACGAATACGTGCGCACCGCGGAAATCCGCCACCCGTTCCAACCGCCCGTCTACCCCTTGCAGCGAGGAAAGTCCAACGGAAACGGCGCGTAAGGACGCGCCAAGCACCCTTGCCGCAGCCGACGCCGCCATCGCGTTGTAAACGTTATGCCGTCCCGTCATTTTGACGTCCGCCTCACACAGTTCGTCGTTGAGATTGAGCATAATTCTGCTCCCGTCCACGCTTGCGCTTTCTACAACGGCGAAAACGTCGGCAGGGTTATCAAGCCCGTACGTTACGCAATCTTGAACGGGCAGCGTACGAGAAAACGGATCGTCCGCATTTACCACCGCCCGTTTACTCACTTGAGGAAGAAACAACGTCCTCTTTGCACTCCCGTACGCTTCCATCGTTTGAAAATCGTCGAGGTGATCGCGCGATAGGTTGGTAAATACGGAAACGTCAAACGTAATAGGAGATACTTTTCCGAGCGCAAGCGCATGTGCGGAAACCTCCATAACGACCGTTTCAACCCCCTTTTCCCTCATATCGGAGAGCAATGCAAACAGCGAAACGGGATCGGGCGTCGTCAACGAAGGCGGTACGGTTACCCCTTCGTATTCCGCCCCAAGCGTTCCGATCAAGCCGACCCGCTCGCCATTCGCCTTCAAAATGGACGAAATCATATGCGCCACCGTCGTTTTCCCGTTCGTTCCCGTTACCGCAACCATACGGAGATCGCGTTCGGGGTTGCGATAGAAGGCGGCGGAAAGTTGCGCCATGGCAATTCTCCCGTTTTCCACAACGATTTGCGGACAGGCTACGTCGTATTCAAATTCGCCGACCACCGCCGAAACGCCCCTTTTTACCGCCTCTTCCGCATACATTTGCCCCACTTCCCGCCGTCGTTCGTAGCAAAAGAACAAATCTCCCTCACCCGCCACGCGACTGTCGGCACAAAGCGATTGAATTTCTACGTCGCCTCCCGTGCCGTATTTGATTGCAATTCCTTGAATGAGTGCGGATAATTTCATGCCTCCCCCTTTATGAAAGGTGCGATTCCTTTCATTGAAATAATTCCTTGAAAAATTTCGCCCGCACACGGCGCGGCGACCGTACTTCCGTAATATTGTCCTTGCGGCTCGTCTACGATGACAAGACATAAATACCTCGGCTCATCCGCGGGAAAATACCCAACGAACGACGAAACGTATTTTCCCTGCGCAATGTGCCCGTCCTCGTATTTTTGCGCCGTCCCCGTCTTTCCCGCAACGCGATAGCCTTCGATATATGCCTTTTTTCCACTCCCGTCGCGCACGACGCCTTCGAGCATAGACGACAAAATTTTTGACGCCTCTTCACTCACCGTACGCCCAAGCAGAGCGGAAGAAAACGTCTGCAAATCCACTCCGCGTTCATCGAAAACCCCACTCACAAGACGAGGCGCATAATAATAACCGCCGTTGATTGCGGCGGCGGACGCGCAGGCAAGTTGCAATGCGGAAACCGCCACCGTTTGCCCGAAACCGATGCGGGCAAGATCGCAATCTCGCACGCTGTTTTCGGGAAGCAACATTCCGATTGCCTCCCCCGAAAAGTCAATCCCCGTAGCAGAACCAAACCGAAACGCGCGCAAATATTCGTAAAACGTTTGCGTCCCAAGAGAAAGCGCGATATCCGTAAAACAAGGGTTACAACTGTTATTCAACGCCTCTTTGAGCGTTTGACCGGCGTGTTTTCCGTTTGCGTGGTCGCTCCAACATCGAATGGTCGTTCCGTCCACAGAACGCGTTCTCGCACTTGAAAAGACGTAATTTTCCGAATACGCATTTGGATTTCCGCGCAAATGCTCCTCGATGTTTGCCGCGGCGGTTACGATTTTGAACGTCGATCCCGGTTCGTAAATATCGCTTAACGTACGATTGCGGGATAACGCGTTCAGCGCCGCCAAATCGTCGCGCGGCACTTTGTTCAAGTTATACGACGGTAAATTCGTCATTGCCAAAATTTCAAACGTTGCCGGATCCAAAACGATGCATTGCGCGCCTTTTGCCCCGCTGCTTTCAAGCGTTTTTGACATAACTTCTTCGACGAGCGCTTGAATACGGTAGTCGATGGTAAGACGCACGTTTAGTCCGTCCGTTGCGGGAAGATACCTCGCAACCGCTCCATCGAGATCTACCCCGACAAGGTCCGTTTCAAAGAGTACTTCTCCGTTTTCCCCCTTCAAAAAGGCGTCGTAATACCCCTCGATCCCCGACGTCCCCGATCGGTCGTAAGAGGTAAATCCAAGTACTTGGCAAGCAAGTTCTCCGTACGGATATACCCTTGTATTATCGCGCGCATAATAGATTCCCGCCACGTTCGCGCCCGCAATTTTTTCCACCCGCTCCTTTTCCGCACCGCGCAATAGCGTAATTTCCGACCTTCCGCGGTCGGACAATTTTTCAACCAACGCATCGAAGGAAAGTTCGAGGGTTTGCGAAAGAAACCGTGCGGTTTCATCGACGTCCGCCACGGCGTTTGCGCGTGCAAACACGCTATAAGAAGTTACGTTTCCCGCAAGCAATTCCCCGTTGCGGTCGGTAATCACTCCGCGCTGCGCGACGACGGGAATTTCCCTCGTCCACTGATCGACCGCCTTTGCGACGAGTTCATCCTCCCAAATGACTTGCACGTAGAAAAAACGGCAAAGAAAAAGGCAAAAAAGAAAGGTTATCGCCATACATACGGCAAATAACCTCTTTCGTAAGACAGATATAGAAAAATCCGTCGGTTTTATTTGATTGTCCTCCCAATCGTTAACCCGGCAATATCATTCCGAGTGATTGTGCAAATTGCATGATATTTTCCCAACCCGTTACGCGGACGATTTCGTTTGCAAGTTCCGTCGCTTGCGTTTGCAACGCACCCGCTTGCGCTTGAAGCACCGCAACGTCCGCCGTAAGAGAACTGACGACGCCCGTGTTAATGCAAATAATTGCAATCGCCAAAACGATGACGAGCGAAACAACGGAAAGCGCGAGTTTCATTTTGGAAGAAATTGCCGAAGCAACCTGCTCCCCTACCGCCACGCTCGCTTGCGCGCGGTGAAGGGTATCCATCGTGCGGCGCGTAGGCATTGCATCCTCTTCGTTTTCCGTTTCCGTTTGAGGCGCTACGACCGCTTCCGCCGATACCGTTTCCACGGGTTTTTCCGTAATGAGTTCCCCGTTTTTATACGTTACGTCCGAAAAAAGCATCTTTTTTCCCGCAGGCGTCATAGGCGCCGTGCGATATTGAGCGATGCGTTCCGTTGCATACGATACGGGCGATTCCGTTTCCGTTACGGGGCGGAACGCCGTTTCCGTTCCGCGGAGAAGATTCTGATAGTTTTCGGAAATACGGTCGTTAAATTCACGACGCGCCGTTTCGTTTTCACGTTCGGTTTGCGCGGTTTCAAGAACCCGTTCCGAGCGGATGCGGGTGATTTCTCTTTCTAAAATCGCGGTTGCCATGGTCGTTTCTCCTTATCAATTTATTCCCCGATTGTCCGTTTCATTCTATAATTTTCGGGCAATCCTCAATTTTGCACATTTACTGCGCGAATTCTCCTTTAATTCTCTTTCGCTTGCTGTAATCGGTTTTTTTGTAACCGGCTCCAACTCTTTTATCTTTCCGCATACGCACACGGGAAACTCCCTCGGGCATACGCATTCTTCACTCAATTCGCGGAACACTTCCTTTACGATTCTATCTTCCAACGAATGGAAGGTCAAAATCGCAATTCGTCCGCCCGTCTTTAACTTACGGGCAAGTCCCGTAACACACTCGCGCAACCCCTCCAACTCACCGTTTACCTCAATCCGAATCGCTTGAAACGTTTGACGAGCACACGGCCCTTGGAAACGAAATTTGACGGGAATGCTTTCTTCGGTAATTTTTGCAAGTTCGCCGCACGTTTGGATGCGCTTTTTTCCCCTCTCCCGCACGATATTCCGCGCGATGGATGAGGCAAACCGTTCTTCGCCATAATCCCGAAGAATGCGGTACAATCTTTCTTCGCTATACTCGTTTACGACCGTTTCGGCGGTAAGCGGAGCATCTTGCGCCATTCTCATATCGAGCGGTGCGTCTTCTTTCAAATAAGAAAACCCGCGGGAAGGATCGTCGATTTGATGACTGCTGATTCCAAAATCAAGCAACACACCGTCAAGTTTGTCCACACCCTCTTCCGTAAGCACGCGCTCGTAATTTTTATAATCCGTCTTATGAATGGAAAAGCGCCCTGCAAACACGGAAAGCCGCTTCGTCGCCGCGGCGATTGCCTCGCTGTCTTTATCGGTTGCGATAAGCCGAACGGACGGATTGCTTTCAAGAATTCCGTACGAATGTCCTCCGCCGCCCGCAGTTCCGTCGAAATAAATTCCTCCGTCTTTGATATCGAGCCCTTGAATGACCTCGTCGAACATTACGGGTTTGTGGTAAAATTCCGTCATATTAGAAATCCACCAACGCGTAAGCGTCGTCCATCGTCATTTCCTGCGTATACGCCTCGTATGCGCTCTTCGACCAAATTTCGAGATATTCCCCCATGCCGACCGTTACGACGTCCTTTTGAACGTTTGCATGACCGCGAAGGAATGCGGAAAGAAGCGTTCTTCCTTGATCGTCTTCCGTAACCTTTTCGATTGATCCGAGAATTTTACGACGCGCCCTCATCTTTTCCGCGTCCGACGTGCGAATCGCGTTAAGCGCTGCAATGCGTTCTTCCAAAACCTCTTTTGAAAACACGGAAATACACCCCTGCGATCCTGCGACAAAGTAGATCTCTTTGCCCAAGCCCGCACGGAACTTCGCGGGAATTCTTATTCTGTTTTTCGCGTCGAGCTGATGGCTGACGGTTCCGCTGAAAAATTCCATATTAGGACACCTTTCCGTATGATGTGCTTATTGTATCATTCTTTCAATCCTTTGTCAACCACCTTTGACCACTTTTTTTGAAAAAAAGAGAAAAAAATTTTATTTTTTAGGGATAAAACACCCCTATTTGCCTATTTTTTAATACAAATATTATGAAACGAACATTTGTTTGTATATATTTTTGTTTGTTTTTCGCGATTTTCCGAGAAAAATAGGGAATTTTACCCCCTTTTTTCTCTTTTTTTGCAAACATTTGTTCTTTTTGTTCTTTTCTTTTCCCGCCTGCGGAAATAAGTGGTCATTCGTCCCTAATTTTTCTAAAAATACCTCTTTCAAACGGCGAGCAACCCCTTCGTTTCCATCATAAACGGGTGAGGAGTAAAAGGCTTGGATCTTTTCTTTCAACCAAACGTAATGCGTGCAGCCGAGCACAACACCGTCAAACGTACCGCATGGAAGATGCGAGGATAAATCTATCGTTCGAGAGTTTGCTACGCAATCCTCCACCTCTTTTGCAAGATTACAACACGCGCAAACGGTAATTTTTGCATCGGGAACCCGTTGAATAAGCCCGCAAAGACGTTGGCTATGCGCCGTCTTCGGCGTACATAATACGAGAATATTCCCCCCTTTGCGAACGGCGGGAAGTACGGCGGGTTCCGTTCCGATAAACGCAACGTCGGGATATTTTACGCGCAATCGTGCGATGCAAACGGCGGTGGCGGTATTGCAAGCGAGCACGACGGCGCTCACCTTTTTGCGGATCAGTTTTTTTACGCAACGGTCGGTAAAACAAAATATTTCATCCTCCGACCTCTCTCCGTATGGCGCGTTTTGGTTATCCCCAAGATAATAGTACTGCGCAAGCGGGAACACTTCGGCGCAATTCTTTAATACGGTTAAACCTCCGATTCCGCTGTCAAATACGCCGACCGCCGCCTTTCTACCTTTCATTTTTCCACCTCTCACGAAAATTTATAAAAAATTTGCCGTTTGCCGTTGAAAAACAGTTTACAATCAAATTCTTTTATGCTAAAATATCAAAGACTTTATTAGAAATATTCATACGTAGAAAGGAGATCTTCCATGCCTAACATTAAATCTGCTAAAAAGCGCGTTTTGGTTACCGCGAAAAAAACTCAAGAAAACAAGGCGATTAAGTCCGCTTTGAAAACCACGATTAAGAAGTTCCTTGCGGCAGTCAACGCAGGCGATAAAGACGCTGCAACCGCTCTTTATCCTCAAACCGTTTCCGCAATCGACTCTGCAGAAACGAAGGGCATCATTCACAAGAACAACGCCAACAACAAAAAGGCGAAACTTGCGAAGAAACTCGCGTCGATCGCTTAACAAAAAATCGATGAGAGCGTCCGCTATTAGCGGGCGCTTTTTTCCGTTCTCTCCCCTTCCCCTTCTTTCATAAAACGAAAAATACGGACGCGTCGGCGTCCGTATTTATTTTATGAGCAAAACAATTTTTTTGCGCAATATGATTGACACGCGCGACAAAATATATTATACTCATCTCGTTGGTTTATTTTTACTAAACTTTTAGTTTATTTTATGTAATTTATTCGGGAGGAAAAAATGGAACTGCTCGGCGTAAAAATTCGCGAAATGCGACAGCAAAAAAATCTAACGCAAGAAGAACTTGCCGATCGGTGCGAATTGACGAAAGGTTACATCTCCCAACTTGAAAACGACCTAACGAGCCCCTCTATCGCCACCCTATGCGATTTGCTAAATGCACTCGGCAGTAACCTATCCGATTTTTTCCATGAAGAAGCGGAAGAGAAGATCGTTTTCACCGAATCGGAATATATTGAAAAACAGTCGGAAGGCATGGTTTGGAATTGGGTAATTCCCAACGCGCAAAAAAACGCGATGGAACCCGTTCTCGTCCAACTCGAGCCGAACGCGGCAACCGCCGTGGACTTCCCTCACGAAGGGGAAGAATTCGGCTTTGTCCTCGAAGGAAAAATCGCCGTTGTCAAACAAAATAAGCGATATCCCTTAAAAAAGGGGGAAAGTTTCTATTTCACCCCGAACAAAGAACATTATATCGTCAATCGCGGAAAGACAAAAGCGAAATTTTTGTGGATATCCACACCCCCCAACTTTTAATACACGAAGGAGAAAACCATGGCTTCTCAACATATTATCGAATTGCAAAACGTTACCAAATATTTTGACGACAATCTCGTCATCGACAACGTCAGTTTTTACGTAAAAAAAGGAGAATTTATCACCTTTCTCGGCCCGTCAGGTTGCGGAAAAACGACCACTTTGCGTATGATTGCGGGGTTTGACCTTCCGTCGGAAGGAAAAATTTTGCTCAACGGAAAGGATATTTCCCTTCTCCCTCCCAACAAGCGCCCCGTAAATACCGTATTTCAGCGGTACGCGCTCTTCCCTCATTTGAATATTTTTGAAAACATTGCGTTTGGATTGCGCATGAAAAAGGTCGTCAATACCTACCGCAACGAAAAGGGAGAAGAATATCAAAAGGTAGAAAAACTCTCCAAAGCGGAAATTGCCGCAAAAGTAAAAAAAGCGCTCGCCCTCGTCGATTTGGAAGGCTTTGAAAAACGCTCCGTTGCTACCCTTTCGGGCGGTCAGCAACAACGCGTTGCCATCGCGCGCGCCATCGTCAACGAGCCGGAAATCCTCCTTTTGGACGAGCCGCTCGGCGCGCTTGACTTAAAAATGCGCAAAGAAATGCAAATCGAACTCAAAGAGATGCATAAGCGGTTGGGAATCACCTTTATTTACGTTACGCACGACCAAGAAGAAGCGCTTACGATGTCGGATACCATCGTCGTCATGGCGGACGGCGTCGTACAGCAAATCGGCACCCCTACCGACATATATAACGAGCCTGCAAATACGTTCGTTGCAGACTTTATCGGCGAAAGCAACATCTTTAACGGCACGATCGTCGGCGACAGACGGGTAAAATTTTGCGGAAAAACGTTTGACTGCGTAGACGACTTTGAACGCAACGAGAAGGTGGACGTCGTCGTTCGCCCCGAAGACATCGTCATGTGCACTCCCGAAGAAGGCACGATCAAAGGAAAAGTCATTTCCGTCGTATTCAAGGGAATCCATTACGAAATTACCGTCCAAGTCGGGAAATACGAAGTCGTCATTCAAAGCACCGAATGCCGAAAGGTCGGCGAAGTCATCGGCATGAAAATTCCCGCACAAGAAATTCATCTTATGAAGCCGAAGTATACCTCCAACGTCTTTGACGGCGTTATTACAAAGCGCAACACGGTTGAATTTGCAGACGGAGAATTTGAATGCGACGTTACCCAACTTTATCCCGGAAGCCATATCGACGAAGAGGATTACCTCGTTACCGCAACGGGAGAACAAATTGACTTGACGGGAACGGAAGTTACCGTTGAGGTCGGGCTTTACGACGTCTCCATCAGCGACGACGAAGAGGTCGGCGGCACGACGGGGAATATTATATCCATCATCTACAAGGGCGACCATTACCGCCTCATCGTCCGTACGGATGGCGAAGACGAAGAAGATTTCGTGTTTGCAACCGACGACTTGTGGAATGAAAACGACCGCGTTTCCGTCGTCGTTCCAAAGGATAAGATTCGCTTGACCTTAAAGAACACGGAGGACAAAAAAAGATGAAACGTTTGCGTTTTTCGAGGAAAACTCTCGGAATTCCGTATGCCGTTTTCCTCCTCTTTTTCGTCGTAATTCCGATGCTTGTCATCGTATTTTACGCCTTTACCGACCAAGAAAATCATTTTTCGGTCATGAACTTTGCCAAGTTTTTTTCCGACCCGACAAAGTTGAGCACCATCGTCTACTCGCTCGTCATCGCGCTCATTACGACGGTGTGCTGTCTTGTCATTGCATATCCCGTCGCCCTCATTCTTGCACGGAGCAAAATGAAGAAAAAGAGCGTTATCTTGATGCTCTTCGTTACGCCGATGTGGATCAACTTCGTCTTGCGCGTCAACGCCATTCGCGAACTTTTGAACTGGATCGGTCTTTTGGGCGAAGCAAACTACTTTAATACCATTTTGGGAATGGTCTACGACTTTCTTCCCTTTATGATCTTACCCCTTTACAATACGCTCGTTAAAATTGACAATTCTCTCTACGAAGCGAGCGCCGACCTTGGAGGAAACGCATTTACGACGTTTACACGCGTTACCCTTCCCCTTTCCATGCCCGGAATTATGAGCGGAATTACCATGGTATTTTTGCCGTCCATGACCAACTACGTCGTTTCCGACATGCTCGGTAACTCAAAAATTACCATCATCGGAAAATTTATTGAAACGTATTTCGGCAGCGATTGGCATATGGGCTCGATGATCGCTCTCATTCTCCTTATCGTCGTATTTACCTCGACAATGCTTACAGGCGGATTTCAATCGGAAGAAAACGTTAGGGGGGCAAACTTATGATGAAAAAATGCTTCAAAGCGACGTATATCGGGCTCATTCTTTTTCTCCTCTACGCGCCTATTTTGCTACTCGCCGTGTACAGTTTTAACTCCGCCGACATTATCGGCACTTGGGGAGAATTTTCCTTTCGGCATTATATCACCCTCTTTACCGACGAAGCAATTTTGGAAATGATCGGGAATACCTTACTCCTTGCGTTTAGCGCCGCAATTCTTTCCACCGTTTTAGGAACGGCGGGGGCGCTCGGCATCTATTACAGCAAGCGGCGAGTAAAGACAGCGCTGAACGGCGTTTCGCAAATCCCGATTATCAATGCGGAAATCGTAACGGCACTTGCGCTTGCAATCACCTTCGTCGTTGTGGGCATTGAAAAATCTTTCTTTACCCTACTCATCGGTCATATGGTCATTTGCGCCCCCTTCGTCGTTCTTTCTATTATGCCAAAACTCAAACAAATGGATAACAGTTTGTACGAAGCGGCGCTCGACCTCGGCGCAAGCCCCGCAAAGGCATTGTTTAAGGTCGTACTTCCGCAAATCATCCCCGGAGTTATTTCGGGATTCATGCTTGCAATCACCCTTTCGCTCGACGATTATATCGTAACGAGTTACTGTAAGCCCTCGACGTTCAACACCATTTCCACCTACGTATACAACGCGACGACAAAGGGAAACGCGCATACGGCGGTTACCCTCTCCTCCTTTTGGGCTTTGACGACGATCATCTTTGTTGTAATTGTAGCAACGGTCGTCGCCGCGAACCTCATCGGTAAGAAAAAGGAGGAACGCTAAATGAACGGAAAGCGCATTTTGAGTATTGCGACGGCAGGATTCCTCCTTCTTCCCACCCTTGCATTTGCAAGTGGGTGCGGAGAGGAAAAACCCATTCGCTTACGCGTATACAGTTGGGAAGAATATATTGACGAAGGCGGAGAAGATTCTTACGTCTACGACGAAATCGACGGTATGATCCACGATGACTACAAAGCGTGGAATTTGCAGACGTTCGGAAGCGAAGTGGACGAAAGCGCCCCTTCCCTTCTCAACGATTTTGAACGTTGGTACGAACACAAGTACGGAACGCCGATCACGGTGGAATACTCCACCTTCGGCACCAATGAAGACATGTACAATCAGTTAAAACTCGGCGATACGTACGATTTGATTTGCCCCTCCGAGTATATGATTATGAAACTCGCCGCGGAGAACATGCTCGTTCCCTATCCCGAGTCCTTCTTCGATCAAGAAAACGAAGACAATCATTACGCAAGAAACGTATCCCCCTTTATCGACAACGTTTTCACCTCGCATACGGTAACCGTAACGGACGAAAGCGGAAATCAAACGGATCACCTTTGGCGCGACTATGCGGCAGGATATATGTGGGGAACGACGGGGATGATTTACAACCCCGAAACAGCGGACGAGGACGACCTTATAAACTGGAACGTCATGCTTAACAAGTCGTATCAAAACGAAGTTACCACAAAAGATAACGTTCGGGACAGTTATTTTGTAGGACTTGCTATTTTGTACGAAGAAGAACTCCTCTCCCTTCGATCCTTACACGAATCAGGGAATCTTTCCGACGAAGAATACACGAATAAAATTGCGGAAATTATGAACCGCACGGACGAACAGTCGGTGCAAGGCGTACAAGAAATATTACTTTCCATGAAGGATAACTTGTACGGATTTGAAACGGACACGGGAAAATCAGACCTCGTAAAGGGCATCATCTCCCTTAACTTTGCTTGGAGCGGCGACGCCGTTTACGCCATTGACCTTGCGGAAGAAGAGGACGTAATCCTCAAATACTTCGTTCCGCAAGAGTGCGCAAACCTTTGGTTTGACGGTTGGGTAATGCCCAAAGACGAAAACCGCACGGAAGAAACGGTACAAGCGGCGCATGCATTCGTCAATTTCCTCTCGATGCCGTACAATGCCATTCGCAATATGTATTACATCGGCTACACTTCCGCTATTGCCTCCGATGAAGTTCTCGAATATATCGACTATATGTACGGTATAGAAGAAGGCGACGAAGGTGTTCCATATGATTTGAGTTATTTCTTCGGATACGACGCGGAAATCGTAACGTACGAAGATCAACTGTCGCGCCAACTGTTTGCACAGTATCCCCCCGAAGACGTCATGCTCCGTTGCAGCGTTATGGATTATTTCGATACGGAAACTTACGAACGCATCAACGAATTGTGGGCACAGGTAAAGGGCGCCGAATTAGACGCATGGGCGATCGCGGTCATTTGCGTAAGCATTGTTGCGATTACCGCCTTTTTTCTGTTGATAAAATTCGGAAACAAAATTGACTTTTTCCGCACAAAACCGAAAAAAGGTTACGTAAAAGTCAAACAAGAACCCTATCGAAAAGACGTACTGTAAGTCATGATGAATCCTCCTGCGTTTTTTATTTGTGGTCGACAACCCCACTTTATTACATCACAGGAGGAATGCTTTTGCTAAAACTTTATTATATCACCGCTTCAAGTGGTGGTTTTTCTTCGCGAAAGGCTACACTGAAAATCCCCTCGGTATCCGAGGGGATTTTTTTAATTTTGTGATTGCGCCATACGCAATACGCGTTTTGCAAGCCCGCTAAACCTTCCATCCGAAATCAAACGAACTTCCGACGGCCGACCTTCTTTTCCCTTTTTTGTTACGAAAATACGGAGAGAACGAACGGTTTTTCCTCTTTCCATACGATCCCTTGCCCAAGGGACGACCGCCCCAACAATCAAGGAAACGGCCCCGTCCGCGTCAAGATCGGAAAACTCGTAAAGAGAAAACGCAAACTCTCCGCCTCGCCCTTTGAGGGTACAAGATACGGCGTCAAGTTGAGCATTCTCCGCAACGGTCAACGTCAAACTGAAAGCGTCCCCCTCGAAAAAGGAATTCCACTCTACTCCTTGAAAACGGAGATTTGCGGCGGGAAGCAATGCTTTTTCCGGT
Source organism: Clostridia bacterium (assembly GCA_017621735.1). Taxonomy (GTDB): domain Bacteria; phylum Bacillota; class Clostridia; order Christensenellales; family Borkfalkiaceae; genus Gallimonas. The sequence goes on along the minus strand of JAGASM010000027.1, from coordinate 96,580 downwards.
TGATACTGCATGTAACGCGCGCGCACGCTCGAAACGGATAGCAATAGAATAAATAACGTTCCCGCAATCAAAAAAACGAGTTCAAGAATCGAAAGTGCTCTACTTGCCGCTACCCGCTCTTCACCGAAAATTTCAAGGACCAAGGCGATGACCGCGCACAGGGCAATTCCGCTCATCGCAAAAATGGTAACGACCGCCCATCCCCTTTTTTTACGCCGATACGTCGCCAGCGCGCGGGAAAACTCTTCCGTTTTTACGTATTCGTCAAACGTCATCGTTCCCCTCCTTCTTTCGCCGTTTCAAACACTCCGTCAAGAGGTATTCTATTTGTCCGTTGAGCGAACGAAAATCGTCCTCCGCCCACGCCGTAAGTTCGGCGTACAACTTGGAAGAAAGGCGCAACGGCACTTGCTTTTTATTTTTATTGTCGTTTTTCGCCTGTTCCATCATGCACCGCTTAATAAATCGTTCCGCTGTTGACAATCGGTTGCGCGTCCTTATTTCCGCAAAGGACAACGAGTAAGTTGCTTACCATTTGCGCCTTTCTCTCGTCGTCTAATTCTACGATATTATCTTCCGAAAGGCGATCAAGCGCCATTTTTACCATAGAAACGGCACCGTCGACGATCTTTTGGCGCGCCGCGATAATCGCGCTCGCTTGTTGGCGTTGCAACATTGCCGCCGCGATTTCAGGAGCATACGCAAGGTGGGAAATACGCGCTTCAATGATTTCGATCCCCGCCATTTCGACGCGCATTTGCAACTCTTGTTTTAAGATATCCGCAACCTCTTGCGCCGACCCGCGAAGGGATTTTTCGTCGCCGTTCGAAGATACGTCGTAAGGATATTGACGGGCAACCTGACGGATTGCAGCGTCGCATTGCGTAGAAATATAAGCCATGTAGTTATCTACGTTAAACACCGCGCGCGCCGTGTTCGTAATGCGCCAAATGACGACGACGGAAATTTCAATCGGATTCCCCTCTTCGTCGTTCACCTTTTGCTTGTCGTTATTGAGCGTCATCGCCTTCAAAGACAACTTCTTGGAAACGCCGATTACGTTTCTCGCGGGGTTGACCGCCGAGCAGAAAGGATTTACCCAAAAAAACCCGTCCCGCTTCATCGAGCCGTAGTACTTCCCGAAAAGCGTTAAAACGTACCCTTCGTTCGGTTGCAGCGTCTTAAATCCCGCCATAAAAATAATGGAAACGAACAAAATAGGAATCCCGATAAAGGAGATCCACTCTTCGTTTACCGTTCCGAACACGATGAGGAAAATGCCGAGCGCGAACGCCAAAACTGTAACAAGCAGCATGAGCCAACCGTTCACTTCACGCGCCGATTTTTCGTTTACTTGATTTTGCATACTCTACTCCTTTGACACCACGCAATATGTGATATCATTTTGATATCATTATGATAATACAAATTTTCTTTATTGTCAACTCTTTGCAAGAAAAAAAAGCGGAAAATTTTCCGCTTTTTTTTATAAGAGTTTTTTCAAAATTTCTTTTAAGGCAATTTTACAATGTTCGTAGGTAAGCCCGCCTTGAAAATAAGCGGTGTACGGCTTCCGAATGGGCGCATCCGCCGAAAGTTCAATGCTCGAACCTTGCACAAAGCACCCTGCCGCCATAATCACTTTACAATCGTATCCGGGCATATCCCACGCTTCAAGATGGACGAAAGAATCGACGGGAGAACAGTCTTGTACCGACTGGATAAAGTCGGTCAGTTGCTTTTCCGTATCAAACCGAACGGCGCGCGTAATGTCGGAAGGCATGACGTTTGTCTTGGGGAAATTTTCATATCCGAGTTCTTCCAAGCACGCACCGATCAAAAGCCCGCCCTTCAGCGCCTGTCCCACGACGTGCGGCGCAAGGAAAAATCCTTGGAAAAAAGGCTGATATCCGTACGCATACGAGCCGACTTCCCCGCCGACGGAAGGCGCGGTCAAACGGTACTCGACTTGCTCAATATATTCGGCTTTTCCCGCAATATATCCGCCCGTCGGAACAATTCCGCCCCCGGGATTTTTGATGAGTGATCCGACGATCAAATCGGCACCCACTTGCGTTGGTTCCTCTTTTTCAACAAATTCACCGTAGCAATTATCCACGTAAATACAGCCGTCGAACTGCTTTTCGCGCACAAAACGGCACATTTCGCCGATCTCCGCAACGGTAAACGCGTCGCGAAGTTCGTACCCGCGCGAGCGCTGAATATAAACCATACGATATCGCTTTTGAGAAAGCGCAAAATCGACTGCGCTAAAATCCACCTTTCCCGCCTCGTTCAAGGGGACGACGTCAAAGGAAATTCCAAAGTCTTTGAGCGATCCGTTGCCTTCCCCCCAAATGACTCCGCGAATCGTGTCGTACGGCATTCCCGTAATGCAAAGAACGCGATCGGAAGGACGAAGCACCCCGAACAAAGCGACGGTAAGCGCGTGCGTTCCGCTTAAAAGCGCAGGGGAAACAATCGCGCGTTCCGCTCCAAAGGTGCGCGCGTAAACTCTCCCCAAAACTTCTTTTCCTTCGTCGCCGTAGCCGTATCCCGTCGAGGGATTAAAATGGCGGAGCGCAATCATCTCCTCCTGAAAGGCGGAAAGAACCTTTTCCGTATTGTAAAATGAAATCTCGTCAATGCGGGAAAAAGGCTCTTTTAACCCTTCTTCCGCGCGGGAAATTCGCTGTTCAATCGTCATAAATCTCTATCACCTCACGCACGGCGTCTTCCATCGCTTTTGGCTGTATCGCGTGCAAATTTTGCATTTTTTTGAAAAAAGTCAACTGTCTTTTGGCATAATTGCGCGTATTTTTCTTAATTATGTCTGACATAGTACTGTTTGAATCGCCGTTTTTCAAGCCTTCAACAATCTCTTTGTACCCGATCCCCTGCATACATTGCGCATTTTCGGACACACCGCATGCAAGAAGAGAACGCACTTCATCTACAAGCCCCTCTTGCATCATCTTATCGACGCGCTCGTCGATACGGCGGTAAAGCAATTCCCGCTCCCAGTCGAACGAAACGGCGACGAACGGGAAACGCGGAATCTCTCCGTCCGATTGTTCAGACTTTCTCTTTCCCGTCGTTTCAAAAATTTCCAACGCGCGGATCACCCGCTTTACGTCGTTAAAGTGTAATTTTTCCGCGCTCTCTTCATCCACTTCGCGCAAGAGGGAATGGAGATATTCCCTTCCCTTTTCCCGTTCGATCCTCTCGTACTTTTCGCGCACCGCCAAATTCGCAGGCGCATTTCCAAACGAACTTTTGAAAAGGAGCGATTTGATATAAAACCCCGTTCCGCCGCACACGATCGGCGTTTTTCCGCGCAACAAAATACCGTCGAGCGCTTTGAGCGCCCCCTCCTCGTAATCGCTTACGGAGAAGGACTGCGTGGGAGAAACGACGTCGATCATATGATGCGGAATTCCCCCTCTTTCTTCCAAAGACGGTTTTGCCGTTCCGATTTGTAACCGTTGATATACGAGGAGCGCATCCGCGGAGATTACTTCCCCGTCGAGCATCTTCGCACATTCGACGGCAAGCGCCGTTTTTCCCGACGCCGTCGCCCCGCATACGACGAGAATTTTTTTCACGATACAATCCTCTTAAACAGTTTTTCTACTTCCGTACGCGTCAACTTTACCGCCACGGGACGGCCGTGCGGGCATTTCAAACTCATATCGCCGCCCATCCGTTCGAGGAGAGAGTAAACCTCCTCTTGCGTGAGGGAATATCCCCCTTTGACTGCCGCTTTGCATGCGGCGGACGCAAGTTTATCTTTCAATAAATCGGCAAGACGAATGGAACGGAGCGTTTCGGATTGCGTTAAGATCTCATCGAAAAAGGATTTTAAGTTGATCGACTGCAAGTCCGACGGAACGGACGAAACGCGGAAACTGTGCCCGCCAAACTCGTCGATTTCAAACCCGAGTTCGCGGATAAGCGGTAATTTTTCCTCGAGAAAGGCGTATTCTTGCGCATTTACCTCCAAAACGTACGGTACGAGCATCGGTTGCGAAAGAACGGTACGTTCGTCGCACTGCTTGCGCAACTTGTCGTAAATCAACCGCTCGTGCGCGGCGTGCTGATCGACGAGATACGCCTCGTCCCCCTTTTCGTAGATCAAATACGTATGAAAGAGTTCCCCCTTAAATTCAAGGGTAGCGGGATCGATTTTTTGTTGCTCCGCCTTGCGTTCGAGTTCTTCTAAAAACTTTTTATTTTCCTCGAAAAAATCCTCTTCTTTCGGCGCGGACGAACGCACTTGCATCATCACGGGCGTGAACGGATCCCGCCGCACGGTGTTCGACGTCAGCGGAATTTCAAACTGCAATTCCTTTTTCGCCTCTTCGTACGTCATTTGTACCCTTTCTTTCGCAACTTCTTGCACAAGGGGTTTTTCTTCAATTTTTTCTTCTATAACAGGGGAAACGGGCACAGTCGCTCCCCGTTCTTCCTTGACGATATACTCCAAAGCGCGCGCATTTCCGTCCAAAACGGCGGACACGACGTGATAGACGCTTCCGTAAATAATTTGATTGTCCGCAAAGCGCACGTCCGTCTTGTTGGGATGCACGTTGACGTCAACGATTTCCGACGGCACGTCCAAAAAGAGTACGTAGAAGGGAAATTGCCGTTTCATCAAATACGCGCCGTACGCATTTGTAATTGCCGCCGAAACCGTTTGGTTGACAACGTATCTTCCGTTTACAAACAAACTTTGATACCCGCGCGTCGGCTTGCTAAAATCGGGGTTCCCGATTACGCCTTTTAAGCGGATCCCGTGCTTATCGGCGGAAATTTCGTAGCATTTTTCAAGAACGTCCGCGCCGTACACAACGGCAAGCGCCGAACGAAGTCCGTCGCCAAACGAGCGGTATTTCACTTTTCCGTTCACGAAATAGGTAAACGCGATTTCGGGACGGGAAAGGATAAACCGTACGACCATTGCGGAGATATCCGCCTCTTCTTGCCCGTCCGATTTTAAGAATTTTAACCGTGCGGGGGTATTGTAAAACAAATCCTCTACCGTAACGCACGTTCCGTTCGATCCGCCGTCCTTTTGTACTTCGCCGAAAACGCCCCCTTCTACGCAAAGGGAATACGCCTCGCCCTCTTCCGTTTTCGATACGATCTTCATGCGGGAAACCGCGGCAATCGACGCGACCGCCTCCCCGCGGAACCCGAGCGTTGCGATATGCTCTAAATCTTCCGCCGTGCGGAGTTTACTCGTTGCATGCGGCAAAAAGGCGCTTTTTAAGTCCTCTTTTTCAATCCCGCAACCGTCGTCCGACACGCGAATACACTTTTTCCCGCCTCCGTCCGCCTCGATTGTAATTTGCCTTGCCCCTGCGTCAATCGCGTTTTCCACCAACTCCTTGACGACGGAATACGGTCTGTCGACCACCTCGCCCGCCGCAATTCGATTGAAAACGTCCGCAGTTAAAAGATTGATTTTCAAACCGTTTCCTCCGCCTTTTTCTTCCAGTCGGAAAGGAGCATCAACGCTTGCATCGGCGTAAGCGAATTGAGATCCGTTTCCTTAAGTTCTTGCAACAATTCCGCCGAAAACGGAGCCCTTTCCTCCTCTTCGACGGGAAGGGAAAGATCGATTTCCTTTCTTTCGAGCGACTTCAAAATTTGTTTTGCGCGCGCAGTTACCCCTTCGGGAACACCGGCGAGCGCGGCGACCTCCACCCCGAAAGAACGAGATGCCCCGCCACGTAAAATTTTCCGCAAAAAGACGATACTTCCCGCAAGTTCGCGCACGCTGATTTTATAATTTTTTACGCCGTCGAGTTTGCCTTCGAGTTCCGTCAATTCGTGATAATGCGTCGCAAACAACGTCTTTGCGCGAATCTTTTCCGTCAAATACTCAATGACGGACCACGCAATGGACAACCCGTCGTACGTGCTCGTTCCGCGCCCTACTTCGTCCAAAATAAGAAGACTGTCCTTTGTCGCATTGCGCAATATGTTTGCAACTTCGGACATTTCTACCATGAACGTACTCTTATCTTGAATGAGATTGTCGCTTGCACCGATTCGGGTAAAAATACGGTCGCACAAAGGCACTTGCGCACTCTTTGCGGGCACGAAACAACCAACGTGCGCCATAATGGCAATCAACGCCGTTTGACGGAGATAGGTACTCTTTCCCGCCATATTCGGCCCCGTGATAATCATCGTCCTATTCTCGCCGCCGTCAAGCAAACAGTCGTTGGGGACAAACCGATCCCGCCCGATCGCCTCGACGACGGGATGTCGGCCGTCTGTGATCTTCAATTCCCCGCCCGTCTGTAAAACGGGACGGCAATATTTATTTTCCATTGCAACCGTTGCGAACGACAAATAGCAATCAAGTTTTGCAACGGCGGAAGAAATACTTTGAAGGACGGGAATATTCTTTTCGAGCACCGTCAATATTTCCGCGTATAATTGCTCTTCCAAGCGGGAAGCGCGTTCGTCGCTTCCGAAAATTTTCCCTTCAAGTTCTTTTAATTCTTCCGTTACGTAACGTTCTCCGCCTGTGAGCGTTTGGCGGCGCACGTACGAATAGGGAACGCGATCCTTAAACGAATTGCTCACCTCGATATAATAACCGAAAACGCGGTTGTATCCGACTTTTAGCGTGCGGATCCCCGTATTTTCCCGTTCGCGCGCCTCTAATTCCGCAAGCAACTGCTTACTATCGCTCTTCACCGAACGCAAAACGTCGAGTTCTTCGCAATACCCGCTCCGAATATATCCGCCCTCCTTCAAAGAAGGCGTTTGGTCGGGCGTTATCGCGCGGTCAAGCAAATCGCAAATTGCTTTCGTATCGACGAATTTTTCGGATACGTTACGCAATTCTTCGCACAAAAATCCACTTAACTGAAATTTTAAGTTGGGAATCACCGCAAGCGATTGCGACAGCGCCAAACAGTCGCGCGGTTGCAAATTGCCGTTTGAAATACGCCCCGTAAGCCGCTCAATGTCCCGTACGCCTCCCAACATATCCGTAAGCCCAAGCCGAATGACCGTCGCCTTACACAACTCCTCCACCGCGTCAAGACGGGCGTTGATTGCCGCTTTGTTTTTGAGCGGAGTTAAGATCATATTGTGCATCAAACGAGCACCCATTCCCGTTTTCGTCTTATCAAGCACCCAAAGAAGGGAGCCGTACCGCTTTCCCTCCGCGTTGTTTTTAACGAGTTCGAGATTGCGCACGGCAATCGGATCGAGCACCATATAATCCGTTTGCTCGGTATATTTTAACGAATTAATATTTTTTAATCCGTGTTTTTGCGTATCGCGCAAATATTCGACGAGCGCCCCCGCTGCAACCGTCGCCGATTCGCGGTCAGAAAGCCCCAGCACGTCGAACGAAGCGGAGAATTGCTCCAAAAGCGCCTTTTTTGCCGAAGGGAGTTCAAACGCCCACGGAAGATAGCACGAAAAGGGCGGAAGCGTCCCCTTTTCTACCCGATCTTTCGCTTCAAAGAGCATTTTGTCGTTGCATACGATTTCCGCGACGGGAAGATTAGAAAGCATATAAAGAAGATTTTCCAAATTCTCCTCTTCGCTTACGTAAAATTCCCCCGTAGTGATATCCGTCCACGCGAGCGCATATTTCGCCCCCTTGTACGCACATGCAACGTAATTGCATTTCTTCTCGTCCAAAAGATTTTCTTCAATCACCGTCCCTGCGGACACGACGCGAATGACGTCCCGTTCTACCATGCCCTTCCCGGGTTTTGCCTCCGTCAACTGCTCGCAAATCGCCACTTTTTCCCCAAGGGATACGAGTTTGGCAATATAGCCGTCTGCGGCATGAAAGGGAATTCCGCACATCGGCGCGCGCTCCTCAAGACCGCAATCCCTCCCCGTAAGCGTTAAATCGAGCATTTGCGATACGCGTACCGCGTCGTCAAAAAACATCTCGTAAAAGTCGCCGAGACGGTAAAAAATTACACAATCTTTATACTGTTCCTTCACTTGAAGGTAATGTGCCATCATGGGAGAAAGTGCCATATCGTTTTTTCCTTTATCGTTTGTTTTCAACCATCAGTCTTGCGCTTCGCCATAGAGAGAAATTCCGTTTGCCTTGGTAATTTTTAAGGTAATAAATTCCCCTATTCGGTTTTTCTCACTTTGGAAATACCCCATTCTTCCGTACGCGTCGCGGCCGAGGTAATACCCCTTCTTTTCGTCGTAATCTTCGCAGAGAATTTCAACCGTTCGACCGACGTACTCCGCGCTCTTTTCCCGCGTTTTGCGGTTAACAAGGTCGACAAGGCGAATAATTCGGCTCTTTTGTACCTCTTCGGGAATTTGCCCTTCCATCGAAGCCGCTTTCGTTCCCGTACGGGGAGAGTAGACGAAGGTAAACGCAGAAGAGAATCCCACTTCTTCGACAAGACGCAACGTGTCTTCAAATTCCGATTCCGTTTCCGTAGGGAAACCGACGATCAAATCGGTCGTTACTTCGCAATCGGGAAGGTGTTTTTTGAGCATTTCTATTTCCGCAAGATACTTTTCCCGCGTATACCGCCGATTCATCAAGGACAAAATGCGGTTATTTCCCGACTGTACGGGAAGATGTAAATGCGGACTGATCTTTTTGTGTCGCGCCATGACGACGGCAACCTCTTCGGTAAAATCTTTGGGGTGCGAAGTCATAAACCGCAAGCGGAATTTTCCATCAAGAGAGGCGACCGCATCCAAAAGTTCGGGAAAACTCATTCCCCCTTGCCCGTCGCTATTGTACGAATTGACGTTTTGCCCAAGCAAGGTAATTTCTTTATATCCCTCTTGCAAAAGGGCGGCAACCTCGGAAATAATATCTTGCGCTTTGCGGCTCTTTTCCCGCCCGCGAACGTACGGAACGATGCAATAGGTGCAAAAGTTATTACACCCGTACATAATGTTCACCCAAGCGTTCGGGTAACTCGTCCGAACGGGCGTAACCCCGTCTTCCACGCACTCCCGCGCTTCCGCAATTTGCACAACGGCGCGGCGACGCACGCGCTTTTGGTCGATCAAATCTCCAAGGGAAGGCAAGTTATGCGTTCCGAATACGATATCGACAAACGGAAAGCGTTTCCGAATGAGTTCAGCCTTTCCCTCTTCTTGCGCCATACAGCCCCCGACGGCAATCAAAAGACTTTTTTTCTTCGCCTTTAACTTTTTCAGCGCGCCGATATTTCCAAACGCATGATTTTCCGCATTTTCGCGAATACAGCAGGTATTGAACACGATAATATCCGCATCTTCAAGGCTACTCTCCGATTCGAATCCCTTCTCGCGCAAGATCCCCGCAATTTTTTCCGATTCATGCAAATTCATTTGACATCCGTATGTTACAATGTGATAATTCATATCTACTTCCTTATACTTTCGCAACTTACATTGTAACACATCTTGTAACTTTTTTCAACAAAAGCGGGGAAAGTAAGTAAATTTTTTCCGAAAAATACGGATACTGTACCCGATGAAACGCGTTTTAATCTTGTTTACCATTCTATTCTCCCTACTCGCCGTCCTCTTATTTTGCGCGGTCGGATATTACGCTGCCGTTACAAAGGATACCGTACTAGACGAACAATCGCTTTCATTGACCGATACCTCTATCCAACTGTTCGATGGCAACGGAACGGACGTTACGGCGCAACTGCTCGGCGAAGGGCTCAAACGAACGCAAAGCGAACTCCCGTCCATGCTAAAACGTGCGTTTATTTCCGTGGAAGACAAAGATTTTTACACACACAACGGCATTTGTTTTCGCCGAATCGTAAAGGCCGCACTCAAAAATTTGACGAGTTTTTCCTTTAAGGAAGGTGCGTCGACCATTTCTCAACAACTTGTCAAAAATACGCAACTAACTTCCGAAAAAACAATTCGACGAAAACTTAAGGAATACAAACTGACGCGTATTTTGGAACGGCGATATACAAAAGAAGAAATTATGAAATTGTACCTCAACTCAATCTATTTTGGACACGAAAGTTTTGGCGTACATCATGCCGCAAAATTTTATTTTGATAAGGACGTGCAAGACCTCACCCTCTCCGAATGCGCAATGCTTTCGGCGCTTGTAAAATCGCCCAACCGCTATTCCCCCTTTCGCGACCGAGAGAAATGCCTCGCACGGAGAAATTTCGTCCTCGATCAAATGAAAGAACAAGGGTACGTTTCTTCCGACGAGGCGGAACGCGCAAAGCGCGATCCGCTCCCAACCGCGCCGCATTTCGTCGAAGGGCGCAGTTCGTGCGTCGGGCGGATTTACGAAGAACTCTCCGCCTTGTTTCCAAACGCAAAGACGGTCGACTATTCCCACCTCAAAGTGGACACATATTTAGACGTGGATTTGCAAAAATATACGGAAAATTTGCAAACGGATAGTGATTTTTCCGTCATTATACGCGATAATCACACAAACGGGATTAAGGCGTTTTCCTCTTCCGTAGGCTCTATTTGCCGCACGCCCGCATCCGTAATCAAACCGCTCCTCGTATATGCTCCCGCAATAGAAGAAAATCTAATCAGCCCCGCTACGCCGCTCCTCGATGAGCCGATTTGTTTTAGCGGATATTCTCCATCCAACTACGGAGGCGGATACGAAGGATACGTCAGCGCACGCTATGCGCTTTCTCGCAGTATCAACGTCCCCGCGGTAAAACTTCTCAACTCCCTTGGCGTCGAAAAGGGCGTATCCTATTTGAATAAGATGGATCTTTTCGTTTTGGAAGAAGATCAAACGCTCGCTTTAGCGTTGGGCGGAATGAAAAACGGATTTTCTCTCTCCTCTCTCGTAGACGGTTATGCCGTCTTTGCAAGCGGTGGAAAATTTTCTCCTTCCTCTATCATTCGTCAAGTGCGAAACGAGAACGGAGAAGTTGTCTACCGTTCAAAATCAAAAGAAACGCGCGTTTTTTCCGACGACGTTTGTGCGTTAATGAACAGTATGCTAAAGACGTGCGCGGAGGAGGGAACTGCAAAAAAATTACGCGCGCTGCCTTTCGACGTATACGCAAAGACGGGGACCGCCGGAACGGAAAAGGGCAATACCGATGCCTACACCGTCGCCTATACGGCGGACGATACCGTGGGAGTTTGGCTCGGCAACGCCGACAACACCCCCGTTTCATGCACGGGCGGAGGCACACCGTGCAACCTTGTTTTCTCACTGTTGCAGCAGCGCTACTGCCATCAGTCCCCTACTCCAACTCTACCCTGCAATGACGTTATCACAGTTTCACTTGACCGAGAAGAATACGAAAAAAATCACCGACTTGTCAAGTCCGACGAACTGTCGCCCCCAAACGAACGCCTGCAAGAATTATTTCGGGCAAGCAATCCCCCGAAAGAGGAAAACACCCGTTTTTCGCGTCCAACCATCGAAAAACCGACAATTTTTGTTGAAAACGGGACAATTTGCATACAATTATGTCAGGCATACTACTATGAATATTTGATAGAGCGGGAAAATAACGGAAAAAAGACGGTTATATATCGTGGAAATTATCGAGAACGGATCTATGACAACTCCGTTGTTAACGGAGAAAGATACGTATATACCGTTACCCCTATATACAATGATAACGTTGGCACGCCCGTCGTCCTCCCCGCCGTTTTCACCCCCTCTTCGACCGCTCCGCCAAGCGCTTGGTGGGAATAAAAAAAGAGCGCCCTACGGCGCTCTTTTTACAATACGATTCGTTCGGTGGTTTGAAGCGCCTCGTCTACCAGCGCTTCCACGTCAAGTTTACTCTCCTCTTGCAAGATGTAAGAAAGTTTCGGTTTGGTTGCAGGGAATTCCGGAAGAAATACCGTGCAACAATCCTCAAAGGGAAGTATACTCGTTTCGTACGCCCCCATATCAACGGAGCGTTCGATAATCTCTTCCTTATCAAATCCGATGAGCGGACGCAATACGGGGAGCGTTACAACGGAGTTGGAAGAAGTGATCCCCTCTATCGTTTGGCTTGCCACTTGCCCAAGACTTTCGCCCGTAATCAAGCATTCCGCTCCTGCTTTTTTTGCAATTCGCTCGGCAATGCGATACATGAATCGGCGGAGAAGCGTAATCATTAAATCTTCCGCGCATTTTTCGTGAATTTCTTCTTGAATATGCGTTACGCTGACCGTACGCAAAGCAACCGTTTGCGAATAACGCGAAAGGATTCGCGCAAGATCAACCACCTTTTCTTTTGCCTGATCGTTGGTGTACGGATAACTGTGAAAGTGCAAACATTCGACGGACATTCCGCGTTTTGCCATCATGTAGCCCGCAACGGGCGAATCAATCCCGCCCGAAAGGAGCAACATCCCTTTTCCCGCCGTTCCGACGGGCATACCGCCGCGCCCGCGCTCGAATGCGCAAAAGACGAGAGCCGATCCGTTTTCGCGCACGTCAATGTATACGTGCGACTGCGGATCATGAACGTCCACTTTCAAATTTTTATATTCGGAAAGAAGCCGCCCGCCGATTGCGGCGTTAATTTCCATTGACGTTAACGGATATTTTTTACTTGCGCGGTGGGTTACCACCTTAAACGTTCCCTCTTTCGGACAAACGGTCTTTGCAGCAAAGTACATTTTATCCATTTCCGACGGAACTTGATATCCAACGGAATAGGAGTGTACGCCAAACACGCGCGAAATTCGCTCGCAAACTTCATCAACGCGTTCTTCATCAAACCCTTCGACAAGATATCTTCCGCTAATACGGCGAAGTTCGTGGCGTAATCCTTTCAATGCACGTTCGATATTTACAAAGAAAACGCGCTCGAAAAACCCGCGGTTTTTCCCCTTCAAATGAATTTCCGCATAGCGGATAATGATGACTTTTTCCATATTATTTCGTCCTGATTTTTAATTCTTTTGACGTCGCATTGAGCACGGTTGCCGCCCGTTTTACTTCGTCCTCCGTCGTTTCAGGCGAAAAACTGATGCGCAACACGCCGTCAAGCGTCTTTTCATCATAACCGCAAGCCGTCATAACACGGCTAAAACGGTGCTTGGAAGAGCATGCGCTCCCCGTTCCGACCACCAAGCCATTGTCGGAAAGCATGCGTTGAAGCACTTCTCCGCGAAGTCCGACTGCGGACACACTCAAAATGTAAGGCGTTCCGTCCACGGGAGAGAGTCTTTTGAAAAGTTCTCCGTCCAAGAGGGAAGCAAGCGTTTCGCGATACTCCTTTATCCTCTCGGCATCCTTTACAAGGGAAGAAAACTTATCTTCCGCCGCATAACGGAAGGAGAGAATGCCAAATACGTTTTCCGTCCCGCTCCGAAGTCCTTTTTCCTGTCCGCCACCGTAAAGATAGGGAGAAAGCGCCAAACTTTTACGGCGAATTAAGCCGCCAACCCCTTTAAGCCCGCCGATTTTATGCGCACTGATCGAATACAAATCAACCTCTTTGGGAAGATACACGGGGATTTTTCCAAACGCTTGCACGCCATCGCTATGAAAAACGCACCGAGGGTTTTTTGCCTTTACTTTTTTGGCAAGTTGCGCAATATTGTTGATTGCCCCCGTTTCGTTATTGACGTGAATGACGCTCACAAACGTTGTTTTCTCGTCGATTAAACTGAGGAGATGCGCCTCATCAACGCGCCCGTCTTCTAAAATTCGAGCAAACCGCGGCTCAACGCCCCTATTTTTTAATTCGGAAAAACTTGCGTGAATTGCCGCGTGCTCCCCGTCCGTCGTTACTGCATTCCCCCGCTTTGCACAAGAAAAAACGGCATGATTGTCCGCTTCCGTCCCGCATGAGGTAAACGTCAAATCAAAATTGACGGGATCGGCAACGCGCGAAAGAAGATATTCCCGCGCACGCTTTATTTCTTCACTGACTGTAAACCCTCCGCGATAAAGCGCGGAGGGATTAAAATATTCTTCCGTTAAATAGACGTTCGCACGTTCAACCGACCGAGCATTCGGACGCGTCGTCGCAGCATTATCAAAATAAATCATGATAACTCCAACTTATTTCTACCCGCCGCACGGACGAGGAACTCAAGCATCGTCAAACGACATTCTAACACGTAAATACTCTTGCCTACCGAGTTGGATACGACGATATAGATAAACATCTTATCTTCCGCAGGCTCGACGTTGGAAGTACAAAAAATCGGTTTCTTTTCGATCCCCGCGCGCGTACGCTCGTACGCGTCGCTTTCACACTTTCCCATGCGGAGAATTTGATCCGCCTTGATGGTGATGAGATGTTTTCTCTTTTTTCCGTTAAACACTTTGGAAATGCGCAACTCGTCTTCTACGAAAATATAATCGTAACTTAAATTGTATTTGCGTTTCCAACGGAACATGATAAATCCGAGAAAAACGAACATCGCAAGCAATCCAAACCACCATACGAGAGAAAGCGCAAGCCCAACGCCCGACGTTTCGTTGATGATCATCGGGACGTAAGTGAAGGAAAATAACCCGTGCATGACGGCGACGACGAAGCAAATAACGCCGATCACGTGTAATACGGTATATTTTTTTGCTTCCGTCGCGCCCTTTCTTGCATTTGCGCTCTCTTCGTAAAACGCTTCTTTCATTAAAATTCAACCTTACCTTCGTAAATTTTTTGTACGTTCCCCGTAAGCGTAACGCTTCCGTCCGAACCGTACTTAACGATCAGATCCCCACCTTTTACTTTTACGGTGATATCCGTGTCTTTTGCGCAATATCCGTTGAGCACGCACGCAACTGCCGCTGCCGCCGCACCCGTTCCGCACGCATACGTTTCGCCGTTGCCGCGCTCCCAAACGCGCATTTTAATCGTCGAGCCGTTGACGACGCGGATAAATTCTACGTTTGTGCGGTTGGGGAAGTATTCGCTCGTTTCAATCGCAGGGCCAAGCACTTCTACGGGAACGTCGTCTACCTTGTCGCAGAAAATAACGCAGTGCGGATTTCCGAGATTGACAAGCGTAACGCGATATTCTTTTCCGCCGACTACCATCGGTTGATCGATAACGGTATCACCCGTCCATACGGAAGGAATTTTCTTTCCGTTGAGTTCGGCAACGCCCAAATCAACGCTTGCGGACGTTACCACTCCGCCGAAGGAATAAACGGTTACTTCTTTTACGCCGCTATTCGTTTCGATGGTCATTTTTTCTTTGGGAACGATCCCCTTCTCGTACAAATATTTTGCAACGCAGCGAATTGCGTTTCCTGCAATTTGACCTTCGCTTCCGTCTTGATTGAAAATGCGCATTTTTGCGTCCGCGACGGACGATTTTTCCATGAGAACGATGCCGTCCCCTCCGATTCCGTAATGACGGTTGACAAAGTTGATCGCAATCGATTCGGGACAAGTAATGCTTCCGTCGAGGTTTTCAAAGTAAATATAGTCGTTTCCGCAAGACTGCATCTTGACAAAATCAAGTTCCATCTTCTTGTCGCGGAGGTTGTTAATATCGACGAGTTCGGTGTTGTATTCGGTAAACTTGCTGGCAATGATATCGCAAAGCGCGTTTGCCGTGTCGAGGGACGTGAGCACCGTAATTCCGAGCAAAATTGCATGGTGATGCAATTCGATATAATCGGCAATCGAATCGACGTCCGTTTTTCCCGTATAAATGATGTAGTCGATCTTCCCTTCGTCCATCAAGCCGGAAACTTGTTTCGTCGCCTTTAAGCGGTCAACCACCGTAACGTCGATACCAAGTTCGGAAATAACCTTCGCCGTTCCCGCCGTCGCATAAAGCGTACAGCCGAGGTCGGCAAATTTCTTTGCGATGGAAACGAGTTCGTATTTGTCTTGATCGTTGACGGTAAAGTATACGCCGACGGGTTTATTTTTGGTCGGATGGCACATTTTGAATCCCGCCGACACAAGTCCCTTAAAGAGCGCCTCTTCAATCGTCTTTCCGATTCCGAGAACTTCGCCCGTGGACTTCATTTCAGGACCAAGTTGCGAGTTGACGTCGTTGAGTTTTTCAAAACTGAAGACGGGAACTTTTACCGCTACGTACGGCGAGTTGGGATACAACCCCGTTCCGTAACCGAGTTTTTTCAATTTCGCCCCAACCATAATCTTCGTCGCAAGTTCAACCATGGGAACACCCGTTACCTTGGAGATATACGGAATGGTACGGGACGCGCGAGGATTGACCTCAATAACGTACAATCTGTTTTGATAGATCAAATATTGAATGTTGATAAGACCTTTCGTCTTTAAGGAAAGCGCAAGTTGGGTAGAAACCTCCACGATCTTTTTGAGCATTGCATCGCTCAAATGATAGGGAGGATATACGGCAATCGAGTCGCCCGAGTGTACGCCCGCGCGCTCAATGTGTTGCATGATTCCGGGAATCAGCACGTCCGTTCCATCGGAAATTGCGTCTACTTCCAACTCCGTTCCCATCAAATATTTGTCGCAAAGGACGGGGTTTTCAATATGTTGCGCCAAGATGACGTCCATATAGCGAGAAATATCGTTTTCCGTAAATGCGATCGTCATATTTTGCCCGCCGATAACGTAGGAAGGACGGAGCAATACGGGATAGCCGAGTTTTTCCGCCGCCGCGATCGCCTCGTCTTTGGTCATAACGGTAACGCCCTTCGGCCGTGCGATATTGAACTGTTCCAAAAGCGCGTCGAAACGCTCTCTGTCTTCCGCCATATCGACGGAATCCGCACTCGTTCCAAGAATACGCACGCCCGCTTTGTCTAAATAAGAACAAAGTTTAATCGCCGTTTGTCCGCCAAACGTAATAACGACGCCGTACGGTTTTTCTACGTCGATGACGTTTTGCACGTCTTCCGGAGTCAACGACTCAAAATAAAGTCTATCCGCCGTATCAAAGTCAGTCGAAACCGTTTCGGGGTTGTTATTGATAATGATTACTTCGTAACCGAGTTGTTTGAGCGTCCATACGCAGTGAACGGACGAGTAATCGAACTCGATCCCTTGCCCGATTCGAATCGGGCCCGAACCGATAACAATAATGCGCTTTTTCTCACTGCGTTCGACGAACGGTTTTGCCTCGTCGTGCGCAATTTCGTCATACGTAGAGTAAAAATACGGCGTTTGCGCGGCATATTCCGCTGCACACGTATCAACCATCTTATAGACGGCGCGCCGGTGAGGAGGCAATTTTTCCCCACTGAATGCGGCGAGCGCTTTGTCGGGATAACCGAGTTTTTTCCCGCGCAAGTACTGCTCTTTCGTCAATTTCTTTCCGCTGATTTCCGCCTCGTACTTGACGAGATTGTTGAGTTTTTCAAGGAACCAACGGTCGATCTTCGTCGCGTCGAAAATATCGTCTACAGAAATTCCCGCTTTCAACGAAGCATATACGACGAACAGTCTTTCGTCCGTCATCTTCGTCAATTCGTTCCGCAACTGCGATTCCGTATACGTCGCGAATTTCGGACTGTTTAAGGTATCGAGAGAGATTTCCGCCCCGCGGACAGCCTTCATGATCGCCTGTTCAAACGAGGTGCCGATCGCCATGACTTCCCCCGTCGCTTTCATGCGCGATCCAAGTCCGCGCTTTGCGTACAAGAATTTGTCAAACGGCCATTTCGGAAGTTTTACGACGACGTAGTCGATCGCCGGCTCAAAGCAAGCGTACGTCGTGCCCGTAACGTCATTTTTAATTTCATCCAAAGTATATCCGAGCGCAATTTGCGTGGTTACCTTTGCAATCGGGAATCCCGTCGCCTTACTTGCAAGCGCCGAAGAACGGGATACGCGGGGATTTACTTCGATGACGGCATATTCAAAACTGTCCGGATTGAGCGCGAACTGACAGTTACAACCGCCCTCAATGCCGAGTTCGGTGATAATTGCAAAGGACGCTTCGCGGAGCATGTTATATTCTTTGGTAGAAAGGGTTACGGCGGGAGCAAGAACGATACTGTCCCCCGTGTGAATCCCGACGGGATCGAAGTTTTCCATCGAACAAACGGTCAATACGTTGCCCGCGCTGTCGCGAATTACTTCAAATTCGATTTCTTTCCAACCGCCGATGTATTTTTCAATCAAAACTTGCGTAATCGGCGAAAGCATCAACCCGTTGTGCGAAATGAGGCGGAGTTCTTCTTCGTTATACGCAACGCCGCCGCCCGCACCGCCAAGAGTGAATGCAGGGCGCACGATAACGGGATAACCGAGATCGTCCGCAATCTTAACGCATTCGTCAACCGTATAAGCGATGTCGGAAGGAACGCAAGGTTGATTGATTTTTTCCATCGTTTCCTTGAACAGTTCTCTGTCTTCCGCACGGTCGATCGCGTCGAGTTTGGTACCGATAAGTTTTACTCCCCATTCGTCGAGGAACCCCTCTTTTGCAAGTTTACAGCCCATGGTAAGTCCCGTTTGACCGCCGAGCGAGGCAAGCAAACTGTCGGGGCGTTCTTTAATGATAATTCTCTTCAAACTGTCAAGCGTGAGCGGTTCAAGATAAATTTCATCCGCGAGCATCTTATCCGTCATAATCGTGGCGGGGTTAGAATTGCACAGCACGACGTTGACGCCCGCCGCTTTGAGGACGCGGCACGCTTGCGCGCCCGCATAGTCGAACTCTGCCGCTTGTCCGATGACGATAGGACCGGAACCGATTACAAGTACCTTTTTGATATCACTTTTCTTAGGCATATTATTTTTCCTCTTTCATCATTGCGATAAATTCATCGTAAATTACATTTGCATTGTGAGGTCCGCCGCACGTACTCGGCTGGAATTGCACGCCGATTGCGCAAACGCTCGGGTATAAAACCCCTTCGCATGATCCGTCGTTGACGTTCAAATAAGTTACTTCGCCGATTCCCTTTAAGGAGTCGCTCACAACTTCATAGCCGTGATTTTGCGACGTAATGACAACCCCGCCCGCTTTTACGTTTCGAACGGGTTGGTTCCCCCCGTGATGTCCGTATTTCATCTTCTTCGTTTTTCCGCCCGCAGAAAGCGCAAGGATTTGATGCCCAAGCCCAACGCCGAACACGGGTTTCTTTCCGAGAAGCGATTTGACCGTTTGAATTGCACGTTCGTTTTCCGTAGGATTCCCGGGGCCTTCCGAAAGGACGACGCCGTTTACGCCGAGCGATAAGATCTCTTCCGCGCTCGTGTTTGCAGGAAGTTGTATCACCTTGCAACCGCGACGAACAAACTCGTCGATCGTCGCATCTTTACAGCCAAAATCGAGGAGCGCGACGGAAAGTTCTCCCTCTCCGTACGTTTTCTTCTCCCCGCTTTCCACCGCTTGTACGGCATCTTTCACGCAGTACGATTTGAGCGCCGACGTATCTTTAAGCGGTTTGAAGGTGATTGCGGCGTTCATAACGCCCCCTTCGCGAATGATTCTCGTCAATTCGCGCGTATCGATCCCGTAGACGGCGGGAACGCCTTGCGCTTTCAAATAGTCTTCCAGCGTTCCTTCGCAACGGAAGTTGGAGGGTTTATCGCACTTTTCCCGAACGACGTACGCGCTCACTTGACACTTGTCGCTCGCCTTGTCAGCAAAAATCATGCCGTAATTGCTGATCAGCGGGAAGGTCTGTGCGACGATTTGTCCGTGATAGCAGGGGTCGGTAAGCGTTTCGATATAATCGATTGCGCCCGTCGCAAAGACGAGTTCGCCAACCGTTTCCTTTTCCGCACCGAAGGAATAGCCTTCGAACACTTTACCGTTTTCCAACGTTACGTAAATCTTCTTATCCATACGTATTTATATCCTTACTTTTTAAGATTTTCCGATTATTTTAAGAGTTTACACAAGACGGCTTTTTGCGCGTGAAGTCTATTTTCCGCCTCGTCGAAAATTTCTTCCGCATGCGCCTCGAATACGTCCGCCGTAATTTCTTCGCCGCGGTGTGCGGGCAAGCAATGGAGTACCATCGCGTCTTTTGCCGCAACCGACATCACCTTTGCGTTGACTTGATATCCCGCAAACGCCTGTTCGCGCAATTTCTTTTCCTCTTCCTGTCCCATAGAAGCCCAAACGTCCGTATAAATGACGTCGGCGTCTTTGGCAGCCTCAAGGACGTCCTCGCTCATGAAAAAGTCGCCGTTTTCCTTTGCCCAAGCCATGAGATCGGCGTCCGGTTCGTACCCCTTCGGGCAAGCGATGGAAAAACTCATTCCCGTCTTAATTGCACCGACCATCAAAGAGTTCGCCATGTTATTCCCGTCGCCGATAAAGCACATCTTCAATCCCTTAAACGAGCCTTTGCGTTCGCGAATGGTCATGAGGTCGGCAAGTACTTGACAAGGATGACAGTAGTCCGTCAGTCCGTTGATAATAGGAATCGAACCGTATTTTGCAAGATCTTCCACTTCCTTTTGCTCAAAGGTACGAATCATAATCCCGTCAAGATAGCGGGAAAGAACGCGCGCCGTGTCTTCCACCGGTTCTCCGCGTCCGATTTGCAAATCGCGGTTGGAAAGGAAGAGCGCGTAACCGCCGAGTTCATACATTCCAACTTCAAAGGAAACACGGGTTCGTGTGGAGGATTTTTGAAAAATCATTCCGAGTTTTTTCCCTTTTAAGCATTCGTTTCGAATGCCGTTGTTGCGTTCGTATTTCAACTGGTCGGCAAGATTGAGAATGCTTAAAATCTCCTCTCTCGAAAGATCGCCTAATTTGAGTAAATGTTTCATGCTTGCAGTACCTCTCTTAATATGCTAAGACCTTCGTCTATTTCCGTTTTTGTAATGGTGAGCGGAGGAACAAAACGCAATCTGTCGTGCGCCGTCAATACGAGGAGTCCGCGCTCCAAGCATTTTTTGGCAATCGCTTTTGCGTCCCCTTTCACGTCAAGCCCGATCATCAATCCAAGCCCCGTTACCTTTTTTACGCCGTCCATCGTGCGCAATTTTGCGCGCATGTATTCGCTTTTTCCCTGTACTTCAAGGAGAAAATCCTGATCTAATCGGGACAATATGCTATACGCCCCCGCGCACGCAACGGGATTTCCGCCGAACGTCGATCCGTGATCCCCCGCGCGGAGAACGTGTTCCGTCTTTTCAAAAAACAAGCACGCGCCGATCGGAAGCCCGCCGCCCAAGCCTTTTGCCGTCGTCATGATGTCAGGAACGACGTTATACTGCTCGTACGCGTAAAGCGTTCCCGTACGGCCATTGCCCGTTTGCACTTCGTCAATGATGAGAAGAATATCTTCCTTTTTGCAAAATTCGGAAAGCGCCGACATAAAGGCAGGCGAGAGCGGATTAACACCGCTTTCCCCTTGAATGGGCTCGACGATGACCGCGCACGTATCCTTTCCCGCAACGCGACGAACGTCTGCGATATTCGGCTCGGCATAGTCCACCCCGGGAACAAACGGTCCGAAATATTGATGGAATGCGTCCTGTCCCGTCGCCGTGAGCGTAAAGAGCGTTCTGCCGTGGAAAGAATTTTTCAGCGATACGATCTTATGCCGCCCTTCCCCGTATTTCTCGAAGGAATATTTGCGCGCCGCCTTCAAGGCGCACTCGTTTGCCTCCGCGCCCGAATTTCCGAAGAATACCCGTTTTGCCCCCGTACGCTCGCAAAGAAGCGCGGCAAGACGGGATTGCGGTTCCGCATAATAATAGTTGCTGACGTGTTGTATTTTGTTGAGTTGCTCGACGACGGCATTCTTCCAAACCTCGTCGTTTACCCCGAATACGTTGACGGCAATTCCCGATCCAAAGTCGATATATTCTTTTCCGTCAACTCCCGAAAGCGTGGCGTTTTTTCCGCCCTCAAACGCGACGGGATACCGTCCGTACGTTTCGGCGAGATACTCGCCGTCTAATTTTTTTATCTCTTCAAACTTCATATTTCTACTCCGAAATTGTAAAAAAGACTGATTAAAAAATCAGTCGCCTTTTACAAACATTGTGCCCATACCTTCATCAGAAAGAAGTTCGAGCAAAATGGAATGGTTCACCCTTCCGTCCGTAATAAACACGCGATTTACGCCACGGCGGATGGCTTCTTTACAACAATTAATTTTGGGAATCATTCCACCGGAAATAATCCCCTCTTTGACAAGAGAAGGAATATCGGAAACAAATACCTTTTTGATCAGGCTGTTTTCGTCGTCCTTATCTTGCAATAATCCACGGATATCCGTCATCAAAATCAAACTTTCCGCAGAAAGTGCCCCTGCAATCGCCGAAGCAGCCGTATCTGCGTTCACGTTATAAATATTCCCCTCGTCGTCGTAACCGACGGTAGAAATTACGGGAAGATATCCCGCCTCCAAACAGTCTAAAATGACGTCCGTTTGTACCCGTTTGATTTTTCCGACAAAACCGAGCGATTCGTTTTCCTTTTCGCAAAGGAGCATATTCCCATCCATACCGCAAAGTCCGATGGCTTTTGCCCCCATCGAGCCGAGCATATGCACGAGCGATTTGTTTACCTTTCCCGCAAGGACCATACGAACGACTTCCGCCGTTTCTTCGTCGGTGTAACGAAGCCCGTTGACAAAACGGGACTCAATCCCCATGCGGTTGAGCGTATGAGAAATTTCGGGACCGCCCCCGTGCACGAGGACAACTTTGATCCCTACCAAACGGAGAACGGTTAAATCACGCATGACCGACCACTTTAAGTCGTCGTTCGTCATTGCGTTTCCGCCGTATTTGATGACCAAAATCTTATTTTGGTATTTTTTGATGTAAGGCATTGCTTCGAGAAGAATTTCAGCCTGTTCCTGTTTTCCGATCATCAAGTTCTATAATCTCCGTTGATTTTTACGTAATCGTACGTGAGGTCGCAACCCCATGCCGTTGCCTTATAATTTCCGTCGTTCAAATTGACGTCGATGATAATTTCCTCTTCCGAAAGTACTTTTTTTGCAATTTCTTCGGAAAATTCTATCCCGCGTCCCTCTTTACAAACGGCGAGATCCCCCGCCTTGCTATGGAAGGTAACCTCAATTTTATCCACGTCGAGATTTGCTCCCGAATATCCAAGCGCGCAAAGAATTCTTCCCCAGTTGGCGTCCGCACCGAACATCGCCGCTTTCAAAAGCGGAGAATTGATGACCGACTTTGCAGAAAGGCGTGCGTCTTTGACGCTCTTTGCCCCGCTTACCTGACATTCAATGAGTTTGGTCGCGCCCTCGCCATCCCGCGCGATCTTGCGGCACATTGCCGTAGTAACCGCGTTGAACGCACGGCAAAACGCACGATAGTCGGCGTTCGCCTCGGTAATCGTTTGATTGCCCGCAAGTCCGCTTGCCATGACGCAAAGCGTGTCGTTCGTGGAGGTATCTCTGTCAACGCTTACCATGTTCATCGACTTTTTCACGTCGGCGGAAAGCGCCTTTTGGAGCATTTCAGGCGTAATGGAAACGTCCGTCGTAACGAACATGAGCATCGTCGCCATGTTAGGGCAAATCATTCCAACGCCTTTACACATCGCGCCGATATGACATTCTTTCCCGTTCACTTTGAATGCGTAAGCAAGTTCTTTTACGACGGTATCCGTCGTCATAATCGCTTCCGCCGCCGCCGTGCCGTTGTCGCCAAGCCCTTTGACGAGGGCTTCCATTCCTCCTTCGATCGGAGCAAGGGAAAGACGCTGTCCGATGACGCCCGTCGAGGCAATTACAACGTCGGAAGAAGGGATTCCCGTATGCGCTTCTACGAGCGCACACATCGCGTTTGCAATTTCAACCCCGTCCGGATTGCACGTGTTGGCATTTCCGCTGTTGACGATGACCGCCTGCGCGTACCCGTCTTTTACATGTTCCTTGGTTACGAGAATGGGTGCGCCTTTGACGAGGTTTGTCGTGTAGACGCAAGCCGTCGCCGAGCGGTTGTCCGCTACGATAAGAGCCAAGTCTTTTTTGATTTTATTTTTACGGATTCCGCAATGAACGCCGTTGGCACGGAACCCCTTTGGCGCACAAACGCCGCCGCTAATTTGCTTTAACATATTTCACACACTACGCTATCTTATTGATTATATCACAAAGAGAGCCATTCGTCAAGCCCCAGAGCAATATTCATATTCTGAATTGCGGCGCCGGACGCACCTTTTCCGAGATTATCAAGCCGTGCCGTCAATAAAATTTGTCCTTCGTTTCCGTTTACGAGAATTTCTAACCCGTTCGTACCGTTTAAGGTATTTGCGGAAATAAACCCGCTCTCTTCTTTGCCAACCGTAACAAAGCGACTTCCCTTATAATGCTCGCGGTACAGTTCTTCCACCCCTTTTGCGGAAAGCGGCGTTTTCATTCCGTCGACAAACAACGGAACGTTGACTGCCATACCGTTGTAAAAATCGCAAATATACGGATTAAAGATGGGTTTTTTCGTCAATCCGCATACCTTCGTCATTTCGGGAATGTGTTTATGAGCAAGAGAAAGCGCGTAAAGACGGGGAGATTTCAACCCTTCGTCCCGTTCTTCCGCTTCGTACTGTGCAATCCCTTTATTTCCCGCACCCGAATACCCGCTTACCGCATGGCATACGAAGGGGTAATCTTCGCCGACAACCCCGCTCGCAATCAAGGGATAGACAAGGGCGATAAAACCGCTCGCATAACAACCGGGATTCGCAATTCGGTTGGACGTTTGAATTTTTTTTCTGTGTTCCTTGGAAAGTTCGGCAAACCCGTATGCCCAATCGGGGTTGGTACGGTGCGCGGTCGATGCGTCGATAATTTTTACCGCTTTATTTTCTACAAGCGAAACCGCCTCGCGCGCGGCGTCGTCGGGCAAACATAAAAACGCAACGTCGGCACTGTTCAGCGCGTCCTTCCGTGCGGAAACGTCTTTGCGTAAACTTTCGGAAAGCGAGATGATACTTACGTCATCCCGCTTTTCCAGCCTTTCGTAAATGCGAAGCCCTGTTGTCCCCGCCTTTCCGTCGATAAATACTTTTACCATGTCGTTATTTGAGTTTCTTTTGCTCCAAAAGCGCTTTCACCTTGATCGGAAGTCCGAAGAGGTTGATAAAGCCTTCCGAATCCTTTTGGCTATACGTTCCGCCGTCGTCGTCGAACGTCGCGATGTTTTCGCTGTACAAAGAGTAAGGAGAAGTAATTCCCGCGTTGGTAACGTTCCCCTTGTAGATACGGAGTTTTACGTCGCCCGTAACCGTTTCTTGCGTCTTTGTAACGAACGCGCTGAGCGCCTCGCGCAAGGGAGTAAACCACTGTCCGTCGTATACCATTTCGCCGAACTTCACCGCAACGAGTTGCTTATAGTGTTGCGTCGCCTTGTCAAGGCAGATCATTTCCAAAAGTTGGTGCGCCTTGTACAAAATCGTACCGCCGGGCGTTTCGTATACTCCGCGCGACTTCATTCCGACCAAACGGTTTTCGACCATATCGACAAGCCCAACGCCGTTTTCTCCGCCCACTTTGTTGAGCGTTTCGAGCAATTCGACTGCTCCCATTTCCTTTCCGTCGATCGCCGTAGGCACGCCTTTTTCAAAGTGAATGGTCAAATAGGTAGGCTTATCGGGCGCTTGCAAGGGAGAAACTCCCATTTCGAGGAATCCCTCTTTTTCGTATTGAGGTTCGTTTGCAGGATCTTCCAAATCCAAACCTTCGTGCGAAAGGTGCCACAAGTTTTTGTCCTTGGAATAATTCGTTTCGCGATTGATCTTCAAGGGGATATTATGCGCTTCCGCATATTCGATCTCCTCCTCGCGGCTCTTAATATCCCAAATACGCCAAGGCGCGATAATCGTCATTTCGGGAGCAAACGCCTTGATGGTAAGTTCAAAACGCACCTGATCGTTTCCCTTTCCTGTGCAGCCGTGGCAAATTGCGTCTGCGCCTTCTTTTTTTGCAATTTCTACAATCCCCTTTGCAATGGAAGGACGCGCAAACGACGTTCCCAAAAGATACATGTCTTCGTAAACCGCACCCGCCTGCATGGTAGGATAGATGTAATCTTCAATAAATTCTTTTCTTAAATCGAGCACGTAGAGTTTGGAAGCGCCCGTTTTGATCGCCTTTTCTTCCAAACCGTCGAGTTCCGTCCCTTGTCCAACGTCGCCCGATACCGCGATGACTTCGCAGTTGTCGTAATTTTCCTTTAACCAGGGAATGATAATCGAAGTATCAAGTCCTCCCGAGTATGCCAAAACTACCTTTTTGATCTTCTTTTCCATAATTTTTTCCATCCTTTTGAATTATCATGCCGATTATACTCTTCCCTTTCCGTCAAGTCAAGCAAAAAGGGCTTTGTTTTTGAAAGATTTTTTATATTTATCCGAAATGTTTTATTTTTATTCACTATATTCACGCATACCGTGCATAAATGTATAAATGCAATCAGTATGCAATTTCGTCGATTTTCGGGTAAAACGCGCGGATCTCGTTCACCGTAAACTGTTCTTCGCGATAGGCGGAAAAGGGTGCGCGGCGATAAAAAATAAATTTATCCCGACTGTCTTGCGTTTCAAACGTGCCGACGAATTTTCTTCCCGTTACCTTCATATCGACGCACCCTCCGACGACGTCGTAAGTGTACGTTTTGCGAGGAGTTTTTAAGTGAACGACTTGGTCCGTCCATTGAACTTCCATTACCGTACCCATCGTAACGCGCATCGAATAAAACCCGTATACGATAAAGAAAAGCAAGAGTACGCCGCCCGCCAAAAATCCGAAAAGAAGTTTGTCCGCCTTTTCCTCCGCGTTAAACGCAACGACGAGAAGCACCATAAACGCGGGAATGCAGACGACGGTAAACAGTCGAAAAAAACTCTTTACTACGTTGACGTATTTGACGATGCCCGATTTCACAAACGTTCCTCCTTGGACGTATAGCCGTAGGAGCCGAGCGCATCCGCCGTTCCGACGTACGTTCCGTTGACGTACGCAGCGAGAAGATTTGCAGGAAGGGACACCCTCCCCTTTTCATCTAAAAACGTATCGTCCGCGATCACGTTGACGACTTCCCCGAAAAATACGGCGTGCGTACCGAAATCCACCCGATTGACCACCTTACATTCAAGGGAGAGCGGACTCTCTCCGATATAAGGACAAGCAACTTTTTCCCCTTTGCAAGCGGTGAGCCCGGTGAGTGCAAACTTGTCCGTGTTCCGCCCCGAAACGACCCCGCAAACGTCCGTCGCGCGGACAAGATCTTTTGACACAAGGTTTACGGTAAACTCCCCGTTTTGTTCAATCAAACGGAAGGAATGGCGTTGATAGCGCACGGAAATGCTCACGATCGGCGGTTCGGAATTGACAGTTCCAACCCAAGCGAGCGTGATAATATTCGACGTTTCTCCCTTTCCGCACGTTACCATGACGGCGGGAACGGGCGCAAGATACGTCCCAGGTTTTACGTTCTTTTTCATACGGCCTCCTCGAATACAACTTGAAATTGCGTCGTTACTCCTATTTCGTCCCGCGCTTCCAACAAAACGGCGCCATTTTCGCAATCTTTTCGGTAAAAAGTCAATTTCGTCCCCTCTTTTGCCTGTCGTGCATAAGAAATTTGGAACGATTTTACCCGCCGCGCGGAAAGTTCTTGCATGGTAAAACAGTCGAAAAATAAATCGGCGTATTTTGCGTTATTCGCATGCAAATAGTGATCGCATAAACTCGCCCGTACGGTAAGACTGTACACTTCTTTCCCCTCGTCCCCGATCGGCGAAATTTTCCAAGAAGGAACCTCAACCGCTTTTTCGTTTCGGTAAGGGCAGGTCGCGTGTCCTTCAAGGGCGGTTGCCGTGAGAAGTTTCATCGACTGTAAATGAACCAAGCACCACCGAGACGCAAGGGTTGCACATGCGTTCCCCTTTTCGTCGTAAACGGCATAGTCCCGTTCAAAAATAACGTGTCTGGGGGGAAGCGGCCACGTTTCCACCGCAATTATTTCATTCAAACAAACGGGGCGAAGCAACCGACAATACGTTCCCACCACGAGAAACCCGTAATCGTGCGGTTTTAGATCTTCGTACCCAAACCCCAACTCATCCGCGCTGGAACAGGCAACTTCTTGCACAAAGGAAAGAAGCGCGGAAGCCGATAGTTCGTCCTTATAATCGACGTCGGAATATTTTACGGAGAACTCTCTTTTATGACTGTATTTTTCCATGCACTTATTATATCACGCGCGCGCGCGAATGTCAACGCATAAAAAAGATAAAACCGAGCAAAACCCCTCTTTTATCCCCCGCTTGCAGAAGAAAAAAGAAAGGTTAGCACCCCGTCTACAACCGCTACTAACGCGAATTTCAACGCATAAAAAAGATAAAACCGAGCAAAGCCCCTCTTTTATCCCCCGCTTGCAGAAGAAAAAAGAAAGGTTAACACCCCGTCTACAACCGCTTTGGAAAATCGTTTCCGATATTCTTCACTTAACAGTAACGCCTCATCCTCGGGACTTGTTAAAAATCCGCACTCAATGATGACGGACGGGTATTCGCTACAATTCAAAATATAGTAATCCCCGACAAGTGGAGAAAATTCCCGCACCCGTTCGGGCATTCCGTTTAGCGCTTTTTGCAAGTGATGCGCGAGTAACTTTGACTGTTCCGCCCCTTCCCGAAAAAAAACTTGCGCGCCCCGCCGCGTAGGAATCGGATAAGAATTTTGATGAACGGAAAGCACGACAGAAGGCGCCGTATCGTGAATGATCTGCGCCCGTTTTTGCATATCGCGCCGTTTATATCCGCTCGTTGCAGCCCCGTATAATCCGTTTTCCGACATCCTCGTTTGTACAACTTTGATTCCATTTTCCTCAAACGCTCGCTGAATTTCGCGACAAAACAAGAGATTTACGTCGCTTTCTTTCACTCCCGTTTTGACTCCCGTTACCCCGCCGTCAACCCCACCGTGCCCCGCATCGAGAAGCACGGTCAATCGTTGTGCTTGGGCGGTATTGAGGGAAAGGGCAAAAAAACAAGCCCCTGCAGAAAGTGCAATCAACACGGCGAGCGCAAGTGCAAAAATTACGTTACGATACTTCATCAAAAATCGCTTAAACATAGTAAAATGTATGACGCAACAAAAATAAATATCGCAAATAGGCATAAAAAAAGGACGGTTTCCCGCCCTCTCTTATATTTTTATTCCGATTCGTTCCCCGCAGCGCACGACCGTTTCCAGCCCCTCTTCGGTATTGCGGAAAAACTCCTCGTCAAGAGAAACGCGCCCCTTTTCTAAAAGAAGGACGATCGTCGAACCTCCAAATTCAAACTTTCCTTTTTCTTCGCCGAATTTCATTTCGCCCGCGCCGTGATGATTGACGATTCGTCCAACCATAAGCGCGCCCACTTCCACTTGCACAACGTCGCCAAACCGTTCGGTGTGCATAACGGTATATTCGCGGCAGTTTTCCGTAAACACCCTGCGTTTTTCAAGTGCAACGGGTTGTACGGTATGAAGTCGTCCTTTGATAAAGACGTTTTCCCCTTTCGTTCCATTATCAAGGTAATGATAGCGATGGTAGTCGGTTACGCAAAGACGAAGTACGACGCAAATTCCGCCCTGATATTTTTTTGCAAGTTCTTTGCTTTTCAACAAGGATTCCACCGTATAATGAAATCCTTTTACGTGAAAGGTCAATCCTTCCGAAACGTGATACGCAGATAGCTTTCCGTCGCACGGAGAAACGAACGACGAAAACTGACTGTCGAAGGGGCGAAGTTCCGATTTTATTTTTCGCGTGAAAAATGCGTTGAAACTGCGGTAATCCTCTTTTTCAAACTGCGTCAAATCAATGCCGTGTTTTTTGACGTACGGACGAATATGGCGGCGGGAACATTTCCCGTCTAAATATTTCCCCGCAACTTTGGAAACAAACCGCCCCGTTAAAAGGCGCAAAACAGGTTTTCCAAACGGAGAGCAGTATAAAAAACGCAAGCTCTTCGGAGGCGTTCCCTCCCTATAAACCTCTCTCATAAATGTAATACAAAATGCTTCACGCAAAAGAGTGTAATTAAAATGACCGCAACGATGGCGATGGTGATCAAAAGCCCGCGCGTCTTTGCTTTGGGCATGCGGAAACGGAATACGAATAAAAATGCAATCAAAAGATAGGCAAATACCATGATCAATTTGGTTACAAGTCCGCCTGCAACGTTGACGCACATGGTCGCAATCAACCAAAAGATCGGAAGCGCAACCGCGACGTTGGTAACGGGAAGTCCTTCAAAGGACGTTCTATCCCCTTCTTCCGTGGACGTACGAACCTCTTCCGTAACGTTGTAATACGCCAAACGAATGAGCGCACAAAGGACGAAAAGCACGAACACGGGGATAAAATACCATTCCCGCATTCCCAAGCCGTACCCGATCATTGCGGGAGATACGCCGAACGCAATCAAATCGCTCAAAGAGTCGATTTGTTCTCCGAACATTTTATCTTCTTTGGTGCGGTTTTTTCTCGTCTTTGCCACAGCGCCGTCAAACGCATCGCACAAGCCCGAAACAAGCAAGCAAATAACGGCATAACCGGAATGTCCGGCAGCGGAAAAACAAATCCCTACAATCGCCGCAACGACAGACAAATACGTTAAAATAACGCCGTAATGCCAAAATCCAACGAACGGCGATTTTTTACGCGCTTTCTCTTGCTTGCATTCTTCCTTTTGTTCTTCGTTTTCCATACGCTCTCCTTTACTCTTCCGTTTTCTCGGGTGAGGATTCTTCCGTTTGTATTTGCTCGGGCGAAAGATTCTCCGCTTGCACCCCCTCTTCCGTTTTCTCGGGTGAGGATTCTTCCGTTTGCACACCCTCTTCCGTTTTCTCGGGTGAGGATTCTTCCGTTTGTATTTGCTCGGGCGAAGGATTCTCCACTTGCGCCCCCTCTTCCGTTTTCTCGGGTGAGGATTCTTCCGTTTGCATTTGCTCGGGCGAAGGATTCTCCACTTGCGCATCCTCTTCCTCTTCTACGGGGGGTGCTTTCGAGTCTTTTTTTAATTTAACGACGTGATACGTAAGCGTGATGACGCCGCTCAAAGCCAAACTGATATAGTAGGATATCGCACGAGTTACCATCATTGCGGCGAGAATAAACGCGCTTTCAAACCGTGCGGAAAAAATGTTCATGTATAAGTACTCAAACGCACCGACTCCGCCGGGAAGCGGAATGGAATTATATCCGAGCGTTACGAATGCCTGCATGGCAAACAACTCCATAAAAGACGCGTCGGGCGCAACCGCAAGACAAACAAAACAAGTTACGAGCATTTGCGACGCGCGTTGCAACACGTTAAAGAGCAACGCGATAAAAAAGAGCGCTCTATGATTGCGCATATCGTGCACACTGCCCTTATATTTATCGACAACGTTTGAAAGGCGTCCTCTCCACTTTTCGTCGTTGCGGACGAGTTTAATTTTCTTTAAGAAGGTAATGACGCCGTTTCCGCACTTTAATACCGCCTGATGACAAAACATACACGCGATGAAAAACGCAAGCAAAAGCGCTTGAACAACCAAACCTAAAATAATGAGAAGTTTGACGAAAAATTCAAATCCGCCGAAAATGCCGGGCGCAATGATAAACGCCGCTATGCCGAGCACGATAATTGCCGCAGTGTAGGCGATGATGTTAAAAACGAGTGTAAACGTCGCCGATCCGCCCGACATGCCGTCTTTTACCATGTAATAAGCGGAAGCAGGTTGCCCGCCCGCAGCGGACGGGGTAATCGCGGAATAGTACACGTCTGCCGTTGCATAGACGAGCGATTGAACGGGCTTACATTTATGCCCTACCGTATGACAAATGACGTGCAAACTCAACCCTTCAAAGAGGATATATCCAAGCATGCAAGCAACCGCAAGCAAAAGATATACGACGTTGCTTTTTTGTAAAAATTCAAAAATATCGCCAAAATTCAGTTCTTTATTGCTCGTAAATAAGATTACGAGCGTAAGTGCGATTAAAATAAAAAGCACGGCAAAATTAAGCAAATGTTTTTTGGTACTCTTTTTCATGCCGTGCTCCTAATATCATAATATTTTATGATATTATACGAAATATCAGTCGTAAAGTCAAGTAAACAAACGGAAATATCTCTAAATTGGAAAATTTCCCATCACACCCACCTATCCGCAAAAAAACTTTGACGAATTTTGAAAAATCCGCCTTTTATCGCTTGACTTATGTACTTCTTTTTAATATACTATTTGAGCGTGTTGCTGCTGTGGCTCAGCAGGTAGAGCACGTCCTTGGTAAGGACGCAACCTGCCTCAAAAAAGACTTTCGCAAAATCATTAAAAACACCTTGAAAAAGGGTTATGCTGTTATGGCTCAGTAGGTAGAGCACGTCCTTGGTAAGGACGAGGTCGCGGGTTCAAATCCCGCTAACAGCTCCATAAAAACCACCATATATGGTGGTTTTTCTTGTTTTAGATACAAAATATAGGGTTTTGATTTTTAGGAAAAATAGAGCGTGTGCCACCGTGTGCCATTGTGTGCCATCAATCGGTTTTTTGGGGCACATAAATCGACTATCAATACTCAACTTCTGAAATTACTTTCCGAATCGTTCTAAAACGCTCTGTTTGTACCCTCGTGGCACACGTGTGGCACACGAAGTTCTAATTGGCACACGAACGAATAAAGACTGAATATAGCGACCAACTGCGTTTGCGGTTGGTCGCTATTGTAATTTATAACTTAAATTGTATCGCTGCCTTACCAAGGTTTTGATGGCAATCCCAAAAACAACAATATATAGTGTTTATATTATAGGAATAACACAATATATTGTACTTGAAGCAATCCCGTGTACCAATGCGTGTGCCACTAAAATAGAATTAAATCTATTTAGGCAGTATTTTCTTTCTACTTTTACTATATTAAACCACTTTATTTTGCGGTTCGTCAATAAGAAACGCCTCTGCTAACAATTCTTTTTTTATTTAGTTTTCTTTACTTCCCTTTGCGGAAAGTCGCAGACGTGTAAGTTTAAAAAACGGCTTTCGGAATCAGAGAGCATATAGATAAAACATAATCAAAAGAAAAGTACGACGGACCGTAATCTGCGTACAATTTACGTCAATCGTCCCGCGTGCCCGGCGCATATTTTCCCTTTTTTATCGGATAATCTTTAGCTTTTAACGCCGCTCCGTCAAATGTTAAAATCATTATTTTCTCCTTTTGGTTTTATAACTAAAAATCTACGGAATATTGTATATGTCCCCCCTTCCGTACGCATTTTACCTTGATTTGTCGAAAATACATAATCGTCTGGTCCCGTAAAGGATAATCCCGATACCTTTTCCTGCGCTTTCCTATAATCATACCATTCCATCATAACCTCGTACAAAATATCCAACAACGGAAGTGGACGAATTCCTTCCTTGGATTTCGGCGGTTTGAGAACTGTTTTCCCCGTTCCTATGACTTCGCCCTGTTCATCGAATTCGTACTCTTTCGTAAGGGATTTATAAACAAAGAAAAATCTTCGCTCAAAATTGAAATCTTTCCATTGGTAAGCCAGCGCCTCCCCGACTCTATTTCCTGCAAAATACATCAGATAACACAACGGTTTCAAGAAGGGACTGTTTTTTTCTTCATCCAACGCTTTTAAAAATCGACTGCGCAACTCCTTTGGCACGGCTTTATACTCTTCCTGATTAAGCAATGCTTGCGGATCGATCTCTTCGACCTTTTTTACCGTTTCGATTTTAACCCCGTCCACAGGATTGCGCATAGGCGAGTTGCCGCAATTCGCCTTTTATTTTCCTCCGCGTTTCACGTCCGACTTCCTCTCTTTCCAATTTCCGAAAAAACTCCTGCATAACGCTCTTCGTCATTTCTTTGATTTTGTATTTCCGAAAATAAGGTTTGATATGGTTTGTATAATGGCGCATAATCGTTTTGAACTGCGGAGAGTATACTTCCCCTTTCTTTTCATTCAGTAGCCATTGATGATATTTCGGAACGAATATACCGCTTGTATCGACAATGCTTTCTGCACCGTATTCTTCCGCCATGACCTTCATTTTATTTTTCCAGGCGATTGCTTCCTGTTGCGTATTGAATACTTCCAAAGGTCTGTTTCGAGTTCCGTTTCCTTTATATCCTAAACTGATTTGCGCCCGCCGTTTGCCGTTCGCTAATTGCACAATAGTTCCTTCGTTGTTGGAACGCTTCTTTTTTACCGTCTTTTTTCGTGCCATTATTCTCTCCCGATTACTGTGCCATTTGCCAAGTAACGAAAGCCAAAATGCTGACCACTTTCCGTTTTCCGATTTTTGTTACGGAAAAATGATATCCGTCCATCATAGCGCGAACATTATCTCTTCCTAACCCGGTGATTTTTACGATATCGTCGCAATCAAGAAACGATTTGCCGAATAATTCCGACAGCCTTTTGACTTCAAGCCCGATTAACTGTTCCATATTTACATTGCTTTGATATTTTTTCATTTTTTACCCCATAGAAAAGTTATGTTTCGGGGGCGACAACTCCCTGTCGATACGGTATGCAATGTCGTCGATCAGATTTTCAAAATCCCCTTTATCGACGTTTCTCAAATTTCCGTATCCGTCCAAAATATAAATATCGTTGTTGATATGCTCCACGCCCTTCATGAAATAGAACAACCTTGCAAAATCGTCTGCGTTTTCGCGGACTATAAACTCCAGCGTTTCGTCGTACACGAAATCATACCGATCGATCATATCGCATACGTCTTCCCTCGTTTCATCGTCATATTCCCGACAGCGGTTATACATTTTTCTATAATTATCGTCGTGGTTGTACGTCAGGTTCTCTTTAAGTTCCTGTAAATCTTCAAGGAATATCCGTTTCAGAAAATCTTCCTTGCAACCCGCTATGTATTCTCCGAAATAGAACGCCGCACGCTCTCCTTCTCCGAGTATTACTTTTTCTCCGCTGCAGTCAATGAATGTCTGCGCTTGATCGGAAAGATTTTTTACATAAATCTAATCGGAAAACCAGTTGTCGTAATAGTCGTGCCGCAAATCAAAACATTCATTCTCGCAGCAATACCAGAGTTCTCTGTCCGTATATCCGAAATGCTCGCGATTGAATTCCGTGACGAAATCAATAAACTCTTCTTCGCTTTCGATGTCGTCCAGTCCCGAGAACACCTCTTCTCCGTGTCCGTCCTTGTAATACATATCGCCGTTAAACTCTACGCTGGTCACCAGTCTTCCGTCCGGTGATATAATTGCTATTCTTCCTCTCGTCATGTTTCACTCCTCACATCTGATTGTCCCGTCCCGTCAGGCAGATCGTGCTGCGTAAGCAGTTCTTTGAATACGCGCACAGCCCCGACGAGAGAATTGCAGGCAAAAACCTCTTCGGCAAAGTCTTTCAGATTGGGTGACAGTTCGTCGTAAAGATTCAGTACCCGCCCTTCGATATACTGTTCCTGTTCCCGATTCGGCGTGACCAAAACCGTGATTTCAGGGAATCGGTAAACATTATCTCTGTCCGGTATTTTGCGGTTGCGGGAATAATATATCGGCACGTCTCTGTCGTGCAGAAGATATAAAATTTCCCGAACGCCATTGTCCGGAACTTGTTCCAAGATTAAATTTTCAGGTTCTTTGCTCATCATCCACCTCAATCAGATCGGTAAACAACGGCAATTCATACAAGAGCTGCCGCTGCGTTTCATAACGTTCGCCAAACACTTTGCGTTCCCACGGCACGCCGTACCCCTTCACTTATCCGTTGAACAAAAAACTGCTAAATGTTCGGGTTTTCCGAAAAAAAACTTAAAAATATTTTTTCTGGCGTTCTGTAACCGCTCGTTCACCGAGCCCAACGCTATATGTAATTTCTTTGATATCTGCCGTTGGGTATAGCCCTTTTTATGCAGAACATATACCGCCCGCTGTTTTTTGGTCAGACAGTCTAACATCTTCTGCCATCGTTCGCGCTTTTTCTCCTTTTCCAATACCGATTCCAAAGGATTGTTTTTCGCTGCGTAATTGATCCCGTCATCCATAATTTTATCCAATGACCAATCGTGGCTCGTAGGAATTCCCGCCCGTTCCTTTTGTCGATAAATTTTCCAATACAAGTTCAAATTCGTATGCTTCTTTGAACTCTTCCGTCACCTCGATTTCTTCTATGTGACCGTCTGAAAATTTGTATTCTATTGTTGCCATCTACTCTGTCCTCCTGTTTCGAATTTTGAATTTTTGTTTTTCAAAATCCGAACAGGGGGCGCTCGTATTGGCATTAATCTACATTTTTCGCAAGCGTAAGAAAAAAGGCACCTGTCAAGCGAGCTCTTACGTCGCTTTACAAGTGCCTTATGTACTACTATTCTTTTATTTTCCTTGCGCCGCTTTTTGCTTTATTTGCTGTCGCTGCTTTTAATCAGCAGCGATACGCGGTCGTTTCTCCAACGCATTTTTTTCATTTCCTCCCTTGTATGTCGTAGCTTTTGGTATTTGCCTTCAAAAATTTTTATGCTTTCTTACTTATTTTCAAAAATATCTTTCAGTCTTTTCAAATCGGCTTTCGGTGTCCGGTCAGCGTACAAAAGTCCGTTTACTTCCTGTTGCACGTCGGTGAGCTGCGTATAGCAGCACCCCTGAAAATTACAGGAATATACGCCGCGCATAATGCTTTGCAACTGTTTTAAGAACGCTTCTTCGTTCGCCGCAGCGCCGCTGTATCCCCATGCCTCGCCTTTTGCGTCCGCCTGCATTGCTCTGCCCCCGAACTCCGTTAAAAGCACCGGCTCGCTCGCATACCGCTCCCCGTCCGCAAACAGCGCAAAGCCCTGCGGGTGCATCCCGTCGTACTGTTCGTCCGCGTATTTGTAAAGTCCTCCGCTTTATCCGAATCGTAGTCGTGCACGCCGAGAAGCATAATTTTATCTCCCGTTTTTTAAGTCAAGGAAATCCTTTCTGTATTTGACGCCGAACAACTCTACGAGCTTTACCATATCTTCGTCTTTTATCGTGTTGATTCTCTTACGGTCGCCTATCAGCATATAGATCTGCGCCGCCTTTTCCACCGTTTCGATGAGTCCGAAAGTTTCGTCGAGAGTCTTGCCCGCGCCATAAATACCATGCATCGCCCAAACGACAACCCTTGCAGATTTCATTTTTTCTGCCGTTGCAACGCCGATTTCGTTCGTTCCGCAAAGCATCCACGGCAGCACTTCCACGCCTTCGGGAAACACGACAATACACTCCGTACTCATCTGCCAAAGAGTATGCGTAAATCCCTTCGTTTCGAGTTCGTGGACGTAAGTCATCGCAACTAAATTCGTCGGGTGACAGTGCATTACTACCCTGTTTTCGGGATCGACCTTTATGCGTTCGATATGGCTCATCAGGTGTGCCGGAAGCTCGCTCGTAAACTTGCCGCCGTCCGCATAGCCCCATAAAAGTTCCGC
This sequence comes from Clostridia bacterium, assembly GCA_017621735.1. Classification (GTDB taxonomy): domain Bacteria; phylum Bacillota; class Clostridia; order Christensenellales; family Borkfalkiaceae; genus Gallimonas. The sequence goes on along the minus strand of JAGASM010000027.1, from coordinate 59,313 downwards.
GTTCTTCCCGTCCTGTGCAATACGGAATAAGCCGAGATTGGTTTCGGGATCACCGTTCACGTTTTTGAAATACTTGCCCGTCCCCGTTACGAGGAAATATTTGCCGATCAGTTCTTTTGCATTAAATCCGAGCGGAATAACTCGCCGCACATTCGTTATATCCATGTATTCCGCAACTTCTTCTTCGGAAATAAGGTAACTGATGTTTCCGCCGTTTCTCTCGTCCCAACCCAGACGGTACATATTATCCGCCGTTGCCGCTAATTCTTTCACGAAAGGGATATTTGTAAATAGTTCTGTCATACTCGCTTCCTGTTCTTTAAGATTTTGTTTTCATATTCTTTGACTTGGTTGAACCAATCTGCGCCCGCAGCCTTCTGGCGTTTCAGATACTCTGCCCACGCTGCATCGAACGGCAAGGTTTTCAGTTCTTCCTGCAAGACCATAAGTTCGGTAAAGTTGCCTTCGTTCTGCAACGCTTTGAGCTTTGCGTTAGGCTGTAACAACGCCCAAAGGAGCGCCTTTTGCATATTCCTCGCGCCGACGATCCACGCCGCCAAGCGGTTAATGGAAGCGTCGAAGTAATCAAGCCCTATCAGCACCTTATCCGTTGCGTCGTTTCTTACGACTTCCTTTGCAATCTCTTTGAGTTCGTCCTCGAATAAAACCACGTGGTCGCTATCCCAACGAACGCCCCTCGTCACATGCAGAGCGACTTTATCGTAGAACGCCAAAAGCGACGGAATCTTATCCGAAACGTATTCCTGCGGATGATAGTGTCCGTTGTCCAAAAGACAGCAGATATTATTCTTCGCTGCATAGTTTTGGTAGAACTCGTTGCTGCCCACGGTATAGCTTTCCACGCCTATTCCGAACACCTTGCTCTCTACCGCGACGATTGCTTTTTCCCTGTCATAACCGCAGGCGAGAATTTCGTCAAGGCTTTCTTTCAGTCTCAATCTCGGCGTCAATCTGTCGGCGGGTACGTCCTTCAAGCCGTCGGGTATCCAGATATTCATTAACGAAGGCTTTTGGAACTCGTCCGCAAAGTATTCCGAAATGTGCAGACAAGCAATACAATGCCTTACCCAAAATTTGCGGATCGCTTCGTCGGGCGAAGAAAGGGTTAAACCATCTTTCACGTTCTTATGAGAGAACATCGTCGGGTTGAAATCGATTCCGTCCAGCCCGATTTCCTTTGCAAATTCCACCCAAGGAGCGAAATGTTTGGGTTCGTATCGATCTCTGTCAACTTCCGCGCCGACTGCGTAGCTTGCGTGCAGATTCAGTCGTTTCTTGCCGGGGATGAGCGAAAACGCCTTTTGAATATCCGCTTTCAGTTCTTCGAAATTTCTCGCTCTGCCGAAGTAATTGCCCGTTGTCTGAATGCCGCCCGAAGCCGCACCCCCGCCGTCAAGCCCCACAACGTCGTCCCCCTGCCAGCAGTGAATGGACACGGGAATCTCTTTAAGTTTTTCTATTGCCGCTTCAGCGTCAACACCGTATTCGGTATAAGCCTTCTTTGCATATTCGTACATTCTATTCACCTCGCATGATTTGTTGTTTGAGATTGCCGAGCGCCGTCGCCTCTATCGGCAGCGCTTTTACTTTGATTTTGCAGATTTGCTCCGCCAGTTCGTTAAGCAAATCATTCTTCGCTCCGCCGCCCACGATATACAGCGTATCGAAATCCGCGCCGCTGTTTGCTTTCAGCTCTTCCAAGGCGTTCATATAACTGATTGCAAGACTTATAAATGCACAGCGGAAATAATCACTTTCATTTTGAGGTTTAATTGTCTCATTTTTCAGATAATCGTCGAACGCCGCTTTCATGCTCTTCGGGGCAAGAAACGCGCTGTCGTTCACATCAACATAGTCGTTGAACGTGCTTTGCCTTGCCTCCTCTACGATTTGCGGGAAAGGCTTTTCGGGGCAAAGCTCGTCGCGCAAGCGGTTGACCACCCACATACCCATAATGTTCTTTTGGTATCTGACATACCCCACTCCGCCCTCGTTGGAATAGTTGGCTTTGCGGCTGCTTTCGTCCGTGATTGCCTTCGGCACTTTCAAGCCCAAAAGGGACCACGTTCCCGAGGAAATATACGGGCTGTTCTCGGTCATAGGAATACCCTCTACCGCGCTCGCCGTATCGTGAGAAGCGCACAGGATAATTTCCGCCTGACCGCCTACCTCTGCGGCAATTTCGGGCTTTAACATTCCGACGCTCGTTCCCGGTTGATACAGTTTGCCAAATAAGTGCACGGGCAAGCCAAGCGCGTTTATGATTTCCCTGTCGTATTTGCCTGTACGCGCGTTTACCAAGCCCGTTGTTGTGGCGTTGGTGAATTCGTGCATCTTCACGTCCGTGAGCTTATAGTTTAAGTATTCGGGAATCATAAGAAAGTCCGTTACTGCTTCCAATCTGCCCCGTTTCCAATCCTCGTACAGCTGATAAATCGTATTAAACGGCTGATACTGTATCCCCGTTCTTTCATACAGCTTTTCAAACGGTACTTTGCCGTGAACTTCATCTATTACCGCATTTGTGCGTCCGTCCCTATACGCAAAGCAAGGTATCAGCGTCCGCGTTCTATTTACGAGCGTATAATCTACTCCCCATGTGTCGATTGCAAGAGATTTGATTTGCCCGTATTTTTTTATAGCCGCTTTTATCCCTTTCTTTATGTTATCGAAAAGGCTGTCTGTATCCCATACAAGACAGTTATTTTGTTTCTTCGTCCCGTTCGGAAAGCGAAACACCTCGTCCGTTTTTATTTCGTTACCTTCGCGCCAACCGACGATATGCCGCCCGCTCGACGCCCCTATGTCTATCGCTAAATAATGGTTCATAATGTTGTCTTATTTATTTTCATAAATCTTTTTGAGTTTTTCAAGGTCTGCTTTGGGCGTGCGGTCTGAATACAAAAGTCCGTTCACTTCCTGCGGACACCTTGTTTCTCAATTTAAACTTTTTTGATAAACAATCTTACAGGGAAAGACTTCATCGTCGTTTCATCAAATAAAATGAATACATACGGATTTCGAATACACCTGCGAAATATTTTGTTGCTTACCTTAGCTGAACGGTTAAATTCTTTTCCAGCACTAAAAAACTTATACTCTAAACTACTACCAAAGAATTGGATTTTAGTTCTGGTAACTTTACCGACACAAATTTCCGAGCGATCAATTATGCGCTCTAACGAACGTAACTTTTTGATATTGCACATATACACGACAACCCAAATAATTATAAATATTGCAGCAACAATAATAACCATGAAACAAGCCCAATCAAGTAAAATTGTAAGCAATATTCCGGCAAACAGCAAACCAGACATAAATATAAACATACATATAGCGGCAATTACATTTCCCTTTATATCTATGAACTCTTTTGTCTGGCACTTTCTTTTAAATTCTTCAGACCTTAACACAAGCTCGTTTGTTGCCTTCTGATTCATCCGTATTCTCATTAGATTTACTGTTAATAAATACTTCATTATCAATTGTAAAGTAGTCAGTCTCTTTCATTATCTAATTTCTATCTCCTTTCAAATATTCTTTTCAATTTTTCAAGGTCTGCTTTGAGAGTGCGGTCAGCGTAAAACTGTGTAGTAGGGATCGGATATCGGTTCGCCGTAGTAAATGTAAAACAACAACATACTTTTCTCACTGTAAAAATAATTTATTCGCGCGTTTCAGCATTTCAGGAAAGTCGGCAAGTCTCATCTTCTTTTCAGAATCACGGAACCATGCCATAAAGCCGAGCGTTTTCGGTTCGTTTTTCATCCAAGCGATTTCGCTCCCCGTGAAGATGTCCCCGAACACCTCGTTGAACGCCTTTACCGCTTTAGGGTTATCAAACACTTCCGTCACATAGCTTTCGGGCGTAAACGGATCGCCGTCGAGGTTCTCCCATGTGCGTTCGTATTCGTATTTGCCGCCCGCAACCATTATCGGCTGTTCGTTCGGCAGTACGATTTCTGCTTGCGCGCCGTTCGGAATTTCCGCCATAAATTTAATCTTGCCGTCCCTTTGTTCGTATCCCGAAATAATTTTGCCTCGTACGCTCTCATACTCCGCTTTAACACAGGCAAGTCCTTTGCAGGGATTAGGCGCAATTCTAATCGTTTTGAATCCTGCCTCCGCCGTTTCTATCCCCGCGATCCTGCGGTAAACGAACTCCATCACGCTACCGTAAGCATAATGATTATAGCTGTTCATGCCGTCTGGATTGGGCGTGCCGTCGGGCATTAAGCTGTTCCAGCGTTCCCACACCGTCGTCGCGTCCATATCTACCTCGTACAGCCAGCCGGGGTAGCCGTTATTCATTAAAATGCGGCAAGCCGTATCAAAATAGCCATTGTCCGAAAGAGCAAACAACAAATAAGGCGTACCCGCGAACCCCGTCGTCACTCGGTGGTTATACGAATAGGCGTTTTTGTTGAGCTGTTCCGCTACCGTCGTTCTCTGCTCCTCGGGAACGATATGAAAACAAAGTGCCAACGCCTGCGCCGTCATCGTGTCGCTTGCAAGCCGTCCGCTCGGTGTAATGTATTCATAGCGGATCGCAGCCAAGGTTTTTTCGTATTTGTCGCGGTATTCCCTTTCCGATTGATCGCCGAGTGCCTTTGCCGTTTCCGCAACCAGCCGCAGACATTCTAGATAAAACGCGCTCGCAAGAAATACGGAGTCTGTTCTGCCGTGAATACTGTTTTTTAATATTTCCCCGTCTAATGCAAGCCAGTCGCCGTAATTGAATCCGTGTACGACAAGACCGTTTTCCACATTCTTCTCATATGCATGCATGTATTTTTGCATAGCGGCATAATTATCCGAGAGAAAAGAAATATCGCCGTACATACGATACAGTTTCCATGGCGCCATCACGATAACATCGCACCACAGCGCGGCGGTTCCGTAATTATTTTCCCCTAAAACGTCCGGACAAACATGTGGAATTTCACCGTTTTCCGCTTGTTCGTTCCGAAGGTCGGCAAGCCATTTTTTCATAAACAAACGGATATCGTAGTTATACGCCGCCGTCGTACAGAAGGCATTGATGTCCCCCGTCCAGCCCAAACGTTCGTCCCGTTGCGGACAGTCTGTAGGAACGTCTACAAAATTGCTCTTTTGTCCCCACACCACATTTTCCATTAAACGGTTGAACCGTACATTGCTCGTATGTATATGTCCCGTCCGTTTCATGTCTGTATGCCGCACGATTGCCGTTATATTTTCTTTGGGAAGTTCCGCACCCGTTAGTTTCATATAACGGAAACCGTGGAAGGTAAATTCGGGGCAAAGCGTTTTTGAGCCTTTTGCCGTAAACATATCCGTCGCTTTGGCAGAACGCAGGTTATCGGTGTAAAAATTCCCGTTCACTAAGATTTCGGCGAACTGCAACGTGAGAGTTCCCTCAAAATCCTCGGGCGTCTTTATTTCCACCACGCCCGCCATGTTCTGCCCGAAATCGTAGACGAGTTCGCCCGCGGGCGTATGTATCAGCTCTTTCACGGATAATCTTCCGATGTTTCGCACGGGTTCGGAAATCTGCGGCACAAGCACACTTTTATCGAACGCAACTTCGCACACGGCGAGCGGCTTTAATTTCGCCGTAAAATCCTGTTTCTCGCCGTCGTAAATGCCGCTTTCGCGGATCACGCTCTCTCTCGCCGTCCAGCTCTCGTCCGTAGAAATTATTTTATCCGAAAACACCAAATCGGCACAGACGGCGCATTGTTCCCCGTAAATATTCCGTTTCTTTTCCCAGGTCAAGCCGCCGCAAAACCAACCCTCGCCAAGGGTGAGCGACAATATGTTTTCACCGTCTTTCAAAAACGCGGAAACATCGTATTCTTGCACTTGAAGCATTTTATTGTATGAGCTCCACCCGGGCGTTAAATAAGACTCACCGACACGCATTCCGTTGAGTTCCGCAAAATAAAGCCCCAATGCCGTGGCGCGCAAGACCGCATGCTCATCCGATTTTACAACAAACCTCTTTTCAACGACGAACACGTTCGTTGTTTCTGCCACTCCGATAAATTTACCTTTCAACATATTCATCACTTTTTAACAATAAAATAAAGCATCCGCCCTGTACGCTGCGAGCACGAAAATGAATGTATGAGCCCGCATCCGTCTGATACCAATCGGAAAACGGCACACGATCAGGCGATTCTTTCAAAAATTTTGCAATTGATGCCAACAGTTTATCGCGCTTTTCCCGATCGTCCGTAAGAGAAGCAACCCAACACAGCCAATCGCTTTTTGTGTACGTCTCCCGATTGTCAAGCGGTGCGCCGAATTTGTTTATCTTTTTCAAATAGCAGTCGATTTCCTTCTCGAATACTTCCTGCGGAAACAAGTTTAACCCCAGCAGTTTATCGAACGCAAAATTATACTTCAACGAGAACGTACTCTCGTCCGAATCCCACGAAATCGGCATATGCGAGAATTTTTTTGCAAAGTCGGTAATTTCTTTTGCAAACGCTTCCGCCTCTTTACGGTATTGTTCTGCAAGATTTGCCTTTCCCGCCGCCCCGGCGAGCTCGGCATAGCACGCAATGCCCGCCGTCGCCTTGATTGCCAAGTTAAGATTGTTTTTCAAATGCCCCGCAAAGTCGTCGGTGCAAAGTTGTTCTTCGGGTTTCAAACCGTATTTTATAAGATATTCCACCCACTTTTCCGCCAAATCGAAATTCTCCGCAAAGAAAGATATATCCCCGTCGCGGGAGAAGCAAGCATATTGCATAATCAGAAGGTTGGCACACTCCTCTACGGGCATTTGGTCTTTCAAATCGTAAACGTCATAATCGGCAGGCAAAAGGTAAAACGGAAACCAAGTCTCTTTGTTGTTCTTTTGAATGAGGTTGCCCAAAAACTTATTCTCAGCATGGTTGAACCCATACACGTGTCCGCAACAATGCGGATACGTGCCTGCGTCGTGCGGAGCGAAATCGTACTTCCAGACGGGCATTCGCGCAAACTTCACAATCGGGCGCATCATGCCCTTTACAAGCTCGGTGTTATAAAGCAAGAACAGCGGTACGGACGGATAACTTACGTCTACCGTGGCGATACAGCCGTTAGAACCGCATTCTTTGGATAAAAATAAAAGATTTCCCTCTCCGTCTTTTACAAGCTTATGCGCAGACATGGTTTGCCGTAATGCGGCGCAGAGAATAGCGTAATAATCTTTTCCGAAAGATTTTGCCCGCTCTGTCAGATCCTCGTCGAAGGCGGTAAGCCGTCCGCCTATTTTTTTGTATTCGAGCCATACCGTTTGCAACGCTTCCAAAATCGTATGATCCTGCAAGTAATAACCTTTGCGATAATCGCCGAAATAGTCGATGGAAACGCCCTCGTCGTAACCCAGCAAAACAACTCCCTTTTGCGCGTAATTGAAAGTACCGAGATACCGTTCTTCTTTTGCATTCGTAAATTGCTTGCTTCCGCACGCGAGATAAGCGGCAAGATCGGTTTCGTCGAGAACAAAACTCTCTTCGCCGGACAAATACCAATATCCCCAATCCGCGCCGATAAGATCACCGTTGTTGGAAAGCGGCTGTTGCTTTCTCAAGCCGAAAAAGGCACTCTCGAAGCCCTCGCATTTTATAACGCCACCGCGCACGCCGCGCTCTTGGTTGCATGCGTTGCTCGCTACGTCGCGGCTTACGAATAAAGAAAGCTCGGCGTCTTTGTCGCCCTCGATTTCATACTCCATATAACAAACGGGCATCGCCGTAAGCGTTAAGTCGTCAGGCGGCAGAGGCGAAACGAATTTTATGCGCAACGCCGTTTCCCCTGCGCGAAACATGTAATCGGTCGTAAACGCCGTAATCTCCAATCCCGTCTGCTCGGCGTTCAGAACTCCGCACGCGAAAAAATCTGCGCCGTTCCCGAAAAAACAATACGTCTTGCCGTGCGTTTTCAAAAAACCGTAAATCCGCTTTTCTTCGCCCCACCACGTTTGGGGATTGCTTTTGTTCAACTCTTCCGTGACGCTCCAAATCGAAAAATTCGGGTCTTTTACGAATAACGGATATGCGGGCAGTTTTCTTTCATTGCTCATTCTTCACCTCAATCAACAAGTTCAAAGTTTGTTTTCAGACAGTCGCGGGAATTGCCGCCGACGTACAGCTCGAACGCGCCCGTTTCAGCCGCATATTTCCCGCCGTCCGTATAAAATTTTAGCATTTCTTCTGTAATTTCAAAATATACGCGTTTTTCTTCCCCAGCTTTCAAAAAGATTTTTTCATATCCTTTCAGTTCTTTCACGGGACGCACGATCGAAGCGAATAAGTCGTGTATATACCACTGCGCCGTTTCGTATCCGTCACGTTTTCCGACGTTTTTCAACTTTACGCTCGCTACGATTTTTTCGCCGCGCTTCATCTTCGCAGCAGACAGCTTAAAATCCGAATACTCGAATTCGGTATACGACAACCCGTAGCCGAAAGGATAGAGCGGAGAATTATATTCGTCGTCGTAACCCGTGCGCCATTCTTCGCCGCTCAATGCCGAAGGCATATCCTGTTTTTTGGGTCTGCCCGTCGTAAAGCAGTTATAGTAGATCGGACACTGCCCCGATGAGCGCGGAAAACTCATCACCGTCTTTCCGCAGGGAGTTGCTTTACCGTAGAGCAAGTTTGCGATCCCGTTACCGCCTTCCGTCCCCGGCTGCCAAACGTATAAAATCGCGTCGGCAAACTCTTCGATTTCGCTCAATCCAAGCGGTCTGCCGCCGAATACGACGAGCACAAGAGGTTTTTCGAGTTCATGCAGCCGCATGATGAATTTACGCTGTATTTCGGGAATACGGATGTCGGCGCGGGAATGCGCCTCGCCCGAGTTCATCATGTGTTCGCCCACGCACGCCACGATCATATCGGCTTGCGCGCAGATATGTTCTGCCTCTTCGAATCCGCTTTCGTCCGTTTCGAACAATTTCCACGAACAACCGCGCTCATACGGCACGTTTTTTTGCAACAAACTTTCGACGCCCTCTTTTACGGTAACGCTCTCTTCGATGCGCCCTTTTCCCGCCCAGTTGCCGATAATTTCATGCTCGTCTGCAAACGGTCCGACGAGCGCAATCTTTGCACTTTCTTTGAGTGGCAACACACCGTCATTTTTTAACAGTACGCTCCCCTCTTCCACGGCTCTGCGCGAAAGAGCACGCCCGCTTTCCGAAAGCGTCACTTCGTCTCGTTTTTGAATATCGGTAAAACGGTCGGGATTTTCGTACATACCCAGCTTGTTTTTGAGTTCCAATACCCGCAATACCGCTTCGTCGAGCCGTTCTTCCGATACAACGCCCGTGCGGACAAGTTCGGGAAGATAGCTTGCATAAACCGACGAACCCATTTCGATATCGAGCCCGCTCTCGATCGCAACGCGCGCGCAGTCCCTGCCCGTTTCGCAATAACCGTGTTCGTACAGTTCCTCCACCGCGCCGAAGTCGGAAATAACAACGCCGTTAAATCCCCACTCCTTGCGCAACAGATCGAGCATGATTTCTTTATGCCCCAAAATCGGCTTGCCGTTCAAGAGGTTAAACGAACTCATGAACATCTCGGGCTGTTCTTTGAGGCACGCACGGTACGCCCGCAGATAATACTCGCGCAAATTCCGCTCGGAAATATCCGTCGTGTTGTACTCTCTGCCCGCCTCGGCGGCGCCGTAACCCGCAAAATGTTTTACGCAGCAGGCGATCCCGCCCCTATGATAGCCGCGGATCATCGCCTTGCCGACTTCACCGCTCCAATAAGGGTCTTCGCCCGCGCCTTCCATCACTCTGCCCCAGCGCGCGTCCCGACCCAAATCGACCATGGGCGAAAAGGTAACGTCCACGCCGTCGCAGCTCGCCTCGGTTGCGGCAAGCTCCGCGCAGTCCTCTATGAGTGCCGTGTTAAACGTACACGCCATAGCAAGAGGCACGGGATAAATCGTTCTGTAACCGTGAATCACGTCGAGCATGAACGGGAACGGGTCGGCGATCCCTTTTCCCCGACGCGTCTTGCGGATCGACTGCGCCGTTTCACCGTTAGGCGCATTCAAAATCGTGCCCGTGCGCCATAGTACCTCGCGGTCTATTCCGCCCAAATCGCACAAGCCTGTTACTACAGCCTCCGTTTTCTCGTCCAATTCATATACGGGATACTGCGTTAATTGCAACGCTTTTTCTTCCAAACTCATATCGGATACTAACTTTTTCAATTCTTTTATGTTCATATTTTTTTCATTACCCTTACTTGATATGGCTGAAATTCGATTTTTTCCGAAAAAGTCTTGCCCGTGATTAGGTCGATATATTCGCCTTTAAGGATTACGTAACCGCTCTTATTTTCTGTCTCCACGGCGATAATCCCGTTTTGTTCGCCCGTGCGCTCGGTAAGAATTATGTTTCCGCTCGCTTCGGAAATGGGCGCGCGGTCCACAAGCCGCAAAATATCCCCTTGCGAAAGGACGCTCCCGACCAGGATGACACTGCCCTTGCCTACCTTCCGTTCGGTAATTACCGAAAGCGGCGCGAATTCTCCCGCCACGTAATGCGCAAGGCTCTTTGTGCCCTCGTTACACTCGTACGCGTCGTAGCACATACTCACGGCACATTCGCCGTTCGTCCACTGCGCCTTGAACATGTCGTTATCGAGCGGCTTTTGGTATTTCGTATACACGCCCGCAAGTTCTTCCAAAAAGCTATACGGCGCGTGTGTGAACTTCTTCACATTCTCGTCCATGATATCGCTCATCGGTCCCACGATCCATGTTCCGCCCTCTTTCACCCACTCCGTTATGCGTCCCTTAAAACCGTTTTCGTCTGCGGTCGCAAGAAAGGGAGATACGATCACCTCATAGTCTTTCAAATCATGCTGCGTGTCGATAACGTCCAAATTATAATGGCGGAATGCCGCGTAGTATCTCTTAATCAGCGTTTCACGATAGTTAAAATTTTTGAGAAGCGGCGCGCATTCCAAATCGTTATATGCCGTACTCGAATAGTGTAATGCGATTTTACTTTTAACGCATGTTTTCGTTAAAAATTCTTCGCAATTTTTGAAATCTTCTGCCGCCTGTTTTACCTCTTCGCTTACGCGGTAGCTTCTTCCCGCCGAAGAATACAGCGCGCCGTGCCCTATCTCATGCCCGTTGGGATGCGCGCGAAACAGCCAATATAAATTCATCTGAGCCCCCTTTGCAACGGGAAGCCAAGTATTTGCGTAGCAATTCCCCACGGGGCGATAGCCGCTTTCCGCGTATTCGCTGCCGTTCCAGCCCACCTGCGTTTCCATGATCCAGAACGGTTTGTTTTTGATGCTCCGCACGAAATCGTAGGCAAACGCCGTATCCGGCAACCGCTCGGCAGTGTCGTAATGGTTATACTGCACAACGTCCAACTTTTCATTGAGATGATAATAGGAGAGCGAATTGTGCTGCATCATATTCGTGCCCACGTTTTCACAGCCGTAGTTATGTAAAATTTCCGCCTGTTCTTCCGCGTAGCTTTTAATTTGCGCGCACTGAAAATCCCGCCATGCTTTCCTGAGAGACGGATGCCGCCACTGTTTCGGATACGGCGGCTCGATTTCTTCAAACGAAGAATAGCTTAAAGACCAGCGCGCCATACCCCACGCCTTGTTGAGTTTTTCCGTCGTGCCGAATTTATCTTGCAGATATGTACTGAACGCGCGCTTGCAGTTTTCGCAATAGCACCCCTCGGAATACGGAAACAATTCGTTATCTATCTGCCAACCGATGACGCCCTTGTGCCCCGCGAACGTCTTTGCAAGCTCAGCAACGATAAGGCGGTTCTTTTCGCGCGCAACGGGCGAGGTCTTGCACACGTGACAGCGCGAAGAAACGTCCGCACGCACCAAATCGTGCATAACCATGCGCATTTCGGGGTATTTATTGAGCATCCATCGCGGCGGAGTCGCCGTGGGCGTGCACAAAACGGTCGAAATTCCGTTTTCGTATAACTTATCCACTACTCGCATGAGCCACTCCAAATCGAAAACACCTTCTTCGGGTTCCATTTTTTCCCAAGCGAATTCGCCTATTCGCAAGCAGTTCACGCCGACTTCTTTGCAGCGCGCAATATCCTTTTCGAGTTCCTCTTCGTCCCACAGTTCGGGATAGTACGCCGCGCCCAAATAGATTTTATCCATATTCCTTTCCTTTTTGAAAACAGGGCGGCAACTAAGCCGCCCTGCCTTCGCCTGAATTTTTCTCGCTATTTAATTCTTTTCTTTCTGACAATAAGTCCAGCCGCAACCGAAATTGCCGCTATGCCGAATACTGTTCCTACCGCCGCGCCGCCGATCAATGAACCGCAGCCGTCCGAAGTTTTCTGTTTACTGAATACTACCTTTACCGTTCCCGATGCCGTTACGCTTTCGAGCGTATATTTTCCGTCTGCAAACGTTAATGCCGTTTCGCCGAACTTCACGCTTTCGACCTCGTATCCCTCGGCGGGCGTTACCGTTACGGTGAGCGCGCTCCCCTCTTCCGCAGAAGTTGCGCCCTGCACGCTGCCCTGCGCCGCATCGTATTCGTATGCAATTTCAAACGACGCTTTCGCGCGCTCGAACACCGCTTCCGCCGTTACGCCCTTGCGGGGATTTTGCGCCACGTATTTGCCGTTTTGCACCTGCGCCGTTACGTTTCTGCCGTCGAACGTAAGCGATTTCAAAACGTAGCCCTCGTCCGCCTGCACCGTAATCGTGAGTTCGGTCTTGTCGTCATTGAACTCCTGTTCGATCGTTCCGCCCGCACTCGTGCTTACGTAAGCATCGTCCCAACGGGCGTTTTGCAACAGCACGTCGCCGAAGCGGTTGCCTAAAATTCGTTGGTCCTGTTTGGTAAAGTGATACTCATCGCTCCCCACCACCGTACCGTCCGTATCGACGATGATAAGATCGTCCGTCGCCACCGTATAAACGTTATCCATCTTTTGGGCAACCGAACGCTGTACTTCGATAAACGGCGGTACCTGAGGATTGTTTGCGTTGGCAAACGAGGTCGCGATTTCGCCGATCACGAAAGGCATGGAAGAAAGCGTGTCGTCACCCGTAACCGCAATAAGGTCGGCTCTTATATCGGTGATAAACGCCTCCAACAGCGTGCCGTATTCCTGCAGCGCGTCCAGATCGGCTTCACCCTGCATCCACGCCATGCCTTGCACCTTTACGGTGTAGCCGTGCTCGGTGAGCTGGGTATACACGCTCGTAAAATTATCCACGAAACGCTGATACTGCACGCCCATAGGCGAAGACACACTCACAGAACCGCCGCCCCATTGGGAACGCGAACACCAGTTTCCGAAATCGCCGTTCTGTCCTGCGATTTGGTTTCCTCTTATACTCGTGCCGCCAGCGGCCGACTTGAACGCGAGCGCTTTGTGACCGCCTTTATATTTTTCATTGAGTTTTTCGGCGATTCCGTATTCGGGACCGACAAAACCCGATGCTCTGCCCAACCCCTCTTTGACCGCGGACTGAAAGGGATATTCGAGATAACTCTGCGAAGCGTTGCCGTTTGAACGGTATCTGTCCACCTCGCCCGCGTAGCTCACGTTCTCGAACACGCCGTCCAGCTTTCTCCCCTTGGAAGAATACCCCGCCGCATTGCTCTGCCCCGCGATCAGGTACATATCGATCGTCTTTTCCTCGCTCGTAACAGCTTGTGCCGAAACGTTTGTCGCAGGAAACGATACGACAACCCCTGCAAGCAACATACACGCCCCCAACACGGCGAATGTTTTGCATAACCGTTTTTTGAAGTTCATGCTTTACTCCTTTCGGTATATCCCTCTCCCCGAAGGGAGAGAGAGTTTTACCGTAAGCGATAGTTATTCCTGCGTGATCGCCAAATCTTCGAGTGTGGTCTCTACGCCGTCGAGCGTGTAAACCTTTGCGTCCACACCTTCACCCACCACGAGGTGGGCCGCAACCGTATCGGTTGCCGCAACGTATTCGCCGAAGGCAATGCCCGTAACGGTAAGCGTGCTGTTACTATGCGCCGCTGTAACGCCGATATAAGAGGATAATCCCTCTACCGTCTTCGTCCATGCCTGTTTCCATTCCGTTCCGATCAGGAAATACACGGTAAGCGTATCGCCGTTACGCACGCCGCGCACCTTTAAGCCTTCGCCCTTGATTGCCGTGTTGATTGCCGCAACGTCTGCACTGCCCTTTGCGAAAGGTTGGAAACCTTCGTGCCCATCACCGAACCATCTGATGTCGTTGGAAACGCAGTTCGCCCCCTTAATCTCATCATCGCCCGCCATAAAGAACATGAATCCGATAGGCTTTTCGTCCACGGGCGACATGCCGAGAATGATCGAGAAACGCTCCGTCCAGCCCCAATTCTTGCCTTCCTCAAACTGATATTTGAGCGTAAATTCCGTCATGTAATTTTCGCCCGTAATATCGTCTTTGAGCGTCGTCAGAACGCCGCCGTTCCAAGGGTTATTCATCGTAATATCGCCCGTTTCATCGTTCACCGAAACCTTACTTGCTCTGTCATTGCAATACAGTTCGAGATTGTATTCGGTCGTATCTTTGTCAACCGTCAAGTACGCGGGAAGATAACCGTCAATCATGATGATATACTTTCCGGGATAGAGCGCGTCTGCCGAAAGCTTTCCGTCTTCAATCGTAACGCCCTCTTCGGTAAATCTCGCAACTTCGTGATAGAGATTAAATGTTCCTGTCGGAGCGCTAACTGCCTGCTTATCGTCGCCCTCTTTGTCATAAACGGTCACGCTGATCGTCAAGTTTTCAAACTTCTTGATGTCAAGCCCTTCGAGCGCAGTTTCTGCTCCGTCAACCGTATAATATTTTCCGTCCATTACGAAGTATGCATATTTTTCATTGGTTTCGGCAACGTAACTGTCCGCATAAGCAATGCCCGAAACAACGCAAACGCTGTCGTTGCTGCTTGCGGAAACAGCAATCCCCGTGCCGAGCCCCTGAACCTGCGTTTCGTATAAGAGCACCCATTCATTACCGACATAAGCTCTCAAATAAAGCTTATCTCCGTTTCTGATCGCTCTGAGCGTAACGCCGTCGCCTTTGAGCGCCGCAATAAACGCTTTTACTTCGTCGGAATTTTTTGCAAGCGGCTGTTGGGTCGCCTCTTCGGCGAATCCGTTATCACCGGACTTTAACACGGAAACGTGTAATTCGGCGTCGCCTGCCGCAAAGAAAGAAAATCCGATTATCTTTCCGTTTTCGGAAGTCGTACCGAGTCTGACGCCGAAACGTTGCGTCCACCCCCAACCTTTCCCCGCATCGAATTGATATTTTACCACGAATTCCGTCATATAATTCGCACCGGAGATCGTATCGTCTTTCAGCGTTACCACAGGCGGATTATATGCACCGAAATCCACGTGATTAAAACCAAACGCAACATCGCTCTGTGCTTCCGAAAGATTCACTCTGTTGTCATTATTCGAAATCTTGAAACGGCCGTCTATCTGATAGAGTTTGAGCGTATAGGTCGTCGTATCCACGTCGATATAGACCGAATCAACCGCATAATATCCGTCTATTGCCGAAACATTATATCTGCCGGGCAGGAACTGCGTTGCCGAAAGCACGCCGTCCGTGATCGTCGCATTCTCGATCGTGTCGCGGTCATAACTGTCCGTCAACGTGAGTTGCAGTCCTTCCGGAACGTCAATTTCATTGCGCATTCCGTCGTAAACCTCTACGTTTACCGTAACCGTCTGCTTTTTAATTTTCAGAGCATCGAGCGTGGTTTCGTTTGCGTCGAAAGGCGAATAAATCGTTTTATTGTCGCCCAATCCTTCGTAGAAGTAACCGAAATGGGTTTGCGAAATTCCTTCATAATTGAAATATCGGATGTCTGAAACGGTAAATGTGCTGTTTGGACAGCTTGCGTGGATCGCAAAATCCGTTTCGAGCCCTTCTACTGTCTTTTCCCAGACTTTTACCCATTCGCCGCCAAGCAGAACACGAACGACAAGTTGATTCCCGCTGCGCATAGCTCTTATTTGCAATCCTTCGCCTTTAAGCGCTGTATCAAATGCGGTAGCCTGCGTTCCCTTAATCGCAAAAGGAGCACGTCCATAATCGGTTCCCTCGCCCATCATCGGATCAGCCGCACAAAAATCATTCCCGTGAATTTCATTTCCGTCCGAAAAAAGTTGCACTCCGATAAATTTCTCTTTGTCGGAAGATGTGCCCAATCGAATTGCAAAACGCTCTGTCCAAGTCCATGCGGCAAGATTTTCGTATTTTACTGTGAATTCCGCCATATAATTTGTGCCGGAAATCTTATCGTCTTTCAAATGTACGGTAGCAATATTGCCGTCATAACCCACGTTATTATAATGGATTTTTAAATCCCCGTCGAGATAGTCATACGACATTCTGCCGCTATCGTTATTGACCGTATGCGTATGGAAATATTTGTAGAGGTCGAGGTTGTATTCCTTTATGCCCTTTTCCACCGTGAAGTATACGGGATAGTAGCCCTCGATCTCGAACTTGTAGCTGTCAGCAACGAGCTCGGTGACGGAGAGCTTCCCGTTTGCAATCGAAACGCCTGCCGTATCCGAATCGGGGTATTCGGTGCCCTTTAAGGCGAATGTATCCGTAGGAGCCGTTCCCTCTGCGGTGGCATTGTCGTAGGTCGTTACGTTGATCGTAAGCCCCGTTTCCTTTACGAGCTTAGGGATGACCACATCCTCGATCTCTTTATTGGCGTTGGCGTTGGTGAAGTCCTTATCGCAACGGTCGCAGTGCCAATGATACACGTTGCCGTCCTCTTGCAACGTAGGCGCCGTTTTTTGCACTTCCCTGAGCTGATCGTGATCGTACTCCGCGATAAAAATATCCTCGTCGGCAAGAATCTGCGTGCCCGCTGCGTCCGCAAAATTCAAATCGCAACGCGAGCAGTCGTAGTATGTTTCATGCCCGTCCGTCGTGCAGGTTGCGCTCTCAGCTTCCACTTTTTGAGGATCATGACCAAGCGCGGGTTTTACAACGTCTTCGAGTTTGATTTCGTTCTTACATTCCGCATCCGAGAATATCTTGCCACACCCCTCGTCCGTGCACATGTAATAATGTTCGTTTCCCGCTTCCGTACAGGTTGCGGTTTTGGCTTGGATTTCTTTTATGTTGTGCTCTTTTCCGCCGCCGCACGCCGTAAAGGCAAGACAGGTAGAAAGGATACAAAGCGATAATCCGGCCAGTACAGTAACCTTTTTCTTTTTGTTCATAACTTTTCCTCCAAAATTTTTTTAATTTCAGGCAAACTGCGCAACGATGTCGATATCGCCCTCGCATTTCACCGTGATTACGCCGTTTCTTACTTTATCCTTCATTTCCACTCCGTTCACCAAAAACGAGGTACACTTCGTTGACGGATCATCCGGCTCTACGTAGAAAATCACATTGTCGCCCTTGACGCACCAATCATAACCGCGTTCCTGCTCTACTTCCCCGCCCGTCGCTTCGATCGTAATTTTATTGCACGAGAAACCGCGCGAATTAAAGGGATACGCCGTTGGCGTTACCCAACCGCAAAGCGCAGGACTCTGCGCGCCGAATCCGTACCATTCCCGATCGGTATCGGTGGAATTTCTTGGTGACATAACGTAGGGATTTATATCGATCCGCTCGGGAGCTTCCGTTAGTCCAAACATAGCGAACGGAATGTACCACTCCATAGTGTAGCCTGTGCATTCGGTCGTATTGATCTTCCCGCCCTTTAACTGAATGCCGTACAGCGGCTCTAAATCAGCGGACATAAGCGCCTTATGAAATCGCCCCGATCTCAAAATTTTAATGCTCTGATCTCCGCCCGCGCATAAATCCATTTCGAACAGCGTTCCCTCGGATGACGACGGCGTATTTGCCGTAACGTATAATTCGATACCGCTGTTCTGCGTGGTAATACGTGTAGGCTGATAGCTCACCATCCAATCGCCCGTTACGTCAACCGCGATTAAGACCGCGTTACTTGTGAAATACGTCGTTACCGCAATATCAATATTCGCAAAACCGCCCTCGGGACAAACGTCGCTATCCGTTTTGCTCGCACGATACCAATTTTGCACAGTACGGGTATAGAACGCTTCTTCAAACTTTCCGTCGATCGCGATTCCGTCGTCCACTTTAACCGTTGATTTAGGCAAGACAGTATATTCATACGTTTCGTCCGCTCCCACCACGCGGTAATTTGTTGTCTTCTCTCCGCATGCCGCAAGCGAAAAAACGGGAAGAGCAAACGCACATGCAAGCGCAATCGATAGAAATTTTTTCCTCATCTTTTTCATGGTTCTCCCCTCCTTACCTCTTTCTGCCCATCACGGCGATTTCCGAAAGCCCTACGCTTTCCTGTCCTTCGGGGACCTCGACGGTAAAGCGGATTTTCTTTACGTTGATCTCTTTGAACTCCGCCCAAACGCCTCCGCCGTAAGTTACCGCCTCCAACGTTTCGATACCGTTTTCAAGGTCGAATTGATTATAAAAACAATTCGTTTTCGTATCGAGGTTCAATTCTTTGATATACCATACTTTTTCCGCGCCGTTCTCTTCCGAAATAAATTCAATATTCTTGACCTTCTTGAATATCTTTTCTTTATACTTGGAATTATAAATCATAAGTCCGCGAACGCCTTCGTAATCCTCGAACGAAAACTCGAACGTCGTATCATTCGTGATCACCGTTTCGCGCACATATTTGTCAAGGAACTCTTGGTTGAAATTGACGTTATACGAAAGCAACCCGTCGTTGAACCATTTCAAGTCATAATTTTTTTCCAAAGCCCCTTTCACAAGCGAGAGTGTTCCGCGGTTGCTGATATCCTCGTACTCGAGCGTTTCTACGATGCCGGGTTGCACGGTAATCGTCGGACCGTTTACATACATCACGTCGAGTTTTTCTCCGTTGATATCGTCGATTGTCATAAACTTTACTTCGTCCATGGCGAGACAGCGTCCTTTTGAAATAGACCCCGCCTGCACATGTCTGTGATAAGCGATATAAAGTTTTTCACCGATTTCCACAAAGGAATGGTGCCCCGTCCCAGACACGGCTTTATTACCGTTAAAGTCCCCCGACAGAATCACGCCGTTTTCGCTTTCCGTCAATTTACGGAAGGGGCCCATCGGACTGTCGGAAACCGCCTGCACCACCGAATACGCCGCATCGGTATAGCCGTTTACCGATGTAGTTAAATAATACGTACCGTTGCGGTAATACAGAAACGGTCCTTCGTTCACTTTGTTCGTAAGTTTTTCGTACCAGATCGTTTCCACGTCTTCGCCGTTTTGTTCCTTCTCGAAGTCAGCCGTGGTATAGTACCCGCATTGCGTTAAAACGGTAAGCGTATCTAATTTCGGCGTGAGCCAATTCTCCATTTCGATTCCTAAAATGGGCGAAGGCTGTTTGTCGCCGCTGAACACGAGATATTTTTTCTTGGTAACGGGATCGACAAACGGGCTCGGATCAATATTACAAACAAGTTTCTTCGCATTATCGCCCGTTACGTAATTCTCGATTTCGGGACGAATCTCGGCAAGTTTTTCATTCGTTTCAATCGGATCGAACAGCACGTGTTTTACGAACGGCGCCCAACTTTCGTCGTAACGCGCGATATTGCGCACGTTCTCTGAGCCGACCTGTTTCGCGCTCGTAAAATCTACTATTTCGAACGGTCCGTAGGCATTTTTCGCCGTGCCGACGTAGAGCGACATTCCGTTGCTGTAAGCATAAGCCCCCAAATTCTGCGCATTTGCCGCCATCGCGGAGAAGAAAAAGTAATAAAGCTCTGTTTCTTCGTCATACACGACTTCGGGCGCCCAGGCGCAACTCCAACCCTCGGGCATGACGCAACACCAGCCCGCCTCGTACCAATTCAGTAAATCGGTCGAACGCATCGCCTCGAAATAGTTTCCGAACCCCTGCGTCTTATACAAATAATAAAATCCGTCGCGCTCGCGGTTATCCAAAATCATCGGGTCACCCACGTCGGGAAAATCCTCGTTCCGCCTCCACAAATCGGTGGAATAAATCGGCTTATTCGTCACGTCATCGTATTCCGAACCGTCGTAATAAGGCAATTCGTACACCGTTTTCAGCTCCGCTCCACTGCATGCGGCAAGCGATACGCACATAAACACCGCTGATACTAAACAAAATATTTTTCTTGTTATTTTCATAAATTTTAACCTTTATCCTTTTACGCTTCCCGATGTAATCCCCTCGATAAAAAACTTCTGAACGAAAGCATACAAGATGAGGAGCGGAAGCATTGAAATAAGCGCCGCCGCGCATTGCGCATTGGTATAACGCGTACCGATAAATTCCGTGATCTGTTGTAAAGCAAGCTGCAACGGCCAAAGCTGTTTTTGTGACATCAAATATAAAAGCGCGCCCGAATAATTATTATAGCACCCCACGAATCCGAACAGGAATTGAGCCAAAAATACAGGTTTGGCAAGCGGAAGGATAATGTGAAAGAAAATCCCGAAAAAACCCATACCGTCTATCTTCGCCGCCTCGACCACACCGTCGGGCAGCGCCTTTATATACGGATAGATGAAGAAAATCGTGCCCGCGCTACCGAATAATCCGGGAATAATAAGCGGTAAAACGGATGCCGTTCCCATTGTCCAACCGATTCCCGCATAAAAGAGATAACTCGCCATACCTGCCGAGAGCGGAATGGTCATTAAAAGCAGATTGCCGGCAAAAAATTTGTTTTTCCCGGGGAAATCGTATTTGGCATAAGCGTAAGCCGCCAATCCGGAAACCGCAAGCCCGCAAACGGTAGGAAGAATCGCCTGCCACATCGTATTGAAAAAACCGATCAATAGAGACGGTATCCCGTTCACCGCGTTTGGATCGTTCGTAAATAAAATGCGGTAACCTTCCAACGAGCCTTGCGGGATCCATACGAATCCCGTAGCGTCCGCCAACTCCTGTCTCGTTGTAAACGAAGTGATGATTACAATGAGGAACGGGAAAAACAGAAATACCGTATACAGCGCAAGAGACAGATAAACGATGATATTTCTCAAAATCTTTCGCCGAAATTCTTTCTGTGCAGCATCGTTTTTTGAAAGAGTATAATTTGCAATCTGCGCCCTCATAAATTTTCCTCCGTTCTTTTTCTCAAGCGTAGAAAAATATAAGAACCGATAAACGTGATAATACACATCGCCCATTGCATTACCGACGCATAATCCATATGTGAAAAATTTACCCCTTGAATATAAATATAATAGGAAGTTGTAAGTCCCATATTTTCCGGTCCTGCCGTACCGGACCAAGTAAGCGGCGCAAGTACCTTCACGGCATCGAAAGTAGCCAGTCCGCCCTGCCATCCCGCAAGTGCCAGAAAGAGAATCATGGGGGCAATTTGCGGAAGCGTGATTTTCGTGTACATTTTCCATGTATTAGCCCCGTCGATTTTCGCCGCCTCGTAGAGCGTGGAATCAACACCTCGAAGCGCTGCCGTCAGCATGACGATGCCGTAGCTCGGTGCTTGCCACAGAATGACGAAATAGACACACCAAGTGATATATTTCGCTTCCTGCGTCCATTCGATTTCCGTACCGAAAAACGAATTGAGAACGCCTGCCTTACCCGAACCGAATATCCACCCCCACATAATGGAAACGGCAACGGTAGAACAGATATAGGGAATAAAGTAAAGCGTCCGCATGAGTTTCGTGCCCGGCAAATTGGAATTTAAAAGCGTTGCAATCAAGAGCGCGATTCCGAGACAGACAAACTGCGCCGTCGTCAGCCAAAACGTAATACCGAGCGAGTGTAAAAATTTTGCATCATGGAAAAACGCTTTAAAATGCGCAAAGTTATTCCACGTCATCGTCGAAATCTGATTGTGCTCGATATCCGTGAACATCGAAACAATCGAAATACCGATGGGAAAAGCATTAAAGATGATATATCCGATAAACGGCAATGCGACGACGATCCAGCAGCAAAGCCATTCTTTACGGAATTTTTTCTTGTTTTGAGGCGCTTTTCTCACCTCAGATCTTTGCGTTTTATCAGAAAAGACTTCTTCTCTCAACGCGTCCATTATCTTCTCCCCTTGATCACGATATTTGTATTCGCGCATGCTGACGAAGCCTTTGATTCATTGTAACGCAGAAAATCACCGATTGTCTGATTTCCTTTGCGAAGTTGATCGTTAAAATCGCCAGACCAATCCGTAACCCACTCGCCGTTTTGGAAGTAAGACCAATCTCCGATATCGAAGTTCATTGCTGTATGTGCAACCGCCCAAAGATTGTACTTTGAATCAAACTCCAAAAACTCGTTCTCTGCAACAGTCTGACGGACAGGCACGAATGCTTTCGTCATGATTTTCTGCACTTCCTCTCCCGTCGCCCACGAAATAAATTTCCATGCTGCCTCATATTTTGCGGGATCAGAGTTTTTGGGAATGACAAGATACATTCCTTTTCCCTGAACAGCGCTTGCACCGACGATAGGCGTACCATTCTCGTATTCAAGTGCGCCGGTAAACTTTCTGTCCGCGTATTCATTTCCGATTACTTTCAAATATTCGTTTTCAAATCCGCTGCTGCCGTTTTTCTGATATGTGCTGCCCCCTTGATATTGACGATATTGCCATACGGGAGCATAATCATATTTATCTCTTATATTGCTGCTTGTCATATCGTAATATTGTTCCGAATACTGTTCGCAAACCATCGAAACGGTATTATTCGTAAAATTCCCAAGTCGAAGAGCAAAATTTGAGGGCATGATTTGATAGCCTTCCGTACCGCTGCCGTCTACTGCATAATCCCGATTAAGACTATAACGTAAAAATTCAGTTACTGCCTCACGCTGAGAAGGAAGCTCGAAAAGTCCGTCAATACCCGCAATCCCGTCGGCGTTTACCTTATCTTCATATGTAATCAAATCGCCTGCGCTATACGTTTTTCCGTTTACGGTAACTTCCTTTGTGGCTAAGTAATTGGGTGTTTCGTCCATAAGCGTGAAGTTATATTTTTCACCATCCCAACCGATACAATCTCCGCCTACTGACCACCCGAACGGAAACCACCATCCCGTTACAAAGCCGTTCGGCGTGGGCGAATCCGCCCTGTAACTTCTCGTGAAGCATTTTGCAAGATAACGAAATTCTTCCCAATTCGTAGAAATACGATTGTTGAATACTTTATAAACTTGCTCTCCTGCAAGATTTTCGGAAAGCGTCAATCCTGTCGCGGGCGCATTGCCTTCCGCATATTCCGCATAGCCGTGCGGCATATAATGCGTGCCGTGTTCTTCGTTGTATGCATCGAGTTCGTTCTCCGCAACAGAAATAAAATTTATTCCCCAGTTTTCGAAATTCTGTCTATTGATATAGAGCACAAACGGATCGATTCCGAAAGGCATCGCCTGCAAATTCTGCCCTTCGCCCGTATACGTCTTTTCTCCTTTCTTACCGATCGTCATGCGCGCGCTGTTCAAAAGCCCCGTCGGCATCCCGCTGAAATCGAATTGATCTCTTTCTGCATACTCCGTCAAATCAAGGAACAATCCGTCGATGGCAATATCCTTAAACACCTCATCGCTCAGCATAACCACCGAAGATTCGCACTGCCCCTCATAAGTAGCGCGCATATTTCCTGCGCCTTGCACCATGTCCGCGGACACATATACGTTATCGGTTTTTCCCTGCGTATCGTTATACCTTCGTATCATCTCGTAAAACGTAGGGTTGATATTCATGTCAGCTTCATAGGTAAACCGCACCCGCGTTGTGCCCTCGGGAATTTTCTCGCCACAACCGGTCGCGAGCGTAACAGTTGCAAAGCACATCGCAACCCCCATTACCATAGAGAACACTTTTGTTAATTTGCTCATCCTTTACTCCTTTATCTTAATTTTATTTTTTAGGCTTACACCATTATTTTTTATCTGAAATCGATATTCTTCTCTTTCAGCCAGTCGAACGGATCGTCGTCTTTACAAACCTTTCTATATTCCCGCGGACTTACCCCTTTCCATTTCGTAAACATCCGCGTAAAATACTTTTCGTCCTCGATTCCTACCATTTCCGCGATCTCCTCGACTTTCAGATCGTCTCGTTTTAACAATTCACAGGCGTTTGAGATGCGGAACTTATTAATATAATTGATCGGCGTCATCTCTATATTGCTGCGGAACATATAAATAAGTTGCCGTTCCGATACGCACATATCTTCCGCTATCTGTTCGAGCGTCAGATTCATACGGTAATTATTGTTTATATAGTCGATGATATCCCTGAACTGTTTGAAAAACACCGACCCGCGTTCGCTGACTTTCAGATAGCGGTTTTTATACTCGATCAACCGACCGAATAACAACAGCGTATAGGCGGAACATACCATAGACTGTACGTCGCTTCCGTTATATTTTTCCACCAACTGTTTGAGCAGGTCTATCAGCTCCGCCGAATCCGTCATTCGCACATACGGCTTTTCCCTTGTAAAGCCGCAGGCTTCGAACAGCCCGTCCAACTCCTCCCCGTAAAAATCCACCCAAATATACGACCACGGATCTACGGCATTGGGATAATATGTATATTCCTCGTTCGCATACAGTAAAAAAGCGTTTACTCTTCCCAATGATATTTTGTTTTCACCGCTGTGCAATGTTCCGAAACCGTGTAAAACGAAATGCAGCGAATGATACCGTTTCCGACGCAGTTCGCTCTTTTTTCTCGGCAAGCAATGCTCCTGACCTACCTTTTTGATCTCGATTCCGTATGTTTTTCCGCCGTATTCAAATTCCAATTTTTTTCTTCCTATTAAAGTTTTATATCTGTTACGGATGTAACAGATACGGGGCGCGCCCCGTCAAAATTTTCGCTAATCCTCTGCGAACTTTATTTTTTACTGTCATAATTCTATAATATATTTTTGTCGTCTGTCAATACGTTCTGAAAATATGTCGATATAATCCACCTTCCCCCCCCCGACTCACCAGAAACCGCACTTTTTCAGCCGATTTTCGGTCATGATTTTATAGCAAAAAACGGAGCATTGCCCCGTTTTGAATATACAAATCTGATACATATCCAATCGACTACCAATACCCTATTTCTCTTTGTTATTGATATATTCTGCTAAGACTGTATTAGGGGTATAAAATTCGACTTAAGTCTTTTACACAAATAGTAAAAATTTTATTTGCAACGCCCTAAGTCTGTTTTAGTGGCACACACTATGGCACTCGTCACAAACAAAAACGCTATATACAGAACCATTATTCACAAAAACCGCAATATATTGTGTTTTGAAAGTAAATGCCTTAAACCTTGGTAAGGACGAGGTCAGCGGTTCAAGTCCGCTCAGCAGCTCCAAAACCCTTCGCTTATGCGAAGGGTTTTTTTTTGTAAAATTCGCCCGACGTAGTTTTGCGTCGGGCGAATTTTTAGTTTTTCTCACCGAGCAGCACGCGGACGAGTGTCCGCTCCCCGTCGCTTTGCACGAGAAAATCGCGCGGCGGCTCGTCGCCAAGCAGAACGGGCTCGGATAATTTCCCCTCTTTGAGCACCATTCCCGTTAGGGGAATCATTTCTCACCGAGCAGCACGCGGACGAGTGTCCGCTCCCCGTTGCTTTGTACGAGAAAATCGCGCGGCGGCTCGTCGCCAAGCGGAACGGGCTCGGATAATTTCCCCTCTTTGAGCACCATTCCCGTATGCGCAAGAATTGCCGCCTCATGTGGATCGTGCGTAACGAACACGACGGTATTTTGTTTCGTCCGCCAAAGCGTAGCCACCAAGGAGATAAGCGAACGTTTCAAACTTAAATCAAGCGAAGAAAACGGTTCGTCCATAAGAAGCGTATCGTGCGGAAACAAAAACGCGCGGGCAATGGCAACACGTCGCCGTTCCCCGCCCGAAAGACGGTTGGGATAGCGTGTTTTTTTGGACAACATTCCGACGCAATCGAGCATTTCGTCGATTTTATCCCATTCCGCCTCGTCGAGAACAAACTGCAAATTCCCCTCCACCGTAAGGTTTGGAAGGAGCATGGACGACTGAAAAAGATAGGAAATTCTTCCCGCCCCCTCAATTTTTCCTTCAAAGGATGAAACCCCGCTCAAAACATTCAAAAGCGTACTCTTTCCCGCACCGCTTTCCCCTAATATCGCGGTAATTTTCCCCGTTTCGATTTCGCACGAAACGTCGTCAATGATGCTATTTTGACCAAATTTTTTCGATACGTTTTGCAAAATCATTGACGCCACCTCACGCAAAATTTCATGACAAGAGCACACGCCCCCTCTAATAAAAAACCGACGAGAACGAACGCGAGCGTCAACGCCATAAGTTCCGGCATTTCTACAAACGATTGCGCTTCACTCATCATTCCACCGAGGGAATGATACGTTTTGCAAAGCACTTCCGCCGATACGGTGATCTTTAACCCCATGGACAAAATCGCCCCAACTTGCCCGAACAGCGCGGGCGCAGAGATGGGAAGATACATTTTTACAATTCGTTTTTTCAGAGGTACGCGGTAAACCTTTGCAAGGAGTTCGTATTCCCCTACTCCGTCGAGCGCGGAGAGCGCCGCGGAGTATAACGCAGGAAAAAGCACGAGCACCGTAACGACGACGGGCGCAAAGGCGGGCGTCGTCCATATCAACAAAATGAGAATGACCGCCATCGTCGGCACCGTTCTTAAAACGGATACGATCGGCGCCAAAAACGCGCGCACTCCTTTAACGCAATAGGAAAGAAGCGCAAGCGAAATGCCAAGCAAAAGCGATATCAAAAACGCGATTCCCAAGCGGAGGAGCGTCCTTCCGAGAGAAGCGTAAAACGCGCCGTTTGCAAACAATCGCCCAAACTCCTTTATCGTAGCAAAAAACGAAGGGACAATGTATTCGTTTTCCACGGCGAAATATGCAATTGTCCACCCCGCCCAAAGCGCAACGAGCGCGAAAAGCGACGGTATAACCGTTTTTTTCACTTTAACCCCCGTAGAAAAAAACCTCCGAAACTGCCGTTGCGGAATCGGAATTGACGGTAATGAGCGCCGTCAAAAACGCATTGACAGCCCCTTTTGCCTCCGTCGCAGCCGTAAAATGAACGGACGAATTTGCAATGACTGCCGACGTAAGATTTTCCGCGGTAAACGACGGCGACAACCCCTCCGTGCGCACGCCGTCAAGAAGGGAGGATATCTCCGCCCCGTCCGTTTGCGCAAGAAACGTTTCCGCCCCTTCTACGTAAGAAATCAACTGTTCAACGGCGCTTTCCGCCTCTTCTATTATAGACGTCTTTGCAACGAGTACGGCTTGCGGATATCCGCCCTCCCCGTACAACTCCTGCAAGTCCCCCGCGAATTTTAACGCTCCATTCGTCTTTTCCACCTTGGTACTTGCGGCAGGCTCTGGGCAAAGATAGTAATCGCACCCGCCCGCAGGCGTTACGTCGGTCGGCGATACCGCCTTCAAATTGACCGCATCGGGGCGCGCTTGCACGTCGTTGCCGAGCATGGAATAAGGGACGTCGTTTGTGTCGAGCACCGCGCGCAGCGTAAGCCCGGGCACGTTTGGAAGTTGCACGACGCCGACCGTCTTTCCAACGAGCGAAGAAAGATTTTCAAGCGAAAGGCTCTCCCCTGCCTTTGTGAGAAAGTACATGTTTCCGTTGGTTACCGTACCGAGCATTTGATACACCTCTCCCGTGCCGAGAAGTTTACTTGCAAGGTTCAAAGGCAAAATGCAAAAATCCGCTTTTTGCTCTTCCCCCGTTACGTACGTTTGAATGGTAGACGCG
The DNA here is from genome assembly GCA_017621735.1 of Clostridia bacterium. Classification (GTDB taxonomy): domain Bacteria; phylum Bacillota; class Clostridia; order Christensenellales; family Borkfalkiaceae; genus Gallimonas. Next base: position 31,497 of record JAGASM010000027.1, on the reverse strand, counting down.
TCCACAACGCGATAAGAAAAATTCCATTCGTCCGCGTCCGCTTCTGCAATCCCTTTGCAAAGGGCGAGCGCCGGCGCGCCGTCGGGCGCGTAAACGGAATATTCCCCCTCTTTTGCCTCCTCACCGCAGGCGGAAGAAAGGAGCAACGAACAACCCAAAAGAACCGATAAAAGAACCGTCGATTTTTTCATAAAACACCTCAATATTTACTAAATAACGTCTTTGCGGTAACGCCTTTTAACATTCCGATCTTCCCCGTCAACGCATTGAGCACGGAGGGCGGTGCGTCGAGCACGACGCTTAAAACGGAAACTCCCTTCTCGCGGTACGGAATTCCCATTCTCCCAACAACGCAGTCGGCATATTCCGTCAAATAGCCGTTGAGTTTGTCTGTAACCGACCGATCCTCCACGATAACGGAGAGAACGGCAAGCCGCTTTTCTTCCTTCAATCCATTCATAAAAAAATCTCCTTTCACCTAAAAACGGCAAAAGGAGAATGGGCGCACTTTGTGCGTCTTGTTTTTTATTCTCCCTTTGCGGTTAGAATCCTCTTTCCGTTTAGGTTTTTTGTTTGATTATACGTTATTAAAGCGATGGAGCGCGGAACGGATTTGATGCATCAAATAATCCCCACCTTCATACATTGCGCCGCCGTCGTAGTCGTTAAAATAATCGATCAAATACGCACGCGTCGAAAGCACGTTCTTGGTATTTTCTACCGCATTGCGCCATTCGGTTACGCCATAGCCTTCCCTATTCCAACGCGCTTGGTGGCGGGGTTGTACGTCTTCGATCTCCGCCTCCATTTCAAGCAAAATCTCTAACGCCTCGTCCGCGTTGTAAATCTCGTTGACGATTTCCGCACGCTGTTTGAAAAGGTCTTGGAAGGTCAAACTTCTCATCGGAGAAGCAATTAAGCAAGCGTCGTGATAACTCAAAGGATTTCCGCCGTCCCGACCGACAAGCCCCAAATAATAATCGAGGTAGTTATTCCCCGTAAGGTATTGCGTGTTGGGTTTCAAATATTCTTCCGCAGGCGCCTGCTGTCCGTTCAAAGACAGGTAGCCGTTTGCGCCGTTCACTCCGATATCGCCCCATTGCGACTCAAACGAGAAATCTAAATCGTGCAAGCAAAAACGCCACTTCCCGTCTGCGTACGGGTTGGAAGGATCTACCTTGGACGAACGCCACATTTTGATATTGTTGTACATGAAGTCCCAATTCCCACCGTACAAGTGTACGAGAATGAGATCCGCCAAACTTTCCGCATCTACCATAGAAAGGAACGTTTCGTAATTGTTGAGGTTGGAAAGATCGTTTTGATACAAAAATTCAAACAACTGCGTTCCGAGCGCCATACCTTGCTCGTCTTCGTCGTCCTCCGCCACTTCAAAATGGAAGTCGGTATTAAATACCTTTTCGTCCTCGTAATACCCGGGGTTCCCGTACCAAATATTCGGCGATTTATCGAGCATAATAACGTCGTCTTTGTCAACTCCGTAGTTTTGTTCGATGTACACGTCGGAGTAATGTTCGCGAATGGCGTACATTCCCCAGTATTCGCCGTTCAAATACACTTCCACGGGACGATATCCCGCCGTAGCAACGTCAAGAGATCGATTAGAAACCGTTTTGACTTCCGCAGCAACCCGTTGCGTAAACGCATCGCCAAACCAACTGATTACTTGCGAATTTCCGCCCGAATGCAAACGGAAACGCTTGAAATCGGTCAATTCACCGCCGTCGCGCGCCGTGCGCCCTTCAAACAAATCGACGGTTACGGGCGTATTTTTATCCCCGTTTTCGTCCTTGTTGAAGTTGACGTTCATCGTGCGGTAAGGAAATCCTTTCGTCCAGTTGCCGCCCAACTTGATTTGGGTATTGAGCGCAAACCGTTCCCCCGAAACAAAGTCGAAATATTCCATTTCCGCACGTTCTTTGCTTTCGTTTTGAATGTCGTTATAGAAAGATAACGCGTCTTCCAAAGGAAGACTGATACTGATGACGGGAAGCGGGAATTCGCTCCGTCCTTCGCTTCTGATAAAGTAAGACGCAGATTTGGTTGCAACGGTGTTTCCCTCGCCGTCCACTTCCAAAAAATGCAATACGGTGCACGAGTTTCCCGTGCCGTACGTATAATTACCGTAATCGTGTGGATTTCCGTACGCAACGCCCGCCGTCAACGGATACTCTCTCGTTTGAGAATCATCAACGATGGAAATCCCGCTTGAAGTATAGCGCGTAGATTGCGTCGTTGGAATGGATCCGTCCGTCGTGTAATAGATGGCATGGTCGGAATCTTCCGCGGAAACGGCAAGCGTAAACGCGTTCGTATAAACTCCGCTTTCATGCGAAAGCACCAATGCTTCGGGCGCGGGCGGAAGAGGATCAGGCGTTTCACCGCCCGGTGTTTCGCCACCCGGTGTTTCGTCGCCCGGCGTTTCGTCGCCCGGCGTTTCATCGCCCGGCGTTTCGTCGCCCGGCGTTTCGTCGCCCGGCGTTTCGTCGCCCAGCGTTTCGTCGCCCGGCGTTTGCGTTCCGCCTTGATCTCCACTCGGCGTAGGCGGCGTTTCCGTACAAGCCGACAATGCGCCGCAAGAAAAAACAAGCGTACCAAGTAACAATGCTAAAATACGTAATTTTCCTTTCATAATTCCCCCTTATTCTTATTTTTATTATAACACACACGCACACGCGTGTCAATGAAAAAAAACGGCGGAGTCCCGCCGTTTTTTAACTTAAAAATCCTTTGATAATTTGCTCTTCCGCTTCCTGTTCGGTAAGTCCGAGCGTCATAAGTTTTATGAGTTGTTCCCCCGCGATCTTTCCGATTGCCGCCTCGTGAATGAGTTCGGCATCCACGTTGTTTGCAGTCAGTTCGGGTACTGCCGTAACGCGCGCGCTGTCCATAATAATAGCGTCGCATTCGGTATGCCCGTGGCACTTCCCGTTTCCGTTGATGCGGGAAATAAACTCCTGCACGGAATGTTCCGCCGCAACCGAACGGGATACGACGTCCGCCCCCGAATCTTCCCCGTTCAAATCGACGGAGAAATCCGTCTTTGCAAACTGTTTCCCGTGCGTATAAATTTTTTCGCGAATGACGAGGTTTGCCTTCTTTTCGAGCGTTGCGTTGGTAACGCGGACGGTGGAATCGATCCCCTTAATTTGCGTCGTTTCCATTTCCATATGCGCGCCTTCATCGAGGAAAATTTCCGTCGTCGGGTTCATGACGTTTTCGCCGTTTCCGTCCCCGCCGCCGTAATGTTTTTCTACGTAGCGCACACGTGCGCCCTTTCCGACGTGGAAGGTATGGATTCCGCTATGTTCCGATTCTTGTTGTCCGCAGTTGTGAATTCCGCACCCCGCGATAATGAGCACGTCCGCGTTTTCTCCGATATAGAAATCGTTGTACACGACTTCTTTTAAGCCCGTTTGCGTAATAATAACGGGAATGTGAACGCTCTCGTTTTTCGTATTCGGTTTGATGATAATATCAATCCCCGACTTTCCGTCCGTTTTAGAAACAATTTGCACGTTTTCCGTACTGTTTCTTCCGCCCGTACCGCCATCCTTTCGAATGTTGTACGCCCCTTCGGGAATTTTATGAAGATCGGCTACCTGCATGAGGAGCATTTTTTCCAACTCGTCCATGTCAGCCCTCCATTTTATCCGTAAGCGCACGGCAAGCGGACGTTCCGAGTAAGTGCGGAAGTATCTCTTCTCGCGTTCCCGTTTGTTCCACCTTTCCGTTTGCAACGACGATGATCTTATCCGCAATATTTAAGATGCGTTCTTGGTGCGAAATAATGAGGATACTCCCCTTCACCTTTTCGTACATCTTTTCAAAGACGGAAATAAGGTTGCTAAAACTCCACAAATCGATTCCCGCTTCCGGCTCGTCAAAGACGGAGAGTTTCGTCCCGCGCGCCAAAATGGTTGCAATCTCAATGCGCTTAAGTTCCCCGCCCGAAAGAGAAGCGTCTACTTCGCGATCGATATAATCACGCGCGCAAAGTCCGACTTCCGAAAGATACGAACATGCTTCGTTGATTCCGATCTTCTTTCCCGCAGCCAAAGAAACGAGGTCTTTTACCGTGATTCCCTTAAAACGGACGGGCTGTTGAAATGCAAACGATATTCCGCGTTTTGCGCGATCGGTTACCGAAAGATTTGTAATATCTTCCCCGTCCAAATAAATTTTACCCGACGTGGGCGTTAAGATCCCAGCGACGATTTTTGCAAGCGTGCTCTTTCCGCTCCCGTTCGGGCCCGTAATGGCGACGAAACGCTCGTCGAGCGTTAACGATACGTCGCTTAAAATTTCTTTCCGCTTTCCGCCGTTTTCCGCGGAAAAGCAAATATGTTTCAGTTCCAGCATAAAAACTCCTTCGTGAACTTTGACATTATACCACGTCCGCCACGAAAAGTACAGTATTTTAACGGTCGCTTTTTCTTCCTTTGCGTTTTTTCAACCAAACGGCGAGAAAAACGATCCCTCCGACGATAAGAAGCCCGCCCGCCCCCAAAGTAAGAAACCACCAACCGTACTGTTCCCAAAAGGTAATTCCGCCTCGATAGGTAATTTTTTCGGGATTTTCCGACGCGCAGAGGGAGAAAGAAAGTTCCCCGTCCGGAAGCGTAGAAAGAGTGAGCGCATAGCCTTCGTCCGTCTTTTCAAACCCTTCTAACGAGGACGAAAGAAGATAAGAATCGGTCAAGACGGTAATTTGCAGCTCTCCGAACGATGCCCAAAATTGCGCGGGAGAAAGCAGGTATTCGTACTCGTACGTATTCGGTGAAGTCATCAGGTTGATATCCGGATAAAGCGGTGCTTTGACGGCGTTTTCCACCCTTCCGTGTGCGGGAACGGTGATCTCGTATTCGTACCAACGCATCAACACGTTCGATACGTTAAAGATATCCGGCCACCCCATGTACGCGCCGCCGTACGATTTGCTCATATTTTTTACACTCGTTAACACGGCGTTGTAGTAGTCCACTTCGCTGACGTCCGATGATACGCTGTAGTAATTTTTCAATACGAAATCTTTGAAATTCGTATGCTCGCGGTATTTGAGTTTTGCATTCCCCGTAACCCGTTGTTCCATATTATGATCTACATACAAATCAAACGTGGGAAGATCCTCTTCCGCAATTTGTTCCCCGAAAGCAATGATGGCAAAACTTTTTCCTTCGTAGAAATTACCGCGCAAAAAATCCCCGTCTTCGCCGACGGAAAAACCGTTGAACCCGTCGACGACGTAGCGCGTTTTCTCCTCATCGACGGAAAACAGTCCCGTCGCATAAAAACGGCTCGTCGAAATATTTGCAAAGTCCATATGATAGACGGTAACGGGCAAATCGGGAGTAAAAAATTCATCCTCAAAATAGGTGTCGGAGAGGACGGCAAATTGCGATTTCGCGTCGAAGTCGGAAAGATCCGTGTAATAACTGTGCCGAAGCGTGTATTCCACCTCTTCCCCGTTCACCGTAATTTCCCGTAAATGCGAGTCGTCGAAAGGCACAAGTCCCCCCGTTTCCTCGTCATATACCGAATAGGTGTAAGAAGGCTCTTCGCCAAAGGGAAACAACAGCGTTGCGGTAACGTCCCCTTCCGTCCCATTGTAAAAGGTGTATTTCGCAGTAACGGTACCGTCGTACGCCTTTGCCGACTCTTCGCTTTCGTAATAGTTGGTGGGAAACTCCGACGCTTGAAAGATGACTTCTTCCCGTTCCACTTCAATCGGACATTCGTCCCCCTGCAAAAGGACGCCCGAACCCATCGCCCCTTCCCAACGGGGAGGCCCCGCGTTCGCGTCTGCAGCAATACCCGTCATCGGAAATAAGAAAATGATTAACGGAAGCGCATAAAATTTTTTTCCTTTCATCTTTCATCCTCCTAAAAAACCCGCTTGCCAACTTTATTGTAGCAAACGGGTTTCACTTTGTCAAGGGGGGGGGTAAGTTGTCAAAATTTTTTTAATTTACTTCAAAATCGTCCTTTGGAAGGGGGAATTCCACCCAAAAACAACTTCCTTTGCCGACTTGCGAAAGGACGCCGAAACGGAATTTATGCCGATCAAGCACCGTTTTGACAATAGAAAGTCCTAATCCCGTTCCCTTTACGGGACGTTTATGTGTTTCGGACGAGCGGTAATAGCGATCCCATATGCCTGCAAGTTCTTCGTCGGCAATCCCTTTTCCCGTGTCGACGACCTCTAATCGAGAAACTCTTCCGCTCCGTTTCAGTCGAACGGTTACCCGTTTGTCGTCGCCCGTATAGTTGACGGCGTTCCCGATTAAATTGTAAAGAACTTGTCCGATTTTTTCCTTGTCCGCAAGCGTGTACAGTTCGTCGTCGATCTCCGTTTCTAAACGGTACCCCTTCGTTTCCGCCAAATAATCGAATTTCGCCACTACGCCAAACAGATACTCGGAGAGGTTGAACACCCCTTTTTTGAGTTCGTCCACCCCCGAACGGATTTTGGAAATATCCAAAATATCGTTTACAAGCGCCGTCAATCGATCGCTCTCGTCGATGATGACCTGCGTATGCGCTTTGCGCTTTTGGGGATCTTCCCCCGAAATCTCTTGGATCATCGAGGCGTACGCCTTGATCATGGTGAGCGGCGTCTTGAAATCATGCGAAACGTTGGCGATGAGTTCCTTTTGCATGTTGTCCGCTTTGGAAATTTCCTCACGGGCAAAATCGAGCGTTTCGGAAAGTTCGTTGATCTCCGTAAAATGATATCCGTCGTAAAAACGCTGGTCGTAATCGCCGCTGGCAAGCCCTTTTGCCTTTTGCGTAACTTCCGTCAACGACTTTGTCAAGAGCATAGAAATAAACCCGCTCACGACGAACGCAAGGACGATTGCAAGGATACTAACCGTAAGCGAACGCCCTTGAATTTCCCCAAAAAACATGCCGACCGACTGGGGAGAGCGCGTTGCATACACATAATAAACCTCCCCTTTGCGCACCAACGAAGACGCATAAGAGTAGACGTCCGCTTCCTGCTGGTAAACGATACTAATCCCGCCGCTTTCCCGCAGTTTTTCTTGAATGACGGAAACCTCCTCGTTGAAATCAACGGAAATGTACGGATAGCGGCAAGTTCCGTCCTCTTTCAAAAGAAAGACGTTGACGGAATAACGATGTAAAACGTCGTAAAAAACGTAGTTGAGGCGTTCTTCTTTCCACTCCCCGTCGGATACAAGTTCTTGCATCACGTAGTTTCCCGCCGCGCGCAAGTCGGAAACGGTACGCGTTTTGTACTGTCTGTACAACATCACGCCTTGCACCGCGCTAAAAATAAAAACGACGGCAACTGCGAAAAGGGAAAAACCCAACCACAACATTGTGCTCAGGCTCATTCCTTTTCTCTTTTTTGCCGTGTTTTTCGTCCTCATATTTAACGCTCGAACTTATAGCCAAGCCCCCGTAATGTAACGATAAATTTGCGGTACTCTTTTAAGTTCCCGCGCAACATTTTTACGTGCGTGTCAACCGTGCGGTCGTCGCCGTAAAAATCGTAACCCCAAACGTCCGCGAGTAATTTTTCCCGCGTGAGTGCAATCCCCTCGTTTCTGACGAAATAAAAGAGAAGTTCATACTCTTTCGGCGTCAATTCCGCCTTTTGTCCGTCGACGTATACGTCCCGACCGAGCATATCGATTTTCAACCCCTCAATCTCTACCAACTCGCCGATAGGACGTCCCTTTCCGCTCACATGGCGATTTGTAACCGCGTGAATCCGCGCCATCACCTCTTTGGGAGAAAACGGCTTGGTTACGTAATCGTCGACCCCCAACTCAAACCCAAACAGTTTGTCGTATTCTTCTCCGCGGGCGGAAAGCATGATAATAGGCACGTCTTTGATTTTTTTAATTTCCTTTACCGCCGAAAAACCGTCCAACCGAGGCATCATCACGTCCATAAGGACGATGTCGTAATCTTCCGTACGGCATTTTTTTACCGCCTCCATGCCGTCTTGCGCCTCATCCGCCGTACCGCCTTCAAACTCAACGTATTCCCGCAAAACGGCGCGGATCATCTCTTCGTCGTCGACTATTAAAACTTTCATGACAAACTCCTTATCTTTATATACCGCAAAAGGGCGGAGAAAAAACATTTTTTCTTTTTCTCTATTATATCACATTTCTTTTCCGCCTGCAATAGACAAAGTTTGAAATTTTTGTGATAATGCGAACAAATGTTTGACTTTTGTTTTTCATTGCGCTATAATATACGCATGATATCCGAAGAGAAGTTAAAAATTTTGACGGAAGGCGCAAAGTACGACGTATCTTGCTCTTCCTCGGGAAGCGGACGGAAAAACGTCGGCGGAATGGGAAACGGATACGCCGCAGGCTGTTGCCACTCGTTCACCCCGGACGGGCGGTGTATTTCCTTATTGAAAATCCTTTTGAGCAACGACTGTATTTACGACTGCAAATACTGCCCCAACCGCGCAAAGGCAGACGTCACGCGTGCGGAGGCAACGCCCGATGAAATTGCGTCGCTCACCTTCGACTTTTACAAGCGAAATTACATCGAAGGACTTTTCCTCTCTTCCGCCGTTACAAAAAGCCCCGATTACACCATGGAACGGCTTCTTCTCACCGTCAAAAAATTGCGAACGGAATACCGCTTTCACGGCTATATTCACTTAAAAGGGATTCCGCGCGCAGACATGGCGCTCTCGCGGGAAGCAGCCTCGTACGTAGATAGAATGAGTTATAACGTCGAACTCCCCTCCGAGGCGAGTTTGCGCTTGCTTGCCCCGCAAAAAAGCAAAGAGAGCCTCCTTCTCCCGATGCAAACGCTCGCACGGGACGCGCAAATTTTCCGCGCGGAAAAACGAAAGGGGTTGTTTCTTCCCGCCGGACAAACGACGCAAATGATCGTCGGCGCAAGCCCCGAAACGGACGGACGAATTTTACGCCTCTCGCAGTCCCTTTACCGCAAAACGGGGTTGAAACGCGTTTACTATTCCTCTTACGTCCCCGTCGTACACGATTCTCTATTGCCCGATCTCCCCGTCGGACAATTACGAGAACACCGATTGTATCAGGCGGACTGGCTTATGCGGTTTTACGGATTTTCCGCCGAAGAGATTGCGCCGACGGAAGAAAACCTTCCCCTTGAATACGATCCCAAATGCGCATGGGCGTTGCGCAATATGCACCTTTTCCCCATTGAAATCAACCGCGCGCCGCTCGAAGTTTTATTGCGCACCCCGGGAATCGGCACGAAAAGCGCGTATAAGATCACCGAAGCGCGAAAATATTGCAAACTTGAATTTGAACACTTGAAAAAAATGCGCGTCGTATTAAAACGCGCCAAACATTTTATCACTTGCAACGGAAAATTTTACGGAGCAAAACAGCAATCGGCAATCAAAGGCTTTCTCGCCGCGGAAGAACAATCAAACTCCGCCGTGCAACTGAGTCTTTTTTCCGATGGAAACAACGCGCAAAAAGCGCTTACGGGTCAATTATGATTTATTTTTTCGACGGTACAAAAGAAGGGTTTTTGACGGCGCTCGTCGTGGCGTTTTGCGATGAAAACGCCTTTCTCACAAGCAAGCAAAAACAACTCACCCTCGGGGAGGATTGCATGTTTATTTCCGCCGACGCACAAAAGGCGAAAAAAGCGGAAGCCCGCTTGTTACAAGCGGATAAACAGAGCATGTCCGACCTTACCACCCTACTCCGAAGCAGCGATCCCAACAACGCGCAAATCGCCTTTCGCTATTTGCAACTTGTCGCAAAGGAAAAAAAGCCCGTCCGCAATATGCTTGCAAACGGGGACGTCGTCGCCGCAACCGAATGTATGCAACGGGTAACGTGGGAACTTCATCGCTTAAAAGGGTTCGTCCGATTTATGGAAAGCGCAAGCGGCGCGCTTTATGCGCCGCTCTCTCCCGATCACGATATTTGCGATTTACTTCTTCCGCACTTTCGCGCGCGGTTGCCCGAATTTCCATTCGTTTTGCACGACGTTTCGCGCAAAAAAGCCGCCGTTTACGACGGAAAAAACAGTTTCCTTGCCCCGCTCGACCGTGCGGACGTCCTTCTTTCCGCCGACGAAAGGGCGTGGCAATCTCTTTGGCGAAAATATTACCAGAGCGTAAACATTCCCTCGCGGGAACGACTCAAACAAATGCGGGGATATCTCCCCGTCCGATACTGGAAATTTTTACCCGAAAAATTCCCCTAAACTCAAACTTGCAAAAGCAACGTTTCCAAGCGGCAAAGATGCTCCCGTTCCTCCTCGCAAATAGCGGAAATCACCGCACGCACCCGTTCGTTCGTCAGTTGTAATAACATCTTCTCGTATGCGGCGATGGCGGCGCGCTCGGCGGCAATGTCGGATAAGATCATCTTTTGCGGCGAACGCGTATAATCGACGTTAGACGCCGAATAATATCCGACGGGATAAGGCGGACAACTTGTAAACGTCGGCGGCGCACCGAGCTTGCAAATCAGCGTGCCTAAAAGTTGCAAATGCATCATTTCGTCGACGGAAATTTGATGCAACGCACGCGCCACTTCTTCCTCACACCGCGCCCCAAGTACAATACTTTGATATACGTATTGCAAAATTGCCGTCATTTCCCCCTCCCGCCCCGCATAAGCAGGAGAGATAATCCGCAAAGATCGGTGGTCTTCTCCCACCCCGTCGAGCGACGGATATTCCCTTTTTCTACGATTCTCCATAAGCCCCTCCGTTTTCTTCATAGTATGACGGAGAGAAAAAATGCGTGAAAAAATCCCGTACGAAAACGTACGGGATTTCCATTTAGTTTTCCGATTCGTAATGGCAGTCGGAAATTTGCGTGGGAGGCATCTTTTCGCCTGCACCAACGTAGACGGTATTAATCGTCTTGCCTTCGCGATTGACCACTTTGTAAGCACCCGTCTTGGGACAGATGTCGCCACAATTTAACTTCATAATTCACCTCCGATACCGTCAGTATGAGAGGTTTTTCTTCTTTTATACTCAAATAAGCGGAAGAAGATTTTGCACGTCAAACCAAATACAGGTAAGGCTCAAAAGAACAAGGTACAAAGAGAACCATTTATAATTCCCCTTTCCGATTACTTTCAACATAATTTTAATTGCAAAGAATCCGGAAACGGCGGAAAAGACGATGCCGACGACAATTCCGATGATGCCGTTCGTTCCCATTGCAGTTATCACCTCCGGCTCATCAAAAATTACCCCCTTCAAACTGACCGCTACACTCCCTAATATAACGGGAATGCTCATGAGGAAGGAGAACTTTGCAACGTCTTCCGTCTTTGCTCCGCTGATCGTACCCGCCGCAATCGTAGAACCGCTGCGGGAAATTCCGGGGAAGAGCGCAATGGCTTGCACAACCCCCATGCAAAGGGAACTCTTTATATTCAGCCCCGACGTCTTTTTGCGGTTTTTCGCTACAAGTTCGGTGATGAGCAAAATAAGCGCCGTCGTCGCAAAGCAAATCGCCAAATAGAAAAGCCCGCTGCTTCCCGAAAAAATCTCGTCGATCTTGTCGTTAAAAAGAAGTCCGACGACGCCGGCGGGAATGGTCGCTAAAACGAGAAATCCCAACATCTTAAACGGCTTTTTGAAAAGAGCGAGAATATCCTTCCAAAATACGACGACAACGGCAAGCAACGTGCCGAAATGGAGCATGATATTGACGAACGTCATACTTCCGCCGCCAAGATCGTACCCTAACATTCTTTGCAGTAACGTTAAATGCCCGCTCGAAGAAACGGGCAGGAACTCCGTGAGCCCCTGCACCGTACCTAATGCGATTGATTTCCAAATTGCTTCCCAAAGTTCCATGCAATCTGTCCTTTCAATTTTTTATTAAACTCGATTGTCCAAATCTTTCAAGTCCGCATACGCTTCTTCGTAAACGGTAACGCAAGATACGTAGTTGTTTACGATTTGCGTTTGCATTGCACTCGAGTAACCTTCGACGGTGGACGCCTTCAACGCCTCGTAATAGAGGTTGGAGAAAGAACCTTCGCGGTCGATATCGCTATAATCGAACGTATAAGGATCTGCGTTTTCGTAAGTGAACGTACAGTACATGATGTGCCAACCGTAAGTGGAAGGCGCAACCGTATACGTACCCACGCCGCCAAGCACCGCTGCTTTTGCCGCGTATTCAAATTCACTGACAAACGACGTATCGTAAGCGGAAACCGCATAGCCGAGATACGTATTCAAGCCCGCCGTATCCGTATTATATGCAAACGAGAGTTCGTTTACAACCGACATTGCCTTATTGACGTCCGTTCCCGCAACGAATACTTCGTTTGCATTGAACGTATCGAAAACTACATTTCCTTGATAATAGAGGAATTTAGAATAGTCAACGACCTTGTTGCCGTTTGCATCCGTCGTGTAATAGTAATCTTCGTCGTGCTCGTCGTAATAACCTACGGTGGGAGTTCCGCTCGCTACGGTAAGACCTGCACTGCGGAGATAGCCTTCCATTTCCCCGATAAATCCGTCGATGTCGATTTTGTTGGGCGTCAAGGTGTATTCCTTTTCCTCTTCGTCGTAAGAAACGGTTCCGTTGTACGCATACTTACCGTAGTAGTTCTTCACCGCTTCGTAAGCGCTGTTTTCCGTTGCCTTTATACTGTCTTCAAAGAAGAGGTGGCTACGGCCTTCGTACGCTTCGTTTTCCGCCGCTTCATACGAATAGTCAACGCTGCCCGTAAACCACGATTCCCGTTGGTCGGTTGCCTTGACGTTCTTCAAAACGCTTGCGCGCGTTTCAAACTTTTGCCATTCGTTTCCGTTATCCATTGCAAGATAGTTGGATTGCGTCTTGGAGAAAGGAAGAAGAATGTTGATGACAAAACCGTATTCCGTATGAGGAGCCGTCAATACGAACGACGTATCCGAAATACCGTCGAGCGCCGTTTCAAACGTGGATTTGTTTGCAAACGTTTCTTTTTGCGTTGCGAGCGTTTGCGCATATTTGCCCTGAACGTACGCTTCCGTCAACGTGCTTTCCGCCTTTTCCTCGTACGCTTCCGCTAATTTTTGAAGAAGCGCGTCTTCAAATGCCGTTTGCAATTCAATTTCGTAATAGTTGAGGTTTTCAAACTTGCTGACGTCTTCCCCTTCCGCAAGAAGGTTGTTTGCAAGCAAGTTGGAGAGGAAGGAGTTATATGCCTTCTTTCTCGTCGTAGGCGTGCTGCCGTCTACCGTTTCGTAACTTCCGCAATCGGACGCGGAATTCTTACCCGTGTAGATTTTATAAGCGGCGTCGTAGTAGTCCTCGTTCTTCGTGTCGATTCCCGTAGGCGTCGTACGCACGCTAACGTCGTTGACGTCCTCTTCCGCGGTGATAATGCTCTTTTCTTGCGAGTCGATGGTGTTGTTGACCATCACTTTCAGTTGATATTCCGCAAGCGCCTGTTCTTCTTCCGTAAGGAAATAGCGCAAGCCCGCAAGTTCTTTGTTTTCTGCTTCCGCAACGGCGTTTTCGTACCCTTGCGCCGTGTATTCCGCGTTTTCAAACAAGTATACTTTCGCGTATTGAATGAGCATCTTGCGGTTGACAAGACTCTCTTTGATGAGATCGAAAGTTTCCGCATAAGACGTTCCGTTTTGAACGTACTGATAGCCGGTACTGAGGAAGTTTGCAACCATTTCGCGCTTTAAGACGGAGGAGGGTTGAATGATGTCCGCATATTCGGCGTACTGCTTTCCTTCCGCGAAATCGGCACCCTTGCTGATATCAACTTCCGCTACGACCTGCAACATATCCTTTTCGGAATCCGTGGTAATGAGATCGCATCCCGCGAGCGTTCCGCAAGCGACGACCGCCGCAAGGGATAACGCAAATGCTTTTTTGTTCATTTTCATAAATCAATTCTCCGAACTGTTATCTGGAACTCGAAGGAAAATCCCCCGAATATCACGTACTTTATCTATTATAACTTATTTTCAAAATAAGTGCAATCTTTTTTCGTGAAAATCAAGCAAAAGTTGAAGCAAATTTTAGAAATTTTGTCATTTGCACCATCGTCTTACTCCCCGAATCGACGGGACGGAAACGCAAAACGGGCGCGCTCGTCATATCCAAACTGACGACGGAGCGGAATTTTTCCATCGCCTGCGCCAAACGGTTGTCGGCAAGCGCGGAAATCGAGTCGAATTCAAGCGCACCGCCCTTTGCGTTGACGGTAATTTTTACCACGTGGAAGGCGTGTGCGTAACTCTTCATTACGGCGATTACGAGAAGGTTTACCGTTTCGGGCGGAAGCGGTCCGTACTGTTCTTCCATCGACGTACATACGCGTTTGTAATCTTCCGGCGTGCGAATTTCCGCAATTTGCTTATAGCAATCCATTCTCCCCGCGTTCGATTCGACGTAAGATTCGGGAATATACGCCGTCGCCTTGATGTCGAGATCGCACGCCGATTGCGTTTGTCCCGTCAATTCCTCTTTGAGGATCTTGGCATACAGTTCATATCCGACCTTATCCATATGTCCGTGCTGTTCGGCGCCGAGCACGTTCCCCGCGCCGCGAATTTCCAAATCGCGCATAGCGATTTTGAACCCGGATCCGAGTTCGGTAAATTGCATAATCGCTTTTAACCGCTCGGAGGCGTTTTGCGTCATAACCCGTTCCGGCTTGTAGGTAAAATAGGCGTGGGCAAGGCGATTGCTGCGCCCAACGCGCCCGCGCAGTTGATAAAGTTGAGAAATCCCAAGCCGATCCGCGTCGATTACGACGAGAGTATTTGCATTCGGAAGGTCGATTCCGTTTTCGATGATCGTCGTGGTTACAAGCACGTCGTATTCCCCGCGGTAAAACCCGAAAACGTTTGCCTCCAACGCATTCTTTTCCATACGCCCGTGCGCAACGCATACCCGCGCCTCGGGTACGATTTGCGTTAAGCGGTGCGCAAACGTGTGAATGCTCTCTACTTTATTGTAAAGTACGAACACCTGCCCACCGCGAGAAAGTTCTCTGACGCAAGCGTCGCGAATAAGCGTTTCCGTTTCCTCCGCAACGTACGTTTGAACGGGCAACCGTGCGTGCGGCGGCGTTTGAATGGTGGAAATATCGCGAATTCCGGAAAGGGACATATGCAACGTGCGCGGAATGGGCGTCGCCGTCATCGTCAAACAATCGACGTCCTTTTTGTACGTCTTAATTTTTTCCTTGTGTTCTACGCCGAACCGTTGTTCTTCGTCAAGGAGAAGCAACCCCAAGTCGTGGAATTTGACGTCTTTAGAAAGAAGCCTATGCGTCCCGACGACAAGGTCGATTTCCCCTTTTTGCAATCCTTCCAAAATCCGTTCCTGCTCTTTTGGCGTGCGGAAACGGTTTAAGCACGCGACGCGAACGCCAAATTCTTGCATGCGCTCTACCGCCGTTTGATAATGTTGCTCACTCAAAACGGTGCTCGGGCACATGAGCGCAACTTGCCGTCCCGCAAGAATGCACAAGTAAGCGGCGCGAAGGGCGACTTCCGTCTTTCCAAACCCGACGTCCCCGCAAAGAAGGCGATCCATCACCTTTTCTGAACACATATCCGCCTTAATTTCTTCCACCGAAGAACGTTGATCGGGCGTATCCTCATGGGGGAACGCCGATTCAAATTCCTCCATCAATTCGGGATAGGCAGGATAGGAATATCCTTTTTGTTCTTGACGCTCGGAATACAGTTGCTTTAAGTCGAACGCCATTTTTTTGAGGGAAGCGCGAACGCGTGCCTTTACCCGTTCAAACTCTCCCCCACCGATTTTGGATAGAGTGGGATTATCTCCGCCCATGTACTTGGACAAAACGTCCATTTGTTCGACGGGAACGTACAATGCGTCGCCGTCCTTATATTCAAGGGCGACGTATTCTTTGATTCCGTCCGTCGTTTCAATGCGCTTTGTTCCCGTAATTTTGCCGATCCCGTGCGTTTCGTGCACGGCAAAATCGCCCACTTCGGGCGCAAGAAAAATATCCCCGCGTTTCTTTTTAATACGGCGCTTGGGGGTAGCTTTCGTAAACATATCCCCCGTGCCGACAAACACCAACTTGCACTCGTGGAGAATCAAACCGTGATCAAGTTCTTCTTCCGTCACGTAAATTCCTTTGAAGGACGCAACGTCCGTCGGGAGTGCGGATAAAGGAAGATAATTTTCCCCCAACTCTTCGCGCATTTTTTCCGCGCGCAATTCCGTACCGCACCACAAAACGACGCGATATCCCGTTTTCATCCACGCTTTCAAATCTACCGTTAAATCGGGAAGAGAATTTAAGTAGCGCGGAACGGGCGACGACGTAAAATTTTGAATGGAAAGCGGATTGAAAAAGTAGGTGTTTCCCATAAACGTCGCAAGGGAAAGTACCGAAAAAGAGATTACGTTAGAGAAAAAATCGTCCCGATCGACGTATTGACGAACGGTAAAGCCCATCGCTTCTCCCCCATCGTGCAGGAGGGAAAACCGCTCGAAATGCTCCTTATAAAGCCCGTCGAGTTTATCGTGAACGAGTTTGCACTCGTCGAAAATCAAAAGCGTTTCTTCTCCTAAAAGGGAAAATAAATCGCATGAAGAACGGAGGAGCGGAAGAACGTATTCCGACGTAATTTCCGCGGATAACACGTCGTCCGTAATGCTCTTCATGCGCGCATACGCTGCAGAAGAAGGCGCGTTTTTTAACTCTTGCGCAAGGGCAGAGCGAATCTCCTCTTCGTCCCCATCAGATAAAACGACGTCCGTTGCCGATACGATATCAAGCGAAAATACCTGTTCTAAACGCTCGCCCGTCCCTTCGTCGTACGGTTTTATCGCCTCTACCTCATCGCCGAAAAAGTCAACTCTTACAGGATGCTCTTCATTGATTGCCCAAATATCGAGAATGTCCCCGCGCACGGCAAACGAACCCTTCCCTTCCACGGCGTATTCGCGCGTATACCCACATTGAACGAGCGAACGCACGAGGTCGGAAAGCACCGTTTCCCCACCGACTTTTAAGCGAAAAACGGGCAGTTTTCTCGGCAACAACTGAATTGCAGCCTCCACGTCGCATATGAGAATATCCGCCCCCTCTTGCCATTCGTAAAGCGCGGTCAAACGGCGGTAAAGCGCATCTTTGGAGAGTGCTTTGCGATAGATGAGCACCTCGTCTTTCGCCATAAGAAGCGCGCATTTTTTACTCGAAAGCGCGGAAATCGATGCAAATGCGCGCTTTGCAGTAAGCGCATCCGCCGCAACGTAAACGGCGCGTTTTTCCACCAAAGAGGCGATCAAGTACTTTTGCTCGTCCGAAACGCCGAAAACCGCCGCGGGAACACCGCGACGGATCGTTTCGCCGAGCAGAGCATATTCTCCGCCTATTTTGTCAAAGGTAAGAAAGCCGTTCATCCGTTATATTTGGTCATGACGTTTTCCACGCTCGCCCCCTCGGCAAGCGCGATTGCCGCATCCGCCGCACGGTTGCAAGCAGATGTGAAAAGGTCATAATCCTCCTTCTTCACGTTGGCTAACACATAATTTATAATGGGGATTTTTACCTCTTCGTCGCGAATCCCTATGCGAATCCGCGCAAACGCCGAAATCCCTGTTTCCGCAATGATCGAGCGCATTCCGTTATGCGTTCCCGCGCTTCCCGACGGACGAATGCGAACGTGCCCCTTGGGAAGGTCGTAATCGTCGTATATGACGACGATTTGGTCGGGTGAAAGTTTGTACCGCGCCATGAGTTGTTTGACTGCGCGCCCCGAGGCATTCATGTAAGTAAGCGGACGGGCAAGAATGACCTTTTCGCCCCTTACGTTTGCTTCCGCAGTCATCGCTTCGCATTCTTTCTTCTTGAATTTTACCCCAAGTTTTTCCGCAACGTCCCCTACCGCAAGATATCCCATATTATGAAAGGTCGTTTGATACTTTGCGTCCGGATTTCCGAGTCCGACAATTAAATACATAGCGCTCCTTATGAAAAATCCGCCGCCTAAACGAGCGGCGGATTTGTGATTCCGTAATCAGTCGTAAATTTTACTCATCGGCTTATCGAGATATACGTTCTCGATTGCCGCCGCGAACTTATCCGCAACCGACAAAATTTTAATGTTGTCGAGTTTCTTCTCTTCGGGAAGTTGTACGGTGTCGAGCATGACGAGTTCTTTGATCGGCGAATTCTTCAACCGCTCGATCGCAGGTCCGGAAAGGACGGCGTGCGTACAGCAAGCGTAAATTTCCTCCGCGCCTTGATCGGCAAGCGCTTGCGCGCCTTGAACGATCGTCCCCGCCGTATCGATCATATCGTCAACCATCAAGCATTTTTTGCCCTTGACGTTTCCGATGATGTTCATAACTTCCATGACGTTTGCCTTCGGACGGCGTTTGTCAATAATTGCCATTTGACAGTTGAGGCGTTCCGCAACCTTTCTTGCACGGTTTACGCTCCCAACGTCGGGAGATACGACGATATAGTTTTCGTCCATTTTATCCGCAAAGTAATTGTAAAGCGTCGGTCCGCCGAGCAAGTTGTCGAGCGGGATATTGAAAAATCCTTGAATTTGCGCCGCGTGCAAATCCATCGTGAGAACGCGGTCCGCGCCCGCAGAAGTAATCAAATCCGCTACGAGTTTTGCGGTAATCGGATCGCGCGAACGAGCCTTTCTGTCTTGACGGGCATACCCAAAATAGGGAATTACCGCCGTAATACGCCCTGCGGACGCACGCTTCGCCGCGTCGATCATGATGAGAAGTTCCATCAAATTATCGTTGACGGGATAAGAAGTCGATTGAATGATGAAAAGGTCTTTTCCGCGAACGGTTTCGCCGATATGTACGCTCGTTTCCCCGTCGGAAAACTTACTTACTTCGATATCGCCGAGCGTCGTGTTCAGTTTTTTGGCGATTGCTTCCGCCAAAGGACGGTTCGAGTTGCCTGCAAACAGTTTAATTTCGTTTCCGTGTGTGATCATGCTGCGATTCCTTCCTGATTTTTTTCTTTCGTCTTCATTCCCGCAAACGTCATTTTCCGTTCGCTAATATTGTAAACTCTTTTCCCGTTTAAGTCAACCGTTTCAGCGGTCTTTTCCGTCTAAAAAATTCTTTTCGCAAAAGCGATTGAGCCAAGTTAAATCAAGCGCCCATTCGCTCACCCGATTTCGCCTGCGGTGCACCTCGTTCGCCCTTCCGAGCGCCGCGCGGTATTCCGCATAACTCACTCCGTTCACCTTCATAAAATGCTCACACGCCCGCTTTTCGTCCCCCAAAAGTTGCGTGCGTCCGATATGAACGACGGCATGACAGTCTTTGCACAAAGCGACGACGTCCAACAGTTTTTGAATCCCCTTTTCCTCGTCGTAGCCCCAACGCTCGTGTGCGTCCAAATACCTTGTCTTTACCCCGCAAACCGTGCACGCTCCGCCCGAACGCGCATAAGCGTCTTTGCGAACGGCATCCCATTGCCTTTGCGAAAGCAGCGAACGTAAATTACTGTACCAGCACCCGTCGGGAACGAGTTCAAACTCAAGTTTCATCAAATTTGATTGACGCCCGTTTTGTTTGCCGCTTCTGAAACAGCATTTGCAACCGCGTTGTGCGCGCGCTTATCGTACGCATACGGAAGAATGTAGTCGGGCGAAAGTTCTCCTTCCAAAACGCAATCGGCAATCGCTTTGGACGCCGCAAACATCATTTCCCAGTTAATTTGCTTTGCGCGCACGTCGAGCGCTCCGCGGAAAAGCCCCGGGAATACGAGCACGTTGTTGATTTGGTTGGGTTTTTCGGAAGACCCCGTTCCGACGATTGCCGCACCCGCCTCAAGCGCGTCCTCGCGGGAAATTTCGGGTACGGGATTTGCCATGGTAAAGACGATTGCACGATCCGCCATCGAGCGCACCATTTCTTTGGTAACGCAGTTGGCAACGGAAACCCCGATAAATACGTCCGCCCCCTTCATTGCGTCGGCAAGTTTTCCCTTTAAGAAACGGCGGTTTGTGAGCGTTGCGATTTCCGCATGCGCCGCGTTATTCGTTTGTTCCCCTTCGCAAAGAAGCCCCTCTTTATCGCACATAACGATATCTTTCACGCCGAAACGGAGAAGGAACTTTGCAATGGCAATTCCCGCCGCCCCCGCGCCGTTGATGACGACGGAAACCTCTTCCGCTTTTTTTCCGACGAGGCGCAAGGCGTTTTGAAGCGCCGCCGTCAAGACGATTGCCGTCCCGTGCTGATCGTCGTGGAATACGGGGATCTCCAACTCCTCTTTGAGCCGACGTTCAATTTCAAAACAGCGGGGCGCGGAAATATCTTCCAAATTGATTCCGCCGAACGAACCCGCAAGCAACTTTACCGTGCGAACGATTTCGTCCACGTCTTTTGAACGAATACAAAGCGGAATGGCGTCCACGTCGCCGTACGCCTTAAAGAGAGCGCATTTGCCCTCCATAACGGGCATTCCCGCCTCGGGGCCGATGTCCCCAAGCCCCAAGATCGCCGTGCCGTCCGTAATGACGGGAACGGTATTCCAACGGCGAGTCAGTTCAAAACTCTTTGTAATATCTTGGTGAATGGCAAAGCAAGGCTCCGCAACGCCCGGAGTGTAGGCAAGGGAAAGTTTCTCCCTCGAATCCACCTCCACGCGGGAAACAACCTCGATTTTCCCCTTCCATTCGCCGTGTTTTTTTAACGATTCTTCTCTGTAATTCATCTTTTTTTCCTCACAGTTTTTCCTCGCTTATTATACCCCATTCTCCTCGCCCCGTCAACCTCACGCGCGGTTTTTTCGGAAGAGAAAGCGAAAAAAACGGGCATACGCCCGTTTTTTTATTATTTTGCTTTGACGCGAATAGAAGTTACGCTGCCCGCTTCCGCCGTGTAACCGATCACTCCGTCTACGCCAAGATTGAGGTATTGCGGCGTGATCTTTTTCTCCGTCAACGAGTTAAACGCCGTCGTATCGCCGTTTTGCAATTTGACGACTTCTGCGTACCCCTTCATCTTCATTGCGTCAATGGAGATGTTGACGTCGACGTTTTCTCCGCTCGCGTTGACGAGTTTGATGATGACGTCCCCCGTCGCGCTGTCTTTACTCATAACGTAATAAAGTTTATCCGCCGTTTGTTGAGAATTGTAGACGAGCTTGAATTGAGAATCAAACCACGTCGCATTTTCCCGTTCCGTCGTGAGGGCAAAATCCCCCGCGTTTTGCGCAAACAACTGTTGTACGTAGTAGTTTGCAGAAAGCACCAACTCCGTATTCGTGTAGTACATCATGTCTACTTGCCACTGATTGAAAGAATCGGTCGCATTGCCGAACATCGGCGCATACGCCGCAAGTTTTACGACGTCCCCGTTGCGTTCAAGTCCCGTCATGTACGCCGCTTCCGCAAGCGCGGTAATCCATGCATTCTTCGCCGAAGGGAAGTAAGGGTTGGAAATTTGATTTGCGGAATACTCTCCGACGAATACGTCGTACCCCATATCCCCACCGCGCGTATAACCGTCGTAGAGGTTTGCATACTGGAAAAATTCCGAATAGTTCATATAATAGTGGTGGTCGTGCACGCCGTATTCGGAAAGGGAGGAAATACGCCCTGCGTTTTTATAGACTTCCGCCGCGCGCTTTGCCGTACCGCCCGTACCGTTTCTCTCGACGTCCGTAATCGAAGGCCCGTTTCCGACGATAAGTTCTACGCCGTTATACAGTTCGGGATTTGTCCCTCTCGCCGCCTTAAACGCCTCTACAAAGCGTTGATAGTACCCAAAGTACTTATTCCCCCATTGCTCGTTTCCGATGCCGAGATAGTCCATTTCAAAAGGCTCGGGGTGCCCCATGTCCGCGCGCACTTGCGCCCATGCCGCTTCGTTCGCGTCCGCGGAATCCACACTCCCCTTGGCAAACGCAACGAGATCGAGTGCGTCTTGAATGTAGTCGTCTACGCCGTTTCCGTTACGCCCTGCAAAGTCCGCGCCGTTGCTTTGAATCATACAAGCCATGCCGCAGTTGACGATCGGAATCGCGCTTGCTCCAACCGATTCGCAAAGCAAGAAATAATCGTAAAATCCGAGTTGATAACTCATATCGTACGAAACGCCTACCCAAATATTCATGTTTGCGGTGCGGGTAATCGGCTCGCCCGTTGTGGTTACTTGAGTCGTTTCCCCGTCTTTGATAAGGTTATAAGTCAGTTTTTCGGGTTTTCCGCTCCCGTCTACGCCGATGGAATTTTTCCAGTCGTACGCGCCGTCCATGTTCTTTCCTTCAATGACGCACCCACCGGGGAAACGGATGAAAGAAGGATTTAAGTCGTTGATCGCGTTGTAAAAGTAGTTTTTGATGCCGACCGTGCTGTCGAGCGTTTCAAACGCCATGCCGTCGAGGTGCACGACGCCAACCTCGTCAAACGTAATTTCTAAATAGATGTTTTTATCCGCAGAATCCAGCGCCGTAAGTTCGGTGGAATATTTTACCCATTCTTCTTGCTCGGCAATTTCTACCGTCTTTTCCGCAAACACCTTTCCGCTTGCATTTTTCACGGCAATTTTCATGTTTCCCGTAAAGCCGTCCGTGCGGAGGAAGGTGGAGAAGCGATACTTCGTGTCTTTGACGACGGCAAGCGGATAATAGCCGTCCCCATTGTATTTGATTCCCGTCCCCGCGTCGTATACGGACAATTCCAAATAACCGGGATTGACGGCGGAAATGCTCCCTGTTTCCTCCCAGTTGAGTTCCGCACTCCCAACCGCGCTCCAACGCGTTTGCTCGAATTTTCCCGTGCTGTTCAAAATAAGGTTATCGTCCATCGCGTACGTCGCGTAGTTGATATCCTCTAAAAAGAGCCCGTAAAGGGAATCGGAAATCTCTTTCCCCTCGTCCGCGTTCGCCCGCAAGGTTACCGCAGGATTTTCAAACTCTTTTAATTTTCCGTCGAGCGGAGGAATCTCCCCACCGCAACCGACAAGACAACTGCACGCGCTTGCGAGCAAAACACCCGCAAGACAACTTCCCATCATTTTCTTCATATCATTACCCCTATATTTTGATAAAAATATTGTATCATAAAATTTTCTTTCCCGCAACGGTTTTAGAAAAGAAAGAAAATTTTTTATGTTTGATTGAAAAACGCTTGCTTTTTTTCAAATGATATTTTATAATAAATAGGCTTTGCAGAGATGTCTGAGTGGTTTAAGGAGCACGATTGGAAATCGTGTGATGGGGAGAACTCATCCGGAGGTTCGAATCCTCTTCTCTGCGCCATCAAGACACACACGAAAGGAATGTTAAAATTCTACCGTGTGTGTCTTTTTCTTTGTCTTTTATTCGTTTTAAGGGGTTTTTATACCCCTTTTTCTTTTTAATACAATACGGCTGTCGCTTTCTCTTACTCTATTATCTTACCCAAGAATTGCCCAACCATCGAACGATAAGTAATTTTTACAATCTTTGCACGAAAAGTAGCGTACGCGCGCGTAGACACATTGCAGCCTTACAATCTTGACTCTTTTGTCTTCAAAGTCCTAGGAATTTCAAGGACTTATATAAAAAAAGATTGTAAACCCCAACCAGAGTTTACAATGGAAATACATAGGCGTATGGGAACGTGGCGCAGATACAAACAGGCTACATTTTCACGCTATAATGTATATTCCTGAAATGGTCGGCGAACTAGTGGAAAAGAAAGATAACTTTCATTTTGAGAGTTTAAATTTTTATCAAGCCAGTGCCATCAATTTCCACATCTTTCGTTTTACTTTTTTTAAATTAAACATAACGAGCGGTGAGCCGAAGCCCACCGCCGTTCTTTGTTAGTTCAAAGCGTCTACGTTAATTCGCATGCTCTTTTTGTTGTTGCATAGATTTATTCTTGTGCGTCCGTCACTTCTTGAAGAATAATAGGATACGCCTCGGAGGTCGTGGGATTGGTGTTGAGAACGTAGCGGTACTTGCATTTTACGCTACCCGTTGCGTTGTATTGCTCGATCGCCGCGTTTAATTCTACAATCGCGTCTTCTAATATGCCTATATTAGAAACGGTTGCCTTTTTTTCATTTGTCAATCGCTCTAACACCTTCAAGCCTTCGTCTAACGAATAGACGCATCCGTACAAGCCTACGCCCCGAGACTGTTTTGCAATCACGTTCCCCGACGTTTCTCCTGTCACCGTTCCGAAATCGGCGCAGCCGTACAACTTCCAATTCGCACCGCGGGGTACGATACCACCTGCAATATTCCCCTGTACGCTACCGTAGTTTATACAACCGACAACCGTCGCGTAAGTGCCAACGGTTACCGAATATCCGCAAACGATTCCGGACGCGTCACCGTTTTCGCAAGTGATCGAGCCGTAATTCACGCAAGCAAAAATCCGTCCGCCGAACCAAATATCTTGTACGATTCCCGCCGCCTTATTCCGAGCGAAAAGGGTATTCGCATTGGTACAGTTGAGAACCTCGCCGCCGGCAAGTCTACCGACGACGCCGCTGACATAACCGCTCGTTATTTGACCGTCCGCAAAATTAATGTTCTTTATAACGCCACCGTGTAACATCTGCGACACAAAAGCAACGTACGTACCTTTATCCGCGCTCACGTCGATATTCATCGTTAAGCCTCGAATATATTTACCGTTGCCGTCAATCGTGCCCGTATAAAGCTTCGTTTCAAGCCCCCAGTTACTTTCGTTTACGCCGTCCCCGTCAAGGTCAAACAAGAATTCCGCCGCGTCGGTCGGCATATTGACGTCCGCTTCAAGCACGAGATTTGTGCTTTTGTTAAGCTGTTGCGCGTCGTACCACGCAAGCAAGCCCGCGTAATCTGAAACGTAGTAGGTGTGCGTGGTTTTGTCGTATCTGTAAGGATACGGAGTACCAACCGTCACATTGATTTCCAAAATCACGACGTTCTTCACGGGAACGTTATTCGAATAAGAGGGTCGATTCGTATCTCTTTCGACAAATTCACCGCCTTGGTGTTGATACCAAAATTCAAACTTGTACGTTCCCGCCGTATGGAAGGTTACGCTACGGTAATTATTGAGGAAATGCGAATTGGTGCCGCCCGTATCGTTTTGGTACTCCTCGTAAACGCTCGCAACCGTCACGTCGGGATGATCCACCGCACTCCGTCCGTTGATGAGGAGATTATAAATCGGAAGCCCGTTAATCGGAGTGCCTTGATAAGACGAGCCGCCCTCGTCCAAGCCCTCGAAAAGCATATAATATTCGGTATCCAAGCTCAAAACCGTTTCGTAGGTAACGGAAATCTTACCCAGCCCCAAAAGGTGCGTCGTTGCAATTACGCTCTCGCCGCCTTCGTTCGGTTGATAAAACGATACGATATCCGTACTGCCGACCACGCGAACGAACATCTTTTCAAATCTTTCACCGTCTTGCGTAGCCGCCCAAACCGCCGTCGCACCTTCCTTATGCGCGGTAATCAGCCCCGTTTCGTCGATGGTAACGATTTCCGCGTTATCGGACGAGAATACGATCTCGTCGTCTTGATTGCTATAAGCGTTAAACGTCGCAAACTCGCTCGTGCTCAAACGGATTACCATTTCTTCGGGATTGTCCGCAACAAGTCGGTTGCGAACGGTTACGTAGAAATATCTCACGAGATTATTCCGTTGCACGGTAATAATCGCCTCGCCTTCCGTTTCGCCCGCTTGCACTTGGTTACCGCTTACGCTCGCCACGTCCTCGTTCGACGAGCTGTAATTATAAATCGCTCCGTCCGCATAGCTAGCTAAGATATCATAAGTTTCGTTGACGTCCAAGGTTACGCTATATTCCTTAAGCTCAAACGGCGAATATTTTGCATTTTCCTCAGGAAGCATCGTATATCCGCTTGCTCTGAATACGAGCGTTTCAGCATACTTACCGTATAACGAATCTTCAATCATACCTTCAAGGTTTGCGCCCAAGCTGGTATCGAAGCCGTTTTTCCAGCTTTCGGGCAACGGCGCGGAATCCCCACGAGTATAGGTATAATGATATAATTCCTCCCAATACTCCTCCGTCCAAGGATGCAATTCGCAAGTGCTTTCATAGCCCGCCACCGCATAGTCGTAGTCGCGGAAGTAGTACAAGTCGTATTCTACGTCCCGATCGACCTTTTGAATTCTGCCGTTCAAGTAAACCTTGGTGGGAACTTCTGTATGTAAACCCGTACCCATCTTTTCGTTTACGTATGTTTGCCATTGGTCAGCGAGATCCACCGCTTCTTCAAAGTAAACGGCAGGCATGCCCGTAATTTCTTCTTCGCCGTTCAATATCATTTGTACGTAGTACACGTCGCCAAGATAATCGCCCGCTTCTTCTTTAATGATATCGAACATATCGACAACGACTTTTTGACCTTCTACCACTTTATACTTTTCATAATAGAAGTTGTTGCCGTCCATCGTATATTCTTTGTAAATTTCTTCGCTTATCGTTTCTTCGTTGTTGTTCATAAAATCATAAGAAATCGTATACGTCGAAGTTATTAGGGTGTTGCCATCAAGTTTATATCCGCGCACGGTTTTGTAGATAAGCGTTTGACCGCCTAAATCTTTATCAAATTCGCCCGTATCTGGATTAAACGTGCCGTCTGCATAGGTAGGTTCTTCGATAACGTAGAAACCGTCTGCGTTTGCGCTCAATTCGTAATCTTCGATTTCTTTGAGAAGCTTGGTCAATTCGCCCTCGAATTTAACCGTTCCGATCAGAGCAAGCTCGTCTTCCGTCGCGAACGGGAAATCGTGTTCCGTATAATATTCGGTCGCACCGACGATAAGTTGAATCTTTCTCGCTACCGAATTGAAGATTATGTATTGTTCCAACGCTTCTCCCGTCGAATAATTCTTGGGATTCGTTTGTCCACTCATTGCTTCTTTGCAAGCGTCGCAATACTTTTGCTCAACGGTAACTTCCACTTCTCCGCATTTTCCGCACATCATCATTTCATCCTTCGTATCCGAAAGAAGAACGATGGAATTGCCCGCGTTATACGTTCTTGCCGACAGCAATTTTACACCGCTTGAACGGGTGGTCGTTCTTGCCGACATCGGGGAAATCGGGAAGAAAGGCTCCGCATAAGAAAGTTCAACGCTGCTACCGAGAGCCGCTGCTGCCGCCGAAATCCCTTCGTTTGCGTCCGTCAAATAGTTAGACGTGTTTGCAACGAACTGTGCCGCCGCCATTTCCGATTGCTCGTGCCCTGCGCACTTTTCTTCGCATTCGTCTTCCGTACACGTTTCGTCCATACAGTTTCCACAAATAGGACATACGCTTTCACAAGTATGCGTGCCGGGTGCAGGTGTATGACCTTGGCACTTATTCACGCACGCCGTTTCGGTACACGAGCTATCCGTGCACCTGCCACACGTCGGGCACACGCTTTCGCAAGTATGTTCTGCGCCGTGTCCTTGACACTTGTTGCTACAAGCCGAATCCGTGCAATCTTCGTCCGTGCAATGTTGACATACGCTACACTTGCTTGAACACGTGTGCGGCGTATCGTTGTTCTTACACGCTGTCAACGTAAACGAACACATCATCAGCAATGAAAAGATTATTGAGAAAAACTTTTTCATTTTGTTTACCTCCATTTTTTATTTTTTTGTTTTTCCTTTTTATTCTTTTTGTTATCCTTTGCTTTCCTATGCGTTAGGGGGATAAAGTTTCCTATCCCCCGATTTTAGTTATCCTTGTGGAACAACGTCATCAATCGTTGCCGTTTCTTCTTTTGGTTCTTCTTTCTTTACTACGACAGCTCCGCCGCATCCGTTACAGAACTTATCCTTTGCCGTTGCTTTTTTGCCACACTTTTCACAGGCGTATTCTTCTTTTACCACAACTTTCTTTTCAATTTCGCCGCCGCAAGCGTTGCAGAATTTATCTTTTGCTTTCGCTTTCTTGCCACATTTCCCGCAAACATAGGTTACGGTTTCTCCGCCTTCGTCGGTTGCAGGAAGTTTCTTTTCTAAAACTTTGAGTGCAACCACTGCGCCTACGGTAAAGATGAGTGCGATGAAGATCCCTGCCGAAAGTTTGATACCTGCCGAGCCGTATTCACTCTTTTCGGTGTTGCTTGCCGTTAAGATAATAAGGAAAATAAGGAGCAATACGTTAAGACCTGCTAAACCGAAAAGTCCAAATTCGCCGATCTTTTTGCAAGAAACGTTTCCAAGACTGTCGGGGAATTTTTCAAATACGCCGAACGCTTTCAAAAGCCCCAGCACGCCCCAAGCAAGCAAAGCAATACCAAGCAACAGAATGAAAAGTTGCATAATAGAACTCATCACACCACTGAATTTGAGTTCCCACAAATCCATAACTTTATATCCGCTCACGCCGTAGGATTGCGAATAATTGCCGTATCCTCCATAACTGTATTCCGCAAACGACGCTATGTAATTAAACGCCAAGAATATAAAGTTCAAAAGCCCCAATCCTGCACAAAACACATAAGTCAAATTATTTTTAAGTTTGTTCATCATAGTCGTTTTCTCCGTTTTATTTATTTTTTCTTTTTTCTTTTTTATTGCGGCAATTCAACGTCGCCGAACGAGGTTACGGTCGTGTCTATGGAGGTTACCGAATACACTGCCGTATAGCCGTACATTCCTTCTTCGTACTTCAAAAGAATTCCCGTTTCCGCGTCTTTATAATATTTTGTGGTGGTTCCCCAACTCTCATAGTCCCACACTTCCACGGTTTTTTCGAGCAGCGTCGCATCTTCTCCTCGCACGGCCTCATCGGGAATATCCGCCTCTTCTACGATAAAACCGAAAATATCGCCTTCTACGTATTCAATTTCCGTTTCGTTTCCGTAAGTGCTCTGTTCCCAACCGTCGCCGTAATTTTCCCACAACTCCCAACCTTCGTTCGTCCACCGATAGTACAGTTCCTCTTCGAAGTTCATCGTCGTGCCGTCGTAACTCATTTCCTCTTTTACGTAGTAATCGTTCCCGATTTTGATCGCCGTGTAATAATAGTAACCGTCCGTCGTGTAATCAATGCGGACGTTTTCGGGAAGGGTGTACGCGGGCTCCTCATAAGTTGCCGAAAACGTAACGGTATACGTTTGATTGCCGTCGTGATAGGTGCTGCTCGCTACCAAATCGGAATAGAACCGATTACTGTGACTGTACACGAGGTAGTATTGACTTTGGAACCCCGCGTCCCTCAACGCTTGTTTATAAGCCTCTCTGTCTTCCGCCGTCATGCCGTAGCAGGTAACGGTAATGGATACAAACCCGTTTTCTACGTTTGTATACTGTTCATCAATGCTGTAACTGCTCCCCAACGTACAGTTTGGAATGGTAACACCCAACTCCGAGAACATCCCGTTGATGGTCGCTGCGGGAAATGCATTCAGATTGCCTTCGGGCAATCCCCCCGGAACCGTCCCACCCGGTATCGTACCGCCCGGAGTCGTACCGCCCGGAACCGTCCCACCCGGATTTTCCCCTTCGGGAAGTTGGGTAAACGAAGTCGCTCCGAATGCGATCGTCACGTCCGATCCGTCCGCGTCTACCGACGCCGAATAAACCACGGCACCCGAAACCTTATAAAATGCAAGGTCGGCATCTTCTGCCGTATAGCCTTTTTCAATCATTTCCGATTTGATGCTGTTGTAATAATCGGATGCGGTTGTGTTTGCTCCCGATACGGTTACCACGTACATGCTCACATCGTCCATCGTATACGTCTGCGCGGAATATGATCCTTCGGGAAGGTTAAGGTCTACGCCAAACACCTCGTCGATTGCATTTTCGATTTCCCCGTCATCCGTTGAAGTCGGCATCTCCTGCACCTTGCCTTCGACTTGCTCAAACGTAAGAGGCACCCCGCCGAGCGGATTTTCGTCGCACGCCGCCAAACCGAAAACCACTACCGCCATGACCGTCGAAATCAATAACGTTATTTTCTTTTTCATTGTCGCTTTTCTCCTTTATTAAAATAATCCAAAAAATCCTTTCTTCTTCGGTGCGGGTTTTTCATAATCGAACCCGCCGCGCGGCTCACTCTTATCAAACCCGATCGTCAAACGGTCGGCATCACCCTCAAAGCAATGTTCGGTATCTACGTGATAACACACACCGTTTTCTTTTTTGTATAAATGTTCTACACTTGGATATTGTCCTGCTTCCTTAAAACCGTTCTGTTTTAAGAACCCCCGATAGGAAATGACGGCGCTATACGCTTCTTCGTGCGAAAGATATTTTGCTGTAAAGATATAATACCCTTCATCATAATACTCCAAATTATAGTCCGTACCACCAAGCCGCCATCTTGGGTAATTAGATAATTTTTCTTGCCATTCGTTCATCACTTGCTCGTCTAAGTTCCTTTGATTTTCCTCCGCTTCTACCGTGATTGGAAGTTTTGTTCCGCACTCCGAACAGTATTTTTCGGAAAGACTGTTTTGTTTTCCGCAACTAGGACAAACTGCTGCTTGCGCAACCGTTTTATCGGGGAGCGCCGTACCGCATTCGGGGCAAAACTTTTTATCCGATGAGGTAGGTTTATTGCAATTAGGGCAAACCTTCATGTTTTGTGCCGCTTGCGTCACGTATCCGTTAACCGCATTCGTAAAATTACCGAGCGCGCCGTCGAGAGAACTTGAATTCGTCGTTCCGCTCGGCTTGGAGCCGCCCGCGATCGTATCCGCCGCCTGATTGATTTTAGGGGTTAAAACTTCCGTTGCCTTTTTCTCCACCGCTTTTTGCGTTGCGTTGCCGATTGCATTTCCTATGCCCCGAGATATCCCTCGCGTGATCTTATCAAATAATCCCATAAAAACTCCTCCATATTAAACTCTTTTGTTTTTAACCGTTTTTTCTTGCACAATCAATACATAAGTCTTCGTCTTCATCCATCGCAAAACATTCGTCGCAAATTATTCTTCCGCAGGAATTGCATTGATTGAACTTCAGTCTTGCTTCTAAATTCGCCCGTTCAAGTGCCGCATCGTGCTCTACTTTCCACATAATATTTTTTGCTCTTTGTTCACCTTCGGTAAGTTTGTCGGGAAATCCGTGCTCGAAACAATACGTTTCACTCTCCCATCCTGCTCCGCATCTATCGCAATGAAACTCGAATTTGAAAAACGCATCCGTAGACCTATCTATGATTCTTTTAGTTATTGTTTTTAGCATCGTTTCCCCTCCTTTCAAGATTCGGTCTGCCGTCTTCTTGTTTTGCACACCTATATTTTGCCCAAATTATACACGAGAATCTATCGAAAGTATATTACCCGCTCGGGTACTTTTCGGGTAAAAACGGGTACTTTTTGCCCGAAACGCCCTACCCAAACGAGTATACACGCAGTTTTTTAACAATTTTACGCGCAAAAAAAGCCCGATTGATAAAATCGGACTTTTCTCGCTTTTAGTTATTCAGTTTTACTTGAAAAGAGCAAATAGTTCGTTCCTTGACGAAACGTTAAGCTTCGTGTAAATGCTCGAAATATTTTTCTTAACAGTGTTTTCGCTAATATACAAGGTTGTCGCAATTTCATT